>NZ_AXCE01000001.1:0-75808 GCF_000475395.1 Labrenzia sp. C1B70
GGGGGACAGCCGCCGCTTACAGAGGTACGCCTCAGGTGTTCAGAATCTGAACACCGATAGAAGGGTGCCTATTGGGTTCGACATGGCCTTGAGGGCCAAGCCTTGGAACAAGTGCGTTCATGAGGTTACCGAGTTAATTTATGAGAGGTCACCTGCTACCTTGATGAATGCAACATAAACTGGATCGCCAACATAGAGATCATCACCATCTTGCCAGTAAGAGAAGGTCCAAGCGAATATCAGGAATTCGACATGATTGAGGGCTACTCAACTTCCGGCGAAACGGTTAAAACTCTTCGTATCGACCATCAGGAGCTGTACTCGATGGAAGTGACACTAACCGGATTGTTTATTGTTGTCGGCCTCGCCTACGTTCTGATCAAGGGCCGGAATGAAGAGATCTCAAGATATCGTAACCGCGTCGAGGATCTAGAACAGCTCAATCAATACAGAGAGTGCGAACTCAACGCATATCATTTCCACTATGGCTTTCTGTCGGGCGAACAATTGGACGAATATGAAGCCTCCCGTTCAAAGGGAAATTTCACAAACAATTCATGAACTGAATTGGAGCTATAGACTCTAAATTGCGCATTGCAAACTTGCAAAAAATTGGACTCGATAGGTGACTTCGTAAAGCTCCACAGCTCACAGCTGTGGTAGCTAGAAAACAGGTTAAAGTCCTGCGATCGTCCATTCGAAAATCCAACAAACATGGATGCCCAACTTGAAGAACAGTGATGAGTAGTTTTACATGTGCCGACTATCTCGCGGAAATCCTTGCAGGCATCGGTGTCAGTCGTACCTGGGGCGTGACCGGAGACAGCCTAAACGGATTTGCTCTGATCCCCGAAAACTTCGATGCCTTCATCAATTCCGCTCCTTCGCAGCAAGGAAAATCGTCGCGGAAAACTCTAACCCATATCGGGGGTGTTTAACGGGAGCACATCAGTTCGCTGGTCGGAGAAAGGCGTCTGGACAGGGCTCTTCGACACACTGTCCCAAACCGGCGGTCCTTTTCTGGAAGTGATGATCGACAGTACAGCCGTTCGGGCGCATCGGGTTGCCCATGGCGGCAAAGGGGGGCTTAAGCCCATGCCCTGGGCCGAGCTCGTGGTGGTCCGGGAACCAAAATCCACGCCCTGAGCGACAACAGGGGACGGCCAATCGCCTTTCCACCTGACGGGAGCCAACGTATTGGATTTCACCGGAGCAGAGGCACTCTTGCGATTCGTGCCGGCAAATGGCGTTCTGCATGGAGACAAAGGTTACAACAGTGAGAGTATCCGCCGAACCGTCGAAGCGCGTGGCTCACTGCCAAACATACCACCCCGCAAAACGCGGAAATGGAAAAATTGTTTCTCGCCATACCTTTACAAGGACAAAAACGTCATCGAGAGGATGTTCGGCAGGCTCAAAGAGTTCCGCGGGATCGTCACACGCTATGATCGCAACGCCAGAAACTTTCTGTCGTCCCTCTGCCTCGCGGCAACCGTATGCTACTGGTTATGAGTCTGAAGCCTAGAACTTCAGCTGACGGTCCGCGTCCGATTTGGTCGATCTTCAGCAAAATACCGAGGGATGTTCCTGCGCAGGTATTCGGCGCGGTCGAGAATCAGAACACAAGCGAAAACCTGGCGGCCGCACCATGAACCTGCGTATTGGTACCCAGCTCAGCCTGGTAATTGAGATTGAGGTTGGCGCCGTTTAAAAAGTCGAGCTTAAGCCCAGCTTCGACGAGTGCGACATCGCGATCAAGTGGCACTCCTGTAACTGTGAAGTCGCTGCCCGACGCAAAGCGCATAGTAGCGGCCGGCTCGGGATCGCCAATGATATGGGACCAGGCAACCGAGCCCCCAAGTGTGGCATTGTAACGGCTGTCGGCGGCCAGCTGCCGTTCGGCGCGAAGCCCCAAGGTCGTAACCCCAAGAGTCTGTGATGCCGCAGTTCCCGAAAGCGCCGCATTGCCGCCGGTCTCGGTGAACGCTGAGGTGCGTTGTTGGAGGAGCGCAAACCCAACGGTGGGTTCGAAACGTGCTGCAGTTGTATCCACGGTCTGGCCTGCTTCGCCAAAGAACTGTGTGGTTGAAGCCGAATAGTCTGCGCTCAGAGTGTCGCGTAGCGCCCCCGCATTAGTGGTGCGGCTGACCGAAATATCATGAAATGTGTAACTGCCACCCATGCGCAGATCGAGGCTTCCGAGCGGGCCGCCGGCATAAGCGCCGAATGTATAGCTTTGGGCTTCGCCGGAAGAATTGCGTGCCCCGACATTAAAACTGGTTACGCCATAACCGGCTATTAGCCCACCGTTCCAATTTGGGGCTATCTCACCATCCGCCCCTGTTAGAAAGCCTCCAGCGTTATAGGTCATGGTGGCGGCATTGCCATTGCCGCCAGACCTGGCCCAATAGCCATGGGCGTGGCCCCATACAGCAGCCCCCGGACCGCCAGCCTGCTCCGTCGCCCTGGATGTTGGGTCATTTTCAATTGGCAGGCCTCCAGGGAGTTGGCTCAAACGGTTGTTTGCAGCGGCATGGACTGAACGGCTCTCACGAAGAAACAGTCCGGCCGCGGAAGCATGTATCTCGCCGGACAGGCTATCAAAGGCAGGTCTGGCATCGGCTTGGTTGAGTACCACAACTGAATCGTAAACGGAGTTTCCCGGGTTGAGTCTACTCAGACCGTTGCCCGTGGCGCGTTGGTTTGCCGTTCTGGCTGCCGAGGCAAAGCCCGAAGCATTGCGAGTAAGCGTCAGCGTAACACTGTTGGCAGTATACCCAAGCGCAGCATCAAGGAAGGCGAAGTTTTCGCTGACGGAGCCAAATGTGCCAGTCACTCCTGTGCCCGCAGTGATTATTGTGTAGACAGTGGAAGCGGCATAATTAGAGCCCTCATCAGTGCCGTTTTCTGCTGTGACGGTGACGGTTGCCCCATTGTCAATGGTCACAGTGCCCGTGGCCGCCAGCCTGTCGGCATTGCCGTTTTTGTCTACCTCAACGGCATATACCGAGCCATTGGCAAACCCGGCATTGCCCGCAACGTTCAGCGTGCCGATGGAATTGCCCGGCGCAACCGTGCTGCCGGTATTGGCGGTCAGATTGCCGACAGTGCCTGAGCCGCTCAGCGTGCCGCCGTTGAAGTTGACGGTGCCGGCGGTGCCGTTGATGACAAGGCGACCGTCGCCGGTTTTCGTCAGCGCCGTGCCGCTCAACGTGCCAGCGACGGTCAGGGTGCTGCTGCCCACCGTGTTGACATTGATGCCGCCGACATTCGGGTTGATGTTGCCGGTCAGCGTCCAAGTCGAAGCGTCATTCGCCGTGAGTGTGCCGACACCTGTGAAATTGGCGTCTTCCGTTCCGTGTCCGTCAAGCACAAGCGTACCGTTCGACGTCCCCAGATTCACATCGCCAACCAGGCTGCTGCCGGTCAGCATCTGTAACGTGTTGCCCGCATTTTCCATCATAATGGCGTAGTTTCGGGTGGCGCCGTCGCCGCTCAGCCCGCCGGAAATGGTGCCGCGATTTACGATCTCTACAGCCCCTAGCCCCGCGCCCACTAAATGGATGCCTATACCGCCGGCGCCATCCGTCCCGTTATTGCCGCCACCGCTCCCGGCGCCACCGGCGCCGCCATTTCCGCCGGTGATCGTCGTCGCATTGCTCGAGAGTTCAGCGCGTGTAATTGCTGAATTGATCAGAAAGCCGTCACCGCCATCGCCAGCGTCACCGCCATCGGTCGCAGCCAGGTTGTAGGCGGTGGTCCCCCCGGCACCGCCCGCGCCGCCAGTGTAGCTGGTGGCGCCGAACACCGCGATCACCGGGCCGGAATACTGCGCGGCACCACCATCGGTACCATCCCCGCCCGGCGTCGTATTGGCGGTAATCGTTCCTGGAAACCCGGGGATTGTGACGCCCGTGGCCGACACAGGGGTACCGGTCACATTGGCGAGTTGAATGCGCGTGTTGACGTCCTCCGGCGTGATGCTGATCGTGTCATTTGTGCCGGTGGCCGTCGCTGTAGCCTGGACGCCGTTTAGCGCGGTAAGCTTTGCCGCAAGGCTTTGGAGTGTATCGCCGGTATTGACCGAGACATTGGCAACGAAAGCACCATTCACGCTGACCCGAATCTGGTCTCCGTTGTTGATCCCGGACAGAGTGGTCAAATCCGTCACGCTGCCATTGAGACCGGTCGTCGTGCTGGTGCGCACGACGGTGTCATTGAGGCCGACTGACGTCCCGTCGGTGCCGTTCGCCCCGGCTATCGCCTGAGCAATAGCAGGCATGGGTGCACCAGATACAAAAAGAACAAACGTCCACGATGCTAAATCTAAGTGTCGTACGGAATACCCACTGCTTCGCAGGTGCCGTAATTGCAAATGCTCAAACAAAGCCAAGTCCTAAAGGTGCGCGTGAAGACCCCAAAGTTTCCTGCATCGGGTCATCCGCATAAAAGTAGGCGCTTCCATAATGATAGCTGACTGCATAGAGTAAGTGTATGAGACTCGGCGGGCTATCCGATTTCCGCAATGAGGGGCGAGGTCGGCACCGTTGACGGAACAGACAATAGTGTCAAGAATTGAAGGTTTCAGAAGGTGTAACGCCGAACATACGCTTGTAGTCCCCAGCAAAGCGACCCAGATGCACAAAGCCGTACCGCATGGCAACTTGAGTTACGGTAGTGCTTTGCGGGTCAGCGTTCGCCAACTCTGCCCGCACACGGTTCAACCGCAAGGCGCGCAGATAGGCAATCGGCGACAGGCCGATATACTCGCGAAAGGAATATTGCAGGGTCCGCTCAGATACCCTGAGCTCCTTGCAGATATCTGTTACAGTCGGCAGTTCGTCAGCCATAATCTGGTCTTCAGCAAAACGCCGGGCCGCGCGCCCGATCCGCAGGGCACGTCTACGGTTCGAGTATGAGGGCATGCGCCCACGGGGCGTAGCTGCGGCGATCAACGAAACCGATTCTACCAAAAGGCTACGCAGAACGGGCATATGCAGCATTTGGCCTCGTTGGCGTGCATCACGTGCCGCTGTCAAACAGTGGTCAATCGTTTCCCTGAAGGTATGATGGCAGCCGGTCGCCAACGGCACTACATCCTGCGGCGGGACCTCCCACAGTGCCGGATTAAGGGCTCGGATTCCTTGTAGGAATTCATCCTGGTTGAAACCCACATAGATCGTCTCGACACCTGCTGGCACATAAACGTCGAATTCGACATTACCCGGCATGAAATAGACTGTATCACCGGTTTCACATTGCTGTTCTGAAAAGCGAACAGCCGGCCCGCACCTCGAAATGGAAAGGGTGCAGAAGTCTGCTGGGGCAATTCCCAACTTCTGGATTGAGGCATCCTGGCGCTCCCGGCAAATCTTCTGACTTCCCAGCTCCAAACACTCAACTTGCGAAACCTGGCGGGAGTGGCTAAGCTGATAGCATTCCATTTGCACCCATGGTTGAAGGCGCGCCTGCTCTGCAGGGTCCTTGACGTGTGCTGTCTGGTACATACCGCTAACGTACGCTCTCAAACTGCCTCTAGGGAGGCTTTTCTGCCGAGTGGTTCGGAAATGCGATTTTCCTTAGGAAACCGTGCTCTCATCTCGTCTTGAAAAGACAGTGAAGCCGCACATTTTGCAAGCGAACATGCCTTCGTCAAGTCCTCGAATGACTGCAGCCGCACATCAGGCCTTGGCTCCAAACCATCTGGTCTTCAGGCGCAAACCCATTTGCAGGCGCTGTTTTCAATATAAGGAATGATCATACGGTTGATGCGGTCTGGGTCGCTGGGCAGCGTTGCGCGTCTCGCCCGATTGAAGTGGTCCCGGTTTTCTGGACAGGTCAGCGGCTAAATTAAGGTGTATCCGGGTTGGTTTTCATGCCGCCAATTTCAGGTTCCTGTCAGCCCAATATGCCTCTTTGGGAGATTTGTGCTCAAGGGCTGAATGAGGCCGGTCGGTGTTGTAGAAGATCATCCAGTCCCGGATAACGCGATGTGCCTTGTAGCCGTCGGTCAGGTCTTCCAGATAAACCGCTTCCTGCTTCAAGGATAGCCACAGCCCTTCGATGAAGATGTTGTTCATGCACCGGCCGCGCTCATCCATCGAGATGCGTATGCCAGCTGCGGTCAGCGTGCTGATCCAGGTCGACCCGGTGAACTGTGATCCCTGGTCGGTATTCATGATCTCCGGCGGTCCGAACCGGACGATGGCCACGTTCAAGGCTTCAACGCAGACGTCTGCGTGCATCGTGTTCGGCAGCCGCCAGCTCAGCACTTTCCGTGTCGCCCAATCCATAATCACAACCAGATACAGAAAACCGTGTTTCACAGGAATGAACGTGATGTCCGAACACCAAACCTGGTTTGGCCTTTTGATAGTCATGCCCTGCAGCAGATAGGGATAAACCTTTTGCTGCGGATGCGGCTAGCTGGTTCTCGGCCGTTTGTAGATTGCTTCCAGTCCCATCTTCGCCATCAGACGGCGAACCCGATGGCGGCCGACCACGATACCGTCCCGGCCGAGGTAGGCAGCGATCTGCCGTCTTCCGAAGAACGGATATTTGGTGAAGGCTCGGTCGATGGCCTTCATCAACTCCAGCGTTGCCGCGCTGACCCCGACTGGCATGGAGTAGAACGCCGACCGGCTCAGCTTCACCATTTTGCAGTGCTGACTGATGCTCAGAGCCGGATGGTCCCGGAGGATCATCGCTTTTTTCTTTGCCGGGCTCACTTCTTGAGCCCTTGCGCTAAAAAATCGTTCTCGACGGTCAGCCTCCCAATCTTGACGTGCAATTCCTTGACCTCCGCTTCCGTCGATCCCTCGGAGTTGCCTCCGCGGGCGAACACATCCGCCATGCCTTCGACAGCCTGACGTTTCCACGTGCTCACCTGTTTCGGGTGTACCTGATACTTGGCTGCGATCTCCAGGATCTTCTTGTCACCGCGCTAAGCCTCAAACGCGTCCGAAAAGTTCCGGCTTTTCGCCATTCTCGTATCCCTTCAAATCATTGGGATACACCTTACCAACCTGTCCGGAACTTGGGACCACTTCAGCCCCTTCTCAGGGAGCAAATTCTCATAATGGAAGTTGTGTTGTGTATTTCAGCTCATCGAGGAGAACGGAGCTCTGAAGCTCCTGAACTCCAGGCAACAGAACTAGCTGATCTCGCAGAAGCGCGTGAAAGTGGTCCATGTCTCGCACGACTACGCGCACATTGAAGTCATACTCACCAAGCATCAGCTGGACGACCTGAACTTCGGGGATTCGCAGCACGGTTTTCTGGAATTCCTCGAAGGACTTCCGGCCATGTGATGTCAGTTTGATCCGCACGAGAATGATCGCATTAAAGCCCAGCTTCTTTCGGTCGAGGACAACCGTTCTACCCAGAATGATGCCGTTTTCCACGAGCCTGGAGACACGTCGTGAACATGGGGATTGAGAAAGTCCGACGCGGTCTGCGACCTCAGTCACCGAGAGCGATCCGTCTGATTGCATCACCCGCAGAATTCGTCGATCAACCTCATCAATCTCGTGCATAACACATCTCCCAATACGTCAGTTCTTCGCTACTTCATGCCGAATTCAAGCGATAAAGCGGAGAAAAAGCAAGAAGAAGTCCCGATTTCTTGCATACGCTTGTAACTAGGGCAGGAGGAGCCCTCGCGGCGCATATCCATTCATTGTCTTGTGGCCGCTCATGAAAAATGGAGGAGTTCATGACTATTTTCCGACGCTCGATGCTTGCTGTTGCAGGGGCTGTTGTCTTTGGACTGGTGTCTCCGGCGCTTGCAGATATCGAACCTGTTAATTTGCGCCTGGCGCACGTGGTGAATGAGCAGGATGGCTTTCATGCCGCCGCCACACGCTTTCAGGAACTGGTGGCGGAACGTTCTGACGGCGCGATTTCCGTCAAGATCTTTCCCAACGCCTCGTTAGGTGACGAGCGCACTCTGTTGGAAGGTATGCAGATCGGAACGGTAGACATGGGCGTGATAACCAACGGCCCGGTGTCGAATTTTCTTGAAGAAATGGCGGTGTTCGAGCTGCCGTTCCTCTTTCCCTCCGCTGAAACCGCCTACGAGGTTCTGGACGGGCCGATCGGACAGGAATTGCTGGAGCGACTTTCGGAGGTGAATCTCAAGGGACTCGCCTACGCCGAACGCGGATTTCGCAACCTAACCAATTCGGTTCGCCCAATAAAAAGTCCAGACGACGTCGTGGGGCTGAAAATCCGTGTCATGGAGAACCCGGTCTACATTGACACGTTCCGTGAACTGGGTGCCGATGCCATCCCCATGGCATGGACCGAAGCTCTTACAGCCATGCAGCAGGGTACGATCGACGGACAGGAAAACCCGGTTGGAGTTGTGCATTCGTTCAAGCTTAACGAGACCCAGACGCACATGACAATGACCCGCCACACTTATGCACCCGCAGTTTTCGTGATTGGAATGCCTGTCTGGCAGAGACTGTCACCGGAGGAGCAGAAGATTGTGGCGGAGGCGGCCCAGCAGGCCGCAGAGTTCGAGCGCGGGCTCAACGCAAATATGGAGCAAAGGCAGCTTCAAGCCCTGAGTGAAGCCGGTATGGAGATCGTTGACGACGTAGACTTGACTGCGTTTTCCGAAAAGGTAGCCCCAGTCTACGAGAAATATGGCGAGGCGTTCCGCGGTTATCTGGGACGCATTCAGGAAGAGCTTCGGTAATCATGTTCAGACTGCTGAAGCAGATCGACAGGGTGATCGGCGCGGTGCTTGGTCCTGTTGTGTTCGCGGGAATGATTGCACTAATCGGTGTGATAAGCGTGCAAATCGTTTCCCGCGTATTTTTCACATCCGTAAGTTGGACCGAGGAAGTCGCGCGTTTCCTGTTGATCTGGATTACCTTCCTGGGTGCGGCTCTAGCCTATCAGCAGGGCCGCCATATCGCAGTCACTTTGCTCTGTGACAGTCTTCCGTCCGGTCTGCGCCGGGCGGTCACCTGTACTGGTTTGCTCGTAGTTATCGCCTTCCTTGTCATGTTGGCGATGGTTGGGTGGCATTACATGGGCCTCCAAAGTTTCCAGAAATCACCGTCCCTGCGGATATCCATGGGCCTGGTCTATGCTGTCATGCCGGTCTGTGCCGTTCTCATGGCGGCACTGTCTGCTCTTGACCTGTTCCGCCTTCTGAGGGGCGGCGAAACACGCAGGCACGCCGCCCCGGAGGCGATGGAATGATCTTTCTGCTCGCCCTCCTATTTGTTCTGTTTCTGATTATGGGTCTGCCTATTGCCATCGTCATCGGTGCGGCGGCATCGGCCACGCTGTACGCGGGTAATGTGCCGTTGATGGTGGTGCCTCAACAAATGTTCTCCGGCATCAACAGCTTCGCGCTCGTCGCTGTTCCAATGTTCATCCTGACTGGGGACATCATGGCGCAGGGCGAGATTTCGCGCCGCCTGGTGGCCTTTGCCGACAGCCTCTTCGGCTTCGTCAAGGGTGGGCTGTCGGTGGTCTCGGTTTTGGCGGGTATTTTCTTTGCCGCGATCTCCGGTTCAGGAGCTGCCACAACGGCTGCGGTGGGAGCAAGCCTTGTACCGGAACTCAAGCGTAAGGGGTACGACCCTGCATCGGCAGCATCGCTGATCGCTGCTTCAGGCACAATTGGTGTGGTCATCCCCCCATCGGTTCCGATCATCATTTACGCTGTGATCGCACAGGAGTCCGTCGCGAAACTCTTCTTCAACGGTTTTTTGCCCGGATTGGCAATGGGCGCGGGGCTGATTGTCGTTGCGCTTTTTCAGGGACACAGACGCGCCTATCCCCGTGGCGCCGAACTTTCTCTTTCGACTATAGGCCGCACGCTCGTGTCCGCAAGTTGGGGCCTAATGGCACCGCTGATCATTCTCGGCGGGATCTTCTCTGGCATCTTCACGCCCAGCGAGGCTGCCGTCGTGGCGGTGAACTATGCGATCTTCGTTTCATCCTTCATCTATCGGGATCTAACTCTGCGTAGCTTTTACATGATCGTCCTGCGCGCCGGCGTGACCACCGCTGTCATCATGTTTGTCATATCCGCCTCGTCTGTCTTGAGCTGGATCCTGGCAAGCTGGCAAGTCCCCGATACAATCGCCTCCTTGGCACTGGACCTGTCTGACAATTTCTACGTTTTGCTTTTCTTGATCATGCTGCTGATTCTCGTCACGGGCGTCATCCTGGAAACCGCCAGTGCTCTGATCATTCTGACGCCCATGCTTCTGCCCCTAGCCACTCAACTGGGTATCGACACCGTACATTTCGGGATCATCATTGTCGTTGGGCTAGCGATCGGGATGGTGACGCCCCCGGTCGCGGTGAATCTGTTTGTTGCATCGACGACCGCGAACATCCCGATTGAAAAGATTGCGCGCGCCGTCGTGCCTTATCTGTTGGTCCTCATCGCTGTGTATTTCCTGATCGCCTTCACGCCCTCGATTTTCTAGTGCGAAATCGTACCGTGCCTTTTTCGTCAAGTGACAATAGATGTCTGGGAGTTCCTCATGAAGATCGGGACTTTCCGATCGCCTCGAACCGATGCAGGAGGTATCATCCTGATGTGTGTCGGTGTTGCCTGCCTGAGCGCCAATGATGCTTTGGCGAAGACCTTGACTGCAGGCTATTCGCCCCTCCAGATCCTGTTTCTGCGGAATGTCATCGCGTTGCCGTTCACCCTGGCCCTGTCCCTTTTGTTGGGCGGCCCCTCGGTCTTGCGCTCGCATCGACCTGCTGCGCACCTGCTGCGCGGCGCACTCTGGGTCGGTGCTACGATGATGTTCTTCACAAGCTTCAAGCATCTCGGTCTGGCGGAGGCCACGGCGCTGATCTTTATCGCCCCTTTCTTTATTACGCTGATCTCGGCCCTTTTTCTGGGGGAAAAGGTTGGCAGGTCACGCTGGCTTGTTGTCCTGTTCGGTTTCGTTGGAGTGCTCATCATCGTCCGACCGGGTGGGGCAACATTTCAATTGATCACCCTGCTGCCTGTAGCTACGGCTCTTGTCTATGCGGTGCTTATGCTCAGCGCCCGCTGGGTCGATCCAAGAGAGAATGTGTGGACACTTCTGCTTTACCTGACAGGGTCGGGGGCGCTTGTCAGCTCGCTCATCGCTCCGTTCGTCTGGGTCCCGGTTCGCGCTGAAGATGTCTGGCTCTTCATGGCGCTTGCCTTCTTCGGTACGGCGGGCATGACGATGATGACACAGGCCTTTCGCCAGGCTCCGGCGGTCCTCGTTGCACCGCTCGATTATACCGGTCTTCTCTGGGCTACGCTTTTTGGCTGGCTCATCTGGCGAGAAAGTCTGGACACAATGACGATCCTCGGCGCGGCGATCATCGTCGCCAGCGGCGTCTTCACGATCTTGCGGGAACAAGGGAAAAGTGCGGGAGCACAAGAATAGACACTTATGGAGGAATTAAAAAAAATGACAGATGCCGGTCTTTGAGAGCGACATGAAGCCGAGTTCATGAAGAGATCGACTTCGTGGTCAAACTCATCCCGAAACCTGCCCTCTGCACGCCGCGAATATGCTAATGAATCGGACCCGACCAGACCAACCGAGCCACCGCTCCATTTGCTACCAAACAAACGAGGGAGACCATACCTAGTGTCCGTCATTAGCCACATCACATTGGGAACGAACGACAAGGATCGGTCCACAAAATTCTACGATGCCGTGTTGGGAGCAATCGGATTTTCAAGATTGCCGAAGCCGCCGGAAAAGCCTCTAGCGTACGAACGCGATGAGCGAATGCCAACGATCTATATCTATACACCGGAGAACGGTCTCCCAGCGACGTGGGGCAATGGAACACATGTTGCTTTTGTCGCCGATACCAGGGCTCAGGTTCATACTTTCCATGAACAAGCACTGAAATGGGGTGGCAGGAGCGAGGGAGACCCCGGACCGCGGCCGCACTACGGCCCGAATTACTACGCGGCCTACGTTCGCGACCCCGATGGAAACAAGCTCCAGGCGGTCTGCTACGCATCGGAATGATTGCCGGACCGGGCGATTGAACGTTGCATGATCGACAGTCACTCGGTGGTCGGCAAGGATTTCCTCGAGGTCGCGGTACTATAGGCCACTGCGTTTGCGACAGTTCCTTTCGTCCACTCGGCTTTGGAGTTGGCAATTGTACGTTTCTAGAATTCCGGAAAGCAACCACGCATCAATACAATCACACCGGTTCACATGATGTTTGCGTTATTTCCCATGATGCGCGCGCAAGCAGTATCAATCCGGAGTTCCTCCATCTTTCCAGTCTCCCTTGATGAGCCGGAGAGGCCGGGAACTTCACCTGTTCTTCCCAGAGCAGCAGTGACAGCACCCATACTGCTGTAAGGTCGATGTAGAGCACCGCCAGAGCGGTCGCCGGAACCCCAAATAGCCATTGAGCCCAGACGAAGATGTGCATTACGTAGATCGTGTCACCACTCACCCTCAGCGATTTGCCACAAATCGCCTTTGATCCCTTGGGAAACGGCAGTAGTACCAGCACGGGCAAGAAACCCAGAAAAACTTTGCGACATGACCCTTTTCCCACTCCTGCAGTGTTCCCGCTGAAAACCGAAACCACTAAATCGGTTTATATGAATTTACTGGCGAGAAAGCACCGTTTTCGGGCGTTAGCCAGATCCCCGACAAGGGCCTCGAACAAACTAGAACCTGAAGGAAAACTTGAGCGCGCCACTGTGGCTTGAATAGTCGTTGCCGAACGCACCTTCGTATTCCGCGGTCAGATCGAAACCGGAGGTGTGGGTAAATTGCGCGCCGGTTGCCACTCGGCCAGCGACATCTGCAAGTGCAAGAGAGCCTTCGAAAGTACCGGAACCCACAGGCGCTTCAATGAGTGCGGCCGAGGTGGTCCAGTTGTCCTCGGAGGAAAAGCTTACGCCCCCCCGCACAAAGCCGCGGGCGACCCAGCCCTCCTGGAGCGCAAGACGTGCACCCAGTTCCAGTGCCGGTGTCGCCACGAACGTAGTCTGGCTCTCACTGTCGACCCGGAGGTTATAGATTCCCGCCCCGCGCTCGTCATAGCCGCTGGTGTAGGTGTTGATCACGTCGAGGTCCACGAAGGGACGCACATAACCCGTTTCATTGCCGAAGGTGTAGGCGGCCCGGATGCGGCCGGCCACAGTTGTCACATCCATATCGCCGTTTGCTGTTCCCCTGAAGCTGGGCAGGTCGATCAGGCGAGTTGTGTTGAAGGTGCCATAGCCAGCCGACACCGCGCCCGCCAGCAGCCATCCTTCCCATTGCCGTTTCAATGCCGCTGCGACGAAGCCGGTGTCGCCTTCCACGTTGGACAAGCCGTCATTGCTGTCATAGGAGGCGTTCTCGTAGCCTGCGGCAAAACCAACGAACCAATCGGGGCGCACCTCGAATTGAGCTCCGGCGGCCAGACCGTAGACGTTGCCATCATAGCCAGGGCTGCCGCCTTGTGTGACAGCTGCGGCGCCGACTTTGCTCCAGATACAGGCTTCTTCCTCAAGGATTGCCGTGTCCCCGGCAAACACCGGGCAGCTCAAAACTTTACCGAGGCGACCCGAGGCCAGTTGAGCCTGTGCTGCGGCGGCTGCCTGCGAGCCTCCAGGTGCAAGAGCGGACAGAGCTTTTGCAAAAGACTGACCGCTGGTATCGCTTTTCGACAAGCGATCCAAATCTGCGAGCAACCCTCCATAAGGACCACTCCCGGCGTCGAAGATCGCATCCAGGTGAGCCCCCATGTTTCGTTGATTTCGGTTGAACACACTGAACGCACTTTCAAACCGGGTGTCCGCCACAGATACCTTCACGGAGCCGCCTTCAGTGCGGAGACTGTAGTCGACGGCGGCGGTGTCGGCGGCTTCCAGCGATCCGTTGAGAGCGCCAACGACATTCACGACTTCGAGCTCAACATTAGGCGCAAGTGTGCCGGCATCCACCGACAGTTGTCCAGAAAACGTCGCATTTCCTTCAATCGAAAACAGGTCGCTCCGCGCGCCAGAAAAATCAACGCCAACCTGCAAGATCCCGTTCTCGCTTTGTGTGAAATCGCCCGAGAGCCGTGTGGTGCCTTTATTACCCCGATCGCCGATTGCCACCGTCCCGGAGTTGGTCAACGTACCGGTATAGACAGTAGCGCCC
Source organism: Labrenzia sp. C1B70 (assembly GCF_000475395.1). Classification (NCBI taxonomy): domain Bacteria; kingdom Pseudomonadati; phylum Pseudomonadota; class Alphaproteobacteria; order Hyphomicrobiales; family Stappiaceae; genus Labrenzia; species Labrenzia sp. C1B70. The sequence goes on from NZ_AXCE01000001.1 coordinate 14,142, forward strand.
CGAAGCGTGCCACCGGTGTTGTTCTGGATCAGACCCGCCACCGGGTCGCCATCCGCGTGGAGTCTGATGGATCCGTCGATGACACCGCTGTTGTCCACCAGCAGGGTACTCTCTCCAGAGACGCCTTCGTCATCGAGTGTTTCATGTCGAATTGCGTCGCCTCCGGTGCCGGCAAGAACGAGCGCACCTTCCGTCACTTCAACCGTGTTGTCCGTCGTGCCCCCCGATGTGAGGACCGCCGTGCCGTTCGATCCGGTTCCCCCCGTTACGGTTCCGTTTGTCGTAACATTGATGGCCTGCGTGTTCGCATAACCCGCGCTTTGGGCGTAAATGCCGATCGAGCCTTCACCGCCCGCCGATATGGTACCGGACTGGACGACTGTAACGGCTCCGCCGCTGCCGGTGCCGTCGCCACCCGCAGGCGAAGTCGCGCTACTGCCGGCGTAAACACCGTTGCTGTCTCCGGCGAGACCGCCACCGCCACCGACGGACTGCGCCAGAATTCCGAAGGCGCCGTCGCCGGATGTGGTGATGTCCGCATCGACGTCCACATAGATAGTGCCACCGGTACCATCGCCGTCTCTTACTCCGATTGAGTCGTTGTTGAACGCCCCGCTGATATCACCCATCAAGCCGCCACCACCGCCAATCGACTGTGCGATGACGGCATGCGCTCCGCGCCCTGTGGTGGTAACTGTGGATCCCGAGTCCAGGGTCACCGACACCTCCGCGCCATTGCCGGTCGTGCCATCAGTGCCGTTGAGAGACAGGCTACTGATACTGCCGCCGTCAGCACTGCCCGATACGCCACCACCACCGCCAATGGATTGAGCCAGGATGCCGTAGGCGCGGTCGCCAATAGTTTTAATGGTTACGCCGGTGTCGATAGTGACCGTGCCGCCATTGCCGCTGCCTCCGCCGTCGCCACCCAAGGACAGCCTAAGATCGTGGCTATCGTCGTTGTCCGACGCTTCGCTGCTGCCGGCGCCACCGGTGCCGCCGCCACCGCCAATGGATTGGGCGAAAAGAGCAAACGCATCATCGCCCTGCGTGCTGGCCGACAGCCAATCGCCACTTACAGATACCGCGCCGCCGTTGCCGGTCGCACCTCCGCTACCACCGATACCGCCACCGACCGCAATCTGGGCATCGGCAGAATCGGAACCGTCCGCGCCGTGACCACCCCCACCGCCAATGCTTTGGAGGAGCATGGCGTGTGCGCCATAGCCCATTGTCGCGACCGAAGCAGCCGTGTCTGTGAGGGTTACCGAAACTTCACCGCCGTTTCCGCCTGAGCCGCCCGTACCGCCCACAGCGAGATCGAGAGAGGCGGTGGCTTCGCTGCCGGCGGCGACGGCAGTCCCGGCCGTACCGCCACCGCCACCAATGGATTGCATCACGATACCATCGGCCCAATCGCCCTTGGTGGTTACGTTGCCACCGAAGGAAAGGACGGCGCCGCCGCCATTCCCCCCTGTGCCGCCTGTGCCGCCGACGGAAGCCGTGAGCGTGTAGCTTGTCTCTTCGTCGCCGCCCTGGAATCCGCCGTCGTTTTCGTCCCCGTCACCATCATCGCCGGCGTCGCTACCGGCCGAGCCACCAATGCCACCAGAACCGCCGATGGATTGAATAACGATACCGTCGGAATCGCCTCCAGTTGTAGAAACCCAACCCAGGGCGGTAACTTCGGCAGTTCCTGCGGTCGTGCTGCTGCCTCCGGTGCTCCCCACGTTGACGGTGACGGAGGCTGAAAGATCCGACGAGTCGTCGTCGTCGTCACCGCCGGTCTCCCCGGAGGCCGACAGACCGATGTTCCCCCCCTGGCTGGTGCCGCCACCGCCAGTGATCGCCTGCGCCACCACCCCATGTGAGTTTGCGCCGTAGGTTGCAACGGTAGACCCTGTGTCCAACTCGACGGTGGCATTATGGTTGGAACCTGACGTTCCACCTGTGCCGCCAAGACCGATATTCACCGTGGCATTGAAGCCGCCACCGATTTTGTTGCTGCTGGAACTGCCGACACCGCCGTTGCCGCCGCCACCACTAATGGTTTGTGCAACGATTGCGTTGGCGTGGTCTCCATAGGTTTGGACGCTGGAGCCTGTATCGATGCCGACGATAACCACATCGGAATTCCCGCCGGACCCGCCGGTGCCACCGATACTGGTAGAGACATCGACCGAAATCGTATCGGCATCGCCGATTGTGTCTGCGAGGGAGGACGAGCCGCCGCCATCGCCCCCTCCGCCGCCGATAGACTGCGCCAGGATGCCGAAGGAGCCGTCACCGCCTGTAGTAATCTGCGATGGTTCATTCAGGCCGGTGAGGCCGACGCCTACATAGTCGCCGTTGCCGCCCACGCCGCCCGATCCGCCGACCGCGGTGGAAATCGTAACGGCGAAGGAAATGTCTTCACCGGTGGGGGCGGCCAGGGTAAAGGCATCCGCGGTCGCAGTGCCGCCGGTGCCGCCGCCGCCGCCGATGGATTGTGCGATCACACCATGCGAGTCCGTTGCGGAAGCATTGAGGACCAGTCCGTTCGCCCCTTGATTGATGCCGGTGGCGATGACAATCGCCTCTTCCAACCGGACCTCGGAAGTGCCGCCGTCACCGCCGGGTCCACCGCTGCCGCCAACGGCGGTCTCGATGCTGATCCCGACGCTGCCATCATATCCCGACGCAGATCCCCCGGTTCCGCCTCCGCCACCAATTGACTGGTTGACAATGGCTGCCGCATTGGCTCCGCGGGTGGCGACAAAAGTGTCTTTGAGGCTGGTAGTCGCGTTGCCTCCGGATCCGCCGACGCCAGAGTTGCCGCCTACCTGCACCGGAAGAAGAGAAAGGACGTCAATTGCAACCGCATTGCCTCCGTTGCCGCCACCGCCACCGATAGACTGGTTGAGCAAGCCTGTGGCGTTGTTTCCTCGCGTTTCGACAGCAAACCCATTGAATGAGAGCTTCGTTTCACCGCCGTTGCCGCCTGCGCTCCCAGAAGCACCCAACTGGATATTGGCGACGGTAACAAGGCCGACGCCCGTTGCCGTGCCACCGTTACCGCCGCCACCACCGATGGATTGAGCCATGGCGCCCACTGCAAAGTCTCCTGTCGTCAGGATACTGGCCAAACCCTTCACCGGTGCCTTCGAGTTGTCATCGCTCGGGGCATTCGAGCAGCCGAATGATGTGTCGTAGAAATTGGTGATACACGCCGACCCGCCATCGCCGGCGACACTGCCTGAGCCGCCAACACCGCCCCGGCCAAGATTACCGACCGACAGGTCGAACACGTTGCCGCCGTTACCGCCGCCGCCGCCGATGGATTGCGCCGTGATGCCATGAGAGAACTCGCCTGAGGTGTTTATCGCGCCGCCGACATGATAGACCTCAACCTCGCCTCCATTGCCGCCTGCGGACCCTGAACCGCCGACGACAAAAATCCCCGCGCTACCGGCCGCCGAGCCGCCGCCACCGCCGATGGACTGGACAGCGATCCCCACGGACGCATCTCCGCTGGTCGTCACATTGCCATTGTTCGTGGTGTAAGCGCGCTCGCCACCGGAGCCGGCACCTGCCTGGCCGCCAATGGACAATACGCCTCCGTTGACGCCAGCCACGCCGCCGCCACCGCTCAACGACTGGACGATGATGCCGTTGGAGCCATAGCCCTCGGTCACGATTACGCCCGTGTTGTTGACAATCGCCTCTCCAGCCGAACCGCCGGCACCGCCGTCACCGCCGAGCCCCAGGAAGAGCCCCGCGCCAATTCCGCCCGTACCGCCGGACCCGCCAATCGACTGTGCGATGATGCCCGCCGCGTAGTCACCGCTCGTGGTGACTGCGGTGCCGGATGTGATTTCCACCTTTCCGGCATCACCACCGTTGCCTCCGTTTCCGCCGGAACCTGCCAGCACGCCCGTGAAATTATCGCCTGTCCCGCCGCCGCCGCCCACTGAGTGCAGAGTGATGCCGGAGGCAAAGTCGCCGGTCGTGGTCACCGACCCCGAAGTGCTATAAAAGCCGAGGTAGCCTCCGTTGCCCCCAAGACCGCCGGTCCCGGCATTGCCACCGCCGAGCGCGCCGATGGATTGGCCCATGACGCCATAGGCTTCATCTCCCGAAGTCGTGACCGAGCCGCCAAGATTCACCTGGATGTCACCGCCGGCACCGCCGCGCCCACCGGTCGAGTCTGTATTGCCGTTGCCGTTACCACCCGCGCCACCTTGGGAACGAGCAATCAACCCCGCGACACCGTCGCCATTGGTCACGATCGTGCCTGAGGGATTGGCGGTAACCGTTCCGGCCGCGCCACCGGTGCCGCCCGTGGACTTGTCGGACGAAGTTCCTCCAGTGCCCCCGAGCGAAACGGAAAGGATCGCCGCCGACTCGCCCTGGATCGGATTTGCCGTGACCGAGGTATCCACACGGACCGAACCGTCGCTGGAGACACTGACCGATCCGGAGGACGCGCCTGCACCACCATTGTCGCTATCATCCTCTGACGCCGTTCCGCTGCCCCCCTCGCTGCGGGCATAAAGGCCGGCAACGCCGTAGGAGCCGGTTGCACGCTCGCTGTAAAAGACGTTGACGGTGCCGTGGTTGGTTATGGTGACTGATCCGCCCTGACCTCCCGGGCCGTTGTCGTCGCCACCGGTGCCGCCTTCGCTTATGGCTTCAATGGCACGGCCCAGGTTTGCGCCGGACACGGGCACGCCATCGCTGCCGAGTGCGATGGTCCCGCTCGCCGAATTTGTCACCGAGACCGTGTTGCCGTCACCTGCCGGACCGCCGTACTGATCACCAAATACAAAGCTTGGATTTTCGTCGCCACCGTTGCCGCCGTTGCTGCGCGCGCGAATGCCGCGAAGTTGCGAATCGACGTCCTGCGTCGCGGAAGCGTCGATTATGATGCTGGCATTGTTTGTGATAGTCACAGTGCCGCCGTCGCCGCCCGAACCTCCGGTGGCGTTGTCGTCCGGCTCCGCTCCGCTACCGCCGGTGCTATTGATGTCAACCGGCGTGATTTCAGTGATCGTGTCTTGCTGTGACGCAGTTCCTGTCGCTGTGATGTCACCATTGTTGGTGACTGTTAATGACGGCCCATCATCAGCATCGACACCTTCACTGGTTGTGCCGTTTAAGCCAAAGAAGTCGAGGAACAGGGAATTGCTGTATTCACTATAACTCGCCGCGTCAGTGTTCTGCGAGAGCGCCGCGTCGTTTTCGAGTGTCATCGAGCCGCCGGTCGCAAAGCCCCATTGCACGATAGAGACACCGCTTGTGGTCCCTGCTGCTATAGTGCAGTTCGCCGTTTCGGGCACCGGATAGGTACAGTCATTGGCATGGCCAGGAATTGTATACATGAGAGCAAACGCGGATGTAGAGACCAGCAATCCGTGCTTGGCGGAATGGGCTCGAACCCAGCCTGTGTGCTTGTCGCGATTGTGGAAACGGCGAGCGGACAGCATGCGGCACATCATTTAAAGGAACTCCGGAAGCAAAATTCAGTCGCATAGGCGTGGGTCGGTTATGCGAAGCCTCAATGCGCAATCCATTTCATTTCGGTCGAACACACTGCAAGTTTGGATCGATGAAACGACAAAAACCCTCGATGAAACAGCATATTGGGACAGCTAAAAAATCGATCGGGCGCTCTTTCTGTTGACGGCTGCGCGGTGTTGTCAGATGAAATCCGTTGGGGTGATATTGGGCAGGCACTCGTTGATCAATCGGTCACGTCTGCAACGGCTTTCCAATGTGCGATGGCGCCAATGTGATGCAGATGGACGGTGAGGGCTGAGGATTTCGAGCGAGGTGGAACGAAGAGACTTCGAACCGCGGAGAAGACAGACAGGAAACCTAGCAATCCGCCCGGCGACCGAAATCCCTGCATAACCCGTTCTCGTTTTTGCAAAGGCAGATGCGAGTTCTCAGCGCGATTGTTGAGACCCTTGTGTGATCGATGCTCGACTGCCGGAATGACTTGGCGTCGTGTCGCTCCATAGGAACGAAGCTTGTCGGTGACGATACGCTTTGGCAGGCATCCCTGCTGTTTCATCAATCGGAGCAGGAGGTGCCTGGCAGCCCTTTTGTCGCGGCGCTTCTGTAATATTTCCTCAAGGACGGTGCCATGCTGATCGACCGCGCGCCAGAGCCAGAACTTTTCTCCAGCGCATTTCACGACGACCTCGTCCAGATACCAAACATCGCTAGGGTGGGACTGCCGTTTTCGCAGATTTCGTGCAATCTGGGGGCCGAATTTGGCGATCCAACGACGGACTGTCTCATAGGAAACGTCGATCCCACGCTCAAGCAACATTTCCTCAACTTCACGCAGGCTCAGATTGAACCGTAGGTAAAGCCAAACTGCGTGAGCGACAATTTGCGGCGCAAAACGGTGACGCTTGAAACTGATATCTGATATCTGATGTCTGCATTGCCGAAATCTACGTCCCAACCGAAACCCTGCCAACTGCAAGCCGGTTAACGTGACAACGCCCGGCTGATCAGCGAAAAAAGCCAAAACCTGTTTCCGACGCAGTCGCTTGCGAAAACAACCGCGCCTGATTCATCAGCTCTGTGGGCTTGGAAAACAGACTTCGTAAGATCAAGACCGATTGTGTGTACTTCAGACATTGACGCCTCCTGTAGGATCGAGGAAATCCTACCTTCCCACATCAAAGCCAGCGGTGGGCGTCTACATCATCAAGCCCAATTTACATGACAAGCCCGGTAGAAGCGTATGATGTTCTGCGTATTTGTCGCGGTCCGAGTCATGATGCCAATCCTATTCCCGTGGGTGTCACCTTGTCCGATATGGCGCCCGTCGGCGAAGTGCTCTATGTGACGTAACACGCATGACGATGTTCTATCGACAGCCCAGATTCCCGAGTGAAGGTCATAGATGAGCGCCAAACCAAGTCTTTCGCATCTCAAACCGGTTTCCTCCCGGACTACCTTAAGCGAAACGGTTTATCGCGACTTGCGTGATGCCCTTTCGGTAGGTCGTTTCGACCCCAGCCAGGTTCTGACGATCGGAGCAATCTCCCAGGCATTCAGCACCTCTCACATGCCGGTACGCGAAGCCTTGCGCCGGCTGGTTGCGGAAGGAGCGCTCGATGTCGGCACCAGTGGATCGGCCAGGGTCCCGGCAGTTGATCCACATAGGCTCGAGGACATCACTGAAGCCCGCGTTATGCTGGAACGCCGGGCAACGATGCTGGCGGTGGAACGCGCGGACGCCGACACGATCGGGGAGATCGATCGGCTGGCTCGTATTCATGCCGAGGTCGGCAATCAACGCGATATCTTCGACATGCTGCTGAGCAATCGCGCGTTTCATTTCGCTATCTACAGGGCGTCGGGTTCAACCGTGTTGCCGCCGCTGATCGAGTCACTATGGCTTCAATATGGCCCATATATGCGTCTTCTGTCGGATCACCTGGAACAGGTACATGGCCGACGCGGTCACGAAGTTTATACCGCCGGGCACCGAAAAATCGTCGACGCTTTTCACAACCGCGAAGTGGAACGTGCAGCAAACGCGATCGAAGCGGACATCCGGAGTACTCGCCGAGAGATGCAAGCAGCGCTAGACAAGCTCGAAAGCTAGCAGCGTTCCGTAATCAGCGTTTCAGTGCCGTGACTTCCAATTCCACGCGCATCTCCTCTTCAGCAAGCGTAACAATCACCGTGGTATTGGTCGGCCGTGGATCGCTGAAAGTCGCGCCCAGAATATGAGAAACGGGGATGATATCCTCGCGCCGGGTAAGGAAGACCCGAACGCGCACAATATCCTTTAACGTTGCACCGGCTTTGGCCAACGCTTCGGCAATATTGGCAAGCGCCTGGCGGGTCTGCGCTTCGCTGCCTTCAGGGATTATTCCGGTCTTGAAGTCGTATCCGACAGTCCCGGAAACAAAAATGAACTCCCCGTCCACGATGGCGCGGCTGTAACCCGCAAGCGTCTCGAATTTCGATCCCGATGAGATGGCCCATCTCTTAGTCATATTTTCCACCATTTATAGTTTGATCATTTGATCAAATGATGGTTATCATAGCCTCACCGGACCGGCAACGATCCTGTTGCCTAAGCAACAAGAGGCAATATGCTAGAACTCGCCCGACGCGTGACACAGACTTCAAAAAAGAGCTATGGGATGTTCGCGAAAGCGGCAGGTCTCTCTGATCCGGCGCGAGACCTCATTCACTTGGAACTAGGCCGCCCTTTTCAGACCACACCGCGCCACATTGTTGACGCAACAATCGACGCATTACGTGCAGGTGAAGTGCACTACAGCGACCTAGCCGGCCTTCCCGAATTTCGCGCCGCGATAGCCGGCAAGTTGCGCTCCTACAACGCGTTGGATGTCAGTCCTCAGGACATTATCGTCACAAACGGACTGACCCAGGCATCATTCGCGACCTTCATGGCCTTGATCGACGATGGTGACGAGGTGATTCTTCTGGAACCCTATTACCCGCAGCATCTCGGCAAGATCGAGATGGCCGGTGCCCGGCCGGTCATTGTGAAACTGGGTCCGGACACAGACTTTTCGATCGACCCAAAAGCCATCGAGGCGGCCGTCACGAGCCGGACCAAGGCCATTGTAATCGTCAATCCCTGCAATCCGACGGGGCGGGTTTACACTCGGGACGAACTTGAGAGCCTGGCAGATATTGCTCGGCGACATGATCTTTACGTTGTTGCTGACGAAGTTTACGACCAGATCGTGTTCGATGACGCCACCCATGTCAGCATCGCTTCGTTGCCCGGCATGCTGGAGCGAACGGTCTCGATGTACGCCTTCACCAAGGCTTATGCGATGGATGGATGGCGCCTGGGCTATCTGACCAGTGCTCCTCACCTGCTTGATGCCATCGCCAAAATCGTTGCTACCGAAGTGACGCACGTGAATACGTTTATCCAGCATGGCGGACGTGCCGCACTGCTTGGCCCAGACGAGATCTTAGCAGAACTGGTTGAGGACGACCGAAGGAAGCGTAATCTCGTCGTGGAGCGCCTCAACCAGATGCCCGGTGTAGTTTGCGCGCGGCCGCAAGGTACAATCTACGCCTTCCCCGACATCTCCGGCACCGGTCTGAGCAGCCAGGATGCCGCCGACAAGCTTCTGGACGAGGCTGACGTAGTGGTCGAAGCCGGAGCTTTCTACGGCACCTCAGGTGAAGGACGGTTGCGTGTGTGCTTCGGATCGGAAAGCACGGAGCGTCTAAACGCCGCGATGGATCGCATGCAAGCCTTTTTCAACGCGCTATGAATTGCCCGAAGCCACAAGGTCAAGAGTTGCCCCGACATAGGGAAAAACCTGCGACGCAAGACCTGAACCCATCAAGAGTGAATCCCACCAAGGAAGGGCCATGAAATGACAATGAGAGCTTTATTCGCCGGATTCCTGTTGTGCACAACAGCCGCACAGGCCGAAACAATCTGGCAAATGCATGTCAATTTCCCAGCTGGAAACTTTGATACACAGAACGCCATTAAATTTGCTGACGCTGTCAAAGCCGAGACAAACGGCGAAGTCGTGATCGAAGTCATGGCCGGCGGATCGTTGGGCCTCAAGGGACCTGAGGTGCAGGGTGCGGTGCGCGACGGGATTGTGCCGATAGCGCACTACCATCTGGATACTGCCGTGGGCGACGAGCCGTTTTTCGCAATTCAGGGTCTGCCCTATCTGACTCGCGGTTTCGCGGATGCAGCCAGGCTGAATGAATTGGCCAGCCCAACCTACGAAAAGATTGCCGAGCGCAATAACCAGAAAATTCTCTATTCGGTCTTCTGGCCAGGAGCCCAACTCTACACCAAGGATTCGGTTGCCGACGTGGCCGATCTCGATGCGCTCAAGATCCGCACCGCCAACAAGTCCAGCACCGATTTCTTGTCCGATGTTGGGGCTGCACCAGTTCTGATGCCTTGGGCGGACGCTCTCGTTGCACTTGCCTCGGGTGGACTTGACGGTATCGCAACTTCCTCGACCTCCGGTGTGGACGGCAAGTTCTGGGAATTCATGGGGGCCGTGAACACGATCAGCTATGTGAACCCAACCGCCGTGGTGGCCGTGAACCTTGATGCATTCAACGCACTTTCGCCCGAAGACCAAAAGTCCATAACCGACATCGCCGCGAGAATGCAGCAGGAATTCCGTTCCGTTGCCGAGACCGAGGATACCGTACGTCTAAAGGCACTGGGCGAGAATGGCATGACGGTGTCGGCGCCGAGTGATGCATTCTCGTCCGCACTGGAAGAGGCGGCGAAGAAACAATGGGAAGCATTCGCTGAAAACGGCGGTCCCGAAGCTCGGCTAGTACTCGACGCATATCTCTCCGGGCGGAAATGATGGCACGACGCACATTTGTTCATGCCGCAGAGCGCAGCGTGAACCTACTCACGGGAGCCGCGGAAGCCCTTTCCGCGATCCTGCTCTGTCTTATCTTCCTGGTGTTAATGGCTGAACTTCTGTCGCGCAATCTCTTGTCTCATTCGTTGGCAGGCAGTTGGGAGTTGGCTGCCTTTATGATGTCGGCGATGTTCTACCTTGGGCTGGCGCCGGCACTGCGCGCCAACAGCCATGTCCGCGTTGCTATGATGTCAGGTTTGCTCAATGGGTTTCCCGCACGAGTACTCGAAGGTGTCGTATTGATCCTGGCGGTGGTGATCAGCAGTTATGCGACAATTGCATTGACTAATCTCTGTCTCACGTCCCTGTCTCGCGGATCGAAATCTTGGGAACTCTCTCTGCCACTTGCACTGCCGCAGGGCCTTGTTGCTCTTGGTATGGCGCTCTTCACTTGCGCCTTTGCGGTCAGGTTCTTTCTGCTTGTGGCGGGCAAGGAACCGGCGAAGCCGAAGGTGCGTGAATGAGCATCGCTATTGCATCACTCATCGTTCTGTTCGCGGTTCTCCTCGCAGGTGGTCTCTGGATTGGCCTTGCATTGATGGCGACAGGTGTCCTCGGGCTGGAGTCCTTTCATACTCTGCCTGTAGACAAGGTTCTGGCACAGAACCTGTTTAACACCATTAGCTCGACCGAACTTCTCGCGTTGCCCTTGTTCATCCTGATGGCCGAAGTGCTGTTTCGCACTCGGATCTCGGATAACATGTTCACCGGCCTGGCCCCCTGGACGACCCGCTTGCCGGGCAGGCTGTTGCATATCAATATTATTGCCTCGACTCTTTTTGCCGCGGTCTCGGGCTCTTCCGCCGCCACGACGGCTACAGTTGGCCGGATTACACTGAATGAGCTCGAGAAGCGCGGTTATGACCGCGGGCTCTCTATCGGCTCGCTCGCCGGAGCCAGCACCATCGGCTTCCTGATTCCACCCAGCCTCCCCATGATTGTCTATGGAATGTTAGCCGAGGTTTCGATCCTGAAGCTTTTCATCGCCGGCATCGTCCCCGGACTGGTTCTTGCCCTGGGGTTTTCGTTGATGACCATGTCATTGACGCTTTATCGCAAAAGAGGTTACGCGGGCGGCGACGTCTTTACCTGGAACGATCGGGTCGAGAGCATTCGCAAGCTTGGCCCGATTTCCGCACTGATCGTTCTTCTAATCGGTGGGCTCTATGGTGGTTTCGCTAGCCCCACTGAAGCCGCTGCGATTGGTGTCGTCGGCGCCATCGGTCTGGCTGCCCTCGGTCGCGATCTCAGTTTCAAGGCTTTATACGACGCCGCGATTGCAACAGTACGCACCTCAAGCATGTTGGCACTTATCACGAGCGGTGGCGCGTTTCTGTCCGTGTCCTTTAACTATCTCGGAATCCCGACCTATGTGGTCGGGTTGGTCAACGGCGCGAGTCTCGGGCCCTATGGTGTGGTCATATTGCTTCTGGCACTTTATATCGTCCTCGGTTGTATCCTCGACGGCATGTCGATGATCGTTGTGACGCTTCCAATAACACTCCCCGCGGTGGTGAGTGCCGGGTGGGATCCGCTCTGGTTCGGGATTTTCCTCGTTGTGACGATCGAAATGGCGCAATTGACACCGCCGGTTGGCTTCAATCTTTTCGTCATCCAGGGGATCACCGGCGAGACGATAAGCAGGATCGCCCGTGCGGTCATACCGTATTTCTTCGTGCTGTTGGCGCTTATGGCCCTCCTAATAGTCGTACCAGGACTGGCGGTGTGGCTGCCAGGAATGATTTAGGGGGCGCCAACTTCAGCGCGGTGACGTAGCGCGCATTCCTGACAGCGCCATAAATGAGATCGTGCAATTTTGCCTAAAGGGCGCACGCGGCATGGCGACGATGAATCGACTTTCCTCACATGGCCGCGCCGAGGACAAGAATTGGCGAGTAAATTTGGTGCGCCAGCTCGACGCCCACATCCCCATAATTCAGAACATCATGGCAGGCGGTCGGCCATCTCCCATGGACGATACAATTCGCGAAATCCTTATCCGGAACGGTGTTTTCCGCTCATAGGCGCGCCATCATTCGGCCGGAAAGACTCCAAGCGTTCTACCCATTTTGGTTTCATCGGCGTCTTCGGAGCCATCCTCGAATGTCGGCATCAGGAATTCGCTGAAGTATGCGATCGCCTGGTCATCCTTAAACTCATCCATCATCAGGCCGACGATGTATGGCTGATCTCCAAAAGTGTCCTCACGGTTTACGACGAAGATTTCACCAAGGCATCCTCCGTCCAAGTCGGATACGATGAGGCAAGCGAATTCCGCTACCGATGAAATCGTCTCGTATATCGCGGGATTCATGTCGATACCGAAGGTGCTGGAACCATCCGACGCGACGGGATCCGTGAAGGAAAGCGACGGCAACTTGGTCGACATGTCCGGGTCTTGGAAATCGCTTATTTGAATTCCTTGAATCTTCACTCTCGTTCGATCCAATTTCGCATTGCGATTGGTTGCCGGGTCAAAGGCGAAAGGGTCGTACGTTTCCGCGAAGATCGCGCTATCGATTTGCTTGAATTTCTCGATGTCCAGGTGGGCCAACATGGCGTTCACCTTTTTGATTTTCGAATTCAGATGCTCCCGCATGGCAGGCAACCGGTTTCTCATCACCGCGTTCAGCTGCGCTTTGTAGACCCCTGGATCTGCCAAGCAAGCTGAGACATCATCTTCGGATACCTGCCGGATATCAGCCAACCTTTGGCAAACAGATTGCCTAAGTGCCTGCCGTCGGGCGTCGGCCTCAGAAGACCGGTTTCCATTGTATCCGAACCAGGCGGCGGCACCAATGGCGGCAATCAGGATTAGGACGAGGCTTCTGTTCATATGGGACTTCGAGGCATAATCGGTTGAGTGTGAGGTTGTGTGATAACTTTACCGCAAGTATTGATGCAATAAGGCCGTTGGGGAGCATAAAGTGGTTATTTCTATTTGGCAGATCCTGATCATCACAAGTCCGCTTATCTTCACGCTCGTCGCGCTTCTCCTGACCTCGAAAGCGGGCAAGCTCGGCCGCACTGAATTCTTTCTGCGGTTGCTGGTCATCAGCGCCATCGCGATTTTTGTCGGCGGCATCGGCGCGGTAGCACCTCCGGGAAATCCGGTGATCGCTTTGCTTATCCTGGCAACCGTGGTTCTGATCGGTTTCTATTCGTTCCGTATTCAGATTTTGCGGCTCCAGGATATGGGGCAATCCCGCTTCTTCGTCTTCCTGTCCTTCGTCCCGCTTGTGAACTTGCTCTTCTTACTGTTCCTGATTTTCGCCCCCGGCAGACCGTGATTTCAGCACAAGGATCCCCACATTGATCAGACAAGCATTGATGGCGCTCCTCGCGATGACGGCATTAAACGTCGCCGGACTTCGAGGCGCGGATGCACAGGAAATCTCGCTCATCACTGGCGGCAAGTTTGCCCGCATCGAAGGATCGATCCAGCTCGACGGCGATGAGCGCTTCCTCGAATTCCTCAAACAAAACCCGGGCATCATTGGCTTGCAACTCGATAGCCCGGGTGGAGTGGTCGTCAGCGCCATCGAGATGGCCGACGAGATCTCGAAGAGAAAACTCAGCACCTACATTGCTGACGGCGATACCTGCGCCGCGGCCTGCTCTCTGATTTTCTTCGCCGGCCATGATCGCTTGGTCAAGGGGCGGCTCGGCGTACATCAGATGGACGACGGCGGCAGGGGAACGGCATCGGCTCTGCAATTCGTTCTCGCAAAACAACTGGACGCGTTCCAGCGCTTTGGAATCCCATGGGCGATCACGCAAAGGATGCTAACCACCCTACCCTCGGACATGTACTGGATCCCCGACTACGAAATTGCCGAACTAGGCATCAATCGGGATCTCCCGGGCGACGCAACGGATGTGGCCGTCGCTCAGTCGGCGCCGACGTATGCGCCAGGCGACATGACGTCGAAATTCAAATTCGCCGACTACCTGCCGGACGGTTATCTCACAGGCTCTGCGCAGTCTCCGGACTTCAACGGCAGGGACAAGGACTACCGCACTTTCCGAACCCGGATCCGAAACGGCGTTGCCGAAGGTTTGAACTTCGCCGGGCATCATGCATTCATCGAGATTGGTTGCGGAACGAGTTGCCGGATTGGCTTCGTGGTCGATTTGCAAACCGGGCAGGTCTTCGACTTTCCCTACGGCGGCGAAGAGTATTACCAGTTGAAGCTTCTCTATTCGCCGGATAGCCGTCTCCTGAAGGTGCGATGGAAAGGCGATTGGGAGCTCAAGGAATGCACCGAGCAGGATCTCCTGCTGGAAGGCTACGAGTGGCGCGTTCTCGAGGAGCGCACTGTTTTTACGGTCGATGGCTACTGCAACTAAACAGAGGATACTGTTTCCCCTCGAAACGGAAATCCGCCTTGTGAACGGGCACCGTGACCAAAGTACGATCTTTCAGCTTCAAACGTTCTGATTTGCGACACCATCTCGAGATTTTCTCCGCGAAAATTCACCGCTGTTAAAATCGCGAACCTGCTTACAACTTGCTTAGCTTCCAAACGTCAGGACTTGCCCTCCAACAGCCCTACTTCAAGCGCGCGTGCCATGACGTTTGAAACGATACGGTTGCACCGCTCTCCCGCGAAGCTGAAGACATCGCCAACTGCAACGTCGAACTCCTGTGCCAGGCTTTTACGCAGCAAGGCACGGGCTCGGAAGTATCGCGTCCTCACGGTTGCTGCGGGGATGTCCAGTACCTGAGCAACTTCATCGACGCTCATCTCCTCGACGGCACGCAGCATGAAGACGCACCGAAAAACCTCCGGCAGCAGATCGATCCTTGCCTCCAGCAGCGCGCGGACCTGCAAACGCTGGACTGAAAATTCCGGTCCACCTTCAGCGTCCTGGGTCAATGCCGACCGGGTGTCGTTATCGGACGAGACCATTGCTGCCTCCAGAGGAATAATTTGAGCGCTTTTTCGGCGCAACCGACCGAGTGCTTCATTCACCGTGATACGGACAAGCCAGGTGGACAGCTTGCTTTCGGCGCGGAATCGAGAAAGTGCCCGCCAACATTGCATCCAGGCTTCTTGAGCGACGTCCTCTGCTTCTTCATCGCTTCGGACAATGCCGCGCGCCGTGCGAAACAGGAGCTGGTTATGCCTGCGCATGATCATCTCGAAAGATGCGCCATCTCCGTTTGCTGCAAGTTTCGCCAATTCGGTGTCGCAGATCTCATCTGAGCACGAGCTATAAACCTCTTGTGTTGCCTTTTTCATATCCGTTTCCCATGGTTTGAGTGTTTCCTCGCCTGAATGGTCTCCGAGACGCCGTTGCAAACAGTTGGTTTCTGCCGTCATTGAGCTTCCATGATCCACAACAGTGTCGTTGTTCCCCGGTGTGTCAGTTCACTGAGATCGCCGGCCTCTCAGCTCAAAAAACTCTCGGCGAAGAGTATCGCTCTCCAGAAAAGCGCCGCGCATGATCGATGTGGTCGTCTCTGGTTGTTCGTCCATTATCCCGCGCCAATGCATGCAAAAGTGGTCCGCCTGCATCACGATCGCCAGGCCATCCGGTCGAAGACGCCTTTCAAGCTCGTCCGCCAACATCATCATTGCTTCTTCCTGAATCTGCGGCCGGTTCATGATCCAGTTGCAAAGGCGAGCAAATTTGGACAGCCCAATCAGTTCCGAGTCTATGTTGGGCAGAACCCCGAACCAGATCTTTCCAAGGATAGGGCACAGATGGTGCGAACAGGCACTCCGCACAGTGATCGGCCCTACAATCATCAATTGGTTCAAGCGCGCAACGTTGGGAAAGCTCGTGAGAGAGGGGGCTACCCGGTACCGTCCGGCAAACACTTCGTCAACGAACAACTTCGCCACACGGCGTGCGGTGTCCATCGCGTTGTGGTCATTCTCGGTGTCGATCACCAGTGCGTCCAACACCTCGTTCATCCGGTCTTCCACTCCCAGTCGCAGTTCCTCCAGTTCCCCGTCTTCGATGAATTCAGCGATATTGTCATTTGCACGGAATGTGTGGTTTGCGTTCTCAAGCCGCGTCCGGATCCTCTTCGATACAGATGCAATCTCACTTGAGCGTGTGGAGCTGGGTGGTGCCTTGAGCAAAATCGAACTCCTGCTGGGCGCACACGACGCGCACCTGTTGGTTTTCATCGGGCAGCTCGCGCGACCCGACTGCGTGCCTGAACGAGGCTAGTGCCCGCCGATCCCGTGGCTGTAAACCAGTCGGCCGCCAAACCATCCGCCAATTGCCAGAGCGATTATTCCGCCGGCATCCAGCACCAGCGAAACCACATTCGGCGCGATGGCTTGCAGATCATCCAGCCGCAGCATCAGCCCTGAAACGAAAAATGTGAAAGCTGTCAGCATCGCTCCCATGTGCAGCCATGCGTCTCGCATGGCTGCACCCTCGGGAATCCGCACCAATTCCAAGAGACCGGACAGCATCGCGACAACGGTCGTTGCACAACCGACGGCGAGCAAACCTCCCGACCAGCTCCAGGCTGATTGCCCCAGCCACAGGCTGGCGAAATCGGTGACGACGGCAAGAGACCAACAAGCGACGGGAAAGTGTACGAAAACGGGATGGAGGGGATGTCGCATGGCTTCAGACCACCTGCGACAGAATGGTTAGAAACCCTGCCACCGCGGCTCCGGCATGGATCACGACAACAGCTTTGGGTGGCAAACGATTGCCAAGGTGAAACGAGGCGAGGAAGAACCCGCCAAGCGCTGCTACCAGCAGGATGAGAAACCCGACGAAGAGAACCTGTGAAGCCCCTTCCCGGACAAATACGGCAATCAGCAGGAAAAGTCCCAACGCTCCGAAACCCGCATGTACGAGGGAAGCTGCCCAAGGCGCAAACTTGTCCCGCATGACGTGAGCAGCAAGAAAAACGCCACCGAGGGTAGCGATCGTGAATAAGAGAACAGCGTAATTGATCATCTCGTTTCCTTCTCGATACGAACGGGTAACGGGGGAACCTCATTGTGCGTTTCTGCCCGGATTGACTCGATCTGAACGTTCGATGCGGCAACACGAGGCGGCGTTCCCGGAGACGTATGCTTTTTCCGGCTTGAAAACACATTGCACTACTGGATCCGGCAACAGCACGGTTTCGACCATCCAATCGAAATGAAAGAGAACTCCCGCGAAACACTGGCCACGCTGTCTCGCAACTCCCGCAGCCAGATGAGATCGTGCCGTATCCGCTGCGAAGACGTCCGGGAACATTTTTGGTCAGTCCGCATCCAATTGTTTCGAGCGCCATCGAAAGGCCCTCGGAAAAATGGAAAGGACATCTCATGAAACTATTGCCATCCCTGGTCCTTGCCGCATCGCTGTTTGCGGCCGGTTCTGCACTCGCTCATGATGAAGAAGCCCTGAAGGCAGCGCCTCCGGGCGAACCATATGTTCAGGTCAGCGATGCGTTGCCTCTGCCCGCGTTTATTCCGGGTCTCGGTACGCTGTTCGTTGACCCCCAGACGTTGCCGGCTGGCCCCTTCCTTGCGTACGATCATGACGGCAAGCTGTCGGCGACGGTTTACATGACGCCGCTCGAGGAGCTCCAGAACGGGACCGCCTATGATGAGCTGGCAATCGGCTCCCACACGGTCAGCAGCGTCGACATCTATTACAACGCAGGACATCCAGGCGTGGAAAAACCTCACGCGCATGTCGTGCTTTATCATGACGTCGACGCGAAAGGACGTCTTGCCGAATGATGATGCGTCGACGGCAATTTCTTGCAATGGGAGGTGGCCTTGTCGCCGCCCCCCTCCTCCCTCGTGGGCTTCGAGCCGCACCCGTCGAAGTGGTCGAAATGCGTGGAACTGCGCGCGGTGAGCGTATCTGGTTCGGGCCAAACGGACTTGCGGTTGCGCCCGGCACAATCGTGCGCTTTGTCAATAGGGACAAGGGCAACAGCCACACTGCCACGTGCTACCACCCTGCCAAGTTCGATCGCTTGCGGCGAATACCTGCGGCTGCCGCACCTTGGGACACCGGGTTTCTGTTGCCCGGAGAAAGCGCCGAGGTAGCCCTCGAGACCCCTGGTGTCTACGACTACTACTGCATCCCTCACGAAATGGCCGCGATGGTTGGCAGGATCGTCGTGGGGCGACCTGGAGACCCGGGATGGGAAGGTCCTGCTCCTGCAACGGACGATATTTCGGCTGAGGTGATGGCGGCCCTACCTTCTCTTGAAGCGATCCTGGAAAAAGGACGCGTGGAAGGGTTTGCCGAATAGCAGGGCCACCGCATCCAGCTTCGGGCCTCCCCAAACCACAAAAACCGGTTGGCTGGTGCCCCGATATTCGCTGGTTCAAGAAGCCGGCAATTCAGCAACTGGACTTGACCGTCGCCCCTCCTTCTCGGCTGGGCGGCGGAACAATGACATCACGTGCTTCTCCCGCTTCCGCACTGAGCAAGAAACCCGGAGAAGCAAAGTCGCTTGAACAAGCCGACAGATGCCTTCGTAGATATCGTTCTTCCGACAACGGACATTGTGAAATTCGTGCCGCCAATGAATGCACTCCGAAACGGAAGACCCACGAATTGAGATCACTTTAGTTGCAATTATTCTGTTTCAAACCAGTGTTTTGTGTATATCGCCTTCTTCCTCACAGGCCAGTCCCACATGCTAATTTTGTCATGCAGAGAGTGCCGCCGCCAACTTGAAACCGCTCCGGACAAGATCGATCACTCCCTTGTCGGACTTGGTCGAATGAACCAGGTATGCCGAATAGGGAAATTCCGGCGCATCGGATACAAGCCGCAACTGACCCGACTCCAGATGAGACCGTACGAAGCCTTTCCGAAAATAGCCACTGCCACCCGCCGCGATCATGTATTCGAGCGCCAGCGGGCCATAATCGATGGTCACCACTGGGCTGGAGTTGTCCGGAAAGGCTGCCTTGTAACCGGCCAGAAAATCCCCTCCCCAATCGACCAGCACATGTGAGCCCGGGTCCAATGCCTCACCGGCTGACGCGGTTTGTACAAGAACGAGCTTTTCTTCAAATAGCAGCTCGGTGACGATTCCCGGCCGTTGCGGTGCTCCATAAATTACCGCGACATCGATCGTGCCGTCTTGTACGCGCGACATCAGCGTTTCGGAACGCTCGATAACTGTACTGATGGCAACTCCCGGTGCTTCGCGGCGCATCCACAAAAGCCAGTGCATTAGCAATGGATTCCACAAGCTGAGTTCGGCCCCGACCAGGGCAACGTTGTCATGTCCGGGCGGCAAGGCAACAGCACGTCTTGCGCGATCCCAGACCTGCACCAGGCTTGTCGCAAACCGTAGAAACCTTTCACCTTCCGGAGTAAGCCGGGCACCTGCCTTGTTGCGAACGAAGACGGGCCGTTCCAACACGTCTTCCAGTGCACGGATGCGCGCACTGACTGCTGTCTGGGTCAGGTTGAGATTGGAAGCCGCTCCCCCGAAGCTACCGGTTTTTACTATTTCAAGAAAAGTCTTTGCGACGTTGATGTCCATCAGTGGCCTCGGCGCAACGCTTCGTAAATTCCCGACATACCCATGTCAGTTTACATGAAATTTTCTTATATAAACTAACAATTATTTTCGTTTGCTTCATGTGTTTTTTTCCGGGAACGTAGCTGAAAAGATGCAAGGAGGCGGGAAATGACATTGCAGCTGGGACAACTGGCTCCTGATTTCGAGCAGGAGAGCACCCATGGCAAAATCCGATTTCATGAATGGCTCGGAGACTCCTGGTGCGTCCTGTTTAGCCATCCGAAAGACTTCACGCCGGTCTGTACTACGGAGCTCGGTGAAGTTGCACGCCTCCGGAAACAGTGGGAAGCCCGGAATGTGAAGGTGATAGGAATTTCAGTTGATCCGGTAGAGTCTCACCAGGAATGGGAAAGCGATATCGAAGCCACGCAGGGATACGCGGTTAATTTCCCGATGCTGGCCGATGCCGACCAGAAGGTCTCCCAGCTTTACAACATGATCCATCCGGAATGCGACCCGGCAGTAACGGTCCGAACGGTGTTTGTAATCGACCCTGCAAAAAGAATACGCCTTTCAATAACCTATCCGCCCAGCACCGGTCGGAACTTTTCCGAAATCCTGCGCAGCATCGATAGCCTTCAACTGACCGACAAATATGGCGTATCCACGCCTGTGAACTGGACCAAAGGACATGAAGTCATCATTTCCCCCAAGCTCACGGACGACGCAGCAATGGCAAAATTTCCGCAAGGCTTCAAGACACTGCGTCCTTATCTACGACTGGTCAGACTGACTGACTGAAAGCAAGTCTTTTGGAGACCTGATCAGGACGACACGACGTTGAAGCGGGAAGGACTGAGCCTCACTTAATTCGGAGTTCCGCAAATGGTTGAGAATGCACCTCAAAGGTACGCAATTTCACTCCCCGTCCACTCTGAAGTCCGGGCAATCGACAGCCTGTCTGAGGCGTTCGAAAAGACAGCGCTGGACTGCGGTGAAGACGAGGCCATGATTGCGGCAATTTCGATCTTCACGTCCAAGGCGATGCAAATGAAGAAAGCGCACCGATACGCGCAAATTCTTTGCATGAATGTCGCCCTCCTCGAACGGTTTGCGGAGCGCGAACATTAGGGTCTGTGCTGAGAATAGCCATTTGATATCAACACGCTGCATCTGAAGGTTCCTGCAGGTAGGTAAGACTCCCAGGGATGGCATCACCCGCAAGACCAAAGGGATCTGTGTGCAAACTGTCAAAATATTAAAGTTTGATGTTGTATAAGTAGCGTGACCGCCATTCCCTTGAAATCCGCGTCGCTGGGTTTATCGTCCATAACTGTTTGGGCTTGGTTCTGTCGGAAGAATTTACGGGTGACGATTAGCGGTCTTTGCAATACCCAGATCAGATGGCGAAGTTCGCAAACTGCTTAAATGGACAGACTTCACCCCTGAACTGAGCCTTGCGGATCATGCCGGCAGCCTCAATGCCTGCCAGCGTCGAAGCGACGGCTTCAAAGGACTTGAAGCCGAGCATGGGACGGATCCGGCGTTTGACAAATCGGTAATCCAGCTCAACGATGTTACTTAGGTATTTGGTCCCCACCATCTCGATCGGGATCGGGCAGCCGAAGCTCTTCAACATTCGATTGATTTCATTGATGCCGGCGGTGTTGGCGCCACTCTTGTCGATTAAGATTTTGCGCGACATTCCGTTCGTTACAGGGGCGCGCGCGAAGAATTCTATTGCTGCCGCCTTGTTCCGACGTCTGGACAGTATGAAGTCCAGCGTCTTTCCGAACTTGTCGACCGCTCGGTAGAGATAGATCCATTTGCCCTTGACGCGCATGTAGGCCTCATCCATCTGCCGGCAACGGTTTAGCGGGCGTTTGCGGTGACGGGCCTCGGCGGTCACCTGGCGGGCATGCTTCGTCACCCAGCGGTTGACGACCTGTGAAGAAATCACTTTTGGACCCCTTTCGTGCTATTTTTATGAGTGTGATTTGGGGAGGTTTTGGCATGAATAACCCCCCTGACGCCCCGCGATCCGGTGGCGTTTTTGATACACCTTCAGGAGACCCGGCCCTTCGGCTGATCTACGCCGATCGTCGACAGTTGTGCTGGACGATGCTGGATGTTGAGCTTCTGGTTGGGCCCGATGATTCCGTTCGCGCGATCTGGGAATTAGTCGGCCGCCTCGATCTTTCTGCGTTCGCATCGCGTGTTGGGTCGTTTGAAGGCGCCGCTGGTCGCCCGGCCTATGACCCTGCGCTCCTGGTTTCGCTATGGATCTACGCTTATAGTCGTAGGATCGGCTCTGCTCGGGAGATCGAACGGCGCTTGGCGTTCGATCCTGGGTTTCGGTGGCTTGCAGGGCTAATGATCATCAATCATCACACCTTGTCGGATTTTCGGGTTGCGCATCATTCGGTCCTGGATCTCTTGTTCACACAATTGCTTGCCGCTTAGAGTGCTGAGGGATTGATTTCATTGGAGACCGCCACACTGGACGGAACCAAGATCGCAGCGCAGGCGGGATCAGGTACGTTCCGGAAGGAGGATCAACTCGTTAAAAATCTGGCGTTCGCAAAGGAACATCTTTCCTCAATGGGGGATCCAAGAAAACGCGGGGCGACCTCTCGTCAAGAAGCCGCCCAGGCGCGAGCCCGCCGGGAGCGGGTGGAACGGCTAGAGGAGGCACTCGATAACGTTCGCCAGATCAGCGCAGATAAGCCTGCAGGCTACGGGAACTCACATAAGCGCCAGATCGGTGCCAGTTCGAGCGATCCGCAATCGCGGATCATGCGACACGGCGATGGTCACTATGCCTTGAGCTACAATGTCCAGATAGTGACTGACACCAGCCACGGAATTGCCATTGGCGTGGACATTGGGCAAACAGCGCCCGACTACGGATATCTGCCGGCTGCGATGCGACAGATTGAAGAGCGCTTGGGCGAATTGCCTGACAAATTGTTGGTGGATGCAGGTTATACAAGTCGACAGAACGTTCTAATGGCGCACGACATGAATGTGGAGCTTGCCGGACCTTGGGTTCAAACCGATGGTCGGGTGAAGCAGCGGTTCCAACGCGCCGGCGTTACTGATGCCTTCTTGCCCGAGCAGTTCCGGTACGATCCGAGCTCCGACGTTTATGTTTGTCCGGAAGGAAAAAACCTTACGGCCCGCCACAGCCATTCTGCACGTCCAGGCAGAACGATGACGCGCTACCAAGCAAACAAAACGATTGCTGGTCCTGCCCCAGCAAGCAACAATGCTGCTCAAGTAACAAGCGATATGGACGATCAATCGTCGTCACGCAGGAAGACCCAGTCGTCAGTTCTTTCCGAGAACGTCAGACGACGGCCGAGGCACGTGGTCTGATGCGTGAACGGGCAAGGCTGGCAGAATTCGTGAATGCCTGGCTGAAGGAAAAGCTTGGCCTGCGGCGTTTCCGTGTACGGGGCCTTCAAAAGGCGCGGACGGAAGCCCTATGAGCTATCCTTGCCCATAATGTTCGGCAATGGATCAGGCTCCGCTGGAAGCCAAGTCTGGCAATGTAGGGGGGAAATCCAGGCCATAGGCTGCCTGTAAAGCTCCCCAAATCCATTCAAATTGACATTCGGCTCTTTCCCGACGTTGAAGCGGGCCGTCGAGGTCATCCTCAGCCTGTCCAAGCTGATCGGCGCGATTTCTTCACAGGTCGTTGAGTGTTGCATGATCGATCGTCAAACCACGCTCAGCGAGGATTTCCTCAAGGTCGCGATACAACACCGCGTACCGCGGATCGCAAGAGACCGCGTCAAGAAAGACTTCCTTCGGGTGATGCGCACCTTTAGAGGAAACTTCCACCTCGACTGCCACGCCGTTTGTCGATCTCAGCACAACGAGGCCAACAATAATTTGCGACAAGACCTGTTCCTGCAACACCCGCTTGTCACCATTCCCATGGCCCGCCATGACCTTGGCGACACCGCCGCCGCCGTCGACCGCATGATCCGCCAGCTCGGCCCCGCGCCGCCGTTCGAGCTCACCGGCCTCGACCGGTACAGAGCCTGGCTATCTGAGGTGGATCTCACGGGTCAAGGATCAGGCACCATGCAACAGCCTCATTTCGGACGATACCCGCGCCTGTCTTTGGTGCTGCTGGTGCGCGCGGGCCGAGGGAGCATCCGCAAAAAGATCCAGGCGCGACCGGCCCCGGGTGCCCACACGCCCCCATATCCGGCGGACCCCAAACCC
The DNA here is from genome assembly GCF_000475395.1 of Labrenzia sp. C1B70. Classification (NCBI taxonomy): domain Bacteria; kingdom Pseudomonadati; phylum Pseudomonadota; class Alphaproteobacteria; order Hyphomicrobiales; family Stappiaceae; genus Labrenzia; species Labrenzia sp. C1B70. Next base: position 38,262 of record NZ_AXCE01000001.1, read on the forward strand.
GCCGAACAGGGTCTGCTCCACCGACAGGTGGTAGAACCGATTCATGTTCCGGCCGGTGTCCACGCGTTTGAGGAGAAGGAGATCGTCACCAGATTCTATGGCCACAGCGTCGATAAATTCCGGACCGCGGCCCAACCTAACCAAATTATGTTACCCGAACGCTGACGATAAAGCCTATCGTTCGACTTGGCTGCATCGGTTTAGGCGCCTATATCGCCTTACGCCACTCCTGTTTTCTCGTTAAGGGTTTGCAGGCTTCGTGCAGCCAGTGCGCCGACCTGCCCACACAATGCGGCCCAAGCTGCTTATCCACCAGTGCATGATAGCTGTCCAGCCAGGCGATTTCGGCGGCACTCAACCGCTCTGCGATGAGCGCATCGGTCTGGATGGGGATCCACGTCAGATTTGAAAACTCCAGAAAACCGTCATCCGCCTCAATGATCTCGAACAGGTTCTCGATGCGGATACCGTAGTGGCCAGCCTTGTAGTGACCTGGCTCTATGGACATCACCATGCCGGCGCCAAGGTCGACAGGATTGTGTGGCTTGCCGATCCGTTGCGGTTGTTCATGCACCGACAGGCGATGGCCTATGCCGTGGCCGGTGCCATGATCGTAATCGAGGCCGAGATCCCACAACGGGCGGCGGCAGATGGCATCAATGTGATGGCCCTGCGTGCCTTTCGGAAAACGCAACGTCGCCATCGCGACCAGTGCCTTGAAGACGGCCGTATAGGCTTCTTTATACCCTTCCGGCAGAGTACCGAAGGTATAGGAGCGGGTCGCGTCGGTGGTTCCGGTCTCATATTGTCCGCCGCTGTCCATCAGGTAACAGGTGGAGGGAAGGATCGGCGCTGAAGACTTCGGATCGGCCGCATAGTGGCACATGGCGGCGTTGCCCCCGGCACAGGAGATTGTCCGGAAGCTCTCCGACAGAAATTCCGGACGCGCCTTTCGGCACGCAAGCATCTTCTCTTCCGCCTCAAACTCGCTGACCGGATCGCCACCTGCGGCCCGCGCCGGGACGGTTTCTTGAAGCCAAGCACCGAATTCCACCCAGGCGACCGCATCCTGTATGTGACAGGCCCTGATGCCCTCCAGTTCGGTGGTGTTCTTCTGCGCCTTGGCAAGTGTCACGGGGCTGCGATGCGCCACCGGCTCGGCCTTAGCCGCAACAACGGCCTGACCGACGGCAGCCGGCGAGAAATCCGGGTCAACCAATACTCTCGCGCCGGCGCGTAATTTCTCGTTCAGTACATTCAGAAAGGCGTCTTTCGAATGCACAGTCAGCCAGCCGGGCAGCGTATCTCTGAGACCACCCACGAAATTGTCCGCGTTGACAAACCAGTGCCCCTTACCCTCACGCTCCAGCAAAAAAAACGACAGCGGCATCGGATTGAAGGCAACGTCGTCGCCGCGCACGTTTAGAAGCCAGCAAATGTTGTCCGGCTGGGAGTCTACCAGCAGATCGATACCGTCCTTCTCCAAAACAGCGATCAGCCCGGCGCGCTTTTCGGTCGCCGAGAGCCCCGCGAACTGCATCGGAAAGGCGCTGATGAGGCCTGCGGGCTCCGCGGGCTGGTCGTGCCAGACGGCATCGACCGGATTGCAGTCGACCGGCATCAGCTTCGCCCCGGCGCGAGCTGCTGCAGTCTCGAATCGTGCCACCCAGGCGGGAGGCAGCAGCATGGCGTCATAGCCGATGCTCCAGCCGGGGTCGGCCACGACGCCGAGCCAGCTTTCCGGCGGGCTCTCATGGAGATGATCCCGGTCGATCAGCCCAGCCGGACACTGGTTCTGCGCCTGTACCGTATAGCGGCCATCGACGAAGAGGCGCACGCCGTCCACGGTGACGATGGCAACACCCGCCGAGCCGGTGAAGCCGGTAACGAAGGCAAGGCGCATGTCATGTGGAGCGATATATTCGCCCTGATGTGCATCGAAGCGCGGAACGATCAGGGCGTTCAGGCCGCGGGAAGACATTTCCGCACGCAGGTCGGTAAGACGGCCGGCAATCACGGCACGGGTCGTTTCAGGCATTCTCAATCTCTTCGGCATGGTGACAGGCAACCGAGCCGCGGCTTTCAATGGCGCGCAGCACCGGCAAATCCGTTGTGCATTTCGGGGTCTTGTGGCGGCAGCGGACGTGAAAGGGGCAGCCCGTCGGAATATCCATCGGCGAGGGCAATTCCCCCTCAAGATGGATTTTCCGGCCCTTGTCGTCCGGATCCAGCGACGGCGCGGCGCTGAGCAGCGCCTGACTGTAGGGATGCATCGGCCTTGCGAACAGGGTTTCGCTGTCGCCGATCTCCACAATCCGGCCAAGATAGATGACGGCAACCCGGTTGGAGACGTGGCGCACAAGGCGCAGATCATGGGCGACGAACAAAATCGTCAGACCAAGCTGCTGCTGCAGCTGTAAGAGCAGATTGACGATCTGCGCCTGCACGGAGACATCCAGCGCGGAGACAAGTTCGTCGGCAATCAGCACTTCGGGCTCGACGGCGAGCGCCCTGGCGATGGCAATGCGCTGCCGCTGCCCTCCTGAAAACTCGTGCGGCAGTTTCTCCAGCGCGTCATGAGGCAGCTGCACAAGATCCATCAGCTCCGCCAGTCGCGCCGGCACCTGGGCCGCGCTGCACATCTCATGCACCAGCAGCGCCTCTTTCAGGATCTGACCGGTGGTCATGCGCGGATTGAGTGACGAATACGGGTCCTGGAACATCATCTGGACGCGGCGGTTGTAGCTCCGGTCCCGCAGCTCTCCGGCTGCAAAAATATTCGTCCCTTTGAACCGGATCTCGCCGACTTTCGGCTTGTAGAGCCGCACGATGCAGCGCGCGAGGGTTGACTTGCCGCAGCCGGATTCTCCAACAACGCCGAGGGTCTCTCCGCGGTGCAGCTGCAAGGAGACGCCGTTCAGCGCGTTGACATCCCGCGGCGTGCGGCCCGCGACCATATCAAGCACTCCCCGCTTGCCCTTGAAGGTCAGGCTGACGTCGCAAATGTCCAGAACCGTCTCGCTCACGCCGCCGCTCCGTTGTGTTTTTCGAACTTGTTGAAACAGGCGATCGCGCGGCAGTCGCCGGAGGGTAGAAGCTCCGGCCGAACCAGTTCACAGGTCGAACTCTTGTTCGGGCATCGCGGCGCGAAAGCACAGCCCACTGGTAGGGCAAGCAGGCTCGGCGGCGTTCCCGGGATGGAATATAGCGGCGTTCGCGGCGGCACGTCCTGTGGCACCGAGCGCATCAGGCCGACCGTATAGGGATGTTGCGGCGCCTTCAGCACGGAGCGCACCGCCCCTTCTTCGACGATCCGTCCGGCATACATCACCGCCACCTGATCACAGGTCTGGGCGACGACGCCCAGATCGTGGGTTACCAGGATAACGCCCATGTCGAAATCCTTCGCCAGTGACAGGATCAGGTCGAGGATCTGTGCCTGGATCGTGACGTCGAGAGCCGTGGTCGGCTCGTCCGCCAGGAGAAGCTTCGGTCTGGCGGCAAGCGCGATTGCGATCATCACCCGCTGGCGCATGCCGCCGGAGAACTGGTGCGGATATTCATTGAGCCGCGAAGAAGCTGCCGGGATACCGACAAGATCCAGCATTTCGATAGCGCGCTTGCGGCGCTCCGATGCCCGCATCACCGTATGGGCCTTCAGCGTTTCGTCGATTTGCAGCCCGACCGTCAGCAGCGGATTGAGCGAGGTCATCGGTTCCTGGAAGATCATCGCGATCTCGCCACCGCGGATCTTGCGCAGTCTCGCCTCCGACAACTCGACCAGATTGTCGCCGTGCCACATGACCTTGCCTGTCGTGCTGCCGTAGCGCCGGGAAAGACCGAGGATGGAGCGCAAGGTCACGCTCTTGCCCGAACCGCTTTCGCCGACAAGGCCGAGGACTTCGCCCTTGCAGAGCTTGAAGCCGACGTCGCGCACGGAGGGGATGGACAGGCTGCCAGCCTTGAAGGTGGTCGAGAGACCTTCCACTTGCAGAACAGGGGTGTGAACAGAGGTCAGGGTCATCCGCGCGGCCTCAACAGATCCGCCAGGCCGTCGCCGATCAGCGAGAAACCGAGCCCGGTCATGACGATGGCAATGCCCGGCATCAGGCTTAGCCACCAGGCGGTAGTGATGAAATTGCGCCCCTCGGCGATCAGAACACCCCATTCCGCTTGAGGCGGCTGCGCACCGAGGCCAAGGTAGCCGAGCGACGAGCCGAGCAGGATAGCGAGCGCCATGTCGGTCATCCAGTAGACGATAATCGGTGTGATCGCGTTCGGCAGCAGATGCCGAAAGATGATACGCTGATCGGAATATCCCATGACGATGCCCGCCGACGCATAGTCGTTTGCCTTTTGCGAGATCACCTCAGCCCGCATCAGCCGGGCGTAATAGACCCAGTTCACCAGCGTGATCGCAATATACATGTTGGTGAGCCCGGGCCCGAGCACAGCGACGATGGCAATCACCAGCACCAGGAACGGGAACGTGATGACAGCATCGACAACGCGGCCGAAAACGAGATCCGCGATGCCGCGGTAATAACCGACCAGCGCCCCGACGACTACGCCGATGACAAGGGCAAAGACGGTGGCGAAAAACGCCATGCGCATGTCGACGGAATAGGCCCAGATGACGCGGGAAAAGGTATCCCGCCCCAGCAGGTCCGTGCCGAAGATATGTTCCCAGCTTGGCGCCTGGCGCACCGCGACATAATCGATCTGATTGGGATCGTAGGGTGCAAAGAGACCCGGAAAGAGGGCAAGCAAGGTGGAAAAGCCAATGATGCCGACACCGGTCATGAAGCCCGGCTTCGACAGGGCCTGTTTCAAGAGACCCGGCTTTTTTAAAAGGGCCGCACTCGGGGCAAGGGAGATATCGCTCATGTCAGGCGCATCCTCGGGTCAAGCCAGCTCTGGAAGAGGTCGGTCAGAAGGAAGACCAGCGATACCAGCACGGCGAAAGTCAGGGTCAGGCCTTGGATAAGCGGATAGTCACGAGCGAAGATTGCGTCGAGCATTGACCGGCCGACACCCGGCACGGCGAAGACCGTTTCCGTGACGAGCGTGCCGCTCATCAACTGTCCAATGGAAAGACCAAGCAGGGTTACGGTCGAGATCAGCGCATTTTTCAGGACATGCCGACCGAGAACCAATCGGTTCGGCAATCCTTTGGCCCGAGCGAACTGCACGAATTCGGCGTCCAGCACTTCAATGATAGCGGAGCGCAAGTTCCGCAGCAGAATGGCCGAGGTATAAAGCGCCACGGTGGCGGCCGGCAGGAACAGGTGATAGAGCCGATCAGCAAAGGTTTCGCCGTAGCCACCGACGGGAAAGAGCCGGAGCTGCGCTGCGAGAAACGTTAGCAGGATCAGGCCGATGTAGAAGACCGGCATGGAAAGTCCGACCTGGAACACCGCCCGAATGAAATTGTCCTGCCACTTGCCGCGATTGACCGCCGCAAGAAAGGCTAGCGGCCCGGCGATCAGGACCGAAAGCGTTACCGCATAAAGGGTCAGGAAAATCGTCGTTGGCAGCCGCGCCAGGATTACGTCCAGCACCGGGGCGCGCAACAGGATGGATCGCCCGAGATCACCTTGAAGGGTGTTCGTTAGGAACAGCCAGAACTGCGTCCAGAGCGGAGCGGTCAAGCCGAGCTTTTCACGGATCGCAGCTATATCGGCATCGGATGCCTTGTCGCCCGCGATCGCGATGGCCGGGTCGCCGGGAAGAAGACGCACCAGAAGAAAGATGATGATCATCACCAGGAGGAAGGTCGGGATCATCAGAACCAGTCGGTTCAGGGTGTATTGCACACCAGCCATTTTATTGTGCCATCATTTGCAGAACAGGATTCGGGAGGCTCGCATGCCAGTGGGATGGACATTCGGGCCTCCCGCTCGTGGAAGGAACGTGTGAGATCAGCGGATGTTGGATCAGTGCCGTTCGAACATCGAAAACCTGATCGTCTCCAAGTGTCGGGCATCGTGTCTGCGTTCATTCGAACGCAAGATGCCCTATCGTTCCATCGAGGCCTTTTCGAAGATGTTCGCACCGAGCGGCGTCTGGACGTAGCCGGAGACCTTTCCGGATACAGCGACCGCGAACGGAGTCTCGTACATGAACAGGAGCGGAGCTGCATCCGCGTAGAGTTCCTGCATATTACGATACTGGTCCGCGCGCTTTTCCGGATCCATCTCGGTGGAGGAGGCTTCGTATAGGGCATTGAATTCGGCATTATTCCAACCCGTTCCGACCGCCTCGCGCGTCGGGAAGTAACCGAGCCAGCCAGTGACCTGGCTCGGATCGGAGACATCGTCCACCCAGCCATAGGTGTGTATGTCGAACTCGCCAGTGCGGTTCTTGGCGCCACGCGTCGGACCATCCACCTGTTCGGCGACGAGGTTGATGCCAAGCGGCGCCCACATCTGTTGCAGGGCGGCGAAGATGGTGGCGTCGTCCGCAGACCCCGCCAGGGTGGTCAGCGCAATTTCCGTTCCTGGCGCGAGACCCGCCTCGGCAACCAGGGCCTTGGCTTTCTCAATATCGAAGCCGTAAAGCGGGCTCATGTCGATGGCCAGCGGAGTCGATGACGACATCAGCGGCGAGGACATCGGTTTGCCGGCACCCTGCAGAACGAGCTGGATCAGCGCATCTTTGTGGGTGGCATAGTTGAGGGCCTGTCGCACCCGTTTGTCGGCGAGAGGATTTGGCGATCCGTCGGCGCGGGTCTCGCGGGTGTTGATCGGTGAATAGATGATCCGGGTCGACGGAAACAGATACATGTTAACGGCAGGATCCGCATCCAGCTCGGCAACGCGCGAGAACGGTATAAACTCGGCGATATCGACCTCGCCTGCCGTAAGCTTGAGAATGCGGGTGGCGTCGTCCGGAATGTCCTGGAAATGCACCTTGTCCAGATAGGGCAGTGGCTTCCCGTCCTCACCCATTTTCCAGTAGTGCGGATTGGCGGTAAATGTCATTGATGAGCCCTGCTCGAACCCGCTGAGATAAAATGGGCCAGCACCGACACCGGGACCACCGGAAGCGAAGATAGCTGCGGATTTTTCCTGGTCGGTCGCACCTGGTGCTGCCTCGAAGGCCTTCTTGGAAACAATAGCCGAATTAAAAGTCGCCAGCATCGAAAGCAGTGCCGGGTCGGGGTTGGCGAGCGAGATAGTGATGGCCTCACCGTCCGCGGTTACCGAAGAGATCGCCGAGAAAAGCCCGGACCAGGGTCCAAGGTCCGGATTTCTTGCCCGATCCAGCGAGAACACAACGTCCTCGCCTGTCAACGGGCTGCCATCGGAGAACTTCAGGCCGTCGCGCAGGGTCAGGGTGATCGACATACCGTCGGCAGCGACCTCATATTTTTCTGCCAGCGCACCGATGATTGCGCCGCTTTGCGGGTCGCTTTCCAGAAGTGTCGAGAATAGGCTGCCCACCATCCAGATGTCCGGATTGCGGTCGGCATAGATAGGGTCAATCAGCTTGGATCCGTCGTAACGGGCGAATTGGAGTGTACCGCCACGCTCGACTGCGCTTGCAGCTTCATATGTGAAAACGCTCAGGGCCGTGCTCATTGCCAGCACAGTTGCAAGTGCCGTCGCCTTCATTTTGTGTCCTCCCAGACGCACATGTGATGATGCCTCGGAGCTTATCCAACACTATTGCCGCTGCAAGTGATTTTTTAGTCAGGCTTTTGTTTTTGCAACTTTTTTGAACCAATATTAAACTTCGATTTTTGCTCAAGTATATGAAATAATGGAGTAATTAGAATTTAAGGGAGATAATTTTATGCTTAAAAAATTTTTAGCATAGATAAAGTCACTTTCCGATACGACTGGTGTTTACTGTCTCCGGCGGGTATAAGACGCTGCCGAAATGGAGAAAAGCAATGACGCTGAGCGAACCAACAGCCACAGGACAAGCGGACCAGGACACGCCTAACTACGGTCCCATAATACGGCAGCGGCGAAAGGCTCTCGGCATGACTCTGGACGACGTCGCCAAAGCAACCAATCTGACGATCGGGTTCCTGTCACAGGTGGAACGAGGCATTTCATCGCCGTCGCTTTCCTCGTTTCAGAGGATAGCTGGAGCTCTTCAAACTAGCCTGGAACAACTGATCAAGTTGCCCGAACCTTATTCAGAGTTCGTTTCGAAGGACAATCGTCAAACTTATGTTCTCGGAAAATCCAAACGGCTCTATGAAAAACTCGGGCCCGGTTTTCCCGGTGCACTTACATATCCGTGCATCATTCATCGCCCACCTGGGCACATTTCCGAACATATGAAGCACGAAGGTGAAGTCTTCTGTTATTTGTTGGAAGGTAGCCTAGAATACCACCTCGGTGACAAAGTCTTCATCATGAGACCCGGCGACAGCATTCACCACGACACATCTAAACCGCATTATTCGAAAGTTTTGGGTAATGAAACGTCGTCGGAGCTTTGGGTTAGCTCTACACCAATCAACTATTCAAAGAGTTGATATTCAAGTACGGATGACGCGTGTTCGCAGGTTCTGTCGCAAAAATTTTGCGTGTGACGAATAGCGGTCTTTGCGAAAACGAGAACGGGGTATGCAGGGATTTCGGTCGCCGAGCGGATTGCAACGTTTCCTGTATGTCTTCTCCGCGGTTCGAAATCTCTTCGTTCCACCTCGCTCGAAATCTTCATCCCTCACCATCCATCTGCATCGGATCGGCGCCATCGCACATTGGAAAGCCGTCTTCTACTCCAGGAACCGACCTCTTCCCTGTGCCAGATCCAAATCCGCGGCTACGTCGCCTTCAACCCACTGCCGTAACGCCGCCATCTTTTTCTCCAAGACAAACATCAAGACTGTGTCAGCAGGAGCGGCAGCATACGAGTGCATAATCCACTGGCATCTTCTGATTGCACTTACTATGATACCACCACTCAGTTTCCAACTTCTCCAAGAGTGAACTGAGTTTGGAGAAAGGCATGTCCGCAAGCTCGCTTCAGGCCCCGGTTCTCTCCCTACAGGGACTGGGGTCGCTCCGATACAGGCTTCAGCTAAACCACGCTTACTCTTTCCTCAGTAGCCTGCTTTTTCTGGTGTCGGAATGCCAGGACATAGAGCACATCGACCGCCGGTTCATAGCGGTAGAGGGACACATAGCCTGAATCCCCAAAGGTAATCAGCAACTCACGCAGCTCAGGCAAATCAGGGTTAGGTCGGCCAAAGTCGGGGGGCGTTTCCAGTAGCAAGAATTGGCGCTCGATGGCCTGACCCGCTCGTCTGCCAGCTTCCGAAGACTTGACTGCAAGAAACCGTCGACATCGTTCCAAGCCGAGCGCCGCGCCTTCGGTAACGATTACTCGTGGCACTCAGGCACCGTCTTTTCCTCTTCGTTGCCCTAGGTGTTCAACCAGGTGCGCACTTCCTGTCCGGTCAGATGCCGTCCGGTTTCCTGATAAGTCGACCGGGAAGCTAAGGCTTCCTGCTTGAGGCACTCACGAGCCTCTTCCCTCTCGAAGAATTGCCGGATGGCTTCAAGCATGATCCAGTGCGGCGAGCGGCGGCGCTTAACAGCGAGGTGTTGGACACGGCCTTTCAGCACATCGTCGATCTTGAGCGACGTTGCCATTACAACCCTCCTATTACTTGGTGATCCCTAGTGATCAACTTGCCCGTTCATTGCAGTCCGTCAAGTGTCCGTTAGCCGGTGATACAGAACATAGTCCGGCAACCTGTTTGAACGACGGATGTTCGGACAATAAACTAGGCGGACGGGACGACGGACAAAGACCGTGGAAATGGCTCTGATCGGTTACGCGCGGATATCGACGGCGGGACGGGAAACAGCCCTTCAGACGGATGCGCTGCCAAAAGCAGGTTGCCCGCGGGTATTCGAGGACATTGCCTCTTCGGCCAGGGCCGATCTGCGTGGTTTGGACGATGCACTGTCTTACCTGCGCGAAGGCGGCGTGCTGGGAGTCTGGCGGTTGGATCGGCTCAGCCGCTCGATGCATCACCAGATCGAGACGCTAAGCGCGCTTGAGTCGAACGGTGTCGGTTTCCGGTCTCTGGCCGAAAACAACGACTCCACAACCCCGGGCGGACGGCTCACCTTCCATGTATTCGGTGCACTGCGCTAGTTCGAGCGCGACCTGATTTTGGAGCGCAGCAAGGCTGGGTTGACTGCTGCCACTGCGCGCGGACGAAAAGGTGGCCGCAAACCGGTCGTCAAAGCTGGCAAGCTGCAACGAGCTAAGGAACACCTCGCCAATGGGCTGAACGTCCGCTGTCAGTCCTTTTTTGTTTGTGTTGAAAAGCAACAATGACGAGCAGCGCGTGTTCGCTGCGTTTGCCCAAAACCCGAAGAAGTCTGTGACGACCGCAGCTCGTCTTATTGGAACGGATGCGAAAAATTCGGTCGGGAAAAGTTTGGGAAGTCACTTGGCATGTGGTAGTGGCATGAGAAAAGCATCGCCCATGCCCTCCGCTGGCTGGACATCCATCAGCGCCAGAACCGAGGCGGCGATTCCCAGTTGGGACAGCTCCGCCCCCTTTTCAGGGCCTTCAGCATCCGAAAACAAATAGAACGGAACTTCGGTTGCGGCCAGTGCCGTTCCACCGTGCCAGTGGTCTGATGTCATGCCGTGGTCTGCGGTGACGATGACATCGTAGCCAAGATCGCGCCACACTGGGATCGATCGCGACAGCGCATTGTCGATTTGCCAAATCTGGCGGCGATATTCTTTGCTGTCACCGCCAAACGTATGTCCCAGCGTGTCGGCGGAGCAGGAATGCAGCAGCATGTAGTCGGGAGCATGCCATTCTATCATCAGCGTCGCCTGTGCGCAAAGATCGATTTCGGCGGGGGCACAGGCGTTCATCGGGCCGTAGCCCTCCATCGAATAAAACCGGGCGGCTTGGATATCCGCATTCTTATCCAGATGCTCGATGGAGCGCAAAGGATCCCACGGTTGTCCGACGTAGAGATGGTGAAAGTAGGCTTGCGCCACCGCGCCCGTGCGCTTGCCGGCCGCGCGGGTCAGAGAAAAAACGTTGGGTGAGGAGGATGCGCGCATCCCGTCATTAGAGACGATACCATGCTGATGCGGCCAGAGGCCGGTGTGAATGGTTTCGTACATTGGCCCCGAAAGACTGGGCAGCGCTGTGCGCATCTTCCACCGGCGTGCCTGCCCAAGCGCGACAGCCCCTTCGAGCCAGCCGCATTCGGAAAGGGCCGCGTCGTAGCCAGCACCGTCCATGATGACAAGTAGAACGCGGGTCATGCACCGCGCCCGCAACGTATGTCGACCAGCCGCTGCACCATGGGTGCGAAATGCCAGAAGTCGGGTGTTTCCATCCCCGCGACCTTCCCAGCCTCGTCGAGATATCGAACGGCGATGATCTGCTTGAGGTTCGGGTTCTTCTCGAACTCGGCCACTTCCTCGCGCGACATTGGGCCGCCCTGCAGATTCAGCGAATGGATCGAGGCCTCGGACAAGCGCTTGAAATACTCGGGGCGGGTCGCGCAGAGGTAACGCTTTGCCGCGACGTGGTATCGGCAGCAATCGGTCACGACAGAAGGAAAGTACCGCTCTAACACATCGGCGCCTGCGTCTTCGTGATGCCGATCCTCGGTGTCGTCCATCGTGAAGGTCCCGAATTCGCTGGTGAAATGGCCGATGTCATGCAGTAGCGCGCCGACGATGATTTCTTCGGATTTGCCGTTGCGCTCGGCGATCGTGGCGCCCTGCAGCATGTGTTCGCCCATTGTCACGGGCTCGCCCAGGTATTCCTCACCGCCGCGCCGATCGAAGATGGAGCCGATGAAGGCGACAATTGTCTCGGCCGTCAAAGTGTCGATATCTGGCCTCATTCCGCGGCCTCCAGCACACCTTCACGGCACATCGCGTCATGAGCGGACCGCAGCCCGTCCTTGTCGGCGTAGCAGCCTTGCAGCCAGCGCGTCCCTTCACCGGAATAGCCTTTGCGCGCGTGCAGCACGCGGGTGTTGTCGACGACAAAGGCTTCGCCCGGCTCCAACCGGAACGTCAGCTCCATGGCCGTGTCGTCGATGATCTCGCCCAGACGGCGATAGGCGGCGTAATAGGCCTCCATCTTGTCGAAGGGTACCTCCGTGATGGCCGCGCATGAGCGGTTGTTGAAACGGATGCCGGTCAGCTCGCCGTCAGGTGCCAGTTCGATCATCGGCCGACGCGAGGTCAGGCAAACGCCCGCCTCGCCGGCATATTCGAACCGTGCGCAATGATCGGCCAGCAGGTCGAACTCCTCGGGGTTTTCCTCGCGCAGGCGCAAGGCCGCAGCGAACCCGTCGACCACCATGTTCTCGCCCCCCGCAGCAGAGCTCTCGAGGCAGTAGAGAACCTGGATCGTCGGCACCGGGTCGCGATAGGGATTGTCGGTATGCGCCTGAAGCCCAAGACCGGTGAAGGCGAGGTTGGTCGGGTTCACCTCGGTCCGAACCTCAAAGTGGCGGCCATAGTTCGTCTCGCGCACAAAGCCGAAAAGATCGACGATCCGGAACAGCGCCCCGGGTTCGACCGGCGCGTTCACCACCTTGGCAAACCCAAAGCGGACGATCTGGCCCAGCCAGTCGCGCAAAGGGGCTCCGCCTTGTTGCAACTGGGCAAAATCACCGCAGGGCACGGCAGCCATCAGCCCTGCATCCCACGCCTGGATCCCGTCAGGCAGCCAGCCGCGCGCGGTTGGTGCCGCATGGTCATAGGCATGCGCTGCAAGCCATGCGGGATCAAAACGAACGGTCTTGTCCTCCGGCATGAAACGCACCTGAAGCGCGCCATCCGGGGCGATCTCGGCCGCCGCTATCCGGGTGTCGGCCGGGATGTCGCGCAGGGCGATCAACCGCTGCCCGTTGCCCGGGGCGCGTGTTTCGGCATCCTGCGCGTTGTCCCGCAGCCAGATCGCATGAAACCGCTGCGGGCCAGCGGTGGATTCCAGCGTCAGAAAGGTTCCGGACGGATCGAGTGTGACGGACAGCATGAGATTTCCCAAGAGTTGATTGCGACTTGGCTGGAGTTTCGCAAGCGCAATGGATAACTTCAAATCAGGAATTTATGGCCTGAGGCATCGTTTGACTTATGAAAAGGGATCGTCTTCCTCCGCTCGAATGGATCCGCGCCTTTGAGGCAGCGGCGCGGCTTGGCAGCTTTACCGCCGCCGCCGAAGATGTCGGCCTGACGCAGGCCGCGGTCAGCCAGCGGATCGGACAGTTGGAGAAACACCTCGGCACACCCCTGTTCGACCGTCGGGCGCGGGCCATCTCTCTAACCGTCGAGGGCGAGGCCTGGTTGCCCCACGTCCGCCTTGCGCTGGAAGGGCTGCGCGACAGCACCGAAGCGGTTTTCGGCACCGGACACCGACACCTGACACTGTCCGCCAGCCAGACCATCATCGACCTGTGGTTGCTCCCCAGGCTGGGTCATCTGCAAACCCTGACAAAAGCCGAACTCTCGATTCAGTCGATGGTTGTCGGCACACATGACGCCCCGCAGGATGACGTCATTCGCATCCGTTATGGGACAGGCGACTGGCCGCACCCTTATCGCGCCCGGCTCTATGCCGAACAAATCGCCCCGGTGGCGGCGCCCTCTCTGGTTGCCCGCCCGGAGCATTGGACAATGTTACCACGCATCGCTTGCGCCGGTCAGCGACCCGGCTGGCACGCCTGGGCAGCCGCGTTCGGCATCCCGACCACCCCATTGCCCGACCTGCGCTTTGATACCCATCTGTCGGCACTTGGCGCGGCCAAGGCGGGGTTGGGCGTTTTTCTGGCATCGCTGCCTTTGTGCGCGGAGGCCTTATCAACGGGAGCGTTGGTGCGCTTGGACCCCGGGTCTCTTTCTCATCACCAAAGCTATTGGCTGCTCGCCAGCCCACAAGCGGTGTCGCGGGACCAATGGCAGGCGATTACAACGGCAATCATCAATTCTGATTGAGAAATCGGAATTGAGCAGTCATTCGTCGGCTAGCAGCATCAATTGGTTTGGGCTCAGAGCCGACCTCCGATGCTCCGCAGCATCAGCTGAATTTTAGCTACGGGTGGCCACACGAACGACCCAAAGCCACCATTCGTTGTGTTGGATCTCGTCGCAGTGCTGCCTTGCTGAACCGGCCATTCACCCGTCTCACGCCTTTGCACGGTGTCGAGGTCGGAGCTGCGAAAACTTCTGCCAGTCGCCGAAAAGGTGTGTGTGATTTTGCTTAGCCAAGGAAACGCTAGAAGCAGATATCGCATCCAGATCATGAAACCTTGGTGTCGGGAGTTCGCAAAGGCTGCTTAATTCCCGATCTCCAGGTGTCATGGCCAAGCATTCGCCGCCTGAAGGGCACTCCCCAAAAGGCAGATCTGTCCCAATTTGGGAGCGGCTCTAAGGCTTGAATAATTTTTTCAATTCCGAAGAACATCGTAAGCAGATCGTTCTGTTCACTGACGCTCCACTGAACGGCAAAGTCGAAGCCCTTCCTGAGTCTCAGCATGGCTTCAAACCGGCGATGGATTTTCTGGCTGAATTGAACGAACGGAAATCGCCGACCTTCGGCATGTTCTTCTTCACCCTGAAATGATCGCTCTCGACACCTGTTGCAAATGCTTGGTCGGCATTGCCAACTTGTCGTCGCCTGCAGTGGAGTTTAGGCGGTCTTCATGAAGATATCATCTGAGATGCTACGCTTGAAAGACTACCGGTTCCCTCGCGAAGTCGTCGCTTACGCTGTTTGGGTCTACCACCGGTTTGAGCTGAGCACGGCGGATGTAGAGGATCTGCTCGCCGAGCGGGGCGTCATCGTCCGACACGCAAGCGGGAGAAGATTTTTGGCCGGTTCAAATCGCCCCGCCAAGATCAACGGTTTCTGTCCGCCCACGATCAGATCAACACGATCTTCCGGCCGGGCCGATACAAACTGTCCGCGCCCTCATACCGGCATGCAAGAGCTGATGCGTTCGACATATGGGAGGAATACGCCGTCGAAATGAACGCCTGAAATCCGTCCAAGATGGGACTCGTACTGGCTGCCCAAAACAACTTGGCAATGCCGTGAATTCTTCTACAGCTTGAAGGAAGCACAGATCCTGACTGAACAATGGAGAAAACATTACAATACCAAGCGTCCACACAGCGCCTTGGGCTACCGACCACCGGCAGCAGAAACTATCGCCCGGATGGACCAAAGCCCAGTCGTGCACTAACAATCAAAATGGACCACTCAGGTGGGGTTGATCAAAATTCTGACGCGTGTTTGAGGTTCTATGTCAAAATTGTGAGTGTTTTGATAGTAATTAGACCTTACTAAGGGTACTTAGCCTCGTAACTATTGATCAAGATTCATGTAGGTAAATCTTTTGTCTTTCCTGTTTCGAGGAGCTTTTGCCTTTCATAGGCTATGTTCCACAAGTTCGGAGCGTGGTATTCTTCCGGATTCGCGCAAAACACAGCAATATCGAGCTCCGACATCTCTCTCATTTCCATCGCCGGAAATTCTTTCTTTAATTTTGTTTTTAACGCCCGTATCTCGGCCGTAGAGTATCCGTGAATCCAATATCGTCGTTGACCACTATCAAAAGCCAATCTAATTTTCGAAATGTGGTCCCAAACGCTCAAAAAGCGGAGACTATCCATCAAGAGCAGCTCCTCGAATAAAAGTTCACCAATTCATTTCGCTAACCTTATTCTATACCCAAACACCCGTTCGGATTGTGCGACAATTTGATCGTTCTTTTGTTCTCTCGGAACGGGTTTTGGTCGGTGATCGGGCATTCGAACTCCACGGCCAGCTGAAACCCAACGTTCGTCGCTTTAAGCCAACCTCAACGGGAGAGGACCGAGTCCACCGCCAGTCCCAGCTTGTCGACAATCAGGTCAATGGTCTCTGCGTCGACATTGTAAGGCGGCGCGAGCAACACGTGATCGCCCGAGACGCCATCGATAGTGCCGGCTCCTGGATAGACCATAAGGCCAGCGGCCATCGCTTCCTTCTTGATCGCCGCGCCGATCCGTCGCTCGGGCGGAAACGGCGTCTTGGCATCGCGATGCTCAACTAGTTCGACGGCCTGCAGAAGTCCGCGCCCGCGCACATCGCCCACATGGGGACAGCTGCCGAAACGCGCCTGAAGCCGCTCCTGCAGTTGCGCGCCACGCGCACGCACATTGGCAAGCAGGTCATCGTCGCGAATGACCTGCTGAACCGCAAGCGCTGCCGCGCATGCGAGTGGATGGGCCGAGTAGGTGTGCCCATGTACGAAACCGCCGCTGCCCTTGACGATGGTGTCATAGACATTCGCTGTGCACATCACAGCCGCGATGGGCTGATATCCGCCGCCCAGTCCCTTGGCGAGCGTCAGGATGTCCGGCATGACATTCTCCTCTTCGCAGGCGAAGAATGTGCCCGTCCGGCCAGAGCCACACATCACTTCATCAAGGATGAGAAGCACGCCGTAGCGGTCGCAGATTTCGCGTATGCGGCGGAAGTAACCGACTTCTGCTACCACTGCGCCGGCCGTTGCCCCCACCACAGTCTCCGCCAGAAACGCCACGACATTTTCCGAACCGAGCTCAAGGATCTTGTCTTCCAAAAGGTTCGCCGCGCGCAGGGCGTAGTCTTCCACGCTCTCGCCTTCCTTCGCATAGCGATAGGCAAAGCAGGGCTCAATCTTCGGCTCTTCCAGAAGTAAGGGGCCATAGGGCTTGCGCCGTGGTGGGTTGCCTCCAACGGAAAGCGCTCCCAGCGTGTTACCGTGATAGCTCTGGTGGCGGGATATCACGAGCTTGCGTGACGCTTCTCCGTGCTCCAGGTGATACTGGCGCGCCAGCTTGATGGCCGCTTCAACGGCCTCTGAACCGGAGCCCACAAGATAGACTTTGTCGAGTGGCACGGAGCTTGCCGCGCACAGATGGTCTGCAAGCGCCTCGGCAGGTGCCGACGAGAAGAAGCCCGTATGGGCATAGCTGATTTCACTCATCTGACGCTGAACAGCCTCGAGAACGCGCACGTCCCCATGTCCTATGCAAGAAACGGCCGCACCGCCGCAGGCATCGATATAACGCTTGCCGTTCTCGTCGGTGATATAGGCGCCAGCCCCTTTCACTGCGAGTGGCAGCGGGTTTTTAGGGGAGCGATGAAACACGTGGGTCATTGGGACGTCTCTGTTATCGCACACGGCGGTGCGCGTGGTAGGAACCGGACGCATAAAGTTGTTCTTCGATGCGGCCGATCCGCTCAGTGGCCGTTTCCTGCAGCTCGGTCAGCATGGCCGCTGCAAGCCCCTCGACAACACCGACCGCAGATATGACGGAGGGGAAGAAGGAGGGGCTCTCTGCGGAGAACAGCAGGCAGGTGGAGGCGTGCGGCTGAAGAGGTGTGGCGCGGCTGTCGCTCAGACTGATCAGGCTCGCCCCAGACTTCCCGACAGCTTCAGCCACCATGTCGATCTCGCGCGCATAGGGCTGAAAGTTGATCGAGAGAACCGCATCACCCCCGGTAAGCATGGAAAGGTCGGCCACCAACGATGAACCTTCGCTGCCGAGAAACTCCACATTCGGGCGCAGCATCTTGCACAGATAGGTGAAGGTGAGGCCCGGTCCCCTGCAGCTCATGAAAGCGGCCACATATATGCGCTCGGCGTAGGAAAGAGTGCGCGCCGCCGCCGTGATGTCCTCAAGCGTATTACTTTCAAGCGCAAAGGCGAGGCACGCCTCCTGCGCGCGAAACGTTTCGGCCAGAAGCCCCGCTCCCCTGTCTTGCTGTACCGCCGCCACCGCCTTGTCGGCATAGCGGGCCGGGCCGGTGCGAAAACTGTCGGCATAGACCGCCCGCAATTCCGTCCAATCGGCAAACTCCAGCGTGCGCGCCAACCGCACCAGCGTTGCCGGCGCGATGCCGGCGCGCGTGGCGATTTCTCGCATCGAAAGGAGCACCACATCATCGGGATGATCAAGCAGATAGCGTGCGCCATCGGCAAGTCGACGCGGCAAGGCTTCCATCTCAGCAATCATTCGCTGGTTCAGGGTTTCAAGGGTAGGAGTCTCGGTCATGATGTCACCCGCTTATCAGGCTGGGCAACCACAGAATGGTCGCGGGGAAGACTATGAGTATGGCCACCGTCACCAAATCGGCAAACAGGAACCAGCCTACGCCACGGAAGACGTCGCTGACCGACACCCTGTCCGCAATGACATTTTTGATGACGAACACATTGAGCCCGACAGGCGGTGTGATGAGGCCGATCTCCAAATATTTGGTGATCATCACGCCCGCATAGATGAGGCTGATGTCTGCGGTCTCGAAGATCGGCAGCAGAACGGGCAGCGTCAAAAGCATCACGCCGATCGGGTCGAGGAACATTCCCAGAACGAGATAGATCAGCGAAACGGAGATGATTATGAGCAGCGGCGACATGTCCTCGCCAATCAGTCCCTGAACGTAGTCAGGGAAGCCGGCGAAGGCGAAGAGGCGCGTCAGCAGCGCTGCGGCCACGGCGATCAGGAAGATGGCCGAGGTGGAGCGGATGGTCTCGAAGGCAGCGTCTTTCAGCGCCTGCCAGGAGAGCGTGCGCTTTGCAAGACCGATGACGATAGCCGCCAGCGCACCAATTGCGCCTGCTTCCGTTGCTGAAAAAAGGCCGGCAAAGATGCCGCCGAAAACGGTGATGACCAGCAGGAATAGCGGCCAGGTCTCGCCGAGTGCCATGAAACGCTCACGCCAGTCGACACTCATCTCGCGCGGAGCTAGCAGTGGATTGTACTTGACCCGCATCAGGATCATCAGACCGTACATGAGTGCGGTGAGCAGACCCGGAATGACCGCGCCAATGAACAGTTCGCTGACCGGCACTTCGGCAAAAACGGCGTAAAGCAGCAGGATCGTGCTCGGTGGAATGAGCGAGCCCATGGTGCCGGCAGCTGCGATGGTGCCAACTGCGAGCTTTGCGTCATAACCACGGTCGAGCATGGCGGGCACGGCAATCTTGCCCATGGCCGCCGCACAGGCGACGGAGGAGCCGGTAACGGAAGAAAAGAGCGCAGCACCGCCAACGGACGAGATTGCAAGGCCGCCCGGCAGGAAGTTCAGCCAGGCCCGCGCCACGCGGAACAGGCCGTCGGTCAGGCCAGCCGAGAAGCAGACATAACCCATGAAAAGGAACATGGGGATGGCGCTCAGGCTCCAGTGCGCGGCAAACGCATGCGGGACCGAGCGAAGAACCCCCCAGGTTGCCCGATCGCCGACCAGGACAAACATGCCGACAATGGCAACAAGGCCAAGCGATGCTGCAACGGGAACGCGCAACGCCAGAAGGAACAGGAGGGCTCCAAGCGCCCAGTAGACGAGTGTGATGCTATCCACGGTAGGCTCCTAGATGTCGTCGCTGGTTTCGACTTTGGCCGTGGCGGCACGGCCAACGAAGCGCACGGCCCTGACAAAGCAAAGAACGGCCGTCAGGAAGCCCGCTACCGGTAGGAAGAAACGGGGCGGCCAAGTGATAACGGGGATCATACCGATGATAAACTCGCCCTGCCGATAAGCGCGCATGGCCTGCTCGAAACCGGCATAGGCAATGAGCGCGAGGAATACACCGAAACATACGAGTGCAATCGCGTCGAGTACGGCCTGCGCACGGGGACCGAGCCCCTGGTAGAGCAAGTCGACTGCAATGTTTTCGTTGCGCCATTCCACATTGAGCAGCGGCAGGAAAATCAGCGCCGGCATCCACCAGTCCGAAACAATCTCCAGCGTTGAGGGCATCGGCGTTCCGAAGAGGTAACGCCCGCCGACATCAAGGCATATCTGGAACATCATGACGACGAGGCAAGAGCTCGCTGCCGACGCGAGAATGCACCCCAACCTGCCCAAAAAGACATCGATTTGTTGCATGAATAATCCGGAGTTTCAGAGAGAGAGAGAGAGGGGGCAGCGCTCATGAAGCTCCGCCGCGACCGGCTCAAAGGCCGTATTCGTTTTCCGAAAGCTTGTCGAAGATCTCGGTCTTCATGCGCTCGGCAAACGCCTCGCCGGAAAGACCGGAAGCCGTGATCTCTTCCCATTTGGTAAGCGAAGCCTGATAGCTCTCAATCAGCGCTTCTGCATTCTTGGCGCCGTAGACGTCCTGCGCCTTCTTGACGATGGAGGCGATGTCCTGACTGTTGAAAGCGGCAATTTCCGTCTCCAGCACTCCCGGCTTGTCGAAAACCTTCATGCCATGGTCGGCAGCTTCCGCCTTGGCGTCTTCGTTCTGGGCCACATAGGCGTTGGTGGTCGCCACGATTGCGTCCGCCATCTCGTCGAGCAGTACGCGACGGTTTTCAGCGCTAAGCTCTATCCAAGCGTTCTTGTTGAAGGCAAGAAGCGGACCGGAATTGTAGACGCCGAAGCTGCCGAGCGTGATAGTGTCGGCCACATCCCAGAGCGAATGCGTCTTCAGCGATGCGGCAGGCTGCATGGCGATGTCGATCATGCCCTTGTCCAGAGCTTCGTACATCTCTGAGCTGGAGGTATGCACGACGGTCGCGCCAGCCTCGCCGATCCAGCGATCCCAGGCGCCACCGGGCGAACGGATGCGCTTGCCAGCCACATCGCTGGTTTCGGTCACGTGTTCCTTGCTGATCAGCGCATAGGGCGCAGTCGCGTAGCTACCGGTGTATACGACGTTCTGCTTGGCAAATTCGTCAATGCAGGGCGCACAATTGAGCAGCGTGAACTCGGTCACGGCAGCAGCAACGGCCAGTGAATCGCCGCTCATCATGGCGAGTTCTGCAACTAGCTGGCTGGTGGGCAGCTGGGCCGGGTTGTAGGTGAGTGCCAGAACGGAAGCATCGGCAACACCGTCGCCAAGGCCCGTCAGCGTTTCCTTTCCACCCAGCAGCGCGCCACCGGAAACAAGTTTGAAAGTTACGTCACCACCGGAGGCCTTGGACACGGCCGAAAAGTAGGTTTCATAGCCGGCAAAGATCGTCGGATGCGACGGCGCGACCCATGAGCTGACGGTCAGTTCAATGGCGGCCGCGCTGACGGTGCTTGCTGCAAGGCCGAGCAGGGCGGCAGTAATTGTCTTCTTCATGTTTCCCTCTGTTCTGTCAGGTTGAAGCGCTCCCGAGGCACATTTCGGAAGGTCAGTTGTGAAACGTCAGCCATGGCTGGCCCCAGCGTTTCGCAAGACTGGATGACGTCGAACCGGCTGCCAAAGGCAGCGCGGAAATGGTTTTTCGCCTTGGCGAGAAGTACGGGCACCGTGTCGATATCGATGCCGTGGAGGCGGAAATAGGCCGTGTCGTTGGGCGACTGGCAACCCGTAGTGATGATGACCCTCAGGCCATTGACGCCGATCAGCGCGGTGGGGCCGAGATCTACCGGCATACCGCGTTCCATCGCGTCTTCGTTCCGGAATCTGCCATCGGTGACACAGAGCACCTTGGCCATGCAGCATAGTGGTTCGCCGAACCGGTCGTCGAGCCGTCCGCCCAACGAGACTTTAAGCATCGCGCCGACGCCCATAGCATGGGCTTTCGCCACCAGATCCGGATCGCAGAAGAAGGCCAAAACGCTACCTTCCGGCAGGTCGGCTCGAAGAGCTTCGGCGCACAGGCCCGGCGTGTCGCCAATGCCGCCGGACAGGGGATTGTCAGAAGGTTCGAGAAACGCGATGCGCTCGCCGCTCGCCCATGGACGGGCCGCGAGCGCCTCGTGCGCCGACGGCAGGTCCGGCCGAAACCGAGCCTGCTGCGATAGCATAAAATCCGCAATCTCATCCGCCAGCGCTGCGCCTTCGGCTTCGTCCAGACAGGTTACCAGCACGCCGGCATCGGCAACGGGCACATCCGCATAGGCAAAGCTTGCGTAGGGGTAGGCGGCGGGGAACGACGCTGCGACGGCGTCCGGCGCAAGGGTTTGCGCCTTCGCCTCAATGTCGCGCATCGGGCCCGGCCCGTCTGTGCGCATGTTGAAGCTCGGCAAAATGCGTCCGATCCGGCGAAGGATCACGCGCGGTTTCAGTCCGCCTGTCACCATGCGGGCGAGCATATCGAGTGCTGCCTGCGCCGTCTCGACCATGTCCACATGGGGGTACGTGCGGTAGATAGTTGCCGCGTTCAACATGTCCGCCAGTTCAGGTGCGATGCAGGCATGCATGTCGAAGGATGCAGCAATCGGTAGATCGGGAAATCGCTGGCGCAGGGCTTTGACAAGCGACAGCTCTGGATCGAGATCTGTCGTTCCGATGCATGCGCCATGAAGCGAAAGATAAAGTCCGTCGATGTCGTCAAGCGATGCATCGTCAATGAGTTCCTGCGTCAGCCGCTCGAGCAGCGCCTGGTCGACCGGGCCGGCGGGCGCTGCCGAAGCACAACGGGAGAACACCAACTCGATGTTACCACGCTGCTCGGACCAGGCGAGCGCACCGCCCAATTCCGTGGAGGTGCCCCGGTACAGTTCGCGGGCTTCTTCACCGCGCACCCATTCGCGGGCCTGAAATTGCTCCAGGCGGGTCTCGCAGACGGAGAATGAGTTTGCCTCGTGCCAGAGCCGGGCGACGCCAATACGCATATCGTTCCCAATGAAAAATTGAAACAATTGTTTTATTGTTGTTAAAATAGCGCATTTGTTTTGTCAAGTTTAGCCGAAGGCTTGAACTTTGATTTTCCTCGACACCAGTATGATCTCGGAAACGCTAAATAAAGCGCCAGAACCAGGTGTAGTGGCGTGGTTGGTACGTCATGACGCGGAGCTGGCGTTGTTGACGGTTGTCATCGCCGAGATCGCGTTCGGGATTCAGAAAATCCGTCCGAATCAGCGCGCCGATCGCCTGGAATAAGGGCTTTCGGATTGGTGGCGCAGATTTGCAGATCGGATCATTGGACTGACTGAAGCTGCCGCATAGGCATATGGCGACCTCATAGTCGAGGCCGCCCGCAAGGGACGCCTGTTGATTTTCACTGAGAACTGGCTCTGACCCACTTTTGCTGACGTGTAGCTATTAGGATGCGCCAATCAATCGCGCCTGCAATAGATCGAGTTTTGCTCGCCCGTACATTTGGCGTTTGTTGAGCTTCAGGCGCGTGATCTGTCCTTCCGTTTGCCCATTCGACCAATGAGAGATGAAAGCGTTCCGAACGGCGTCGATATCCTTTTCGACGCCGTTGGCGAAAGATGCGACTAAGCTGTTCTTGGCTGCTGCAAGCCAGTCATCAAGCCTGCATGCTGTCTTCGAGCGGATCATGGATTGAAAGTCGCCAATGGCATCGCGCGCGGCCACTAGTTCCGGAACACTCATTTCAATCGCCGCCACCAAGACTACCTCGGTCTTCGCCAATTCATCGCGTGTGGCAGTCATCAATCGAGCGATAACCCTTACTGATGGGGTTCGGGCAAATCCACTTTGGTTGGCCTTCTCTGCCAGCCGGCGGCGCTGCGCCCATTGTGAGACGACGCCACTTTGCCCTGGAAAGCCCTCCTCCCGCATCTCGCGCCAAAGTGCCAAGGCATTTCGAGCCCTTTCGTCCCAGCGGTTGTTAAACCACGCTAGCCAGCTATCGAGCGAACTTGGCCGTGTTCGAAAGACATCGAGGCGCTGGCCGCGTAATACGTCGCGGACAAGCTTCTGGCTATGACCGGTTTGCCGCACGATCTGCCGAATTGGGGTGCCCATTTTCGACAGCTCTCGAATCGCTTCATTCGTTTCCTGGCGGCGTAGATAACTCTCGTATTGCAACTTTTCCGCATAAGTCAAAAGCTTGGGGTCAATGACATTGCTGCCGACCGCCTGCCTGATCTGGCGCATTGACCTGCCGACCGCGTCAAGAAACGCCCGGCTGGAATTCTCCATCAGATGCCAACGGTCGGCGACCTGCTCTGCATCAGGCAGGGCCTTCGTGATGGCGTCGCCGTAGCCGCCACCACGGTCACCAGCGACGATCGATATCGACTGATGTTGGGCAAGCCATGATCGAGACGTATCCAGCGCTCGATCTGGTAAGAGGGTAACAGGCCTCCGCCGTTCCAGATCGCAAACGATTGCGCCGTAGGTCTGGACGCGTCAAAAGGCAAAGTCATCAATACCTATGACAGTGAGTTCATCGCTGTGATCGGCAATACGCCGGCGAACCACGCGCAACAGTGTGTCGTTGCTCACTGGCATCATGAGGCGGTTGGCAAAGGCGGCAGCCGGTCTTCCGCCGAGGGCCAGGCCGAGATGGTGGACGATTGTTTCCAGCAGTTGGGTACGCCGACCATAGCGAGCCAATACGCCACCATCGAATTGTTCGCAGAAGATGCGCCGACTGCACAAAACTGAATCACACCAGAAGCGACGCGCTACTATCGTTAACTGTACACGCGGACCACAAAGCGGAAGGTCAGAAGGTCGGCGCAAATATCGGCTTTGAACTCTTCAGCTCGGTCGCCCACAGTCCGGACATTTTCCCGAGCGCTGGCGCGATCGCAACTGGATTTGAACGCTATCCGCTACAACCTTCACTTCATCTACTGAAAAGCCATCAGGCGCGAGGCTTGCGCGCGGAAATCGATGTTACATAAGCTGATCCTCCGGTGAATCAGCAAAAGCCTGCCTTCCAACAGTAGCAAATATGATGCAGAGCCAATTCTCTCTGGAAATCAACATCATGCATCTCAAAACGTCGCCAAGTGCCATCAACCCGACCGATTTTTCGCGTACAATGAACTCTGTGGGGGAGAACCAGCTAGATGCCGCTCTGCCATAGCAGAGGACCGCGCGGCAACCTCTTGGACGATCACTTCACGGTTTCTGCCTAAGAAAATCGAAATCGCACCCGGCAGGAGCCGGCAGAACACTGTCTCTATAAAGCTTGCGGTAACCGCGGTCCCAGCCGTCTGGGCTCCGGACCAAATCGGATCGGCGTCGATCGAGTTCTTCCGGCGTTACCAGAATGTCGATGGATTTCGAAGACGCCGACAAACGAATCCTGTCACCATCCCGAACTAA
This sequence comes from Labrenzia sp. C1B70, assembly GCF_000475395.1. Taxonomy (NCBI): domain Bacteria; kingdom Pseudomonadati; phylum Pseudomonadota; class Alphaproteobacteria; order Hyphomicrobiales; family Stappiaceae; genus Labrenzia; species Labrenzia sp. C1B70. Next base: position 63,233 of record NZ_AXCE01000001.1, read on the forward strand.
TGCGAGCGGTCCGCCGAGTTCTGCCTCGGGCGCAACGTGCAGCACAATGGTACCGAACGCTGTGCCGGACATTCGCGCATCTGAAATGCGCACCATGTCCTTTACGCCCTGGCGGGCCAGTTTTTTCGGAATGGGCAGGTAACCCGCTTCCGGCATGCCGGAAGCGCTGCGAGGCCCTGCGTTCTGCAACACCAGAACGTCGTCGGCTGCCACGTCCAGATCGGGGTCGTCGATCCTATTTGCCAAATCTTCAAGCGAGCTGAAAACGACCGCTCGGCCTTCGTGTTCAAGAAGCTCTGGCGTTGCTGCGGCACGTTTCAGGATGGCTCCATCTGGTGCCAGTGTTCCCTTCAGCGCGATTAAGCCGCCCTTAGGATGGATCGGATCGTCAGCTTTGCGAATAACTGCATGATCGATCGGGTCGGCTAGTGGTGCTGTCAGCCTGTCGCCAAGGCTCCGACTGGTGACGTCGATCGGTGTCTTGTCGAGATCGGCGGCGAGTCCCTGCAGAACGCCGTCAAGCGCCCCTGCTGCGTAGAAATCTTCCATGTAGCTCGCACCAACCGGCTTTAGGTCGACCAGAACCGGCGTTTCATCGGAAAGGCTGTTGAAACGGTCGAAGTCAATGTCGATCCCCATGCGGCCTGCGATCGCGGCCAAGTGAATGACTGCATTCGTCGATCCGGAGATAGCCAGCAGCACCCGGATGGCATTTTCGACCGAAGCCCGTGTGATCAGCTTGTTTGGCGTAGGCCCGCCAGTAAGGGCCATCTTGACGGCCAGCGTTCCACTTTCCTCTGAAGCGCGCAAACGGTCTGCATGAACCGCCGGAATTGCGGCTGAACCCGGCAAGGCAAAGCCCAAGGTTTCGGCGATCAGCGCCATGGTCGAAGCAGTCCCCATGACGGCACATGTTCCGGCAGTCACGGCTAGCCGGCCCTCGATCTGGTTGATCTCCTGTTCGTCGATGTTGCCTGCCCGGTATTGCCCCCAGAAACGTCGACAATCGGTACAAGCCCCCAGCCGCTCGCCTCGGTGCCTGCCCGTCATCATGGGTCCTGCAACAAGCATGACCGCAGGCTTTCCGGCGGAGGCCGCCCCCATCAGAAGCGCAGGAACGGTTTTGTCGCAGCCGCCCATCAGGACGACGGAATCCATCGGCTGGGCGCGGATCATCTCTTCAGTCGCCATGGCCATCAGGTTGCGATAGACGAGTGAAGTCGGGTTGAGAAACACCTCGCCGAGCGAGATAACCGGAAAGGGAACTGGCAACCCCCCCTCAGCGAGAATGCCGCGCTTCACCGCTTCCAGCATTTCTGGAAAATGCCGGTGGCAGTTGTTGAACCCGCTTTCAGTGTAGCAGATTCCGACAATCGGCTTGTCGAGAGACTTGCCCGTATAACCCATCGACTTGGCGAAGGAACGGCGCAAGTAGCGGGCAAATTCCGGATCGCCGTAATTGGTCAGACCGCCGGTGATCCCCTGCGGCCCCTTTGGCTGATCAGACATCGAGCGTCCCTTTCAGGAACTTGTGCCGTGTGTATTTGGGCGTCAGGTAATCGAGAATGCCGAGGCTGCCGCCTTCCCGCCCGAAACCGCTTTCCTTGATACCGCCGAAAGGCGCCTCCGCGGTCGCAAGCAGGGTCTCGTTGATACCGACCATACCGGCTTCAAGCGCCTCCGACGTGCGCGCCGCCAGGTCGCTGTCACGGGTAAAGACATAGGAGGCAAGGCCGAACTCGGTGGAATTGGCTCGCTCGATAACCTCGTCGAAGCTGTCGAAGGCGGTTAGCGGCGCCACCGGCGCAAAGGGTTCATCCGACATGATGCGGGCCTTGTCCGGGACGTTGCCGAGAACGGTCGGCTGCAGGAAATGGCCGGTGTTATGTTCGGGAGGCCTTCGGCCGCCGGTCAGGAGTTCGGCACCGCAATCGATCGCATCCTCGACGAGCGACAGGGCGGTCTTCAGTCCCCGCGCCCGGATCATCGGCCCGGTTGTCACGGTTTCTTCGAGGCCATCGCCCACCTTCAGGCCTTGCGCATACTCCGTAAAGGTTTCGGCGAAGGAGGCGTAGATGTCCCGGTGAATGTAGAAGCGGGTCGGCGAAATGCAGACCTGACCGCAATTGCGGAACTTGGTTGCGGCCAGCTTACGCGCTGCCGCCACCGGGTCGCTGTCGGGATAGACGATCACCGGCGCATGACCGCCAAGTTCCATCGTCACCTTCTTGATGCCTTCAGCCGCCTGACGAAGAATGCTTCGTCCCACCTCAACAGATCCGGTCAGCGATACCTTCCGGATAACCGGTGAAGCGATCAGGTCTCCCACCATCGGCACGGCCGATCCGGTCAGGATCGACAGGACACCTGCCGGCAGGCCTGCTTTCATCAGGGCTTCGCCTATGGCGAAACAGGACCCTGGTGCTTCGGAGGCCGGGCGCGCGATGACGGGGTTGCCAGCCGCCAGTGCTGCTGCGATCTTCCTGGACGGCAGCAGCATCGGGAAGTTCCAGGCCGACAGCGCCAGGCACGGGCCGACCGGCTGATAGGACACGGACAGGCGCTCGTCTGGATTCCGCCCCGGAATGATCTGGCCGTAGATCCGCTTTGCTTCTTCGCCATACCACTCGAACTGATCGGCGCTTGCCTGCACCTCTGCACGGGCTTCGGCTAGCGGCTTGCCGGTTTCGGTGGACATGATGCGGGCATAGGTCTCGGCATCGTCCTTGAGATTTTCCGCCGCCTTTCTCAGGATGGCGGCCCTTTCCCAGGCAGGCACACGCGCCCAGGCCGGTGCGATCGAGGCGCAGACCGACAGGGCAAGATCGATATCCTTCCGCCCTGCTGCCGGGATCCGCCCGATTTCCATCTCGCTGACGGGGCTGATCACGGCAAGGGTCCCGCCATCGGCCGCAGGGCGCCATTCGCCTTCGACCAGAAGGCCATACTTCTCGAACATCTTGAAAACTCCCTCGCCGTCAGATCAGCGTTTTGGCGTATTTTGCCTGCACGTCGGCACACCAGTTGCCGACATTCCAGCTTCCATAGGCGCCCATGCCCCCGAGCGGGTCCGGACCGTAATAGACAGGCAGGTGAATAAGGCTCAGTCCCTTATGGGCATGCGCTTCCGCCAGCGCCGCCTTCAGCGTTTCGCCAGTGTAACCACCCCAAAGGGCTTTGAGACCCTGCACGGAGGACGCCATCCGGACATAGTCCACGGCGACGCCGTCATTGGTGCGGTAGTCCGTGCCATACTGCGAAAGCTGCAGATGGCTTATTGCCGCCATCCGGCGGTTGTCCATCAGCAGAATGGTGCCGTGGACCCCATGCTCGACGCCGTCAATCAGCACTTGCGGGTTCATCATGAAAGATCCGTCGCCGGTAAAGGCGATGGCATACCGGCCCTCATCCGCAAGCCCGCCGGCCAGGAGGGCCGAGACGGCAAAGCCCATGTAGGAGGCTCCGGATTCGGTGAAGGTCTCGCCCGGACGGTTGTCCTCGACAACCTGAAAGCCGTTGGCCTGGACGTCGCCGGCATCGAATATCTTCAAGGCCCCGACATCGCGCGCAAAAAGATCCGCCACATGGATTGCCTGCGGCTGAGACAGGCAGGTCTCCGGCCAGACATCGTCCGAAAGCGGGCCGGACGTGTAGCGGGCGGTCTTGAAGGCCTGCCACTCGGCTTTCCTCGCGGCGCAGGCCTTCAGCCAACCGGCCTTGTTGTCCTCTGCTCGAAGCCGGGTCGCCAGCGCCGCCAGGATCACGCCCGCATTTCCCGCCAGCGCCAGGGTGTTGTTGTAGTGCTGAACGTCGACGGGATCGGCATTGATGTTGATGACGGCCTTCGCCTTCGGCCAGCCGATGCCGGAACAGTCTGACTGGCAGACGCCGCGGCTGCCGACGAACACCACCAGCTCCGCTTCCTCCATGGCATAGTTGCCGCTGATCGAGCCCTTGGACCCGCCGACATGCATGTTTTGCGGATGATCGTCCGGCAGGACCCCGGTCGACCCCGGGCTGAGGACGACGGCTGCACCTGCGGCTTCCGCAAAGCGGCAAAGTTCCTGCGCCGCGCCGCGCGCCCCCCCCCCTGCCTTGATCGCGACCTTTTCAAAAGACCCGATGAGCGCTGCGGCCCTGTCGAGCACGTCCTCGTTCGGAATTGCCGCTGCCCCGAAGACAGGCCGTGCCGGAAGGGCATCGAGCCGCAGCGAGACCGTTTCGGGCTGCGTGTTCAACGGCAGGTTCAGATAGAAGGGTCCCGCTTTCCAGGGATGGAAGACAGTCCCGGCACCGCGCCTCAAGGCATCGCGCAGGGCCTCGGGTGCATGCAGCGTATAGGAGGTTCCCATCGCGCCGGTGATCTGCGCGAACAGTCCCTGGTCGGGCTTGGGCACCTGCTGCATGTTGTAGCCTTCGCCATGCGTCGTCTCGTCCCCATAGATGTGATAGAGACCGACACCGTTGGACGCGGCCGCCAGAGATCCGGCGAGAGCCTGCAGCGCACCGGGTCCGATGGACGTGATCACGGCGCAGGGTTCGTCGTAGAACCACCGCAGCGCCGTACCCGCATGAGCCATTTCAACCTCGTTGCGGAACTGGAACCCCTTGACCAGCCCTGCGGCCTCATAGATCCGCAGGGTTTCGCCGAGTTCGGTCGAGCCGTGTCCGAGGATCATCAGATACTTGCTGACCCCTTGCCGCAGCAGCCCGAGCACCAGTGCCTCCGTAAGGGGCAGAGAAACGACATCCGACAGCACGCCGCTCTCGATTGCCGCGTTCAGCCCGCCGGCTGCCGCCAGCCATGCGGCCCGTTTTTCCCGCGTGTCCGGAAAGGCGCTCAACAGACATCCCCCCCGAGGCTGACCGTCCGGCCTTCACGGGCGGACTGTTCCGCCGCAAGGGCGAAGCGCAGCACGGACCGGCCCTGGCGGGCGGTCAGCACCGGGTCGCCGCCTTCATGCAGGACATGGAGGAAGTGGCGGGTCGAATGAATGAAACTCTGCTCCCAGCCGGAAGGAATGTCGGTGTATTCCGTCACCTTGCCATCCCGGAAGTGAACCAGCGGCGCGCTGTTGCCGATGCTGCCGTGGCCGCAATTGATCCATAGAACGCCGTGGGTGCCGGTAATCTCGACCCGGTCGTCCTGGGCATAATATTTCCCGGCGATTTCGAGTTCCGGCGAATAGACGATTTCCAGATTGCCGATCCGGTTGCCGGGGAAGCGGAACGAGATGATGGACGGCGCATCGAACAGACCGCCATCGGGACGTTCGGTATGGTGGATGAACGCGTGCACTTCCGAAGGCATGCCCATGAAATGCCAGGCAAGGGCAAACTTGTGATGGCCATCGTCGAAAACAAGCGGGCCACCGCCCGCCATTTCCAGCTGCTGGCGCCAGGCATCGGCTTCCTTCGGAACTTCCCAGGCGGTCTTGCTTTTCCCCGGATTAGACTTGATGCGGATCGAGAGCGGCTCACCGATTGCCCCCTGGCCGATCAGCTCCTTCGCCTTCATGACCGGCGGATGGAAAATGAAGTTCTCGAAAATCTTGAACGGCCGGTCGTGGGCTTCGGCCGCGGCAACCAGCTGGTCCGCCTCCGCGAGGTTCATGCACATAGGCTTTTGCAGGGAGACGATCTTGCCGGCTTCGATTGCCTTCAGCGCCGCAGAAAGATGCAGATGATGCGGCAGGAGCAGTTCGACCAGATCGACGTCGTCCCGTGCCAGAAGGGCTTCGTAATCCTCTTCGATTGCCGCATCGGTGCATCCCCAGGCCGCCGCGCGCGAGCGGGCCAGCGCCGGGTCCCTGTCGCACAGGGCGGTTATGCGTCCGCGCGGGTTCTGCGTGTATTCGATGGCATGGAGATCGGAAATGCGACCTGTGCCAACAATGCCAACGCGAAGAGGCGTCTTGCTCATATCATCTAGGCTCTCTGAATGGGGTAAGTGGAGTGGCGCGCACCAGCTCGCCGAGTTCTTTCAGGCGGTCGTCATCGACCCTGACCGACGGACCCGAGACACCGAGCGCCGCGATCATGCGGTCCCGGACATCGAAAACAGGCCTGGCGGCACAGCGAATGCCGGGTGCAAATTCTTCATCGTCGATTGCGAAGCCGCGGCTCCGGGTTTGGGCGAGTTCCGCCAAAAGCGCGTCTTCGTCCGTGATGGTTTTCGGCGTGTAGCGGGGACGATCCGCCGGCAAGGTGGCATTGCCGAAGGACAGGAACGCCTTCCCCAGCGCCGTACAGTGAAGCGGGGAAAGGGATCCTATCGGGTGATCGACCTTCAGTGGCAGGATGGAATCCACCTTGTCGATGTACCAGACCCGCGTATCGACCAACACGGCCAGATGAGCGCATTCACCCGTCTCTCGCACCAGCGCTTCCAGCGCGGGCCGGCAGCGTTCCTTGCAGGCAACCACATCGGACAGCGAATGCTCGTGGCCGCCGCCATTGTGACGGTCGGAAGCCACATAGCGGCGGGATCCGTCCTGGGCCGCATATCCGGACGCGACCAGGGTCTTCAGAACATGTGAGGCATTCGATTTGTCGACGCTCAGTTCGTCTGCGATCTCGGTCAGCCGCATTGGCTGATCGGACGCGTGGAGCAGGTCGAGGGTTCGCAGGCCGCGGGTAAGGGATTGAAGCAGGCGCACGGATTTCACTCCTTTGGGAAACGCATCGCGTGGAGAAAGTTCACTTATGCTGTACTTATTGTTTAACATAGTCAAACTTATTTGGTCCGTGAGCCGATTTTTCTTAGTTATCGCGGTTAAAATTGAAATATGCAACACTTTTTGTTGACATAGGCGAAATCTTTTGTACGTATGGCGAAGTTGTTGGCAAAATAGTTCAGCATATGTAAACTTCTGGGAGGAGTTCCGATGATACGCATTACTCGCCGTACCTTGCTCGCGTCGGCAATGGCGGTATCCGCGGCCGGTTTCGTCTCCCCGCTGCATGCGCAGTCCGGGGACGTCACGATCAGCCACTATTTCACCGGCGAACTCGGCCTGAAGGCCTTCGGCGAGCAGATCAAGCGTTACGAAGAGGCGTCCGGCTACACACTCAAGGACAGCCCGGTTGGCCACGAGGACTACAAAACGGACATTCTCGTGCGGGCGTCGGGCAACAGCCTGCCGGACGTCTTCAGCTACTGGGCGGGGGCGAGGGTTCAGTTCATTGCCGATTCAGGTGCTTTGCATCCGATTGACGACATGTGGTACCGTGCGGGCCTGAGCGATATCATCGCCGGCGCCATCGCCGCCAGCGCAACGAAATACAACGATCACCGCTACCTGGTGCCGTTCAACTATCACTATGCCGGTGTCTTCTATAACAAGGCGGTTCTCGAAAATGCCGGCGTCAGCGACATGCCGACCGACTGGAACGGCTTCCTGGCCCTGTGCGAAAAACTGAAAGCTGCTGGCGTCGCGCCGATCGCCCTCGGTTCGGCAAACCGCTGGCCAGCGCAGTTCTGGTTCGACTATCTGCTGCTGCGCACCGCCGGCCCCGAATACCGCGCCCGGCTGATGGCGGGCGAAGCTTCCTATGACGATCCCGAAGTCCAGCGTGCCATGGGCATGTGGAAGGACCTGACGGACAAGGGCTACTTCACCGAAAACGCCAATGCCGACACCTGGACTGATGCTTCGGACAAGGTTGCGCGCGGCGACGCCGCCATGACCCTTATGGGAACGTGGATCACCGGCTACTGGAACGGCCTCGGCCTCGTTCCGGGCGAAGACTACGATTTCTTCGCGTTCCCGGTCATCGACGACGGTCTTCCGGTAACGTCGGTCGGACCTGTCGACGGGCTCGTCATTGCCGCCAACGCGGCCAATCCGGAAGGCGCCGAAGCGTTTCTGGAGTTCATGGTATCGAACACGGACGTTCAGGCCGACTGGAGCAAGGCCCAGGGTGCGCTTTCAGCCAACGTGAATGTCGATCCTTCCAACTACAATCCGGTCATGCTCAAGGCATTCAACACGGTCGACAAATCAGAGGTCTTCGCCTTCAACTACGACCTTGCCACGCCGCCGCCGGTCGCCGAAGTCGGCTTGTCCATGTTTGCCCGTTTTATGGACGATCCCAACAAGGTGACGGATATCCTGTCGCAGGCTGCGACCGACGCAAAAGCGGCATTCGAACAACAATAACAATAATATTTGCGGGCTGACTGCGGCACCGCTGCCAGCCCGCAACTCTGGAGAGGTCAATGGAACGAGAAAACCGAATCTGGCGCCTGATCCTTCTGGCGCTTCCTCTGCTTGTCTTCTCCGTTCTCGTAATCTGGCCGTTGTTGAGTTCGTTTTATTACAGTTTCACCAACTGGAACGGGTTCAACAGCGACTATGACTATGTCGGTTTTGAGAATTTCACCCGGATCTGGACGGACCGGCTGTTCTTCAACGCCATCGTGAACACCGCCATCTGGATGGTCGCGGCAATCCTTTTGCCGACCGTTCTCGGTCTGGGGCTGGCGCTGCTGCTGGATTCCAAGGTCCGGGGCGCCAAGGTTTTCAAGACCATCTTCTATCTGCCCATCTGCCTCTCGGCCATCGTCGTCGGGCAGATCTGGGTCTGGATCTATCAGCCGGACTGGGGCCTTCTGAACACCGTGATCGAGCAGATTACCGGCGGCCGCTTCAACTATGCCTGGCTCGCCCGGCCTGACAGCGCGCTCTATTCCGTCATCGTCGCCTGGTCCTGGCAGCAGACCGGCCTTTCCATGGTGATCTATCTCGCCGGACTGACGGCAGTGCCCTCTGATCTTCTCGAAGTCTGCGAGATCGAGGGCGCTTCGGTCTGGCAGCGTGTCCGCCATGTGCTCATCCCGCTTCTCACCCCATCGACCGTCGTCGTGGTCGCGCTGTCCGTGATCAACTCCCTCAAGGGCTTCGACATCCTGTTCATCATGACCGGCGGCGGCCCGTTCAACAGTTCCGACACCCTTGCAATGCACATGTACAACGAGAGCTTCCGGAAATACTTCATGGGTTATGGCAGCGCGATTTCGGTGGTGCTCTTTCTGATCGCCCTGACGATCATCGGCCTATATTTCCGCCAGTTGAAGAAGGTGGACGAAATCTATGGCTGAGCTTGCCACCTCTTCGGTTCCGCGTCGTTTCAATCCGTGGCCGGTGACGATCTTCCTGATCCTGTGTTGCCTTGCCGTCCTGTTCCTGGCCCCGACGCTCGGCGTGGTGCTGTCCTCGGTCAAGACCACGCGGGCGATTGCCCTCGGAGACCTGTGGTCCCTCCCCGACACGCTTTTTCTGGGCAACTATGTAGAGGTGCTGAGCAATCCGGCGGTGCATCGGTATTTCCTCAACACCCTGCTGGTCACGGTGCCCGCGACCATCGCCTCGACCGCTCTCGGGGTTCTAGCGGGATATACCTTCGCGAAACTGCCGTTCCGCGGATCGAACCTCCTGTTTCTTCTGATCGTCGCCGGCATGTTCTTTCCGCCGCAGGTCATTCTCGTGCCGCTGTTCCGGCTGTTCAACGGCCTCGGGCTCATCGACACGCTCTGGCCTATCGGTCTGGTGCACACCGCGCTCGGGATCCCCATCTGCACCCTGCTGATGCGCAATTTCTTCGCCACTGTTCCCAATGCCCTGCGGGAAGCAGCCATCCTGGAAGGTGCGAACGAATGGCAAGTCCTGACTCGCGTCGCCCTGCCGCTCAGCCTGCCCGCGCTGGCTGTGCTCGCCACGCTGCAATTCACCTGGATCTGGAACGATTTCCTCTGGCCGCTGATCTTCACGCAGTCCGACGACATGCGCACGATCATGGTCGGCATCGTCAATCTGCGCGGTCAATACACCGTTGCCTGGGGAGTCCAGGGAGCGCTTTCGCTGATCGCCAGCCTCCCGACCCTGCTCATCTTCCTCTTCTTCCAGCGCTACTTCATCAAAGGTATGACAATGGGCGCGGTCAAAGGATAAGCCATGGCTGAAGTCACTTTAAAAAACATCCGCAAGTCCTTTGGCTCGGTCGAGGTCATCAAAGGCGTTGATCTCGAAATCGGACAGGGCGAGTTCGTCGTCTTCGTCGGGCCGTCCGGTTGCGGCAAATCCACCATGCTACGAATGATTTCCGGGCTTGAGGATGTATCCTCAGGATTCATTCAAATTGATGGTGTCGACGTCACGCATGTCGCGCCGTCCAAGCGCAAGCTTGCCATGGTATTCCAGTCCTACGCCCTGTTTCCACATCTGACTGTGGCGGAAAACATCGGCTTCGGCCTCAAGCTGAACAAGGTCCCAAAAGCAGAAATCGAACAGCGTGTGCGCAAGGTAGCTGAAACCCTGCAGCTGGAAATGTTGCTGGATCGGACACCCCGGCAGCTATCGGGCGGCCAGCGCCAGCGTGTTGCCATTGGACGGTCCATCATTCGTGATCCACGCGTCTTCCTGTTCGATGAACCGCTGTCTAATCTGGACGCTGCCTTGCGCGTGCAGATGAGACTGGAGATTGCCCGGCTGCACAAGGACCTTAAGAACGTTACGATGATCTATGTGACCCACGATCAAGTTGAAGCACTTACGCTTGCGGATCGGATTGTCGTCTTCAATGGTGGAAAGATCGAACAGGTAGGCACACCCATGGAGCTCTACCACAACCCGATCAACACCTTCGTTGCCGGCTTCATCGGGGCTCCAGCCATGAACTTCCTAGACGGGACTGCTGGTGACAACGGCAAGGTGACGGTTGGAGACCTGGTACTGACCCCGACCAGACCCACCGGTCTGCGCGGTTCGGTGACCGTGGGCATCCGTCCGGAACATCTTGATCTCGTGTCGTCCGCAAGATCGGACTTCACGGCAAAGGTCAGCATGATCGAGAAACTCGGCGCAGAGACCCTGCTCTATCTCGGTGTGCCTTTCACCCGTAACGTTCTAACTGCACGTGTCGACGGAACGCTTTCGATCGAGGAAGGCGACACAGTGTATCTTGCGGTCAACCGGAACGCGGTTCACACTTTCGCAAATTGATATAAGGCGAAAACCTGACAAGAATAGAATAGAACTTTTGGCATTGCCAACTTATTCTGGTTGGCGAGCGTTGTTCCCCGTTTTGGACGGGCTTGATGATGTAGACGTCCACCGCTGCCTTGCTGTGGGAAGGTGGGATTTCCTCGATCCTCCAGGAGGCGTCAATGTCTGAAGTTCACATAATCGGCTTTGATCTTGCGAAGTCTGTTTTCCAAGCCCACGGAGCTGATGGATCAGGCGAGGTTGTTTTTCGCTAGCGACTGCGGCGGAAATAGGTTTTGGCCTTTTTCGCTGATCAGCCGCGCTGTTTGGTTGCAATGGAGGCTTGCGGTAGCGCCCATTACTGGGGGCGTTAGCTTGCTCGGCTCGGCCATAAAATGAAGTTGATACCACCAATCTACGTAAAGCCGTTCGTAAAGCGCCAAAAGAACGATGCTGCGGATGCCGAAGCGATCTGTGAAGCAGCCAACCGTCCGACAATGCGCTTTGTGCCGGTGAAGAGTGAAGAACGTCAGGGCATTGTGGTTTTGTTACGCACGCGAGAAATACTGATCCGGCAGCCCACGCAGACCATCAATGCATTGTGCGGTCATTTGGCGGAATTTGGTGTGATTGTTCCTAAAGGTGCAAGCAATGTTGCAAAGTTGATAGAGCGTTTTGCCTCTCCTGAAACCTCTCTTCCCGAAGTGGCACGAGCAGCCCTGAGTTATTCAACAGACAGCTTGTTGCGATTGGAAGATCAGGTGCGGGAACTGGATCGTAAGATTGCCGATCTCGCCAAGGCGGATGAAACGGCGCAGCGGTTGATGACAATTCCTGGGATTGGTCCTTTGATTGCCGTTGCCATGGCGGCCCTGGCTCCTCCGCCAGAAACTTTCCGGCGAGGACGGGACTTTGCAGCTTGGTTATGACTGACTCCGAGGCAAAACTCAACAGGTGGGAAACAGGGGCTGGGGGCCACGACAAAGATGGGAGAACGCTCCCTGCGTCGTCTCCTGATTATTGGTGCAAACAGTGTGGTTTTGTGGTGCTCAAAAAAAGGAGTTGCGCCGGGAACATGGCTTGAGGGGATGCTCGCGCGCAAGCCAGCTACGCTGGTGAGAGTGGCGCTAGCGAACAAGATGGCACGTATTGTCTGGGCGATCATGTCAGGCAATCAGACATACCAGGCTCCGGTTGCTCAAACATAATAAAGCAAGCGACTGCGGAGGCGGCGGCGCAAGAGAGGTTTTTGGAAGTTTGGCGCAACAATCGTGGGATGGGGTCGGGAAAACCAATTTGCGACACAGTGCCTTTGAGCACGTGGGCTTGATTTGGACTCGACCTTCGAACACCATACGGGCCAGCGGCAGTTGAAAGGCCGCATTACAGGCCGGACACATGTCAGAACCCGACCGTGCCAGAAAAACCCAAAAAAATTCTCTTGAAATTCGGGCGTCTACACATGTCGCAAAGTTTTTCGCGTTAGCCACGCCTTGAGATTTGGCTGTTGAAAGGGCGCTCCAGTATTTGGAGTTCCGCATCATGATTTTGAGTGCCATCGTAGAAAAGCTGTAAGCGCTCATTTCCCTGC
>NZ_AXCE01000002.1:0-478574 GCF_000475395.1 Labrenzia sp. C1B70
AAAAAGCGCTATGCCCGACGCCCAAGGCCACAAAACGCTCAGAGCCACTTACCAAAACAAACAAATAACCCCGGCAGATATCCTGACCGGGGTTTTTGTTGGATCACTGCGGGGGCTGGGCGGAAACCTGGAAACCTAGGCCGTTTCGGAGAGAACCTGTCCCAGCGTTTCCACCATCTCGTCAATCATGCCTTCTTCTACAATCAATGGAGGCGAAAGAGCGGTGATGTCGCCAGTCACGCGGATCAGCAAGCCCGCCTCGAAGCACTTGACGAAAACCTCGTAAGCACGTTTTCCGGGCGCGTCCTCGCGGGAGTTGAGTTCAATGCCGGCAATGACGCCAACAGTGCGGATGTCCTTGACGTGTTTGGCGCTCTTGAGCGTATGGATACGGTCTTCCCAGGCGTTTGAAATCTCCGAACCACGGGTCAGAAGCTTATGTTTTTCGTAGATATCGAGCGTGGCAAGGCCGGCAGCGCAGGCAACCGGGTGACCGGAATAGGTATAGCCGTGGAAGAGTTCGATTGTTTCGGCCGGACCATCCATGAAGGCTTCATAGATCGCGTCTTGCGCGAAGACCGCTCCCATCGGAATGACGCCGTTGGTAAGACCCTTGGCAGTGGTAAAGAGATCCGGTTTCACGCCGAAGAAATCGGATGCGAAAGGGGCGCCAAGGCGTCCGAAACCGGTGATGACCTCATCGAATATCAACAGGATACCGTGACGGTCGCAGATCGCACGCAGCCGTTCCAGATATCCCTTGGGCGGGATGAGCACACCTGTGGAGCCTGCAACCGGCTCGACAATGACCGCGGCGATCGTCTCCGCCCCGTGTAGCGCGACGATCCGTTCCAGATCGTCGGCAAGATGTGCGCCCCACTCCGGCTGGCCCTTGCTGAAGCTGTTGTGTTCGGGAGCATGGGTGTGCGGCAAGTGGTCGACGCCGGTCAGGAGCGACCCGAAATGGCGGCGGTTGTTGACGATACCGCCAACGGAAATGCCGCCGAAGCCCACACCGTGATAGCCGCGTTCCCGCCCGATCAACCGGGTTCGGGAAGCGTCCCCCCTGGCGCGGTGATAGGCGAGTGCCATCTTCAATGCCGTGTCGACGGATTCCGACCCGGATCCGGTAAAGAAGACGTGGTTGAATCCGTCCGGAGCAATCTGTTTCAGACGCTCGGCAAATTCGAACGCGATCGGATGGCCCATCTGGAAGGAGGGCGCGTAGTCCAGTTCGGACAGCTGCCGGGCGACCGCATTGGTGATCTCTTCATAACCGTGTCCGGCATTGCAGCACCAGAGGCCCGCAGTGCCGTCGAGAATGCTGCGGCCGTCGTCGCTGCGGTAATGCATGCCCTTGGCCGAGACCAGCATGCGTGGAGACTGCTTGAACTGCCGGTTCGCGGTAAATGGCATCCAGTAAGCGTCAAGCGGCTGGTTGGATCGAATATCTGTGTTGTTGTTGACGATGTTCATGTGCGCCTCCTCGGTCGGTCGCACTAGAAAGCACTGATTTTGGCAAGCCGAATAGTCTGTTTCTTGCAGGCATCAAGGTATTGAAAAGACGCATTTTGAATGGGAAACTGTTTAGGATGATAAACACACTAAACACCGATGACTTCTCACGCGACGTCGGATTGCGCCTGCGGGCGATCCGGGAAGCGCATGGCTATTCACAGCGGGAATTGGCCAAACGGGCCGGTGTCACCAACGGTTTCATCTCTCAGCTGGAAGCGGCCAAGATCAACACCTCCCTGAGCGCGCTGAAACGCGTTCTGGACGGTATACCGATCGGTCTGTCCGAGTTCTTCGCCTATGAGCCGGAGCGGCAGGAGCAGGTGTTTTTCGGCGTCGATGAGCTGACCGAAATCGGCAAGGGCAACATTTCCTACAGGCAAGTCGGCAACAGCCTCTTCGGCCACGAGCTGCAGATGCTTTACGAAGTTTATGAAGCGGGTGCGGATACAGGGCGGGTCATGCTCAGCCACGAGGGCGAGGAAGCCGGTATCGTCATTGAGGGACGGCTTGAAGTTACCGTCGGCGAGCAGAGAAAGGTCCTCGGACCTGGAGATGCCTACCTCTTCAAGAGTTCGATCCCACACAGGTTCAAGGCACTGCGAAACGGCCGCTGTGTCGTTGTCAGCGCCTGTACGCCGCCGACGTTCTGACCCTACGCTAGAACAGTCCGAGCTTCTTCGAATTCGCCTTCCATTGCACCAGACGGTGGCTCGAGGTCGTCTCGTTGGCCCTGGCTGCAATGTCGACCATCAGGCTGAGCGCGGCAACGATCCCGATTGTCGATTCCAGAAAGAGGCCCGTTCTGGAAGGCGCATAGACGGCGGCATTGGCGATCTCCCTACTCCAGTGGCAATATTCGTCCGAAACCACAATCACTGATCGGCCCTGGCTCTTTGCAAGCCGGGCGAGCTTCAGCGATTCCGATGCATAGGGCACGACGTCCACCAGGATAAGGCATGTTGTGGCGGCCGTTTCCGGGCCGTGATCAAGCCACTCGCCCAGCATGCCGTCATGGGCGGACAGGAAATGGACATTCTTTCGCGCGAGCGCCATCCGGCGGGCGAAATCCTCCACTGTTCCCCGGATCGACTGAAATCCCGTGGCGTAAATCGTCTCGGAAGCCGAAACCAGTCGGATGACCTCTTCCCAATTATCGCCTTGCGTCTGGTTGAAGACGTTGGTCAGTCCCTGGACCTCGGCTTCCAGCGTCTCGACGAACCGCAAAGGGATGTCCCCGTCGGTGACGAAGGAGGCCGTGGTGACCGAATAATGTTCGCGCAGCAGCTGCTTCAGCCCTTTCATGCCGTCGCATCCGAGCCGGCGCAGCAACCTTCCGACGGTGACCTCTGAAACCCCCGCCTTTTCCGCGAGAGATTTTCCGGTTTCCAGTCCGAGAGATGAAATATTCAGGCTGACAAACTGCGCAAGCCGGGCCTCCTGCTTGGGGAGTTTGGGTGTTTCATCCTGCAAGCGTTTGATGAATTCATCGAATTTCGCCTGAGGGAAGGAGGAGAAGCCGGCTTCCATTTCAGCTCCCAAAATGACAGAAAAATAACATTTGACAGAAATGTCATAATTCAATCTCCTTTTGGACGCAAGCCCGTTCACCTCCCAGAAACGTGGCAGCAAACCAGAGGGTTCCATGACTAACAACACGCTGAAGAGAGTTGCCAAGGCAACACTTGGGGCAGCGGCACTGGTGGCTGTTGCCAGTGCTGCGCAGGCCGAGGAAGAACTGAATCTCTACAACTGGGGCGACTACATAAATCCGCAGGTTCTGACCAGATTTACCGAGGAGACGGGGATCAAGGTCAACCTGGACACCTATGGCTCCAACGAGGAAATGCTTGCGAAGATCCAGGCCGGCGCCACCGGTTACGATATCGTGTTCCCGTCGGTCCATATGCACGACATCATGTTCCAGCTTGGTTTGCTGGAAAAGACCGGCATCGGCAGCGATCCGGCTTTCAAGAACATCGACCCGCAGTTCATCCGCGCGAAAACAGATCCGGATGCGGAATACTGTCTGCCGTATGCCTGGGGCACTGTCGGCATCGCCTACAACAAGCAGAAAGTGGCCGAAATGACCGGCTGGGAGGATTTCTTCGCCCTGGCTGACAAGGGCGAGAAGATCATCCTTCTCGACGATCTGCGCGAGACCATCGGCATCGGTCACATCATGAACGGCACGTCGGTCAATTCCACTGATGAAGCCGAGATCAAGGCCGCGGCAGATTACATTCTGGAGCGCAAGAAGAACGTCACCGCCTTTACCTACGACAGCATTCCGCTGGTCCAGTCCGGCGATGTGGCGGCGGCACACTGGTATGTCGGCGCGAACATTTTCGTGCAGCAGGCTCCGGACGTGCTCGCCTACGTCATCCCGGAGGAAGGCGCGACCATGTACCAGGAGGATATCTGCGTCCTTGCCAGCGCACCGAACAAGGACAACGCAAAGAAGTTCCTGCAATTCTATCTTCAGCCGGAAATTTCCGCGCTGAACGTACAGCAGCAGCTGAATGGCACCCCGAACCTGCCGGCCCGGGAGCTCCTGCCGCCGGAAATTGCCAACAACGAAAGCATCTACCCGCCTCAGGACGTGATGGAAAAGCTGCAGATCTTCGTGGACCTCGGCCGCGACCTTCAGCTTTACAACAGTGAATGGACGCGCATCAAAACGGCACAATGAGTGCGGATGCGGACGACCGTCACGACCAGACTGCGCGGCCACGGGCCGCGCATGTCGCCTGACGTTCCGAGGGGGTAGAATGCAAGGAATTTTGAGGATCGAAAGCGCCTACAAGAGCTTTCAGGCTCCGGAAGGTGGCGTCATCCGGGCACTGGACAACGTGTCCCTGACAGTGGCTCACAACGAGTTTCTGACGCTGCTTGGCCCGTCGGGCTGCGGCAAGACCACCTTGCTGAGGGCGGTCAGCGGGTTTGAGGATCTCGACGGTGGCGAGATCTACATAGACGGCCAACCGGTATCGGATCAGCCGGCACACAAACGACCGGTCAACACCGTCTTTCAAAGATATGCCCTGTTCCCGCACCTGTCGGTGCAACGGAACGTTGCCTACAGTCTCGAGGTTAGAGGCGTCGCGAAAGCGGAAATCAGACAGCGTGTCGGCAGCATGCTTGAGCTTGTCGGCCTTGCCGGAATGGGCACGCGCAAGATCGGCCAGCTTTCCGGTGGACAGCAACAGCGGGTGGCCCTTGCCCGTTCGCTTGTGGCGCGGCCAAAAATTCTTCTGCTGGATGAACCTCTTTCGGCGCTGGACAAGAACCTGCGTCACAAGATGCAGCAGGAGCTGAAGACCCTGCAGCACGAACTTGGCATCTCGTTCATCTTCGTCACCCACGATCAGGAAGAAGCGCTGGTTATGTCGGACCGGATCGCGGTGCTGAACGGCGGCAACATCCAGCAACTGGATGCGCCTGAAGAGCTCTACCGACGTCCGGCGAACGAATTCGTTGCCCGCTTCATCGGCGAAAGCAACCTTCTGGACGCGACAGTGGTTTCGGTTGCCGGTACGCGTTGCGACGTCGTTCTGACCGATGGTACCGTCATACGCGATTGTCCGGTAAACGGCCTGAAGCGGGGCGATCCGGCTAAGGTGTTGATCCGGCCGGAAAACCTTCTGGCGGACCTGGGGCAAAGCGGTTCTGGCGAGCGGGCGGGACACGAAATCTCGGGCACGGTCAGCGAGAGCTTTTTCGCCGGAACCGATTACCGTCTTGTCCTTTCTTGCCAGGGGCTGCCGCCGGTCAGGGCATCGCTTCGGGCGGGACCTGGCACGTCGCATCACACCATCGGCGAACGGACTTCGCTGTTCGTGCCGCATGATGCCGTGCACCTCATTCCTGGAAATGGAGCTCCGGCATGAGCAAGGGGCACAACACACTGGAAAACAGGAGAAAGCTGACGCTGTTTGGCCTCTTGCTGCCACCGTCCGCCTTTCTCGCGATCTTCTTCCTCGGGCCGCTCACCATCATGATCGTCTATTCCTGGCTCACACCGGGTCTTTATGGCGGTGTTGAATGGAAATTCTTTCACCTGAACTACGGCCGCATCCTGGGCTGGGCCGACACCAAGTACGAGCGCTTCGATCCGGTCTATATCGAGATCTTTCTGCGGTCGGTGAAACTGGCAGCAACCACTGTTTTGCTCAGCCTCATCCTCTGTTACCCAGTCGCTTTCTGGGTGTCGCGGATGTCGGACAGGATGAAAAACCTGGTCATCTTCCTGATCACGCTGCCTTTCTTCATCAGCCTGATCGTGCGTCTGTTCGCGTGGGTCCTGATCCTGAGGCCGACCGGTTTCTTCAACCAGGCGCTGATGGGCCTCGGACTGATCGATCAGCCGCTGGAAATCATCTTCACAGGCACGGCGGTGGTCATCGGCATGGTCTATGTGTTCGTGCCGTTCATGTTCCTGCCGCTCTATGCAAGCATCGAAAAGCTGGACCACAGCCTGATCGAAGCCTCGCAGGACCTGGGCGCCAACCGGCTTCAGACGTTCTTTCGCGTGATCCTGCCAATGACCCTGCCAGGCATCGTTGGCGGCTCGATCATCGTCTTCATCCCGAGCCTCGGCAATTTCATCGTGCCGTCGCTTCTGGGCGGGGCAAAGGTGGTCATGATCGGCAATCTGATCGAGCAGCAATTCCTGTCGGCGCGCAACTGGCCCTTCGGAGCGGCGCTCGGAATGATGGTGATGGCCGCTGTCCTGGTCCTGCTTCTCTACTACATCCGCATTGTTACCCGTGAAGAACGGCGCTCCGGCGGATCGAAGGTGGCAGAGGAGGTTGCGGCATGAGGCGCAAGATTTCCTGGCGAAACCTGTTCCTGTCGGTCTACGGATGGCTGTTTCTGGTCTTCATCTACGTGCCGATCCTGTTGATCACGGTGTTCTCGTTCAACTCCAACCCGGTCAACATGATGATCTGGCAGGGGTTTACCTTCGACTGGTACCGCACGATCTTCGGCTTCCCGACAGAACTGAACGAGCTGACGCTTTATGTGGAATCAACCGATCAGCTCTATAACGCGGTCCTGAACAGCCTGACGGTGGCCCTTATCACGACGGCAGTGTCGACGGTGCTCGGAACGTCGGTTGCGTTGGCGGTCGCCCGCTTCCGGTTCCGCCTCAAGAATTTCTACCGGGCCCTTCTGTTCATGCCGATGATCATGCCCGACATCATCCTCGGCATCGCACTGTTGATCTTCTTCGTGTCCTTCGGCTTCGGTCTTGGCCTGCACACGATCATCATCGGCCACTGCACGTTCCTCAGCAGTTACGTGTTCATCGTGGTCAGCGCCCGCATCGCGGATATGGACGACAGCCTGGAAGAGGCATCGGCGGATCTGGGGGGCGATGGCTGGACAACATTCCGGCGGGTCACCCTACCGCTGATCGCACCGGGCGTCATCGGCGGTGCGATGCTCGCCTTCATCATCTCGATGGATGATCTGGTGATCACCTATTTCATCTCCGGCGTCGATTCCACGACCCTGCCTGTTCACATCTACGGGATGCTGCGCAGGGGCATCAAACCGGAAATCAATGCAATTGCCACGGTCATGCTGGTGTTTTCGTTCATCATCGCATCCGTTGGCCTCTACATGCGGTCCCGCAAGAAATGACGCAGAAACATAACTCCAAACGTGCCCGCGACCTGGGACTTCCCATGCCGGGCACACCGGGTCCGCAAAACGCGATTACCGATGTCGAAGGGGTGCTTGTTGGCTATGAAACGCTGTCCTCAAGGCTGACACCTGCGCTCGCGAGCAACGGCCTTCCCGTGCAGACCGGCGTCACGGCAATCCTGCCCAGGGGGCGGACATCGACACCGCGTCCGGTGTGGGCGGGGCTGCATGCGCTCAACGGCAACGGTGAAATGACCGGCAGTCACTGGGTCAAGGACGCGGGCTATTTCACCGGCCCGATCCTGATCACCAATACGCACAGCGTAGGCGCTGCGCACGAGGCCGCTGTACGCTGGATGGTCGATACCTATCGCGATGCCTGGGAGAACAACCACCTTTGGGCGATGCCGGTTGTCGCGGAAACATATGACGGTGTCCTGAACGACATCAATGGCCTGCATGTGCGGCCGGAACACGCGGCAAAAGCCCTCGAAAACGCGACATCCAATCCACCTGCCGAAGGCAATGTCGGCGGTGGTGCAGGCATGATCTGTTACGAGTTCAAGGGAGGGACAGGCACCGCCTCACGCCGTATCGAGGCAGGTGGCAAGCCCCACACGCTCGGAGTTCTTGTGCAGGCGAACCACGGTCTTCGGCCATGGTTCAAGGTGCTGGGACAGCCCGTCGGCGAAAAGATGATGGAAGACCGGTTGCCGGGCTTCAAGGCGGAGCGTGGCTCGATCATCGTGATCATCGCAACGGATCTGCCGCTGTTGCCTTCCCAGCTAGACCGTCTGGCCCGCCGCGCGACCATCGGCATTGGCCGGGGCGGAACGCCGGGCGGCAACAGCTCCGGCGACATTTTCCTTGCTTTCAGCACGGCCAATGAAATGGATCTGCCGCAGCTCAGCGGGCCGTGGAAATCCATGGTGTCGCTGAACGACGATCTGCTCGATCCGGTTTACATGGCTGCGGTGGAGGCAATCGAGGAAGCTGTCCTCAACGCCATGCTGGCGGCCGAAGACACGCCAACCGCAAGGCCCGCAGGTGCGGTTTGCCGGGCAATCGACGCCGAAGCCCTCAAGGAGCTCTTCGCACGGGTTTGAAAGCCCCACCGGTGCCGATAGGTGCAAGTCATCGGCGGGGCTGTGGTGCCGTCTATCGGCCTATCGCGTAGGCCTGCATCAGGCGCGGCGTTGCCGCTGCCTTCAGGACGCCGTCAGCGCTGCGCTTGGCGGCGGTCAGCCGGCCGATGGTCCAGTTGCCGGAAACTTCCACCGAATGCCCGCGGGCCCGCAGCAGATTGATTGTCTCTGAGCTGAAATTGCCTTCCGCCATCACGTGCCCCGGCTGGCGTTGGCGCGGGTGGAACGACGTCGGGAAATGGGTGGTGTGGAACAGCGGCAGGTCGATGGCTTCCTGCAGGTTGAGGCCGTGATGCACCAGCCTCAGGAACAGGGAAAGCTGCCACTGGTCCTGCTGGTCGCCGCCTGGTGTGCCGAACACCATCGCCGGTCGCCCTTCATGGAAGGCCAGGCTCGGCGTCAGCGTGGTGCGCGGGCGTTTGCCGGGTGCCAGGCTGGTCGGCAGGCCGTCTTCCAGCCAGAACATCTGCGCGCGGGAATTCAGACAGAAGCCGAGCGCGGGAATGATCGGAGAGGATTGCAGCCAACCGCCGGACGGGGTCGCGGCAACCATGTTGCCCCAGCGGTCGATGATGTCGAGATGAACCGTGTCGCCCCGCCGCTCGGAAAGATGCGCCATCGTCGGTTCGTAAAGACCCGTGTTGGCAATGCCTGCGCGCTCGATCACGGCCATGTTGGCAGCCACCTGATCCTCAAAACCCGGCAGAACGCCGGGGCGCAGGTCGAAGGATGCGGTGTCGGAAATCAGTTTGCGCCGCGCATCGTTGTAGTCTTCCGACAGCAGCGTGCTCATCGGAACGTCAACAAAAGCGGGATCGCCGTAATAGACCTCGCGGTCCGCATAGGCGAGCTTCATGGCTTCGGTCACATGGTGGACGAAGTCGGCACCAGCCGGGTCCATTGCGCCGATGTCGAAGCCTTTCAGGAGCGCCAGCGCCTGCAGGAGCACAGGCCCCTGTCCCCATGGGCCGGTCTTGGCAACGGTCCAGTCGTGATAGTCGCTCAGGAGCGGATCTTCGTAGGTGGCACACCAGGTCGCCAGATCGTCGGCGGTCAGCACACCCTTGTGCTTGGTGCCCGAACCATCCATCACCTCGGCGGTTTCCAGGAAGGCCGCTATCTCCTCGGCAATGAAGCCGCGGTAGAAACAGTCCCGTGCCGCGTCGATCTGCTTCTCGCGGCCGGATTGGCTTTCCGCTTCGCTCAAGAGCCGGGTCCAGGTCTGGGCCAGAACCGGGTTTTTGAACATCTCGCCGGCTTCCGGAACGTTTCCGCCAGGCACCCAGGTCTCGAAGGACGTCGGCCATTCTGTCTGGAAGAAGTCCTTCAGCCCGCCGATGGTCGCCGCTGCACCCGGCAACATGGGCTGGCCGTTTTCAGCGTAATAGATCGCAGGCTCCAGCACATCGCGCAGGCTCAATGTGCCGTGGTCGCGCAGCATCAGCATCCAGCCGTCGAAGGCACCCGGAATGACGGTCGACAGCAGGCCGTTGCCCGGAATGAGATCCAGCCCTTCCGCCTTGTAATGATCGATGGTGGCTCCCGCCGGGGCAGGTCCCTGGCCGCAGACAACCTTGGTTTCGCCGGTTCCGGCCTTGTGGAAGATCACCGGCAAATCGCCGGCAGGGCCGTTCAGATGCGGCTCCAGAACCTGCAGCACAAGCCCGGTCGCAACGGCAGCGTCAAAGGCATTGCCGCCTTTTTCCAGGATGCTCATGCCGACGGCGCTTGCGATCCAGTGGGTGGAAGTGACGACACCGAAGGTGCCGGTGATTTCGGGGCGGGTGGTAAAAGTCGGCATGAGTTACTCTTTGGGTTTTAAAAAACGGGTCAGCTTTCGCGCGGGTCGAGAGCGTCGCGCAGGCCATCGCCAAGCAGGTTGAAACCGAGAACGACCAGGAAGATCGCCGCGCCCGGCCACCAGGCCATCCAGGGCGCCTGGGTCATGAAGTTCTTGGCAACGTTCAGCATGGAACCCCAGCTCGGTGCGGGCGGTTGCTGGCCGAGGCCGAGGAAGGAAAGGCTCGCTTCGGCAATGATCGCGGTGGCGACTGTCAGGGTCGCCTGAACCAGAACCGGCGCAAACACGTTGGGCAGGATGTAGCGGGACATGATCGCGAAATGGCTGAGCCCGATGGCCCGTGCCCCTTCGACATAGTCTTCCGTCTTGACCGACAGCACCTGGCCGCGCGTCAGGCGCACGAAGATCGGCATGGCCGACAGGCCGATGGCGATCATGGCGTTGCTGAGGCTTGGCCCCAGGAACGCGGCAAGCGCAATCGCCAGAATGAGAAAGGGCGTTGCCAGAAGCGCATCGGTGACCCGTGAGATTGCCTGGTCGATCCAGCCGCCGAAATAGCCCGACAAAAGTCCGAATGGGACACCGATCAGGACAGCGATCAGCACGGACACGACGCCCGCCATCAACGAAGCCTGTGCCCCCCAGATCATGCGCGAGAGAATGTCCCGGCCGATCTCGTCTGTGCCGAGCCAGTGGGCGGCGGATGGCGCCTTGCGCACGGCGCTCCAGCTGGTTGCGGCCGGGTCCGCAATGGGCAGCAGCGGCGCGGCAACCGCTATGCCGATGAAAAAGGCGACGATGATGAAACCGAACAGCGCGCTCTTGTTCGCCTTCAGCTTTTTCCAGGCGCGGCTTTCGAGGCGGATGGTTTCCTCGGCCGGATCTGTGGCGGTGGTCACGGCGCTCACAGGCTGCTCCTCATGCGCGGGTTGAGAAGGAAGTAGAGAACATCGGCGATCAGGTTCATCAGGATGAAGCCGGCAGCCGTGCACATGACGATCCCCTGGACGACGGCATAATCGCGAGTGAAGACCGCATCGACGATCAGCTTGCCGAAGCCCGGAATGGTGAAGATCTGTTCCGTAAGCACCGCTCCTGCCAGCAATTCGCCAAAGAGCAGGGCACTCAGGGTGACGATGGGCAGAAGCGCGTTGCGGAACGCGTGTTTCAGGATGACCACATTCTCTCGAAGACCTTTGGCACGGGCGGTGCGGACGTAGTCGGCCTTCAGGACACCCAGCATGGCCGAGCGGGTGTGTCGCATCAACGTGGCCGCCAGTGCCGTGCCCAGAACGAAGGCTGGCATGATCATGGTCTGGAGTGATTTCAGCGGATCGACGAAGGGCGATTCATAGCCGGAGGCCGGCAGCCAGCCCAGGTGAACGGAGACCAGCATGATCAGCATGATGCCGAGCCAGAAATTCGGGATGGAAAGGCCGGACAGCGCCACGAAATTGGCGATGTAGTCCACGGCGGTTCCCTTGCGCACCGCGGACAGGATGCCGGCCGGAATGCCTATGGCAAAGGCGATGACCATCGCCATCACCGCGAGCTGGATCGTGACCGGCAGCTTGTCGGCAATAAGTTGCGTCACCGGCTGATTGGTCCGCAGCGAAATGCCGAGATCGCCCTGCAGCATGGCCTTTATCCAGGAAAAATACTGGTAGAGGATCGGGTCGTTGAGCCGGTATTTCTCGCGGATGAACGCCAGCACCTCAGGATCGCGTTCTTCGCCGGCAAGCACGAGCGCCGGGTCGCCGGGCAGCAGTTTCTGCAGCACGAACACGAAGACCGAGACCAGAATGAGCGTCGGGATGGCGATGAGCAGCCGGCGTACGATGTAGGACAGCATTCAGGCAAAATCCGTTTGGATCGAGACCCGGCAAGAGCCGGGTCCCGTCATGCGTCTGGTTATTTGAACTTGACGTTCTCGAGGCGGATCATGCCGTCAGGATAGGCGGTGAAGCCTTCCAGCTTGCCGGACAGGGCCCAGATCCAAGTCGGGTGGTAGAGATAGACGATCGGCAATTCGTTGATCAGGATATCCCGTGCCGCGTCATACTTGGCCTTGCGCGTGGCGGTGTCATTGCTCTGCCGCGCCTCGTCCAGCAGCTTGTCGACTTCCGGAATGCAGACCTTGGAATCGTTGATCCCGCCCTTGCAGGTCATGAACTGGTGGATGTTGCCGTCCGGATCGACACGACCCGACCAGCCCACCTGGCTTGCCTGGTAGTTGCCCGCGGACTGGTCCGCCAGCAGGCTGGCGAATTCCATCGACTTCAGTTTGACGTTGAAACCAGCTTCCGCCGCCATCGACTGAACAACCTGCATCATTTGCGTCTGCACGGGGTTGTTGGCCACCTGCACTTCGACGTCGAGGCTGTCATAACCGGCTTCCTTCAGCAGGGCCTTTGCCTTTTCGACATCCCGTGCCGGAACCGGATAGTCCTTGTCGTACCAGGGGCTGGTCGGCGGGAACGGCTGGTTGCCGGGTGCAAAGGCGCCTTCGAAGACAACCTGGTTGATCGCGTCACGGTCGAGCGACAGGCTGAAGGCCTGGCGGATCTTCGGGTCGTTGCCGAACGGGTTGTCACCCTTCTCGCCGTTGTTGAGGTTCACCGTGATGCCCTGGTAGCCAAGGCTGACGGCTTCCGCGAAGCCGAGGTTGGCATCGCCCTTAACCGAGGCGACGTCGGTTGCAGCAAGGCGTTCCAGCATGTCGATATCGCCGGAGCGCAGGTTGGCGAGACGTACGGTTGTATCGGGGATCGGCAGGAAAGTGACTGTGTCGAAGTTGATGGCATCCTTGTTCCAGTAGCCGTCGAACTTGGACAGAACAATGCGGTCCTGCTGGACGCGTTCAACGAACTTGAACGGGCCGGAACAGACCGGGTTGTTGCCGAAGTCGGCCCCGGCGGCTTCTGCGGCGGTCGGGGAAACCATCATGCCGGCGCGGTCGGCAAACTGGGCCAGCAGCGTTGCATCCGGCGAGGCGAGGCTGATCTTGACTTGCAGCGGGCCGGAAACTTCCACGCCCTCAATGGACTTGACTTCACTCTTGCGGCGGCTTTCCGGAAGGGTCTTCGAGCGCTCGATGTTGGCCTTCACCGCTTCCGCGTCAAAGGGCGTGCCGTCGTGGAAGGTCACGCCTTCGCGCAGGTCCATGGTCAGAACCTTGCCGTCGTCGGACCAGGTCCAGCCGGTGGCCAGCTGCGGGATGATTTCCAGATCCGGGGTGATGTCCACCAGCTTGTCGCACAGCGAGGTGTAGACGATACGGCCGACAAAGGTCCGGGACTGATCGGGATCCAGCACATCGGCATCGTCCTGCAGGCCGATACGAAGATCGGCGGCTTGGGCGGCCGTGGCCAGGGTCGTTGCGCTGAGCAGCAGCGCGGCAAGGAAATCCTTACGCATGTTTGTACTCCTCTCGGAAGGGCTCGATTTATGGTCTTGCGGCCGTCGTCGGCTCTTTTTGTTGACTTCGGGTCCGGAACAGCGCGAAGCGCTTTTCCGCATTGGGGCTCCTTGGCGGTTCCTGAACCGGGGGCTGGGCATCGTCTGCAATCTTTTCCCAGTGGTGACAGGCGACGGTCCGGTCACCGGCAACATTGGCGGGCACCGGTTTCTCCCGGCTGCAAAGGTCGGTCGCGTGCGGACAACGCGGATGGAAACGGCAGCCTGAAGGCGGATCCAGCGGCGAGGGCACGTCGCCTAGGAGAGCGGCCTTCATCGACCGGCCATGGGGTGAGGCAATCGGGATCGCGCGCATCAGGGCCTGGGTATAGGGATGCAACGGCTTGTCGAAGAGCGCGTCGTTCGGCGCCAACTCGACGATTTCGCCCAGGTACATGACAGCCACCCGGTCGCTCATGTGGCGGATGACCGCCAGATCGTGGGCGATCAGGATCAGCGTCAGGTCGAATTCCGACTTCAGGTCTTCCAGAAGATTGATGACCTGGGCCTGCACCGAAACATCCAGTGCCGAAACGGGTTCATCGCCGACGATCACCTTGGGACCGCTGGCGAGCGCCCGGGCTATGCCGATGCGCTGGCGCTGACCGCCGGAAAACTCGTGCGGATAGCGGTTGGCAAAGGCTGGACGCAAACCGACCCTGTTCAGAAGCTCGGCGACCTTCTGCCGTCGTTCGGTGCGGGTCAGCGCCGTGTGAACCTTCATCGGTTCCTCGATCAGCGCGCCGACGGTCATGCGCGGATTGAGCGAGGAAAACGGGTCCTGGAATACGAACTGCAGGTCTTTCCGCAACCGGCGCATTTCCTGTTCGGACAGGGCGGAAATGTCGTTGCCGTCGTAAAGAACCGCACCGTCCGACGGTGTCAGCAGGCGGACGAGAAGACGTGCCAGCGTGGATTTTCCGCAGCCGCTTTCTCCAACGATGGAGAAGGTTTCTCCACGTTTGATGGTCAGCGATACACCGTTGACGGCACTGACCGAGGTTGCCGGTTTGAAAAGGCTCTTGCGGCCGCCGAAACGCTTGGTGACGGCGCGCGTCTCGATGATCTTGTCCCGGGTTGGCAGGCTCATCCGGCAGCCTCCGCAAATGCGCTTTCCAAGGGCGCGTAATGGCAGGCGGCCCGGTGAGATGGGCCAAGTTCGACAAGTGCCGGCGTTGTTTCGCAGCCGGTTCCGGCAAAGGGGCAGCGCGGTGTGAACCGGCACCCGGACGGCATGTTGTCGATGGCAGGCACCATGCCGCCAATGGTTGCCAGCCTGCCGGACCGGGGCCCGACCGACGGCACGGAGCTCATCAGGCCGATGGTGTAGGGGTGCTGCGGATCGTCGAAAATTGCGGCGACCGGGCCTTCCTCCACCGCACGCCCCGCGTACATCACACAGACGCGGTCGGCGATTTCGGCGACGACGCCCAGATCATGCGTGATCATGATCAGCGCCGTTCCGCTCTCCTTCTGCAGGTCTTCGATCAGGTCGATGATCTGAGCCTGGATGGTCACGTCCAGCGCGGTGGTCGGCTCGTCGGCGATCAGCAGAACCGGGTCGTTGGCAAGTGCCATGGCAATCATGACGCGTTGACGCATACCGCCGGAAAGCTCATGCGGGTAATCGTCCAGCCGGCTGGAAGCGGCCGGAATCTTGACCCGCTCCAGCATTTCCAGTGCCCTTGCGCGGGCCTGCACACGGTTCACCGGGCGATGCCGCAGCACGATTTCCGATATCTGGTCGCCAATCCTGTAAGACGGATTGAGAGAGGTCATCGGCTCCTGGAAGATCATGGAAATACGGTCGCCGCGCAGGTCGGCGAGCGCGCGCTCTGGCAGGGCCAGAAGGTCCTGCCCCGCGAAAGTTGCCGTGCCGGACATGACCCTGGCAACACCCCGGGGCAGCAGGCCCATCAGCGACAAGGCGGTCACCGACTTGCCGCAGCCGCTTTCTCCGACGATGCACAGGGTTTCGCCCGGACGGACGGCAAAGGATAGGCCATCGACGATGTTTGCCGGGGCACCCTTGAAACGGAGCGAGAGGTCCTGAACCTCAAGAACGGGGGCCTCAGTCGGCATTTGCCGCCTCGCTTGCACTCTGGAAAAGGAGACGCTCCTGCAGCGCCAGCAGGTGGGCGCGCATGGTCTTTTCCGCGGCGATTGGGTCCCGGTTGGCAATGGCCGCGATGATGTCGACATGCTGCGCCCGGTACAGCGTCAGGGCATCGTCGGTTCTCAACGCTTCGCGCACATGGCGCCAGGCGGTGTCCTGCCGGACCCGGTCGACAACGTCGAAAAGTGCCAGGAACAACGTGTTGCGTGCTGCCCGTGCAATGGCCCGGTGCAGGGCGCTGTCCCAGAGTTCGCGGCTGTCCATGTCCTCGGCCTTGCCGACGCGGTCCGCGAGGTCGCTCATGGCGGCAATATCGGAAGGCGCGGCGCGCAGCGCGGCCAGCCGGGCCAGCACCGGCTCGATTTGCAGCCGGACTTCCATGACCTCGAGCATGTTGGAGTTTTCGTGCAGCGACAGGATCTGCTTTTCCGGCTGTGCAGGTTCGCTGCCGATGAAGGTTCCCGCTCCCTGCCTGCGCCAGATCTTGCCTTCGGTTTCAAGTACTTCCAGGGCCCGGCGTACGGCCCTGCGGCCGACACCGATGGTTTCGGACAATTCACGCTCGGTGGGAAGCTGTTCCTCGCCCTCAGCCGTGAGCTGGTCCACGATGATCCGAAGTCGTTCCAAGGCCATGCTGGAGTTGCGCTGCGAAGGTTTGTCGGTGCCGCTCATGCCATACCAATTCGAACCAATTTGAATTGGTCGCATTATTGGCGCGATATTTTTAGCTGTGCAAGTAGTGCATTTTGCCAAGATGTGCCCGATGCGAGTTTCGGACCGGGCTTCAGAGTTCAGGAATTTAAGGGTAAGGCTTCAGTCAGGAATTGTGTAAATAACTGTAGAATATAAAGAAAAACCTCAATGAGGCCTGAAGGGGACACCTTTGCGAAAAGGCTTTGCGAGGTGCTTGCCTGAAATTTGTGCTGGGGAACAAATTTTAATCGGTTCCGCTATTTTCGTCAGGTTATCTCCTGAGGCGAAATTTTGTATTGCATCTCCTTCTTCAAGGGGTTGATTGTTGCTTGGCTTTAGAGAAAATTTATCATTCTTTTCAAGAAAAAGAGTGCTTTTTGATGCTCTGGCTCCCGGTTGGCGAAACTCCTGAAATTGGTTCATAGTAAGCCGTTTGTCGCCGTCGTCGCTTGTGGCGAAATTTTATGCGTGGCTGATCTTTGAGCTTTGCGGCGATTGACAAGATTTTTTTCTTCGGCGATCCTGATATCGAAATAGCGGCAATCGTTCAGCCGCATGGCAATTGCGCCCCGATCTGTCGCAGGTGACCACCTGCGGGTCGGGGTTTTTTTATGTTCAGCCCCCGCGGTTTGCATCGTTCGGCTGAAGGGCAGGGTAATACATGGCCTTTGGTGAAATACCTGTTGGCGTTCTGTTTTCGAAATCCGGTTCCTATGCCGCGATCGGGCAGGAAGGCTATTGGGGTGCCCGGATCGCCATCGATGAAATCAACGCTTCCGGTCTGTTCGATTTCCGTTTCCTGCGCGTGGATGGTGACCCGAAGGGCTCTGCCGAAAACTACGCCGTGGAAGCGGACAGGATGATGCGGGAGGCCGGCTGCCGGCACATCATCGGCACCCAGACATCCTCCTCCCGCAAGGAAGTCTTGCCGGTGATGGAGCGTGGCCGCGGGCTGCTCTGGTACACCACGCCCTATGAGGGCTTCGAAAGCCATGATCGTGTGGTCTACACAGGCGCTTGCCCGAACCAGGGCGTGGTTCCGCTTTTCCGCCACATCGTTCCGGAATCCGGCCGCCGCGCTTTCCTTCTCGGGTCCAACTACATCTGGGGCTGGGAAACCAACCGCATCGCCCGCGAACTTCTGGCCGGGTGTGACGGCGAAGTTCTGGGCGAGCGTTATGTCGCCATCGGCGACGAGAACATCGACCATCTGATCGTTGAAATCCGGGAAAAACGGCCGGACTTCATCTTCAACAACCTGATCGGCGAAAGCAGCTACGCCTTCCTGCGCGCCATGAAGAGGCTTGCGAAGGAAGATCCCGCCTTTGCGCCGAACCGCTGCCCGATCCTCAGTTGCAATCTGACGGAAGCCGAGCTGCCGATCCTGGGGGCTGCCGCCGAGGGTCTTGTGTCCACCTCGACATACTTCGAAACGCTGGACACGCCGGAAAACGAGGATTTCCTGAGCCGGCTGGAAGGCTTGCGCGGCCCGGATGCGTCGATTTCATCCATGTTTGTCGGCCCCTATGAGGCCGTCTGGCTGCTCGCCCGCGCTATTGAGGCCTGTGGTTCGGATGCACCGGATCATGTCCTGGCGGAATTGTGTCGCCGGTCGCACCGGACGCCGTTGCGAGACATCCGGATCGATCCGCAAACGCAGCACGCTTACCTGCAGCCGTTGATCGCGGTGGTGGAAACCACCGGGCCCGAGCGCATCCGCTCCCGGTTCCGCATCATCGAAAAGACGTCCGGCCCATTGGCGCCGGATCCCTATCTGGTCCACTATGACCCGCTGGAAAGCAACGCCGGTACATCTGGTGATACACCGGTACCGGACAACGGCAATTCGCCGAGACTGAGGCTGGTGTCATCATGAGCAGCCTGTTCCGCACCCCGAGTTTCCGCGGTTGGTCCGCGACTGTGCTGCACAAGCCGCATTCCGACAGGGATGCGGTCTGCCGGCAGCTCGACCGTCTCGGCATTGCGGTGTCGACCGCCTGGCCGGAACTTCCCGAGGAAGCAAGGCAAGCCGATCTTGTGATCTTCGACGCCGATGCCGGTCATGATGCCCAGTTCCCCTGGCCGGTTGAGGAACACCCGATGCCGATGATCGCGCTGATGGGCAGCGAGGCCCCCGGGCGGGTCGAATGGGCCATCCGGCGCGGTGCCATTGCCCATCTGAGCAAGCCCATCGCCTCCAGCGGTGTTTACGGTGCGCTTGTCGTTGCCACGCGAACCTTTGCCATGCGCCGCGCATCGGAGGAAAGGATCGCGAAACTGGAAGCCCGCCTTGCCTGTCGGCCTCAGGTCGCCGAAGCCATCCTGCTCCTGATGCAGCACCAGGGCAGCGACGCCGATACCGCCTACAAACTTCTTCAGGACATGGCGATGGCGAGCCGGCAAACCATGGAAGACGTTGCGCTTGATCTGCTGGCGCGTTCAGGAGGGCAGAATGCCGGCCGACGTGAAGCCTGAAGCGATGCCAGACACCGTGAAAACCGCCGCACCCGAGATACCCAAAGGCGTCTGGCGTCGTCTCCTGGAAAGGAAACTCGCCGTCTTTGCCCTGGCTCTGGTCGGCGTAATCGTCGGGGCCGCAGTCTTTGCTCCCTTTGTCGCGCCTTTCGACCCGGCGGAACAGTTCTTCGAAGGGCTGACCCTGGAGGGCGCGCCTTTGCCTCCGGGCGAAACCTTCTGGCTGGGCACGGATCTGCTCGGGCGCGATCTCCTGTCACGTCTGATCTACGGCGCGCAGACGTCGCTCATCATCGGGGTTGTCGCCAACGGGATCGCCGTTGCGGTCGGTGCCTTTGTCGGCATCCTCGCCGGTTTTTTCCGTGGCTGGGTGGAAACGGTGCTGATGCGCTTCACCGATCTGATGATGGCCTTCCCGGCGCTGCTGCTTGCCATCACGCTGGCGGCCCTGTTCAGACCATCGCTCTGGATCGTTGCCATGGTGATCGCCATGGTCAACTGGGTGCAGATGGCGCGTGTCGTCTATACCGAAACCAGATCACTGTCGGAGCGCGAATTCATCCTGGCCGAACGGGCCATGGGCGCAGGCCTCTTCCGTATCCTGTTCCGCCATATCCTGCCGCATCTTCTGTCAACCATCGTCGTCTTCGGCACGCTGGGCATCTCGACGACCGTGCTGCTGGAGGCAACGCTCAGCTATCTCGGCATCGGCGTACAGCCGCCGACCCCTTCCTGGGGCAACATCATCTACGAAAACCAGACCTATTTCACCTCGGCGCCCTGGCTGGTGTTCTTCCCGGGGATCGCCATCATCGCGCTTGCGCTGGGCTTCAACCTTCTGGGCGACGCCTTGCGTGAGGTGCTCGACCCGACACAGAAGGGGAGGCACTGATCATGGGTGGTTATATTCTGCGCCGGGTGTTCCAGTCCGTACTGATCCTCATCGGCATCACCTTCCTGACCTTCGTCCTGCTCTATCTGATCCCGGCCGATCCGGCCCGCCAGATCGCAGGCCGCAGCGCCACCGCGCAGACGGTCGAGAACATTCGCGAGCAGCTTGGTCTGAACCTGCCGTTCTACCAGCAGTACTTCCGTTATCTGACCGGGCTGCTGCAGGGCGATCTCGGCCGCTCCTACCTGCAGAAGACGGAAGTGGGCGCGCTCATCTGGTCGCGTCTGCCGGCAACGCTCCTTCTCATGGTCGGCGCCATCGTCTGCGAACTGGCGATCGGACTTACCATGGGGCTCGTCGCAGCCCTGCGCCGGAACACGGCGACAGATACGAGCCTCATGGTCCTTTCCTTCGTCGGAGTTTCCTCGCCCCAGTTCGTGATCGGCATCCTGCTGCTCTACGTCTTTTCGGTGCAGCTCGGCTGGTTCCCCATCGGCGGTTACGGCACCTTCATGCACATGGTGCTGCCGTCGTTGACCCTCGGGTTCCTGGGCGCGGGCTGGTACTCGCGCATGATGCGCTCGTCCATGATCGACGTGCTGCGCCAGGACTTCATCCGCACGGCGCGCGCCAAAGGTCTGAAACGCTGGCAGGTCCTGTTCGGCCACGCCCTTCCCAACGCCTTGCTGCCGATCATCGCCATGATCGGGATCGATATCGGTCTTTTCATGAGCGGCATCGTGGTGGTTGAAAGCGTGTTCGGCTGGCCAGGCATCGGCCAGCTCGCCTGGCAGGCCATCCAGCGGGTCGACATTCCCATCATCATGGGCGTCACGCTCGTGTCCGCATTCGCGATCGTTGCCGGCAATTTCCTTGCCGACCTGATCGCTCCCCTGATTGATCCGAGGATCAAGCTGCGCTGACGCGCGGCAACCGCCGGAAAACCGCCTTCAGAGCGGCCCGGCACATCACCGTAAGAACCGGAGGTTGGACTATGAAGAAGACAGTATTGGCAGGGGCTGCCGCCCTTCTCGCCGCCACCGCCCTGACATCGGCATCCGCTCTGGCGGACGACATCAAGCAGGGCGGATCGATGATCGTCACCTACAAGGACGACGTCTCGACGCTTGATCCGGCAATTGGCTACGACTGGCAGAACTGGTCGATGATCAAGAGCCTGTTCGACGGCCTGATGGACTATGAACCCGGCACCACCAACCTGATGACGGATCTGGCCGAGGACTACACGATTTCCGATGACGGCACGGTCTTCACCTTCAAGCTGCGTGAAGGCGTGAAGTTCCACAACGGCCGCGAGATGACCGCGGAAGACGTCAAATATTCTCTCGACCGTGTCACCAATCCGGCTACCCAGAGCCCGGGCGCCGGTTTCTTCGGCTCCATCAAGGGCTTTGATGCCGTGGCGGCCGGCGATGCCACCAGCCTGGAAGGTGTCACCGTCGTCGATCCCTATACGGTCAAGATCGAACTGTCCCGTCCGGATGCGACCTTCCTGCACGTGATGGCCATCAACTTCTCGTCCATCGTGCCGAAAGAGGCCGTGGAGGAATTTGGCGCCGACTTCGGCAAGCATCCGGTCGGCACCGGTGCGTTCTCGCTGGAAGAATGGACGCTCGGCCAGCGCCTGGTGTTCAAGCGCAACGAGGACTACTGGCGCGCAGGCGTTCCCAAGCTTGACGAAATCACCTTTGAAGTCGGCCAGGAGCCGGTGGTTGCGCTCCTGCGCCTGCAGCGCGGCGAAGCCGATATTCCGGGCGATGGCATTCCCCCGGCGAAGTTCCTGGAAGTGACCAAGGACCCGCAATACAAGGACCTGATCATCGAAGGTGGCCAGCTGCACACCGGCTATGTCACCATGAACGTGAAGATGCCGCCCTTCGACAAGCTGGAGGTGCGCAAGGCCGTCAACATGGCGATCAACAAGGATCGCGTCGTGCGCATCATCAATGGCCGCGCAGTCCCGGCAAACCAGCCGCTGCCGCCCACCATGCCGGGCTATGACAACGAGTACACCGGATATGCCTATGACCCGGAAGCCGCCAAGGCGCTTCTGGCCGAGGCCGGTCTGGCTGACGGGTTCGAAACCGAACTCTATGTCTACAACACCGACCCGAACCCGCGCATTGCCCAGTCCATCCAGGCCGACCTTGCCGAAATCGGCATCAAGGCTGAAATCAAGGCACTGGCCCAGGCCAACGTGATCGCGGCAGGCGGCGAGCCCGACCAGGCACCGATGATCTGGTCCGGCGGCATGGCCTGGATCGCCGACTTCCCGGATCCGTCCAACTTCTATGGCCCGATCCTGGGCTGTGCCGGCGCGGTCAAGGGCGGGTGGAACTGGTCCTGGTACTGCAACGAGGAGCTGGACAAGCAGGCCACTGCTGCCGACAGTATCACCGACCCGGCGAAGAAGGCCGAGCGTGAGGAAGCCTGGCGCAAGATCTTCATCTCGGTGATGGACGACGCGGCCTGGGCGCCGGTGTTCCACGAGCAGCGTTTCACGATGCGGTCCGAGCGGCTGGGTGGCCCCGACGCCATCTTCGTCGATCCGGTCCACATTCCTGTCAACTACGACTACGTTTGGGCGAAAGATGTGCAGTAACTGCAAGGCCGCTTACACGATCCACGCGGCACAGCACCACTTCGGCTGGGACAACTCCAATGCCCCGGCCGAAACGGTGGCACCGGGCACGGTGCTGGAATTCGAATGTCTCGACAGTTCGGCCGGGCAGCTCACGCCCGAAAGCACTGTCGCGGATGTTTCGACGCTGGATTTCGGCAAGATCAATCCGGTCAATGGCCCCATCTATGTGGATGGGGCCGAGCCGGGCGATGCGCTGGTGGTCAAGATCCACGAGTTCAAACCCTCCGGCTTCGGCTGGACCGCCAACATTCCGGGTTTCGGTTTGCTGGCGGACCAGTTCAAGGATCCGGCCCTGCATATCTGGTCCTATGACAAGGACAAGCTGGGAACCTCGGCGTTTGCCCCGTTTGGCAAGGTGCCGTTGAAGCCGTTTGCCGGTACCATCGGTGTCGCTCCGGCGGAAGCAGGTCTTCATTCCATCGTTCCGCCCCGGCGGGTCGGTGGCAATCTTGATATCCGCGACCTTGCCGCCGGAACAACGCTCTACCTGCCGGTGGAAGTTGCCGGAGCCCTGTTCTCCATCGGCGACACCCACGCGGCGCAGGGTGATGGCGAGGTCTGCGGAACCGCGATCGAAAGCCCGATGAACACGGTGGTCGAGCTAGACCTGATCAAGGGTGCCAATCTCAAGATGCCACGGTTCGAAACCCCGGGCCCGGTGACCCGCCACCTCGACGAGATGGGCTACGAGGTCACCACCGGTATCGGCAGCGATCTCTTCGAAGGCGCCCAGGCAGCCGTTTCCAACATGATCGACCTCCTGTGTGCCCGTCACGGCTACAGCGCGGTCGATGCCTACATGCTGTGTTCGGTCTGCGGCGACCTCCGGATTTCGGAAATCGTGGACATGCCCAACTGGGTGGTCTCGTTCTACTTCCCGAAAGTCGTGCTTCAGTAACGCAGCCGGGTGGCGGTCACCGCCGCCGCCCGTTTTCCAGAGTTCAAGAAAGACCAGGGCGTCCGGATGTCCAGCCAGTCAGACCATGTAGCCGTTGCCGAAGACGTCGTTCTTTCCGTAAGAGATCTGCGCACGGACGTCGCGACGCCTTCCGGCCGCAAGACCGTGGTCAAGGGCCTGTCGTTTGACCTGAAGCGCGGTGAAACCCTTTGTATCGCGGGCGAATCCGGATCCGGAAAGTCGATCACGGCTCTGTCCATCATGGGACTTCTGCCGGAGCCGATGGCCCGGGTCTCCGGTGGTGAGGTGCTGTTTCAGGGCAAGGACCTGATCAAGCTTCCCGAGGACGCCATGCGCCGCATTCGCGGCGGTGACATTGCCATGATCTTCCAGGAGCCGATGACCTCGCTCAATCCCGTGCTGACGGTTGGTCGCCAGTTGCGTGAGGCGATCCTGGCGCATCAGGATGTCTCGGGTAGTGAAGCCAACAAGCGCGCACTGGCAATGCTGGAATCGGTGCGTCTGTCGGAGCCGGCACGGCGGCTGAAACAATATCCGCACGAGCTTTCCGGCGGCATGCGCCAGCGGGTGATGATCGCCATGGCGCTGGCCTGCAATCCGAAGGTGCTGATTGCCGATGAGCCGACGACGGCGCTCGACGTGACGATCCAGGCACAGATCCTGCAGCTGATCCGCGACTTGCAGCGCGATTTCGGCACGGCGGTGATCATGATCACCCACGACATGGGTGTCGTTGCCGAAATGGCCGACCGGGTGATCGTCATGAACCACGGCAACATCGTGGAAAGCGGCACGGCTTCCGACGTGTTCGAACGTCCGGCGGACAGTTACACACGGCACCTTCTGGAGGCCGTACCCAAGCTTGGTGCCATGACCGGTGTCGACAGTGCGGCCCGGAAAAAGGACCAGCCCGAAGCACCGGTCCTCGAGGTGGAAGACCTTGTCGTCCGCTTCGACCTGCATGGCGGCCTGCTCAATCGGGTGACATCCCGTGTTCATGCGGTCGAAGGCGTTTCTTTCACGCTGGCACCCGGGGAAACGCTGGGCCTCGTCGGAGAGAGCGGTTGCGGCAAGTCCACCATCGGCAAGGCGCTCATGAACCTGGTGCCCTGGGAAGGGAGCATCCGGGTCGCCGGCCAGCATGTCGGCATCGGCAGCGCACAGGAACAGCAGCGCCGCAGGCGCGACATGCAGATGATCTTTCAGGATCCCTATGCCTCCCTCGACCCACGCATGACCGTCGGCGAAATCGTCGGCGAACCGCTGGTGATCCACGGTCTGGCGCGGGGCAAGGACCTGAAGGACAAGGTGGCATCGCTGTTCGACCGGGTCGGCCTTCCGGCCGATGTGATCACCCGGCATCCCCACGAATTCTCCGGTGGCCAGCGCCAGCGCATCTGTATTGCCCGCGCACTGGCGCTTTCGCCCAAGGTCATTGTCGCGGATGAAAGCGTCTCGGCGCTCGATGTTTCGGTGCAGGCCCGTGTTCTGGATCTTCTGCAGGAACTGCAGGAGGATCTCGGCCTCTCGTACCTGTTCATTTCCCACGACATGGCGGTTGTCGAGCAGGTCTCGCATCGGATCGCGGTCATGTATCTCGGCCAGATCGTGGAGATGGGAACACGCCGTCAGGTGTTCGAAAACCCGCAGCACGACTATACCAAGCGACTGCTGAAGGCCGTGCCGATCCCTGATCCCAGGCGCCGGCGCACCGTTTTCGATGTGCCGACGGGCGAAATCCCCTCACCGGTGCTGCCGCTTGGGCAATCTGTCGAGCGAGTCCGTTACCATGATGTCGGCGACCGGCATCTGGTCGCGGTTGCCTGAAGCCGCCGGAACCGAGCGTGGGGCTGGCGGTGCTTTACCTCGCATGCATCCTGCGAGAATGCACTGCAGGCATTACTCCCCGGCAAGTTCGTCGATGATGGGCGACGGCATGAAACTGTCGTAGAAGGCGCTCAAGTCGACCGGAGCCACCGCGAGGCAGGCGTTCACAAGGCGTTCGATTTCTGCGCGACTGGCGACGCGCGCACGTCCTTCGATAAGTTCCTTGTGCAGCCTTTCCAATGCCTGCCACTCTTTCGTTCGGGCAAGTGTCTCGTCGCCGACAAGTGCATAGAGAGTTGCCGGCTGAGCCTTGCCCTTGAGAGTAATCGTCCCTGCTTCCAGAAGTGCCATGGCCTTGCACGCGGTTGCAGTTGTCTGCGTCAGCAAAATAGGCCAGCCGACCTGCTTGCAGGCGGTCTCGACTCTGGAAGCAACGTTGACGGCGTCACCGATGACCGAGTAGTTGAACCGCGAACTCGACCCCATGTTGCCAACGCAACCAGGTCCGCTGTTCAGGCCGATGCCAATGCGGATGTCGCCCAATTTATGGGGTCCGGACTTGAAGCCGAAGGCATCCCGGTCGTTGAGTTCCTTGACGATTTTTATCATGTCCAGCGCAGCATGGGCGGCCTTGACCGGATGATCGGCAACGTCAAGCGGTGCGTTCCAGAACGCCATGATTGAATCGCCAATATATTTGTCGATTGCGCCTTCCCGTTTCTGGATGCATTCAGATAGTGGAGATAGCAGACGGTTCAGGAATGCGACCACCTCTTCGGGAGGCAGATTTTCAGAAATCGGCGTAAACCCCCTCACGTCCATGAACATCATCGTCATGTCGCGGATTTCGCCTCCGAGACGCAGCGTGTGAGGCTGTTCCTCCAGCTTTCTGAGCAAGTCCGGTGCGAGATAGCGCTGGAACGCCCTTCGGACAAACCGCTTTTCCCGCTCCGCGAAGGCAAACATCAAGATTGTGGTCAGGAGAAAAATAAGCCCGGAAACCAGCATGGGGAAGACCGGATCCAGAAGGAGGCCATAGCTGGAAAAGGCAAACCAGCTTCCGCCGCTAACTGCCGCGCTCAGGACGGCGCCAACGGCAGCCGATGGGATCGCGCCCGTTGACGGCAATATGGCACCGATAATGAGCGTCACGATGAACAACGCCGCGATTTCGGCTCCGGTCGCCCAGTCGGGACGGTTGAGAAACGTATTCGACAGGATCTGATCAATGATCTGATGATGCATGAAAACACCCGGAACGCTCTCGCCGAGAGCCGTGAGCCTGATGTCTCGCAATCCGGCAGCCGACGATCCGAAGAGGATGATGTGGCCCTCGATCAGGGGGGCCAGCTCCTCGTCCGACAGGTTCAGAAGATCCCGCGCAGAAAGATAGAGAGACGGGTCATTGCGCGAATAATAGATCAGCAGATGGCCATTTGCCGTGACCGGAACCTGGAACTCTCCGACCTTGAATTCAGTCATGGCGAGTGTTCCTGCACTGAACTCGCCGCTCGCTTCCGAAGTCTTGAGAACAAAGGTTTTGTCGCCAAGTGCGACACGAAGTGTCTCAAGTGCCAGGGCCGGATATATTTCACCGTTCGTGCCGGCGATGAACATTGGAACCTGGCGCACCACCCCGTCGGAATCCGCCTGCCCAAGGGAAATCGTACCACTTCCCTCCGCGACAGCCTGATAGGGCGGCAGGCTCATCACGCTGCCTCTGATCGGGTCGAGGAGCGGTGTCGGATCTTCCCCGAGGACGACGTAGGCAGCCTTGGCATCGGGCAGTCCCATTGCCGATCTCGGTTCGTTGAAAAACCCGAGGATCGTTGGTAGCCCGGCCATTGACTGAACGAAAACGGCATCATTGTCGGGTATTCCCGAGAGCAGTGGCTTGATCTCGTCGCGGCCGGGCCAACCGCGTTCTTCCAGCTCCCGCAAGAACCCCGCCGGTCCCGTCCGGTCGGGCTCGGAAAACACCATGTCAAAGGCGGCGCAGGCAGCTCCCAGGTTCTGAATACGCTCCAGAAGTTTGGCAATCTGCGTACGCGGCCACGGCCATTGGCCTAGCTGCGCTATCGACTTCTCGTCGATGTCGATGATCCGGATCGGTTGCCCCAAAGCCTCCCTCGGTTTGAAGCGCTGATAGGTGTCGAAGGTGATCCAGCGCAGGGACGCTATGAACGGGGGATCGGACAGGCGTAGTTCACGGGCGCCGAAAAGGAGGATCAGCGTCAGACCCAGGACGAAAACGTGCCTGTTGCGTAGCAAGTTGAAAAGCGTCTTTCCCACCGGCATGCCCCTGACCGACAGAGCTGTTCGGGAGCCGCGACACCGTTCCCATGTCTGGTGCCCACTCCACGCTAGAATACGCGTTTCTGAGAAAAATAGACCTTGACAAAAAGAACAGGGTTTGAGCCGAGAAATCGGAAACGATTCGTCTGTTGGTTAAGGATGTGGTAAGATCTCATCGGTCGGGCCGGAGTGGGAGCTATGAGGTTTGCCCCGGTTTTAATAGTTTTATCGTTATCCATCTTTTATTCGTCGGTGTCCTTGGCCGACAAGGTTGGCATAACTGTTGATGCAAGAAAGACCGTCAAAGCGACGGGGGGAGGTGACCCCCGCATCTTGGCATCAAACACATCCATTTTCAGGGACGACCGGTTGCGTGCCAATTCCAGCGGAAACGCACAGATCCGGCTGATCGACGGCACCAAGATTGTTGTCGGTCCCAATGCGGATGTGAAGATCGATGACTTCGTGATCACGGGTCAGACTGTTAGCAAGCTTACTGTTAGTGCAACGCGCGGCGCCTTCCGCTTCATCAGCGGGCGCAGCAAGTCTTCCGCCTACAGCATACGGACACCGAATGGCACGATCGGCGTGCGGGGCACGGCTTTCGATGTGACAATCACGCCTCAGGGAACCAATGTCGCCCTGTTGCGCGGTGCGATCAACGCATGCGACAGGAGCGGGCGCTGCCAGTTGGTCAGAAACCGGTGCGACTATGTCCTTATCGGTCGGCGCGGGGTGAAACAGGATCGGCTGAATTCGGATGCACTCAGAAATCGGTCGAAGTCACTCTTTCCGCTACTCGTAAATGAGTCGAACCTGAACAGACAGTTCAGGCAGCGCGGGTCTGGATGCACCGTGAAAAATGCGAGGCTGGCACCCGATCGGGTTCCCGAGCAGCAACCCAGGAACATTTTCCGCGCCCTCTTCAGTCCGCGACAACCAACCGAGAACCTGAACAGCCCCGAGCGGAGCAGCCCCGAGCGAAACAGCCCCGAGCCGAACAGCCCAGGTTCGAATAGCTCAGAGCCGAGCAATTCCGTCTCCAGTTCACCAGAACCGGCGGCACAATCTGGCGGTGCGCCTGCGAGCGCTGGCGTTCCCAACAATCCGGGCAACGGCAATGCTGTCGGCAATGCGGGAGAAAGATTTTCCGGCGGCTCTCGCGGAAACAGTGCAAACGCACCCGGCCAGAGCAGCGATTCACCGGGCAGGAGCGGCAGCACACCGGGAGAAAACAGACAGGCCCGCAACCAGGCTGAACGCCGCAATAATTAGCCTTTTATCAGGCGGGCGGCGCGCCGATGGCATCCGGGTGGGCGTCCTTGAACGCGTCGAGCGCTTCGGCGGCAGCAGCAGCACGCAGAATTTTCGGAAATCCGGAAACATCCACACCCCAGCGATTGGCGTTGTAGAGCTGAGGCATCAGGCAGCAGTCGGCCATGCTCGGCGTTTCGCCGTGGCAGAACGGACTGTTGTCATCCAGTAGGTTCTCGAAGGCGGCAAGGCCCTTGCCGATAAAGCGCTGCATCCAGGCTTTCTTGGCATCATCGCCACCGCCGGTCAGCTCCGCCACATGACCAACAATGCCGAGATTGCAGACCGGGTGGATTTCCATGGCAATAGCATAGGAGAGCTGACGCACCCGGTACTGGCCGTCGACATCGTCCGGCATCAAGGTCGAACCGGGTGTGGTCGCATGCAGATATTCGATGATGGCCAGCGACTGGGTCAGCGTCTTGCCGTCAACGATCAGCGCGGGCAACAGGCCCTGAGGGTTGAGAGCGAGATAGTCATCTTCCAGATGGGCGCGGGTCAGAAGGTTCACCGGCCGGTAGTCAACATCGAGCTTCAGCAGATTGAGCGCAACGCGCACGCGATAGCTCGCCGAGGACCGCCAGTAGTCATATAAAACAATATCTTTCGCCACGAATCCCTCCCAGCAACACGGTGTGCATTGATACACTTATTTGGCCATGAATTGGCAAGTCCGTGTGCGCGGAACGCGGGAAAGGACGATTTTTTGCTGAGCCGGTGAAGAAGCCCTTGCCGTTCTCTTTTCTCTTCCTCTGGAGGTCACCCCGGGTCTCGCGATGCTCGCCCGGGGTGACTTCGAAGTTTGCGGCCAGGTTCGCAGGTCAGGACAGGACAAGGTCCTTTTCTCGGGCAGCAGGCGTTTTGCGTGTCCTTGCTGGTGAGGGCTGCGGAACCGCCGGTGCCTTGCCCTTCTGCGGTTTGCCGGCGACATAGACCTCATCTATGGCCCGGTCGTCGCCCAGCATCTGCAGAACGAAAAGCTCTTCCGCAAGGGTCGACGCCCGCTCCATGCGCAGGGCCATTGCCTCGGTCGCACGGCTGTCCAGCACCACGATGTCCGCTTCCGTGCCTTCGTCCAGGGTGCCGATCCTGTCTTCCAGGCCGAGCGCGACGGCATTGCCGCGGGTTATCCAGTGGAAGGCCCGGAACGGATGCAGTTTCTGGTCCTGCAGCTGCAGGATCTTGTAACCCTCGTTCAGTGTCTGCAGCATGGAATAGCTGGTGCCGGCGCCGATGTCGGTGGCAATCGTGTTGACGATGCCCTTCGAGCGCAAGCCTGCATCATCGAAAAGACCGCTGCCGAGGAAGAGGTTCGACGTCGGGCAGAACACCGGTCGGGCGCCGGTTTCGGCCAGCGCATCAATCTCGCGCTGTTCCAGGTGGATCGAGTGGCCGAGCAGCATCTTGTCCGACAGGAGGCCGTGGCGCTGGTAGACATCGAGATAGTCGCGGGCTTCCGGGTAAAGCTCCAGCGTATAGGCGATCTCGTTTTTATTTTCGGACAGATGGGTCTGGACGAAGCAGTCCGAATGCTCGGCAACCAGCGCGCCGGCCATCTCCATCTGTTCCGGAGTTGAGGTGATCGCGAAGCGCGGCGTAATGGCGTAGCTCGCACGCCCTCGTCCATGCCATTTGGCGATCAGGTCCTTCGTGTCGTCATAGCCGGATTGCGGCGTGTCGCGCAGCCCGTCTGGGGCGTTGCGGTCCATCAGCACCTTGCCGCCGATCATCCGCATGTTGCGCTGCTCGGCTTCCTCGAAATAGGCCTCCGCCGAGGCCTTGTGGACCGAACAATAGGCAACGGCCGTCGTGGTGCCATGGTCGGTCAGCAGGTCGAAGAAGCGGCAGGCCATGGCGGCAGCATGGCCTTCATCCGAAAAGCGGGTTTCTTCGGGGAACGTGTAGGTGTTCAGCCAGTCGAGAAGCTGTGCCCCCCAGGAGGCGACGATCTGCACCTGCGGAAAATGGATATGGGTATCGATGAACCCCGCCATCAGCAGTTTCGGCCGGTGATCGATGATTTCCGCATCACCCGCCCCGGCAACCACTTCGCAATAGCTGCCACGGCGCAGGATGAGGCCGTTTTCGATCAGAAGTGCACCATCCTCGATGTAATCGAAGGCGGAGGTGTCGTCCGGGGATTGTGGCTCGGCTGAAAAAGTCAGCAGGCGGCCACGAAGCAAGAGACGGTCGGAAGGCATCGAGAAAGGTCCCGTTTGTCGGAGTTCGGGGCGGAAGATCCGCCCCGAAGTGGTTTTAGGTCTGGTTCATTCGCCCGGGCTGACCTGGGCAGTGGCAATCGGCTCGGCTTCCGGCTCTGCCGCGTCTTCACGGTGGAAGATCGGGTAGATGAACAGGAAGGCGGCGGCGATCAGGTAGCCGAGGCTGACGGTGGTAAATTCCGGCCAGTGAAGCGTTGCCGAATGGATGATCCCGACCGAGGCCATTGCAAAGGCGGCAAAGGCGAAGCCACCGGCATTGCGGAACTTGCCGTCAATGACACTGGCAACGATGGCGCCCCAGATGAGACCCGTCAGGATGGCACCCTGGCTGAGGGCGAGGTGACCTTCGTAATGGGCGCCCTGCTGCAGCAGCGCTGCGGTCAGTTTCGGATCGCCAAGGGCCAGCATGCCGGTGGCCCCGGTTGCGCCGAGCGCACCAATCAGCGAGCCCCACTTGATGATGAGGAAGCTGGAGACATGCGGCATCATCGCGATGGTGACGGCGGCCATATGGTCGGTGCGCACGGCATGGGCAGTGTTGGTGATCAGGCTGAGCGCGACGAACACCAGAACGGGGGCGGCAGCGGCCACCGGGATCAGGTTGTTCAGGAAGGCAAGCAAACCGAAAAAGGCCGCCAGCGGAATGACCGCGCCGACGCCGATCACGTAACCTGCATGAGCACCCATGCGCTTGTAGGCCGGATGGCCGATATAGGCGGTCGTCGGGAAGGGCGAACCGAACAGCGCGCCGATCATGGTGCCGACACCGTCGGTAATCTGGCAGGTTGCCACCGGATAATGGTCGCCTGCGGCTTCTGCGCTCTCCACGTTGTTCATCGTTTCGATGAAATTGTAGATCTGCACCGGCACCAGAACCAGGAACAGCTCCGGATGGTTGAACAGATGCTGGATCCCGGCCATCAGGTCACCAAGGTAGGGAACGGGCGGATAGAAGCCGACGCCCTCAAAGCTGATCGTCGATTGACCGGTGGCCAGCGCGACCCCGGTGCCGACCATCAGGGCCAGCAGGCCGGCCGGAATGTTGAACGGCAGGCGGAACCGGCCGACGAGGCCCCACAGGATGATGATCATCGAGGCGAAGCCGATGAACGGGTTCTCGAACACCGTTGCCAGCGGTACGGTGCCGATGAACACCAGGGCGATGCCGCACAAGGTGCCGAGCATGCCCGCACGCGGGGTCACCTTTTTCAGCCAGGGGCCGACAAGCGCACCAAGGGCCGCGACGATGCCGCCCATGAAGCCCGCGCCGATGCCGACCTGCCAGGCAAGAACCGGATCATTGGTCGCCCAGTAGATCGGTCCGATGAC
Source organism: Labrenzia sp. C1B70 (assembly GCF_000475395.1). Lineage (NCBI taxonomy): Bacteria > Pseudomonadati > Pseudomonadota > Alphaproteobacteria > Hyphomicrobiales > Stappiaceae > Labrenzia > Labrenzia sp. C1B70. Next base: position 32,317 of record NZ_AXCE01000002.1, read on the forward strand.
GCCGAAGAGATAGACGAACATCACCGGTGTCGAAATGCCGTAAGGCAGCGCGGTCACGTCCCGGCCATGCTGTGCGGCGGCGCGTTTGGCCAGTAGGACATAGGCAGCGACACCGGCCAGGATCGCAATGGCGGCACCCGGCACGATCTTGCCGTAGACAATGTCCGCCGGCATCTGGAATACGAACTGGCAGATGCCTGCCAGGACCATGAGGTTTACGAGGTTGTCGGTGAACAGGGCCCAGAAGGCGCTGAAATCCCCCCTCGAAAACAAAGTGTAGTCGTTCCTCCCAACCCGCATGTCGGGTCTCCTTTCAGGGTAAGACAGCCGTCCTGTTCCATCTCCCAAAGGACAGGGCAGCCGTTGTTTCACTGCGCGGCCTCCAGCAGCGCAGCCTCCTCCGTATCGCCGGCAGCTCTTGCGCCCGAGGTCAGGGCGGTCAGGACTTCTGCGGCGACAAAAGCGGCGATGATCTCGGGGCGCTTGTCCCGGCTGGCGGTTGCGCCGATCGGGCAGGTCAGCTGGTCGATGGAAAGGCCATTGCAATGGCTGTTGCACCAGGAGCGCAGCTTGGCGCGTTTTGTGGCCGACCCGATCATGCCGACGTAGGACGCATGGCCGATCTCCAGCGCGGCCGACGTCAGCAGGAAGTCCAGGCCGTGGTCATGGGTCAGCACGATAAAGGCGCTGCCCGCGGGCGCATTGTAGATTTCGACTTCCGGAATGGCCCGCAGGCGCATGTCGACACGCGCCTGGCATTGCGCCAGCTCTTCCTTGCGCATGTCGATCAGTACGCAGTGCACCGGCGCATGCTGCAGCAGGTTGGCAATCGCCCGGCCGACATGTCCCGCGCCCATCACATAGACATGCGGCAGCGCATCGTCCTCGTCCCGCAGGCGGCTGATGACTGCCTGCCGTTCGGCTTTGCGCATGCGTGCAAGTGATATTTCCACCCGTCCGCCGCAGCACTGGCCGATTTCCGGGCCGAGCGGCAAGTCGAGCCTGGAGGAAAGCGTGCCGTCGGCCAGCATGGAACGGGCCTGGGTAATGACGATGTGCTCCAGTTGGCCGCCGCCGATGGTGCCGAAGAGGCTGTTCGGGGCAACGAACATCTCCGTGCCGGCTTCCCGGGGGGACGATCCTCGAACCCGCGTCAGCACGACACGGACGATCGGGTGGGCTGAGCCGAAGAAGCTTTCGGTCTGGCTGGAGCGCATAGTCATGATTTACTCCCGGGTTTTCAGCCGCTCGATGGCCATCAGCACCCGCTCCGGCGTTGCCGGGGCATCAAGGCGCGGGCATTCGCGGTAATCGGCGACACTGGCAACGGCCATGGAAAGCGCCTCGAAGACGGAAACCCCCAGCATGAAGGGCGGTTCGCCCACGGCCTTGGAGCGCTTGATGGTGCGTTCCTTGTTTTCCGACCATTCGGCAAGCTTCACGGTGAACTGGCGTGGCCGGTCGGAAGCGAGCGGGATCTTGTAGGTCGACGGCGCGTGGGTCCTGAGGCGTCCGGCCTGGTCCCACCACAGTTCTTCCGTCGTCAGCCAGCCCATGCCCTGAATGAAGGCACCTTCCACCTGCCCCTTGTCGAGGATCGGGTTCAGCGACTTGCCGACGTCATGCAGGATATCGGTCCGCTCCACCCGGTATTCACCGGTGAGCGTGTCGACGGAAACTTCCGAGCAGGATGCGCCATAGGCGAAATAGTAGAACGGACGGCCCTTTCCGGCGGCGCGGTCCCAGTGGATCTTCGGGGTCTTGTAGAAGCCGGCGGCCGACAGGTGCACACGGGCCATGTAGGCCTGGCGGACAAGATCATTGAAGGACACCAGTTCGGACCCGATCTCGACCATGTTGTTGTGGAAGCGGATGGTTTCCGGTTCCGTGTTCCAGCGCTCGGCGGCAAAGGCGACCAGCCGTTCCTTCAGCTGTTCGGCCGCGTTCAGGGCGGCCATGCCGTTGAGGTCGGAGCCCGATGAGGCGGCGGTTGCCGATGTGTTCGGCACCTTTTCGGTCGTCGTCTTGGTGATCTTGATGCGCTCGAAATCCACCTGGAAGGCATCTGCCACGACCTGGGCCACCTTGGTGTTCAGGCCCTGGCCCATTTCGGTGCCGCCATGGTTCAGGTGGATCGATCCGTCATTGTAGATGTGGATCAGCGCGCCGGCCTGATTGTACCAGGTGGCTGTAAAAGAAATGCCGAACTTGACCGGTGTCAGCGCAATACCCCGTTTTAATATGGAGGAACGGGCATTGTGCTGCAGGATCGCCTCACGGCGGGCCTGGTAGTCAGAGGAGCTTTCGAGTTCTCCGATCAAGCGCGGCAAGATGTTGTCCTCGACCTCCTGATGATAGGGGGTGAGGAGACGGCCGTCGTTGCGGTCGCCATAGAAATTGGCCTTGCGGATCTCCAGCGGGTCCTTGCCGAGCGCATAGGCGATCTCCTCGATCATGCGTTCGGCGGCAACCACGCCCTGCGGCCCGCCGAACCCTCGGAAAGCGGTGTTCGAGACCGTGTTGGTTTTCATCGGCCGGCTGGTGAGCCGGACATTCGGATAGAAATAGGCATTGTCCGCGTGGAACAGCGCGCGGTCGGTCACCGGACCGGAAAGGTCCGAGGAATAACCGCAACGTGCCGCGAAGGTGCCGTCGACAGCCTCGATCCGGCCGCTGTCGTCGAAGGCAACGTCGTAGTCGACCACGAAGTCGTGCCGCTTGCCGGTGGCGGTCATGTCCTGGTCGCGGTCCGGGCGGATCTTTACCGGGCAGTTCCACTTCTTCGCGGCGATGGCAGCCACCGCGCAGAAGAGGTTCATCTGGCTTTCCTTGCCGCCGAAGCCACCGCCCATACGGCGGACGTTGACCGTGACCGCGTTCGACGGCACGCCGAGCACATGGGCGACCATATGCTGCGCCTCGCTCGGGTGCTGGGTGGAGCAATGGACAATAACGTCATCATCCTCACCCGGAATGGCAAAGGCGATCTGGCCTTCCAGGTACATGTGGTCCTGGCCGCCGATCGTCATCCGGCCCTGGATGCGGTTCTTCGCGCTGTCGAAGGCGGGGGCAATGTAGCCGCGTTCCAGCTTCAGCGGTGCGGTGACATGCGGATAGTCGGCCTCCATCGCACTGACGGGATCAAGCGCATGCGGCAGGACTTCATAGTCGATCTTTGCCAGCTCGGTGGCCCGACGGGCAGCGTCACGGCTTGTTGCGATGACGGCAAACAGCGGCTGGCCATGGAATTCCGTCTTGTCGACCGGGAACACCGGTTCGTCGTTCTGGCCCGTGGGGCTGATGTCGTTGCAACCCGGAACGTCGGCCGCCGTCAGCACACCGATGACACCGGGAGCTGCCAGAACCGCCTCCAGATCCATTGACCTGATCAGGCCGTGGGCAACCGTGGACGTGCCGAGATAGGCATGCAGGGTGCCCTGCGGTTCGGCAATGTCGTCGCAGTATTCTGCCCGGCCGGTGACGTGTTTTTCCGCGCTGTCGTGGCGGCGGTCGGTATGGACAGCGCCGCTGATCGACTTCTTGGCGTCCGTGATGATGTCGTGTTTCATGTGGTTCGCCTCAAAACTCAAGCAGACAGCAGATCGACCGCTTCCGTGGTCGTTTCGTCATGGGTCAGGAAGAAGCGCTGCAGCAGGTTGCGCGCGGCAGTCGCCCGGTACTCGGCCGAGGCGCGCCAGTCGGAAAGCGGTGTGAAATCGGCTTCCAGCGCCTTGCCGGCAGCCACGAACGCAGCTTCCCCCCATGGCTGGCCGCGCAGCGCGGCTTCGGCCTTGGCGGCCCGCTTTGGCGTGCCGGCCATGCCGCCGAATGCCAGGCGGCAATCGGTGATGCGGCCTTCGGAAACGGTCACGCAGAAACCGGTGGCCACGGACGAGATATCCTCGTCCCGGCGCTTGGAAATCTTGTAGGCAGCGTGAAGCTGGCCGGAACGGGGCCGCGGGATCAGGATGCTCTCGACGAATTCGGAGGGCGCCCGGTCCTGTTTGCCGTATTCGATGAAGAACTGCTCCAGTGGCAGGCTGCGCTGCGTGGCTCCCTTGCGCAGAACGATTTGCGCTCCGAGCGCGATCAGTACAGGCGGCGTATCGCCGATGGGCGATCCATTGGCGATGTTGCCGCCGATGGTGCCCATGTTGCGCACCTGTTGGCCGGCGATCCGGTCCCAGTAGCTTTTCAGATGCGGAAAAATCTCGCAGATGGTCTCCTGCGCGTCCGAGTAGGTGACGCCTGCACCGATCTCCAGCGCTGTGTCGCTCAAGGTGACCGATTTCAGCTCTTGAAGGTGGCTGATGAAGACGGCCGGGCCGATGGGGCGCATGAACTTGGTGACCCAGAGACCGACATCGGTGGAACCCGCAACAATGGTCGCCTGCGGAAAGTCTTCCAGAACGGCTGCGAAGTCGGCGACATCCGCCGGAAGGATCGCCTTGTTGTTGTCAGGACCGGTGACGACACGGCGGCCGTCGGAAAGCGCTGCCAGCCGTTCGGTGATGGTTGCCCGTTCCGTTTCCAGGAAATCCTGTGCCGGCGAGCCGTAGCGGTTGGCGGCCATGGCGGCGGCAATGATTGGCTGATAGCCGGTACAGCGGCAGAGATTGCCCTGGATCGCGCTTTCGACTTCCGTTTCTGTCGGTTGCGGATTGCCCATCCACAGCGCGTAGAGCGACATGACGAAGCCAGGGGTACAGAAGCCGCACTGGCTGCCGTGGAAATCGACCATCGCCTGCTGGATCGGATGCAGACCGCCGTTTTCTCCCCGCAGATGCTCGATGGTGACCACGTGGCACCCATCAAGCGACGCGAGAAACCGGATGCAGGCATTGACGGTCTCATATTTCAGAACGCCGCCGGCCAGCCGGCCGACCAACACCGTGCAGGCGCCGCAGTCGCCTTCCGCACAGCCTTCCTTCGAACCCGTCAGCCGGCGCTCCAGGCGCAGGTAGTCGAGCAGGGTCTTGTCGGCAGGCGCATCCGTGACAATCACGTCGGCGCCGTTCAGCAGAAACCGGATTTCTGTGCGGTGGGTCATCGCGTCCTCGGGCAAAGTCTTCTCTCAGCCGAGGACGGTACGCTTCAGGACACTTGCAAAAAATCCGGTGATTCCGGAAATTCTTTCAACAGATCATTGAAAATGGCCGTGCGATACTGTGGCTCGGGAAATGCGACCAAAGTCGATCATGAGAACGAGCGCTCTGTAATCGCACGAGAATTCAAATCCGAGGCAAGAGGCCATGTCCTATCTGGAATCCCTGCGCGTCTTCACCCGCGTGGTCGAACTGGGCAGCATCACATCCGGCGGACGCGACTTGCGCCTGACACCGGCGGTTGCCAGCAAGCGCATAAAGGAGCTGGAAAAGCATCTCGGCGTGCGGCTCTTCAACCGCACCACCAGATCGCTCACACCGACCGAGGTCGGCAAGGTGTTCTACGATTATGCGGTGAAGGCGCTGGAATCCATCGAAGACGCGGAAGCCGCCGTCGCCAGTTTTTCCGATACGCCGCGCGGGGTCATCCGGGTCACGGCACCGCTTGGTGCCGGCCGGCGCATCATCGCCCCGCTGGTGCCGCGTTTCGTTGAAAAATTCCCGGCTACGGAAGTGCATATGCGCCTGTCCGACCGCAAGGTCGACATCCTGTCCGACGGGCTGGACGTCGCTTTTTTCATTGGCACTCCGCAGGACTCCAATCTGAAGCTGCGCAAGATATCCGATTGCCCCCGGGTGCTCTGCGCGGCTCCGGAGTACCTGGAAAAGCACGGTACGCCCCGTACCCCGGATGATCTCCTGAGCGACGAGCATAATTGCCTGCTGCTGCGCTACCCGCGCTCGCCGGAATATTACTGGGTTCTGCAGACACCGGCCGGGCCGCGCAAGCTTCAGGTTTCCGGCAAAATGGATGCCGACCATGGCGACGTTCTCACCGACTGGGCCTTGTCAGGATACGGCATCGTCAACAAGCCGAGGTTCGACGTAGCCCAGCATCTGGAAAGCGGCCGTCTAGTGGAGATCCTGAAGGATACGCCGCCTCCCCCCACCATCTTCGGCTGCCTCTATCCGCACAGGCGCCTTCAGGACCCGAAGATCCGCCACTTCGTGGATTTCGTGATCAGCAACGCGGATGTGGCCGGGTAGGACCCGACCCTGTTCAGTCTCTGCGGCGGGTCTGAAAGATCCGCGCCGACATGTCCCTTGCCGGTACGACGACCTGTTGCGGGTCCAGTTCCTTCTGCCAGTCAAGGCTGACCGGCGAAATCCTTGCTAGGGCTTCGGCAAAGGGGGCCGGGTCCTTTGCAGCTGCCGCGACAAGATCCTTTGCCTCAGCGCGGGAAACGCCGTTCCGGGCGAGAACAAAGCTGGCGGTTTCGGCCATGATTTCCGGGTTTGAGGCCAGTGTAGCGGCGAGGTTGGCCTCGTGCGCCTGCAGGCTGGTGGCAAGCTCTTCTGCGTGCACCAGCGCAGCGCCTGCGGCCAGCAGCATTTGTGGCAGGAAATGCCATTCCAGCGGCCACGCTGTCCCGTCGCGCTCCTCAAGGGGGCTGGCGGCAGCGGCAAGCCCGGCCTGGGCGGCAATCGCAATGCTGTTGAGCACCTGAATGGTCTCGGCCTGCACCGGGTTCGCCTTTTGCGGCATGGTCGAGGATCCGCCACCGGTCCCGCTGGAAACTTCCGCAATGTCCGTGCGGCCGGAAAGCGCCAGGTCTCCAGCCATCTTCGCAAGGGCGGAGGTGACCTGTTGCAGCCAGCCCGCAAGCGCCAGAATGGGCGTCCGGTTGACGTGCCACGACGGGCTGTCTTCAAGGCCGAGTTCCAGTGCGAGCGCCGCCGAGACTGCGGTTCCATCCGGAGCGATTGCGCTGTTGATGCCTGAGGCGCCGCCAAACTGGACGCGCAGCACGGCGGACCTGAGCGCGGGCAGGGCATTTTCTGCATCTATCAGCGGATGCGCCCATTGCGCGATCCGGTAGCCGAGGGTGATCGGTGTCGAAACCTGGCTGCGCGTACGCCCCGCCATGAGCTGATCCGCATGGCGCTCGCTCTGCCGTTCCAGCGTATCGACCAGTTTTTCCAGTCGAGCGCCCAGGATCTCCAGCGCCACTTTCGTCTGAAGGACCAGCGCCGTGTCGATCACGTCCTGACTGGTCGCGCCCCAGTGCAGCCAGGCCCCGGCGTCGACGCTGAGCTGCTTGCGCAGTTCCGCCACAAGCGCTGGAACGGGCACGCCGGCGGATCTTGTACCGGCCGCAAGGTTTGCGGGCTCGATCTTAGCGTCGGCGAGCTTCTCTGATATCTCCCGCGCGGCCTGCGCCGGAATGATCTCCAGGCGCCCCTGTACGGTGGCAAGGGCGCGCTCGAAGGCGATCATATGCGCGACATCGCTGCCATCAGCGAGAAGCTTGGTCAGGTCACCGTCAGCAAAGAGGGAGGAATGGATCTGGCTGGAAAATAGAGAAAGAGGCATGGCTCGGCAGGGTCTCTGGATGGGCCCTTATTGAGAGCCAAGTGGAAAGGCGGGTCAAGCCGCCTTCAGCGGCAGACCCAGGATCTCGCGCGCCTGCTGCCAGGTCGCGACGGGACGCTCATATTTCTCGCAAAGATCCGCCGCCCGTTTTACAAGCGCCGCATTGGAAGGGGCAAGCGTGTCCCGGTTGAGGCGGATGTTGTCTTCCAGGCCGGTGCGGGTATGCCCGCCTGAGGAAATGCACCACTCGTTAAGGGTGAACTGATGTTGGCCGATCCCGGCCGCGCACCATTCGGCGTGCGGTACCAGGCGTTCAACGGTCTTGATGTAATAGTCGAAGACATCCCGGTCGACGGGCATGGCATTCTTCACGCCCATGACGAACTGCACATAAAGCTTGCCGGGAATACGCCCGTCCCGGTTCATGGCGGCCGCCTGATGAATGTGGCTCAGGTCGAACGCCTCGATCTCCGGTTTCACATGATGGGTGCGCATCTCGCTGGCGAGCCAGTCGACCAGATCCGGTGGGTTCTCATAGACCCGGGTCGGGAAATTGTTGGAGCCGACGGACAGCGACGCCATGTCGGGCTGAAGGGCAATCATGCCGCCGCGTTCCTTCCCGGCACCCGAACGGCCTCCGGTGGAAAACTGGATGATCATGCCCGGGCAGTGTTTTTCCAGCCCTTCCTTGAGCCGTGCGAACTTCTCCGGATCCGAGGATGGCGTCTCATCGTCGTTGCGCACATGGGCGTGGACGATGCTCGCACCGGCCTCGAAGGCAGCCTGCGTGCTTTCCACCTGCTCCGTAACGGTGATCGGCACCGCCGGATTGTTTTCCTTCTTCGGCAGCGATCCGGTAATCGCGACGCAGATGATGCAGGGCTTGGACATGTCCGTCTCTCAATATCTCGTTCTGCACCCAAAACGGGTACACCACCAGTCGCCACTTCTTCCGCCTCATCCTGAGGAAGCGCTTCAGCGCTGTCTCGAAGGATGGGCCGCATACTTTGAGTGCGCCGCCCATCCTTCGAGACGCATGGCTTGGCCAAGCTCCTCAGGATGAGGAAGAGTGGTTTGTGCCTTCTCAGATATCGAAGAACACCGTTTCGTCCGGGCCTTGCAGCTTGACCTCGAAACGATAGACCGTCTTGCCGTCGCGCTCGGTCTTCCGGGCGATCAGGGTCTGGCGGCGCTTTTCCCATTCGATCAGGTTGATCACCGGGTCGGCCGCGTTGGCCTCAGCTTCGTCCTCGAAGTAAAGGCGGGTCTGAAGCCCGACATTGATGCCGCGCGCGACGATCCAGAGGCTGATATGGGGCGCGGAAACCTTGCCGTCCGGCAGCTTGACCGGGCCTGGCTTGACCGTGTCGAACCCCCATTCGCCGGTGTCGAAATCGGTGATGACACGGCCCCAGCCGCGGAACCCGTCTTCCACGTCGCCGGCATGTTCAGGATGGGCGTAAATGCCCTCGCTGTTGGCCTGCCAGGTTTCCAGCATCACGTCCTTGATCGGCGAGCCCATGCCATCGATGACGACACCTTCCACACGAATGCGCTCACCCTTGGCATTGGGGCCTGCGATATCCCAGCCCAGTTCCTGCCGATAGATGTCGAAACCGGCGGCGCCTGGCGCGAGGCCGATATGAACGTAAGGTCCGGCCGTCTGGGAAGGCGTTTCCTTCAGATAGTCGAGTTGCTGCGTCATGATCAGTTCCCCTCCGGCCGGTTTTCAAACAGGGTCGAGCGGCGTCCGCGCAGGACGATGTCGAACTTGTAGGCGATCGTGTCGAGCGGGATGGTGGCATTGAGGTCGAGCTTGGCGACCAGTTGCTCAACAGCCGCCGGATCGGGAATGGTGTTCACGATCGGGCATTTCGGAATGAGCGGATCGCCCTCGAAGTAGCATTGGGTGATCAGACGCTGACAGAAGGCAGTGCCGAAGATCGACATGTGGATATGGGCCGGCCGCCAGTTGTTCACCCAGTTCCGCCAGGGGTAGGCGCCCGGTTTGATCGTGCGGAAATAGTAGTAGCCGTTCTCGTCGGTCAGGGTGCGGCCGCAGCCGCCGAAATTCGGGTCGATGGGCGCAAGATAGGTGTCCTTCTTGTGCCGGTAGCGTCCGCCCGCATTGGCCTGCCAGATCTCCACCAGGGTGTTCGGGATCGGCTTCGCGTTCTCGTCCAGCACCCGGCCATGCAGGATGATCCGCTCGCCGATCGCGCTTTCACCCGCCTTCGCGTAGTTGTAGATCAGGTCCTTGTCGAGCGGGTCGATATCGTTATGGCCGAAGGTCGGCCCGGTGATCTCGCTGACGTTGTTTTCCAGGCTGATCATCGAATATTGCGGCGAGCGCGACACGCTGGTCTTGTAGTCCGGCGTATGTGCAGGCGGATGCCACTCGCGGTCCCGCTGATAGAAAGGTCCGGGTTTCAACATCGATTTTCCTCCGTTAACCGCCTGTCGCGGTCAGCTTCTGGCCGCTGCGTTCCATTTCGGCGTAAGTTTCCTTGGCGATCTTGAGCGCCTGGTTGGCACGTGGCACGCCCGCATAGACCGCCACATGCTGAAACGCCTCGAGCACGTCCTGCTTGCTGGCGCCGGTGCGGGCGGTTGCCCGGATATGCATGGCAATCTCCTCGAAATTGCCGAGTGCCGCCAGAAGGGCGAGCGTCAGCATCGAACGCTCCCGCGGACTGATGCCGTCCGACGCCCAAACCGTGCCCCAGGCACCCTCGGTGATCAGGGTCTGGAATGGTTCGTCAAGTGGCGTCTTGGCGGCTTCTGCCCGGTCGACATGTTCATCGCCAAGCACGGATCGCCTGACCTTCATGCCGGTTTCAAAACGCTCAGACATGGAGGTCCTCCTTCAGGAAAGTCATGAGATGGCCGGCAAAGACATCCGGCTTTTCGACGCAGGGCAGATGACCCGCACCGGAAATTTCAACGTAGCGGCTGCCGGCGATGAGGTCCGCCGTGCCGCGCACCATGGCGGGTGGGCTGGCGAGGTCCTCGCTGCCGCCGATACCCAGCACCGGCAGGCGAAGCCCGGACGTGCTGTCCGTCAGATCTGCACCGGCTATTGCTTCGCAGCAGCCGATGTAACCTTCCGTCGGGGTGCGAACCAGCATGTGGCGCCAGGCCAGACATTCGGCCGTCTGGCGGAAATCTTCCGAAAACCAGCGCTCCAGAATGGCATCGGCAAGGCTCTCGATACCGCCTGCACGGATCCGGGCAATCCGGTCTTGCCACATGGCGGCTTCGCCCATTTTCGCGCCGGTGTTGGACAGCACCAGACCCTTGATGCGTTCCGGCTGCCGGTGCGAAAGGAGCTGACCGATCATGCCGCCGATGGAAAGCCCGACAAAAACACAGGAGCCGATCTGAAGATGATCGAGCAGCTGTTGCGTGTCGCTGGCGAGATCGTCCATGGAGTACGGGCTCTCGGGACAGGAGGACAGCCCATGGCCGCGCTTGTCGAAGCGGATCAGCCGGAGGCCTGTTTCCGGCAGAAGGTCGATGACCTTGTCCCAGAGCCGCAATTCCGTGCCGAGCGAATTGGCGAAGACGACGGGCGTGCCGTCCGGGTCGCCATCTTGGCGCCAGTGAATGTCGGTAGAAGGCAGTCGCGCGATCTTCATCAGTAGGGCAGTCCCACATAGTTCTGCGCAAACCACTTCTGCGCGGTTTCATTGTGATGCAGAGACTCGATTTCCGCCCGCTGCATCTTCAGATCGAAATCCGACTGGTCCGGGAACCGGTGCAGCATGTTGGTGGTCGCCCAGCTGAAACGCTCCGCTTTCCAGATCCGAGCCAGGGCTTTCTCCGAATAGGTATCGATGCCGTGGCTGTCCTTGTCCTGATAGTAATGCACCAGACCCTCATAGAGGTAATGCACGTCGGAGGCAGCGGTGTTGAGGCCCTTGGCGCCTGTTGGCGGCACGATATGGGCGGCATCGCCGCACAGGAACAGACGGCCCCAGCGCATCGGCTCGCACACGAAGGACCTGAGTGGGGCAATGGATTTCTCGATAGAGGGTCCGGTCACCAGCTTGTCGGCAACCGCTTCCGGTAGCCGGCGTCTCAGTTCGTCCCAGAACTTCTCGTCGGTCCATTCGAAAATGTCGTCGCTGACATTGCACTGGACGTAGTAGCGCGACAGGTTTTCGTTACGCATGGAGCAAAGCGCGAAGCCGCGTGCCGAATTGGCATAGATGAGTTCTTCATGCACCGGCGGCGTCTCGGACAGAACGCCCAGCCAGCCGAAGGGAAACACCTTCTCGTAGTCCTTGCGCACGGTGTCGGGAATGGTCTTGCGGCTGACGCCGTGGAACCCGTCACAGCCCGCCACGAAATCGCAATCGATGCGCCGCGCGCTGCCGTCCACGGTAAAGGTGACATAGGGCGCGTCGGTGTCCGCATCGCGGATCTCGACCCCCTCGACCTCGAAAATCGTCTGACCGCCAACCGCATCGCGGGCGTCATAAAGATCACGCGTGACTTCCGTCTGGCCGTAGACGACGACATTCTGGCCGATCAGCTTCTGGAAGTTGATGTCGAACATCTCGTTTTCGTACGAGATGCAGGTGCCGTCATGGACGAAGCATTCCTTGTCCATCCGCTCGGCCACGCCTGCCTCGCGCATCATGTTGACGAGACCCGTTTCCAGAATGCCGGCCCTGATGCGGCCAAGTACATATTCACGCGTCTTGCGCTCCAGAATGATGGTCTCGATGCCCTTCAGATGAAGAAGCTGCCCGAGTAGCAGGCCGGACGGTCCACCGCCGACAATGACAACCTGAGTTCGCATCCGATCCTCCCTTGTTGAATTGATATTGAATGATCAAAATTGGGAAGTAAAATGAGATATTCGGCTTCTTTCTTTCCAAAATGAGAAATTAAATGATCGACCGACGCATCAAGTTCCGGCACATCCAGTGCTACGTGGAGATTGCGCAGGAACGCAGCCTGAAACTGGCTGCCGACAAGTTGAATCTCACCCAGCCGGCGATCTCCAAAACGCTCAAGGAACTGGAAGATATCATCGGCGCCAGCCTGATGACGCGAAACCGGGCCGGCATCGCGCTGACCAAGCAGGGCAAGGTGTTTCTGCATTTCGCGCAGATCTCGCTGGCGAGCCTGCAGCAAGGCCTGGACGGGGTCGAGAAGGAAGGCGAACACGCTCGTGCGACCTTGAAGGTGGGCGTTCTGCCGAGTGTCGCGGCCAGCTTCATGCCCCCGGTCATCAAGGAGTTTTCCGAACTGGCACCTCATGTCATGGTCCAGATCATGGACGGCCCGCACGGCTACCTGATCGAACGGCTGAAGATGGGTGAACTCGACCTGGTGATCGGCCGGCTCGGCAGGCCGGTGTCCATGGAAGGCGTTTCCTTCACCCAGCTTTATTCCGAGCGGGTCGATGTAATCGTCCGGGTCGGGCACCCGCTACTGGAAAGACCGGACATCAAGCGTATCGTCGAATGGCCCGTGCTCTATCCGCCAGAAGGCGCGGCGATCCGGCCTCTGGTCGAGCGCTTCATGATCGCCAACGGGGTCGGCGAGATTCCGAACAAGATCGAAACGGTCTCGGGTGCTTTCGGCAGGGTCTATACCCGCCGGACCGACGCGGTCTGGATCATTTCGTCCGGCGTGGTGCAGAACGAAACCGCCGACGGTCACCTGGTCCGCCTGCCGTTCGACACCGACATGACCAAGGGGCCTGTCGGCCTGATGACCCGTCCGGACACCCAGCCAGGCGCGGAGGAACAGGTCTTCCGGCTGGCGGTCCAGACCGTGATCGAGGAGCTGGGGCTGAGTTCTTGAGGATCTCGATGCTCTCAGCCGTGGCGGAAAGCTTAACTCTTTTGCGCCAGCCTCTTGGCGTTCGGTTTTGCGAATTGACTCGGAGAATGGTTATTGGACATCAATTTTTACGCTACCGCACTTGGCATAGTCCTACTGATTTCTGGCGGTCTTTTTTCGATGGTTTGCGATGTTGCGCAGGACCGGTTGTTGAAAAGATGGAAAGCGATCGAAAACAAATGGGTAACACGAGGTTTTTTGGGGGCGGGCATACGTATTATCAAGGAAAATGATCCGCCAAAAGAATTCGAAGAGGAATTTGCAAATAGTTTTTCGAAAAAACATGTTTGGATTGCATATTTATCTGGTGTTTTGGGGTTTATACTCTTGGCAATTATAAACTTGTTAAGCTAGTAACAAGTGAATTTCTCTGTAAAAAGCGTCCATTTCTCACCGTTTCATGGGCTGAAAATAAGTGGGGAATTATTGAGATCAGAAAAAGATATTTCCTGAACCGCCTATCCGAACGAACCAATCAGACAATTGATTGCGACGAGCCAGCTTTTACATCCGCGCGGCACACCCCGCCAGAGCCGCGAAATCGTCATCAAGCAGATGAACCGGAATGCCGGAAACCAGCTTTTGCTGGCGGCCCTTCGCGCAAAAGGCGTTGATGAATTCCGGTTCTGCCAGGAACCTCGCCAGGCTGCGGGTGACGCCGCCTGTCAGCACGATGCCGCCAAGGGACAGGAACACCAGCGAGAGGTCGCCAATCACTCGGCCGAGAAATGTCACCCATTGCCGGGCAGCGGAAACGCAAATCGGATCGGATCCGGAGTTGGCGCGCTCCGCAATGTCAGCCGGTGACAGGTCGCGCGGCGACAGGCCCTGCTCCAGGCAATACCACTCGTGAATTTCCTTGAGACCGCTTCCCGACAGCGCCCGTTCGACGGAGGCGCGTCCGCGGTTGAGAGCGAGGTAGTTCCAGAGACGAAGTTCGTCTTCGGTTTCGACCGGCAAAGTCGAGTGACCGCATTCGCCGGTGCCGACATGAAATCCGGCAGGTGTCTGAAACAGGGCGGCAGCATTGAAACCGGTTCCCGCGCCGACGACGAGGCGCGTGGCGTTGCTGCGCAGTTTCTGGCTCGGTTCATAGACGGGCTGAAGCCGCTCCGTTGGGACCTTGTCCAGCGAATAGGCTAACGCCTCGAAATCGTTCAGGAAGGTAATGTTCGCTCCGCCCAGAACCTTGCCGATGCAGTCGGCACTGAAGGTCCAGGGATGGTTTGTCATGCGGATTGCGGGGCCATCGATGGGGGCTGCGATGGCGATGACGGCAGAAGCACAGGCCGGTCGCCCGGCTTCCGAAAGATAGGTGCCGATAGCCGCTTCCGGTGTTTCGAAATCCGCATTGCGGAACCGCGCGATGGTGTTTTCCAGAACGCGGCCGTTCTCGACCAGCGCCAGCCGGGTGTTGGTGCCACCGATGTCGGCGGCAAGGCCTCGTTGAATGCTCATAGGCGGTTACCCGATGCAATGTCGAAATAGGAAATCTTGGAAAGGTCGAAAGCGATCGGGACGCGCTGACCGGCGGTGACCGGCGCATCCGCCGACAGCCGGGCAACGGCTTCCGTTCCGCCAAGTTGAATGACCGCATAGGTGTCGGCGCCGGCCGGTTCGACCACGTCCAGAAGGCAATCGGCGCTTTGCAGGCTGCGGCCGTCGATGCCACCGGACCGCAAGCCAAGATCCGTCATCGCCTCCGGGCGAAGGCCGATGGTGAGCTCTGCCGTACCGCCGGCGGACAGCGTTTCCGGCCCCGGACCATAGTCGAACAATTCCAGCGGCGGTCCTTCCGGCGTCGGGATCTGCAGCCGGAGATGGTCGCCCTCGCGTGTTGCGGTGCCGGTCATCAGGTTCATGGACGGTGCGCCCATGAAGTCCGCGACAAAGGCATTCACCGGCTTGTTGTAGATCTCCTGCGGCGTGCCGATCTGTTGGACCTCGCCGTCTTTCATCACAACGATCCGGCTGGCCAGCGTCATGGCTTCGATCTGGTCATGGGTGACGTAGACGATGGACGCGCCTGTTGTCTGATGGATGCGCTTGATTTCCGTGCGCATGGTCACGCGCAGCTTGGCATCGAGATTGGACAGCGGTTCGTCGAACAGGAACAGTTTCGGTTCGCGCACAAGGGCCCGGCCCATGGCAACACGCTGGCGCTGTCCGCCGGAAAGTTCCGCCGGGCGGCGGTGCAGCAGGTGTTCGATCTTCAGAAGATCCGCGACCTCGGCCACCTTCCGTTTCTTCTCTGTCTCTTCGACCTTTCGGACTTCAAGGCCGAAGCCGATGTTGCGTTCCACGCTCATGTTGGGGAACAGGGCATAGGACTGGAACACCATGGCGATATCCCGGTCGGCCGGTTCGTCGTTGGTGCGGTCCTTGCCGGCAATGCAGATGGTGCCGGAGGAAATGTCGGTCAGTCCGGAAATGCAGCTCAGCAGGGTCGACTTGCCGCAACCGGACGGTCCGACCAGGACAAGAAACTCACCGGGCGCCATGGAGATATCGATGTCCTTGAGGACATTCACGTCCCCGTATCTCTTCTGCAGGCGGCTGATTTCGAGGATGGGGTCTTGCGGCATTGCGGCGTTCATTCCTTGTCGGTCTCCTGCTGAGGTCAGCCCTTGACGGATCCGGCGACCAGTCCGGAGACGATGAATTTCTGGAAGGCGATGGCGAGGATGGCTGGCGGCAATGTCGCCAGAACGCCAACCGAGGCGATGACGCCGTAGTCGGTAACGCGTCCGGCGGAGAAATCCGCGATCGCCACAGGCAGGGTCTTCGCGCTGAGATCGTTGGTGAAGATCAGGGCGTAGAAGAACTCGTCCCACGCCACCAGGAAGGACAGCATGGCGGTGGCGGCAATGGCCGGAAGGGCCAGCGGCAGCACCACCTGCCGGATGGTGTAGGCGGTTCCGGCACCTTCCATGAAGGCAGCCTGCTCCACTTCCACCGGCAGCACGTCGATATTGGCCTTCATCAGCCAGATGGCGAAAGGCAGCAGCATGGCCGTATAGACAATAATCAGCGTCACCGTGTGGTTCAGCATGCCGAAGCTGCTGAAGGTCGAATAGAGCGGCAGCACATAGGTGATCGGCGGCATCATGATCGTTGCGAGAAAGGCGAACAACAGGACTATCGACGCCTGTCTTCTGGAAAAGGCATAGGCAGCCGGAATGGCGAGCAGAAGCGCGATGACGGTTGACCCACCGGCTGTCAGGAGGGAATTCCGGAGTGCGCTCAAAAACCGCTCGCCGTTGCCGCCTTCAAGGCTGAGCAGGCTCGTGTAGCGGCTGAAGTCAAGTTCGGAGGGGATCCAGCGCAGCGGCACCTCTGTCAGGTCGGTCGGCGCGCTGATGCTCATGACGGCAAGCCAGAGCAGCGGGCCTGTTGTGAAGGCTGCCAGCAACAGGGCGCAGCCATAAAGCAGGATGGATTGAACGAGCGAGCGTTTCATGCCGCGCCTCCCGCCGTCTGCCGCTTGGTCGCGGAATAATAGAACACGATCAGAACGGCGCTGATCCCGGCGACCAGCACTGCATAGGAGGCCCCGCTGCCGCTTCTGAGGTAGTTGAAATATTCCTGGTAGACGTAAAAGCTCGCGGTCTTGGTGCTGTCCGCGGGGCCTCCGCCGGTCATGACGTAGATGATGTCGAAGACGCGGAAGGCTTCGATGGTTCGCAGCACCATGACGACCATCAATGGACCGGCGATCCAGGGCAGGGTGATCGAGCGGAACCGTTTCCAGGGCCCGGCGCCTTCGATGGCTGCCGCCTTGTTGAGGTCACCGGGCACTGTCTGCAGGGCGGCCAGTGCCACATAGGCAACCAGCGGAAAGTTCTTCCAGACATCTGCCAGGATGACCATGTTCATGGCGGTCGCCGGATCGCCGATCCAGCTGCGGTAATCGGAAATGAGGCCCAGCTGGAACAGCAGGGAGTTCAGCGCGCCATAATCAGGGTGATAGATCAAGCGCCAGGCAACGGCGTTGACGATGGTCGGCACCGCCCAGGGCAGGATGATCAGAGCCCGAAGCAGCGTCCGGCCCCGGAATTCCTGGTTGAGCAGCACGGCAACCGCGACACCGAGAATGCCTTCCAGGCCCACCGAGACGATGGTGAAGTAAAGCGTCCTGAAGAGGGCGTCCTGAAAATCCGGGTCGGTAAGCGCGTAGACGTAGTTTTCCAGGCCGATGAAATGCACCGGCTCGGGAAGAGCGGAAATGCGCGTGTCGGTGAAGCTCAGCCACAGTGTGTTGGCAAGCGGTATCAGCGTGACCAGCGCAAGCAAAGCCAGGGCCGGCGCCAGAAGGATCCATTTTTCACGTTTCTGGCGTCGGCCAAGCATGGTCAGTCTCCCGTCAGTCGCAAACTTAGCGGATGCGCTTGACGCGGTCTGCGGCAGCTTCCAGCGCGTCATCCACACTTGCCTGGCCGAGCAGGACCTGATGGATGTTCTTCTGGAGAATGTCGGAGACTTCGGTGTAGGACGGCACCAGCGGACGCGGATACATGACAGCGATGGATTCTTTTGCCGCCGCGATCAGGTCTTCCTGGCCTTCGATCACCTTCGGTTCGGAATAGGACGCCTTCCAGATCGGCAGGCTGAGCTTGGCATAGTTGTCCTGAACGTCCTTCTGGGTCAGGAAGGAGATATAGGCCCAGGCTTCATCCGCATGCGGGCTGTTGGCCGGAATGCCGAGACCCATGGAACCGTTGACGCTGGAGGCGGTTGACTTGCCTTCGACGCCTGGTGCCGGAGCTACCTTCACCTTGCCGGCGACCTTGCTTTCCTTCGGGTCGTTGGCCAGGGCATTCATGTAGGTCCAGTTGAGGGCAAACGCCGCTTCGCCGTTGGAGAACACCCGGCGGACGTCTTCTTCGAAATATTCGCGTGAAGACGGGTTGCTCAGGCCTTCGTCCAGCGTTGCCTTCATGAAGGAAACGGCATCCTTGGCACCGCCTGCGGTAAAGGCCGGCTGGCCTTCATCGAAGAACGCGCCGTCATTGGCCGCCGTCAGGGTGGTGAAGTCGCAGATCATCGCCTCGGACTGGGACCAGCTCCAGACCAGCGGATATTCGACAATGCCCTTGTCCTTGATCTGCTTGGCCTGTTCCGCCAGTGCGGCCCAGGTCTTGGGCGGGGCGGAAATGCCAGCCTCTGCCAGCATGTCGGCATTGTAGAAGAGGTATTTCGTATCGAGGATCCAGGGCATGCCATAGCGCTTGCCGTCATATTCGACCGTCGTCCAGGCACCATCGAAAACCTTGTCGGTATAGTCGGCCGGAATGCGGTCGGTGACATCCTGCAGGAAGCCACGCGTTGCGAATTCGGCCGGCCAGATCACGTCGAACAGGACAACGTCATAGCCGTCATCGCCCGCACCTGCTGCTGCAATGATCTTGTCGTGCAGGGCTTCATAGGGAACGAATTCGAGTGCAACCGTGACGCCGGGATTTGCTTCCTCGAACTTGGCGGTCATCGACTTGATGTCGTCTTCGCTGTAAGCCGCCTGGCTCATGAAAAGTGCATTCAGTGTGGTGTCGGCCAATGCCGTCGTGGTCATCGCCAGGGTCGCGAAGGCGGACCCCAAAATCATCTTTCCAAACGTGTTCATCTCGCCCTCCGGTTTTTGTGTAGGCAAAGCATCCTATGTTCGGTTTTTTTATTTTGTCAAATTGATAGAAAAAATAATTTCTGGTCTATTGGCGCCATGAACGACAGTGCTCCGATCCCCGCATCCTTCCGGACCAGCGGCACAAACCTGACCCGCGCCAAGACGCATAATCACCGCGTTGTGCTGGAAGTCATCCGCACGCGCGGTCCGATCGGTCGCACGGAAATATCTGAAATCACGTCGCTTTCCCGCCAGACGGTGCAGAACATCGTCGGCGAGCTGGAAAGCCGCGGCATTGTCGAGATGCATGCCCAGAAGGCCAGGGGGCGCGGCCATCCGGGCATGACGGTGCAGCTCAAGCCCGATCATGCCTACAGTCTCGGGTTTCATGTCGATCGTCTGTCAGTGACGGCGATTGCCTGCGATCTTCTGGGCAGCATCGTCTGGCAATCGGCCGCTCCCATGGCCGCTGCCACGCCCGAGGCCGCCAACAGCCGGATCCTGTCGATGGCAGAAGAGTTCCGTGCTGCGCATCCCGGTATGGCCAAGTGTCTGTTCGGCGTCGGTCTTGCCGCTCCCGGCCCTTTCGAAACCGGATCGCAGACCTCCAGCGGCACCGATGCCACCACATTTTCGGATTTCGGCTCGCCGGAAAATCTCGCGCAGCTTCAGTCGGCGATCGGCTTGCCGGTGGTCCTTCAGAACGACGCGTCGGCCGCCGCGCTGGGCGAGCATGTTTACGGGATCGGCCGCAGCTTCAACAGCTTTGCCTTCATCCAGTTCGGCATGGGGCTTGGCGCCGGCTTTGTCCTGAACGGGGCGCTCTATCCGGGTGCGACGAAAAACGCCGGTGAAATCGGGCACGTTGTGATCGACCCGACAGGCCCGGCCTGTTCCTGCGGCAACACCGGCTGCCTGGAACGGTATCTGTCTCTCAACGCGCTGTGCGAAAGGCTTGACCTGGAGCCGACCGAGCCGGGGTCGGTCGCGCGGATCGAAGCCTTGTTCGCCGAAGGAGATCCGGCAGTCCTCGGCTGGATAGCCGATGTCGCGCCGCTCATGCGCCAGATGATCAACATGATCGAGATGATGCTCGACCCGGAAGCGCTGATCCTGGGTGGCATCATTTGTCCGGACTTCCTCCAGGCGCTGCTCGACAGTGCCTCTCCGCTTCCCCGCCGTCTCGACGGTTCGCTTGAAGAAGACAGGATCCGCATCGGTACGTCCGGTGCAACTGCGGTCGCCCTCGGTGCGACGGCCGCCGCCGTCGATGCGCTCTACGCCCCCTCGGTTTCGCACCTGCTGCTGTGAGAGCAAGCCTCTATGGAAGCCCTCATGCTGAGGAGGACCGTCAGGTCCGTCTCGAAGCATGGGCGGCAAATCCCGAACAGGCGGCCCATCCTTCGAGACAGCGCTGAAGCGCTTCCTCAGGATGAGGGGAGGAAGAGGTGCCGCATTGAAGATTGTCACCCCGGACAAGTGCAGCGCAGATCCAGGGCCCACTCTCTGGGCCGCTTGCCGAAGTGGTCGGATCTCTACAAAAGCCTTCGCTCACAACCATATCTCTGGACATGAGCAGGCTCCGGGTCACCCTTCGGTCGCCCGGGGTGACAACCGGGATAGCGGCAAAGCTGCGTCAATCGGGACCGGTTAGGTTGCCGGAACGGGATGCGCGGTTGGTCCGCCCCTAACTCAGGCCCAGCATCTTGCGGATCTGCTCCTGGTCGGTCTCGCCGCCGGCAAAGTCGTCGAAGGCCTTGTCGGTGACTTCGATGATGTGGTGCTCAATGAAGGGCGCGCCTTCCGCGGCGCCCTGTTCGGGTGACTTCAGGCAGCATTCCCATTCCAGAACGGCCCAGCTGTCATAGCCATGTTGGGCGAGCTTGGAGAAGATGCCGGAAAAATCCACCTGGCCATCCCCCAGGGACCGGAACCGGCCCGCGCGGTTGACCCAGCCCTGATAGCCGGAATAGACGCCCTGGCGGCCGTCCGGATTGAACTCGGCACCTTCACGTGATAGGCGCAGATGCGCTCGTGGTAGATGTCGATGAACGCCAGATAGTCGAGCTGCTGCAGCAGAAAGTGCGACGGATCGTAGTTGATCTGGCAGCGCGTGTGGCCTCCGAGCGCCTCCAGAAACATCTCGAAGGTGGCGCCGTCGAAGACGTCCTCGCCTGGATGGATTTCATAGCCGACATCGACACCGTTTTCGTCATAGACATCGAGTATCGGTTTCCAGCGTGCCGCCAGTTCCTTGAACGCTTCCTCGATCAGCCCCGCAGGGCGTTGCGGCCAGGGGTAGAGATAGGGGAACGCCAGTGAACCGGTGAAGCTGACGGAAGCAGTGAGGCCGAGCCGCTTGCTGGCGATCGCCGCTTTTTTCATCTGGTCGACCGCCCAGGCCTGCCGCGCTTTCGGATTGCCGTGCACTTCGGATGGTGCAAAGCCGTCAAAGGCCAGGTCATAGGCCGGGTGAACCGCCACGAGTTGGCCCTGCAGATGGGTCGAAAGCTCGGTAATCTCGACGCCGGCGTCCGCGCAGATGCCTTTGACCTCGTCGCAATAGGTTTCGCTTTCGGCGGCCTTGTCGAGATCGAAAAGGCGGCTGTCGAAGGTCGGGATCTGAATGCCCATGTAGCCGAGATCCGCAGCCCATTTGGCGATTGCGGGAAGTGAATTGAACGGAGCGTCGTCTCCGGCAAACTGGGCCAGGAAAATTGCGGGCCCCTTGATCAGTCCAGCCATGAATATCTCCTTAGAGTGTGAGCTCACGTGCCTTCCGGTGCGTATGAAAACCTGCTGAAATCGGCGGTCTTGCCTTGCCCGGTTGTGTCGAAGGCCAGCATACCGACAAAGGCACCGGTAAAGGAGCCGTGCTCACCGCGCCCGCCTTCATCCGAGATCACGCTGGCATCGAGATCCGGTCCGAAGGGCGTCCAGTCGCGGCCTTGCTGGCGCCAGAAGAATTGCTGGCGGGCACCATCAACCTCAACGGCAAGCTCGACCGGTCCGGCGCCAAGCGCGACAGGGTCTGCCGGAAACGACATGCGTCCATCCGGCCAGTCGCCGGGGCAGGAAAGCAGCGTCAGGCAACGGCCGAGCTGTTCTGTCCAGCTCACGGCCAGAAAATGGAACTTGTGCCGGTTGTAATAGGTCGTCAGTCCGGCCGCCTGCTGGTAGGTCGTTGGCGCAAAATCGGTGAGCGTGGTTTCTACCCGGTAGCCGAGGTGCTCCTGGCGCCGGGCAACCAGCGACTGCTCGTACCAGCTGCCGATGCTTTCCCGCCCGATGAGGCGCAGGGCCGTTCCCGTCAGCGTGAACAGCCGCTCCGGATAAGGCGTGCGCAGCCACTGGAACTCTGGCGGTAGAATTTCCCCAGTGAAAACGCGCTCCACGCGTTGAGCGGGGCGAGTTTCTGTCGCCGTCAGACCCGGCACCTCAACCTTCGGAACCATGCCGCTGTCTTCCAGGTAAAGCCAGCCGTCCTCCCGCCAGACGCATTTCTGGATCGCGGTCTCCCGTCCCAGAGGCGAGAACCGTCCGGGCAGGGGCCGGGAACACAGATGGGTGTGGTAGACGTCGCCATCCGGCGTTTCGACAATCTGGCCATGGCCTGCCCGTTGCAGCGGCGCGTCCGGATCGTCTTTGGCGGTGATGAGGTGGGTTTGCGGGTGAAGCTCGTACGGCCCGTCGATGGACCGTGACCGGGCCATGGTAACGGCGTGCCCGTAGCCGGTGCCGCCTTCGGCGACCGTCAGGTAGTACCAGCCGCCGCGCTTGTGAAGATGTGGACCTTCCGTCAGACCGTGCGGGCTTCCGGAAAAGATCTTGCGGATCTCGCCTTTCAGGCCTTCCGTTTCCGACCATTCCTGCAGCAGGATGCCGTCGAAGGCCGGATGGCGCGGATGCCCGCCGACGGAATTTGAAATGTGGTTCCATTGCAGGACCAGGAACCATTTGCGGCCATCGTCGTCATGAAACAGCGACGGATCGAACCCGTGTGAGCTGACGTAGATCGGGTCGCTCCACGGCCCCTCGATGGAAGGGGCCGTGACGATGTAGTTATGTGCGTCCTTGAAATTCCCATCCAGCCGTTTGACGTCCGTATAGACCAGCCAGAACCGTCCGTCCGCGTAGGAAAGACACGGTGCCCAGATGCCGCCGCTGTCCGGATTGCCGCGCATGTCGAGCTGGCTTGCCCGGCTGAGGGGCCGGCAGGCCAGATCCCAGTTGACCAGGTCTTTCGACCGGTGAATCTGGACGCCCGGATACCATTCGAAGGTCGAGGTGGCGATGAAATAGTCATCGCCCGCACGGCAGATCGAGGGATCCGGGTTGAACCCCGGCAGGATGGGATTTCGGATCATTTCCGGCTGGGTCCTTTCCGTTCAGCCGAGGCCGCCCACAGGTTGATATCCGCCTCGCGGGTGGTTTCCTCGATCAGCTTCAGCTCCTCGTCGGAAAACTGGAGATTGGCGACAGCTCCGACGCAGTCCTTTACCTGGCTGCCCCGGCTCGCACCGATCAGGGCCGTTGTGACCCGTCCTTTGCGCAGTACCCAGGCAAGGGCCATCTGCGCCAGCGTCTGGCCGCGCTTTTCGGCAATGTCGTTGAGAGCCCGGATGGTGGCGAGGTTGTCTTCGCTCAGGAACTGGGTCTTCAGCGATTTGCCCTGGTTCGCCCGGCTGTCTTCCGGAATGCCCTTCAGATATTTGCTGGTCAGCATGCCCTGGGCCAGCGGCGAGAAGGCAATGGAACCGATGCCGAGGTCGTCGAGCGTGTCCAGAAGACCGTCTTCCTCGACCCAGCGGTTGATCATGGAATAGCTCGGCTGATGGATCAGGCACGGTGTGCCCAGCTCCTTCAAGATGGCGGCGGCTTCCCGTGTCCGTTTGGAATTATAGGACGAGATTCCGACATAAAGCGCCCGTCCGGACCGCACGATGTGGTCGAGGGCCATCATGGTCTCTTCCAGCGGTGTGTCCGGGTCGAAGCGGTGCGAATAGAAGATATCGACATAGTCGAGGCCCATCCGCTTTAAGGACTGGTCGCAGGACGCGATCAGGTATTTGCGGCTGCCCCACTCACCATAAGGCCCGGGCCACATCTCATAACCGGCTTTGGACGAAATGATCATCTCGTCCCGGTAAGGCGCAAAATCCGTCCGCAGCAGTTCACCGAAGGCGGTTTCCGCCGAACCCGGCTTGGGGCCGTAATTGTTGGCAAGATCGAAATGGGTGATGCCGAGATCGAAGGCGGTCCGGGCAATCTCCCGTTTCTTGTCGAGCGGCGTGTCGTCGCCGAAATTGTGCCAAAGGCCGAGTGAGATCACCGGCAGTTTCAGGCCGGATTTCCCGCATCGGCGGTATTCCATGGTGTCGTAGCGCGTTTCCGCTGCTGTCCAGGTCATAGGCTATCCCGTTATACTAAAAGGCCTTTTGCCGCCTGCGGGTCCAGGGCTTCCGGGCGCTCGCAGGTGGTTTTGATGTCAATGAAAGTCCCACTCTCGCCAGAAGCGAGAATCGACGTCATCACATCGACAACATGCAGAGCAAATTCCAAAGAGCAACGGTGCGGCCGATTTTCCAGGATGGCGAGGGCCATATCGGCCAGGCCTGCCGTTCGGTAATTGGCGTGGCCACGGTCGTTTGATTTGGAGAACGGATGGTTCCAGGCTTCCGACAGGGTCACGAAACTGCCCTTGTCCGTCATGCGCACTTCACCACCGAAGAAATTTGGATCCGGCACATGCAGCGTGCCGGAACGGCCGTAAAGCTCCATGTTGGAATGGCCGTGCTGCCACACGTCCCAGCTGGCGCAATAGGTGATCTGGGCGCCGGACTGGAACTGCATCACCGCGTGGATCGTCGTCGGTGTTTCCACCTTGATCTTTTCACCGTTGCGCGGCTCGGAGGTGATGGTGCGATATTCAGATCCGGCGGAACTCATAGCGCAAACCCGCTTCACCGGTCCAAGTAGCTGCACCAGGTTGGAAACGTAGTAAGGCCCGAGATCGAGGATCGGGCCACCACCCGCCTGGAAAAAGAAGTCCGGGTTTGGGTGCCACATTTCCATGCCCGGGCTCTGTACGAAACAGGTGCCTGACGTCACCTTGCCAATGGCGTCACTATCGATCAGGTGCCGGGCAAGCTGGTGTGCTCCGCCCAGGAAGGTGTCGGGGGCCGACCCGACCCTGAGGCCTTTTTCCTTCGCAATCGCGGCAAGGGATTCGCCCTCTTCCAGGCTGAGCACGAACGGCTTTTCCGAATAGACATGCTTGCCGGCTTCCAGAACGCGTCTGGAGACTTCGTAGTGAACGGCCGGAACCGTCAGGTTGACGATGATGTCGATATCGCTTGCCGCCAGCAGGCCGTCAACGGTTTCGGCTCTCAGGCCGAATTCCTCGGCACGTGCTTTTGCGGCAGCTTCATTGATGTCGGCGCAGGCGCGCACCTCGATGCCCTTGAAGAGCGGAGAGAGGCGCATGTAGGCGGCCGAAATGTTTCCGCATCCGAGGATGCCGATGCCAAGTGTCTTGCTCATGGGGTTACCTCAGTAGGTGCGGAAGGCCGCAACGGAGCGGGTGGCGAAACGGTCGAAGTCGGAAGGCTTGTCGTGTTCCATGACGAAGAGATCGACCCCGACGCCGCGAAGCGCCGACATGATGCCCTTCCAGTCCATGGTGCCCTGGCCGACGTCGGCCCAGCCGTCCTCGTCGGCACATTCGCCCTCTGGCGCGATGTCCTTCACGTGGGCCGTGGTGATGCGGCTGGCGTATTTCTCGATCCAGTCGAGCGGGTCCTGATTGCCGCGCACGATCCAGGCAATATCGGCTTCCCATTCGATGGAAGGGGCGGCCTCCATCAGGATGTCCATCGGCAGGCGGCCATCGGCGCAGGCATTGAATTCGAAATCGTGGTTATGCCAACCGAACCGCAGGCCGGCATCGCGGATCTTTTGACCGATGGCTTCCAGCCGCTCGGCGATGGACTGCCACATGGCCGCATCCGGAATGCGTTGCTCGGGCGGCACGGCGGGAACGAAGATCCGCTCCATGCCAAGGGTCTGGGCAGTGCTGATCACCTTGGCGAGGTCGTCTTCGAACTGCTCCATCGGAAAGAAATGTCCCGACGGCATCTTGAGACCCTGGGCGTCGAGCATGTCGCGAAAGGCCGCCAGGTTCTCGTAGTTTCCACGGAACCCCTCGACCTGGGTATAGCCGAGATCCGCAAGCCGCTTGAGAACGCCGTCCCATGGGGTGAATTCGCGGGCTGAATAGAGCTGGAAAGAAATATCCATCTTGATTGTCCTGAAGTGGTTAAGGACCGGCCTAGAGCCGGGATTCCGAGGTTTTGTCGAAAAGATTGGCGCGGGCGGGATCGAACCCGACCGTGATTGCGTCGCCGTGCCGGATGTTCGCCTGACCGTCCATGCGCACCCACAGCGTCTGGTCGCCGGTGGTAAAGCGGACGAGCGTATCCGAACCGAGCGGTTCCACCAGTTCCACCTGCCCGTCCAACCGAACGAGCGCGGTGTCTGCTTCCGCGCCGCTGACCATGTGTTCCGGACGGATGCCGAACCAGGCAGCGCCTGCGGCAGGTGGGCCGTTCTGGAATGTGTAACCGTCAAGCGAGAAGGTCTTTCCGCCTGACGCGAACCGGTAGTTTCCGCCGGCTTCTTCCAGCTCTCCTTCAAAGAAATTCATGGTCGGCGAACCGATGAACTCGGCCACATACTTGTTGGCCGGCCGGTTGTAGATCTCGTTGGGCGAGGCCAGCTGCAGGATCTGGCCACCACGCATGATGGCAATCCGGTCGGCCAGCGTCATGGCCTCGATCTGGTCGTGGGTGACGTAGATCATGGTGTTGGACAGCTTCTGGTGCAGCTGCTTGATCTCGACCCGCAGGTCCGCCCGCAGCTTGGCGTCCAGGTTCGACAGCGGTTCGTCGAACAGGAAAACGTCGGCATCGCGCACCAGAGCCCGGCCGATGGCGGCACGCTGGCGCTGGCCACCGGAAAGGGCGGCCGGCTTGCGGTTGAGCAACGGTTCGATCTGCAAAACTTTTGCGGCCCGGTTCACCCGCTCCTGGATTTCCGCCTTGGGCAGGCCCGCGTTCTTCAGGCCGAAGCTCAGGTTCCCGGCAACGGTCATCTGCGGGTAGAGCGCATAGGACTGGAACACCATGCCGATGCCGCGCTGGGAAGGCTCCTCCCAGGTCACGTTGCGCCCGCCGATGAAGATCTGCCCGCCGGTCACGTCCAGCAGCCCGGCAATGCAGTTCAAAAGGGTTGATTTTCCGCAGCCCGAAGAGCCGAGCAGCACGAGAAATTCACCCTGGCCGACATCGAGGTTGAGATCCTTCAGAACGTCCAGGCTTCCGAAACTCAGGGAAAGGTTATTGATGGAGATACTTGGTTCCATGGGTCGTCTCGTTAGCCTTTCACCGCACCGGCGGCGATGCCGCGCACGAAGAGTTTTCCGGAGATGAAGTAGATGGTGAGGGGAACGAGGCCGGTCAGAATGGTCGCGGCCATGTTGACGTTGTATTCCTTCACCCCTTGCGTGGAATTGACGATGTTGTTGAGCTGCACCGTCATCGGATAAAGGTCCGGCTTGGTGTAGATCACGCCGAACAGGAAATCGTTCCAGATACCGGTCACCTGCAGGATCATGGCGACAACGAAGATCGGCAGGCTCATCGGCACCATGATCTGGAAGTAGATCGCCCAGAATCCGGCCCCGTCCACGCGCGCCGCCTTGAACAGTTCCTGCGGCACGGAGGCGAAATAGTTGCGGAACAGCAGCGTCAGGATCGGCATGCCGAAGATTGTGTGCACGATCACCAGCCCGGTCAGGCTGCCGTAAAGGCCGATTTCCCGCAGCATGATCACGATCGGATAGATCATCACCTGGTAGGGAATGAAGGCCCCGACGATCAGGATCGTGAAGAAGGTTTCCGAGCCCTTGAAGCGCCAGTTGGCAAGCGCATATCCGTTTACCGAGGCAATCGCGATCGACAGGATTACGGACGGGATCAGGATCTTGACCGAATTGAAGAAGCCGCGTGACAGGCCATCGCAGTTGAGGCCGGTGCAGGCTTCCGCCCAGGCCTTCACCCAGGGCTGGAAGGTGATCTCCACGGGAGGTGAGAAGATGTTGCCAAGCCGGATCTCCGGCATGCCTTTCAGCGAGGTGACGATCATCACGTAGAGCGGCAGCAGGTAATAGAGGCAGACGACGATCAGCGTGCCGTAGATCAGGATGTTCCTGCGGGACAGCGCCTTGCGCGGCTTGCGGCCGGCGGGGCCTTCGACCATCCGGCTGCCGGATGGCGTGCCGTCGCCGTGGCGGAGTGCCCGGTCGGGGCCGGCTTCGGCCGGGCCGGCATCGTATTTCATCGATCCTTTGAGGAGGTGGGGCGTCTTGGTCATTTGCGCTTGCCTCCGAACTCGAGATAGGCCCAGGGCACAACGATGATGACGACCGTCAGCAGCATCATGGTGGAAGCGGCAAAGCCCTGGCCGAGGTTCTGCGACAGGAACATGGCGTCATAGACGTATTTGGCCGGAACTTCGGAGGAGATGCCGGGCCCCCCGCCGGTCTGGGCGACGACCAGGTCGTAGACCTTGATGATGCCGGAGGCGATCAGCACGATTGCGGTGATGAAGATGCCGCGCATCATCGGAATGACGATGAAGATATAGGTCTTCCACATCGGGATGCCGTCGATCTTGGCGGCCTTCCAGATGTCCTCGTCAATCCCCCGAAGACCCGCCAGCATCAGGCACATGATCAGCCCGGTTCCCTGCCAAAGGCCGGCGATGAGGATGCCATAGATGACGATCTCGGGATTGTAGAGCGGGTCGAAATTGAAACTCTCCCAGCCGAGGCTGCGCACCACGTGCTGGATGCCGAAGTCGGGATTGAGAATCCACTGCCAGGCAAGACCCGTGACGATGAAGCTGAGCGCGAAGGGATAGAGCAGGATTGTTCTGAACGTGTCCTCGAACCGGATCTTCTGGTCGAGCAGGGCCGCCAGCATGAAGCCGATCAGCAGCGAGAAAATCAGCGAGAATGCTCCGTAGATGGCCAGGTTTTCAATGGAGATCAGCCACTTGCTGCTGCTCCACAGCCGGTCGTACTGGGCAAGACCGACGAATTTCTCACGCGGCAGGAGCTTGGAGTTGGTGAAGGAATAAAGAACCGTCCAGGCGGTTCCGCCGATGAAGACCACCACGGCGGTGATGATCATCGGAACCGCGGCCACCTTGGCGCTGATGTTCCGATGCCACCTCGCGGGGCGCGTAGCTGCGGCCATGCCGAAAACTTCCTTGTCGAGACGTCCAGGGTGATGTCGGGCGCTCCCTGCGCGCCGGAGCGCGCAGGGCTGGAGGACGCCGCCTGGCCGCTGTCCCGGTAAAGTTGGGACCGTGCGGCGCGGGCGGCGGGCCTTTTTCCGCTGTTAGTCGGCGTTGCCGACGATCGACGCGAACATCGACTGTGCGTCTTCAGCGGTCATGGACGGGTTGTTGAAGAACTCGACGAAGAGGTCGTTCACCTGGGTCAGGCTGTCGGCGGACATCAGCTGGTCCGGAGACTGGATGACATTGCCTTTGGCCAGGATGTCGAGGCCCTTCTTCATGCAGTCGTTTGCAGCCGCAAGATCGACGTCGCCACGCACTGGCAGCGAGCCTTTCTTCAGGTTGAAGGCAACCTGGGCTTCCGGGGAAAGCATGACCTTTGCCAGTTCGCCCTGGGCTTCGGTGATGGCCGGGTCGTCCACTTTCGGGAAGTAGAACGCGTCGCCACCGGTCATGATGACCTCGTTGACGCCAAGGCCGGGCAGGCAGGTGTAGTCCTCGCCGGCAACCTGGTTGGCGACCTGGAACTCACCCTGCGCCCAGTCACCCATGATCTGGCCTGCGGCCTTGCCGGTGATGACCATGGTGGTGGCATCGTTCCAGCCTTGGACGTTGGAGTCCTTGGACATGTCGCGAGCAGTCGCGGCGGCCTGGAAGACCTTTGCCATTTCCTCACTGCCGGCAAGCTCTGCATCCTTCTCGCCGAAGATCTTCGTATAGGCCTCAGGTCCGGCGAGCGCGGTGAGAAGCACCTGGAACGCCAGTGTCGTCTGCCAGGGCTGCTGCCCCATGGCCAGCGGCACGATGCCTGCCTCCTGAAGCTTGGGTGCTGCGGCAGCGTATTCGTCCCAGTTGGTCGGAACCGCCAGGCCGTTGTCCTCGAACACCTTGTTGTTCAGCCAGAGCCACTGCTGCGAATGAATGTTGACCGGAACGCAATAGATGCGGCCATCCAGCGTGCAGCTGTCGAGCAGGCTGGAGGGATGGATGACTTCTTTCCAGTTACCTTCCTCTGCAATGTCCGTGAGGTCGCGCATCAGGCCGGCTTCCACCAGTTCCTCTGCCTGGCGGCCATGGTTGAACTGTGTTGCGCCCATCGGATCGCCGCCGGTGATACGGCTGATCATGATCGGGCGGGCTGTGCCGCCGGAACCGGCAATCGCACCGTCAACCCACTTGTTGCCGGTCGCGTCAAATGCCTTTGCGAATTCGGCAACCGCAGCCGCTTCGCCGCCTGAAGTCCACCAGTGGGTAACTTCCAGGTCGGTCGCATTCGCGGCCGTTGCTGCACAAAGGGCGGTCGTTGCTGCAAAAACTGCACGTAGTGCTTTCATCATTTCCTCCCATCGAACGTGAACTGTCCGATTGTCCTCACCATGCGGCCTCCACCGCATTTTGTAATCGATTACATTTTATTGTATGCTATATGTAATCGATTACATTCATCATTCTCGGGAAACGGTCTTGTGTCAACCCGGAATGTCGGATCAGACAGTTTCGAGGACGAACCCGCCGTCATGGCGGCAGGCGCCCAGGCTCAAAAAAGAGAAATACCGGAGAAGGCCTTGGCCCAGAAAATAGCACGAATTCAAGATGTTGCCAAAGAGGCGGGCGTATCGACCGCAACAGTCAGCCGGGCGCTGAGCAATCCTGAACTTTTGACAGAGGCAACCCGCGACATCGTCTTCGCGGCGATCCGGTCCACCGGTTACCGGGTCAACCGGGCAGCGCGTAACCTGCGTACCCAGCAGGCAGGAGCCATCCTGGTTCTGGTGCCAAACCTCGGCAATCCGTTCTTTTCCCAGATCCTGGCCGGGATAAGTGCATCCTTCGGCAACCGTGACTATTCCGTCCTGATCGCCGATACCAAGGACCATGCCACGAGTGGCAAACACGTGGTCGACTACTTTCTGGACGCCCAGATCGACGGCATGATCTGTCTGGACGGAGCGATCTCCCACCAGGAATTGCAGCTGTTCGAAGACAACGGCGTCTCCGGCAAGATCGTCTTTGCGTGTGAATGGGCGCACGACGTGGCGTTGCCTTCCGTGCGCAGCGACAACGTTCGCGGGGCGCAACTGGCCGTCCGGCACCTGTATGACCTTGGCCATCGCAAGATTGCCCATGTCACAGGTCCGCAGGAAAATGTTCTGACGCATGCCCGGCGCGAAGGCATGCTGGCCGAACGTGCAAGGCTGGAGCTGCCTGCCCGTGAGGAATGGATCATCCGGGGCGACTTTTCGCTGGAATCCGGCCGGATGGCCGGTGAGAGGATCCTGGCGATGAATGATCGGCCAACGGCGGTTTTTTGTGCGTCTGACCAGGTTGCCTTCGGGCTGATCTCGACGCTGACCGCAAACGGTGTCCGCGTTCCGGAGGATATTTCCGTCGTCGGGTTCGATGATATCGAGCTGTCGGAGTTTTATGTCCCGGCACTTACAACCATTCGGCAGGATCGGCGCGCGCTTGGTGCCAGGGCTGTTTCCCTCCTGCTGGATTGTATTGACGTTGCGCACACCAAGCCAGACGTCGTGATGGAACCGGTAATGGTTGATGTAGAGCTGGTAGTGAGGGCCAGCGCCGTGCCGCCGGTTTGTTGAATGGCAGCCCTGTTGCCCACCGCTTGTGGGGTCGAAAATCGAGCCCGCAAGGTTCAAGCAGGCATGCGGTTGTAATTTTACAGGCTGCGCGAATTCGATGTAGGCGTCGATCAGCAGTGAATCTAGCCTGCAGCATAAATCATGCAACTTAACGTCGGTGTGAAAAGAAAATCTAAGGTTGAATCGAATACATCTTTCTTGCTCGCAGTCAGGTCATGTGTACCTGTCAATTTATTGGGTGAACGAATTTGCTAAGTCGGTAAATTGTTCCTACTAGGCAAATATTGCCCGAAACTGATTTCAGTTTAATTTCGGCGTTATTTTATTTTTATTTCAAAGATTAAATTAGACTACATATTTATTGTAATTTATCGCGGTGGTTTAGCGTTTAGTTAACTTGAATATGTCACTCTAGATAGTACCGTCAATTTTTGGGTGATAAAAATGCGTAGTTTGGCTTTTGCCTTGGCATTGTCCCTTTGCACTTTTTTCTTACACACTGACGTGTCGTCGGCACAGGGCCCGCTGAAAGTCGTGGGTACCGGTGACGGCCTTGAAATGCTTCAGGAAATTGGTGCGGGCTTTGTCGAAAATCGTTCCGATATCAATCTTGAAATTCCACCAAGCATTGGCTCGGGTGGCGGTATAGCCGCCGTCAGCTCCGGCACGGAGCGCCTGGGCCGGGTCGCGCGTCCCCTGAAGGACAGTGAGGTGGAATTCGGCCTCGTTTATCTGCCGATTGCAAAAATACCCAGCGCAATCTTCACGCACCCGTCTACCGGTATCGATGCTTTGACCAGCGAAGAACTGGTCAAGCTGTATTCCGGTGAAATAGTCAATTGGTCCGAATTGGGCGGTGCCGATCTGCGTGTCCGCCTCGTCCGCCGCGAAGACGCGGACAGCACCTTGCAGGTTTTGAAATCGTCGATGCCGGGCTGGGCGGATATGGAGTTCTCGCCGCGCTCGAAAACGGCCCTTACCACCCAGGAAGCAATTTCCAGCGCGCGCGAAGTCGAAGGCGCGATTGCTTTCGGTCCTTATTCGAAGCCGCTTGAAGACGGACTGTCGGTCCTCAAGATCGATGGTCACCATCCGACTGATCCGGGGTACCCGAGTTCGGTAACCCTCGCCTTGATCTACAAGGAAGGCACGCTGGACGATGAGATGAAGGCCTTCATCGACTACGCCCAGTCGGGTCAGGCTCACACATTGATCAGTAACTACGGTGGCGTACCCGTCGGTAGATAACCCAATTGGTCCACATGATCCGTCACTCGTCCCTTCTCTGGCATTATACATACGGCGCCGTTTTCACGGCGGTGTGTGCATTTGCCGGTCTTATCGGACTGGTGGCTTTCCAGCTTGAAGACAGCATGCAGCGTCAGGAGGCCGAGCTTCTGGAGCTTTCCCGCGCGCGTCTTGTGGAAACCCTGTCCGCCGACGTGAAGCTTGCCGGGACCCGTATGGAGTTCCTGTTTCAGGACAGGCTTCGTCGGATAAATGCGTTGTCGGAGAGGGTGGATACCGCCAAGGCCGTTGAGTCACGCAATGTCGTGGCCATGTCGGAACTGCTTGGCCCGGCGGCGAAACTGGCGGATGTGGATGGCATCGTCGTTCTGGACGAGGAAGGCCATGTGATCGGCGCCTCATCCTATTCTGCGGACCTCGTCGAACTGGGGTCCAAGATGCAGGGTCTGAGCTTCTTCAACGAGGTTGCCAAGTCGCTGAAAGACAGCTTTCCGGGAGAGAAGCTGACCTATTCCGGCGTCTTGCCCAAATCCGAAACGGGTGTGTTCGTGCCGGGCGATCGGGACAATGAAGTGTCTCAGATCGCGTTTGTCCCGGTTTTCGATGATTTCGGCTATGTGATCGGCGGACTTGTCGCGCAACGTTGGCTGCGGCCGGAAGAGCCACTCCTGGCGGATCTGGCAAAAATCAATTCCTTCGAAATGGCGATCGTTTTCGACGGTCAGATCATTTCCACGGCGAATTTCACCGGAAACTATTCGGATCTCACACGCTCGAAGGAAACGCCGAACATCACCCTGGACGGTGGGCATGTCATCGAATGTGGTGTCCCGGTCGTTCCCATGACTGTCTGTGCGCTGACGCCTATCGCGGCGCTGACCGAAATTCAGAACAAACTGACCCGCATCGGCACCGAAGAAGAAGCCAAGCTGCTCCGGCGGCTGTTCCTGTTCGGACTGATCGCGCTGGTGGCTTTTGCTGCAGTCGCCTTTCTCATGTCGCGGCAGATTACCCGGCCGCTGACCAAGATCACACGTGTATTGACCGGCATCGCAGCGGGCGACTTCGAAAGCAAGGTGGTTGGCACCGAGCGGCTGGACGAAGTCGGTGACATCGCCAGATCGGTCGTTTCCTTGCAGCGATCCGTCAAGGAACGCGACGCCTTGCGCGAACGCGTGCACGAAAAGAACTCCATCCTGCGCTCTCAGGAAGCCCAGTTGCGCGAGCAGAACGTTCTCTTTGATGCTGCTCTCAACAACATGTCGCACGGTCTGTGCATGTTCGACGTCGATGGCAGGTTGATTGTTTCGAACCAGCGCTACGCCGAATTGTTCGAAGTCGAGCCGGGCAGGATAAAGTCGGGTATGACGGCTGCTCAGCTCGCAACGCTGCAGAAAGTTGATGCCGTTGAAACCGGTGACATGGCTCTGCACGATTCCCGGATCGGGGATCACAGGTATTCAGGTGGCTCGCAAAGCACCGAAATGGTGAAGATCCGCTCGGGCCGTATCGTCCTGACCACCCGCCAGCCGCTGGCGGAAGGTGGTTGGGTGGCGATATCCGAAGACATCACCGAACGGCAGGAAGCCCGTGACCGGCTGGCGTTCCTGGCGCGTCACGACCTTCTGACGCAGCTGCCGAACCGCATCGAATTCCGGGACCAGCTGGACATGCTGTTGAACCAGCAACTGGTCAAGGGGGGCGAGTTCGCCATTCTGTGCCTCGACCTGGACGAGTTCAAAACGGTCAACGACAGCCTTGGGCACCCGATTGGCGACGAACTCTTGCGGCAGGTGGCGGAGCGTCTGCGCGCCCTCATCGGCCGAAAGGACGTTGTCGTCCGCCTTGGCGGCGACGAATTTGCGATCCTCACCGGTCTGCCCTGCAGGCTGGCTGATGTCGAGGAACTGGCGCAGTCGGTAATCTGGGAGATTTCCCAGCCGTTCCAGATCACGGACCATGAACTCGTAATCGGCGTCAGCATCGGCATCACAATTGCGAGGGCCGACGGCACCGCAGGCGACGAACTGTTCAAGCAGGCGGACCTTGCGCTCTACCGGGCCAAGGAAGACGGCCGCAATACCTACCGTTTCTTTGAAAAGGACATGGGCACGGCCGTGAACGACCGGCGAGAGCTCATAACCGATCTCAGAACCGCGGTCGCCAATGACGAACTGGAGCTTTATTTCCAGCCGCAATACACGCTCGTGGACGACCGGGTGTCCGGTTTCGAGGCGCTGGTGCGCTGGAACCACCCGACAAGGGGCATGGTTTCTCCGGCCGATTTCATTCCGCTTGCCGAAGATACCGGCCTGATCACCCAGCTGGGCGAATGGGTGTTGAAGGAAGCGTGCCGGATCGCATCCAATTGGCCGGACCACCTCAGGATCGCCGTCAACCTGTCACCCCGGCAGCTGCGTGGCCATGCATTTGGTCCGGTGCTGATTGATGCCCTGACGCAAACGGGTCTCAAGGCCGACCGTCTTGAACTGGAAGTGACCGAAAGCGTGCTTCTGACCGATTCCGAAGACGTTCTGGATTCGCTGCACCAGGCCAAGTCGCTTGGCGTGAAGGTGTCCATGGACGATTTCGGAACCGGCTATTCCTCGCTCAGCTACCTGCGCCGCTTCCCGTTCGACAAGATCAAGATCGACCAGTCCTTCGTCCGCTCGATGGCCTATTCGGACGACTCCATTTCCATCGTGAAAGCGGTCATCGAACTCGCCAACAATCTCAACATGACCACCACCGCCGAAGGTGTGGAGACCAAGCAGCTTCTCGACATGCTGACCGAAATCGGCTGCACGGAAGCGCAGGGCTACTATCTGGGCAGACCCATGCCTGTCGCCAGCACCGAAGAGCTGATCTATGCGGGCGAACGGTCTCTGACAACCGCCGCGCAATAGTCCGGCAACACCCACTCACTTTCAGGAGAGGCAGGTGTAGCGCCCTGGCGTCAGCCGGCGGAAGCCGAGGTGAACGGTGCGGATGCCTTTCGGATAAGGTTTCCAGCAAGGGCCAGCAGGCCGCTCTCTTCTTCCGCCACAAAAAACGGATCGGCGTAGAAGGTTGCCCCTGCGCCTAGCGCGATCTCCCGCATGGCGTCGACATGTGACGGCGCACCGGCCGAATAGACGACGTGATCGGGCGTAAGTTGTCCGACCAGTTCATGCGGCCGCGCCTTGCGCACCGTCTCGTCGTCGCCATCGCCTGCCGTCAGCGTGATCGGAATGCCCCGGCCTTGCAGCCAGCGTACCGCGTCGCGCATGTAGATCCCGTCCCGGGTTCTCGACCCGGCAATGATGCGGATTTCACGGCCGGTCTGGCCCAGGCTTGCAGCAACGGCGATCGACCAGATCGGTGCGAACCCGGTGCCGGTCGAGGTGAGCAGGATCGGGTTCTGCTGCCGCCGCAAAAACGCATTGCCGAACGGGCCTCGCAGCTTGACGGCATGTCCCTTGGCAATTTCCTTGCCCAGCTTCGACGATACGATGCTGTCCGGGTAGACCTTGATGTGAAACACAAGGACGTTCTCTTCCGCATCCAGGTTGAGCGGGGTCGTCGGGCTGTAGTCGCGCGGCGGATATCCTGCAAAGGTCGCGCGCAGATATTGCCCCGGCAGCCAGGGCACGGGCCGCGCCGTCTTGACCCGAACTTCCAGGTATCCGTCCTTGATAGGCCGAATGCTTTCCACCGTTCCCTTTGTGGTCTTCACCAGCGGCACCGGGTCATAGGCGATCTCGGCATCGCCTTCCAGAACGGAAAGGCATCCGAGCACGGTGTCCTTTTCCCGGGTGCCCATGTCATCGATCTGCCCGCTCAAAACGCGGACCCGGCAGGTTTCACATTGGCCGGAACAGCAGTCGTGCGGGATGACGAGGCGTCCGCCCAGCCCGGCGTCGATCAGCGTGTCGCCGACATTGGCCTTGATGGCCTTCCCGTTGATGGTGACCGTACAGGTGCTTTTCGACATGAGTGATTACATCCGTTGAAAGAAACGTCCGGAAAAGACAGGAAAGGCGGGAAGGGCAGGCCTCAATTGAAGGTCAGCCGCACGGGACGGGAATGGCGGGTGTGGCGGGTCTGATTGTGGTCGAAGGCAGAGACCCACAGGAAAAGACCGTCCGTCATGGCAAGGTCCTGGCTCTGGCCGGTATCCATGTCCCGGACGACTTCAAGCGTCCAATGGTCGTCCTGCCACCTGGACCCACCCAGCAAATCTGCCCGGCTGCCGGAGTATTCACCCTCGATGAGAACCCCCGGAATAACCGTCCCGACCGGGATCTCCGCATCTTTTTCCGGCGAGTACGGCACGCTTTCGTTTTCGAACATCCACCACTGCGAGCCCTCGTCTTCGCTCACTTCCGTGGAAAGATCGATGGTGCCCATCAGCGATGTCATCTTCTGATAGTCAACCGGGAGCCGGCGCACGCCGACGGTCCCGTGGTAATGGGTCACGGGATCGCCGATGTAGTTGTAGACGTAGAAAGCCTTGCCTTCATCGGGATTGTAGCCGGCGCTGTAGCGGCTCTTGCCGGCAGCCTGGGCTTCGTTCGGTTCCACCGGCGTCGCGAAATGCATGTCGTCGACGCGCCCCAGCATGCCGCCGCGCGCTGCTTTCCATTGCCACACGTCCACCAGGCTGCCGTCAGTCGTATAGTGCAGGCCGCGGTAATTGAAAGCGCCTGGTTTGTCACTCAGGGGCTTCGGGCCCATGTGGGTGGCACCACCGCCGCCAAAGGTGTCGGTGGTGGAAAAGGCAACCGAGAACTTGTCCTCGTAGTAGGCGGTCTCGTCGGAAATGTCGGCCCGGTTGTTCAACATGTGCCAGCCGTCTTCACGCTTGATCAGCGGATGCCGCTTCAACGACCGGTTCTTGTCTTCCCAACGGAAGGCAAACGCGATCTTGTCCCCCACCTGTACGGCGCGCACCTCGACAGTCGATTCACCTGTTCCGTCCAGGTTCGAGCCTTGCTGTGTTCGGATGAAAACAGGGGCCGCGTCCTGCCAGACCGGATCGTCCAGCGTGCCGTCCAGCTCCGGCAGGGTGGTGCCCTTGGCAACGACTAGGCTGTCGCGTGTGCCGAAATCGAGGCTGACGGCGCCGACAAGCACGATTGCGCCCAGTGCAGTCGCCAGGGCCAGTGGGTGACGGCTCATGCCCGGGAAACGTCGCAGCGCCTGCGGGCGGAACAGCCGCAGCAACTGGGCGACACCGCCATAACAATAATGCAGCACCACATGGGCAACGATATAGGTCAGCACCACGAGGGCGGCCGTGTAATGCACCGTCACCCAGATGCCACCATGACCGATGTAAAGCAGGACGCCCGTTGCCGACAGGGTGAGCACGGCCCCGAACAGGATCCAGTAGGCGATGACGTTGACCGCGGCCAGGCGCAGCTTGGTGCTGGCGGGAAGCGTCAGGACAACGATCTTCTTGGAGGAAATGCGCCGTTTCAGGCGGCCAAGCGTCATATAGGCCGCATAGGCAAAGATCACCGCCAGAACGAATATCGCCGACACATAGTGCCAGGTCCAGATTTCACCCTGTGGCAGGATCGGTTCGAAAAGCTTGGAGAACCAGGCGTGTTCCGCATCCGCCGACAGGCGCATGCCCGTCAGCAGGCTGGTGACGATTGCAACTACCAGCGTCCAATGCAGGAGTATCGTGCCGATGTCGCTGCGTACCGGAGGGCTGCGGTCCTCGGGTCTTTTCGCGGCGCTATCCGCGCCATTGGCGTGCCGGCCTCTTTGGGATTTCTTGGATGAATTGGACGATGAAGGCAGTTCCAGGGCGTGATCAGTCACTTGGTCCGTCAACTTTTCCTCCAGGGCCGCCAGCAATGCGACCGGGTTACCGGCATAGGTTGTGCAACCGGATGTCGGGAAATTTCAAAGCGCTTTGCCTAAAAAATATCACATTTTAACAAAAGTGAAGAAAAAATGGCGAATACAACTGACCTTAAACCTATCCGGGTGGTTTTACGCATGCTTAAAAATCTTCCTCTCGGGAAAAAATTCAGATGACTGAAGAACAATATTGGCGGGAAGGCGCGTGATCGTGAAAAAGAAACGATCATGAAGAATGATCGGGAAAATGGATAATTGATATTCCAATATATAGGTAGAATATCAGGTGGATCGTTTGAAAGTTGCTTTAAATTTGTGCAACGCAACAACACGTCTTCCTGAATGCTGCTTTTCCCTGGGCTTATGCCGGAATTAAGCGGATCAGCGAAGTCGGTCCGCCGTTAACGCAAGTGAAATAGGGTTGCGGCAATGCGGGAGTAAGCCTGCTGCCTCTGGCATGAGCACTTTGATGCAAGTCATACGAACGCAATCATTTCTCTCTTAACTTCATTTTGGTTGAAGCAAGTTGGGTGCCGGGCAACAGTTCAGGTTGTGTGGGATCGAAAAACCCGCCTAAGATGGTTTGCGTTGCAGCAGAACGGGTTTGGCCCGATGTGAGTTAATTTCCTTCCCAAGGGGGCGTTAATGCTGGTCTCCCACACACGGATTGTCGATATCGTTGGCGATATCATTCGCATTCAGGTGTCTTCTTCGAAGAGCGAGTCGGAGGGGCGCCCGTGCCTGGGTGATCTGGCACTGGTCGATTCAGGCAATGGTGCGACGTCTCTCGCACAGGTCATCAACATCGACCGGGACATGGTTTCGCTGCAGGTCAATTCCGGTACCAAGGGCCTCGCCAACAATTCGTCCGTACGCTTTCTGGGTGAGCCGGCCAAGGTCACCTATTCGGACAATATCCTGGGCCGTGTGTTCGACGGCGCGGGGCTACCGATTGACCGGGGCCCGGATCTGTCCAGCGACCCTTCCGTCCCGATCGGCGGACCGTCCGCCAACCCGATGAAGCGCGTGCTCGCCTCGCGTATGATCCGCACAGATGTGCCGATGATCGATATCTTCAACTGCCTCGTGGAAAGTCAGAAGATCCCGATCTTCTCGGTTTCCGGCGAACCCTATAACCCGTTTCTGGCGCGTATCGGCATCCAGGCAGACGCCGATATCGTGGTGTTCGGCGGCCTCGGGCTGATCTTCGATGACTATGCCTTTTTCCGGCAGCAGTTCGAGGATGCGGGCGTTTTCCCGCGCACGGTCATGTTCATCAACCAGGCGTCCGATCCGGTGGTCGAGCGTCTGCAGGTTCCGGACATGGCCCTTGCGGTTGCGGAAAAATTCGCCGTTGAGGAAGGCAAGCGCGTTCTGGTGCTGCTTACCGACATGACCGCCTTCGCAGATGCCATGAAGGAAGTCTCCATTGCGATGGAGCGGGTGCCCGCCAACCGGGGCTATCCGGGCGATCTTTATTCCCAGCTGGCCCGCCGTTATGAAAAGGCCTGCGATTTCAAGGGCTCAGGCTCGGTCACCATCCTTACGGTCACGACAATGCCGGGCAATGACGTCACCCATCCGGTGCCGGACAACACCGGCTACATCACCGAGGGCCAGTTCTATCTGCACAGCGGCGTTCTGGATCCCTTCGGCTCGCTGTCCCGTTTGAAACAGCATGTGATCGGCAAAGTGACGCGTGAGGATCACAACCAGATCATGAACACCATGATCCGCTTCTATTCCGGCGCACGCGATGCGGAGCAGAAGCAGTCCATGGCGTTCGAATTGTCGGATTACGACCACCAGCTTCTGAAGTTTGGCGGCCTTTTCCGGCGGCGTTTCATGGATATCAATGTCGCAATGCCCCTGGAGGAGGCGCTCGACCTGTGCTGGCAGACGCTTGCCGAATGCTTCCAGCCGGAACAGCTTTTGATGAAACAGGGGCTGATCGACAAGTATTTCCCGAAAAGCAAACCTGCCGGCGGAGCGTCTGACGAGGAGGCTGCCTGATGGCGAGGCTGGCCCTCAACAAGTCGTCTCTGGCCCGGGAAAGCGGACAGCTCTCGGAATACAAGCGCTTCCTGCCGTC
Organism: Labrenzia sp. C1B70; assembly: GCF_000475395.1. NCBI lineage: Bacteria > Pseudomonadati > Pseudomonadota > Alphaproteobacteria > Hyphomicrobiales > Stappiaceae > Labrenzia > Labrenzia sp. C1B70. The sequence continues at coordinate 73,430 of NZ_AXCE01000002.1, forward strand.
TCTTGAGCTGAAGAGGCTCCAGATCATGGCCGAGCGCGCCAAGGCCAAGGAAGCAGCCGTCCGCCTCGAGGCGGAGTATGAGGAGCGATTCAACGCTCTTGCGCGGTCTCTGCCGATGATGGCCAACAAGCATGTCCCGCTGGAAGGGCTCGTGGTGCTGAAGCAGGCCGTCGTCGGCGAGCAGAACCTCTCCGGCACCCGGTTGCCGGTCCTGGAGGATATCGAGGTCGAGACGAAACCCTATTCCCGTCTGGCACGCCCGCATTGGGTCGACCCCTATGTCGCAGGCATGCAGGAACTGTTGCGGCTCAACAAGGAGCGGGAAATTGCCAAGGAGCGTATTGCCCGGCTGATCGAGGCCGAAGCGGTTATCTCTCGCAGGGTCAACCTGTTCGAAAAGGTGCTGATCCCGCAGGCGGAACGCAACATCAAGAAAATCCGCATGGCCCTGGCGGACGCGGAACGCGATGCCGTGGTCCGTGCCAAGATCTCCAAACGCAAGACAGCAGCTCGCGGCGCCGAAACCTCGGTGGCCGAACTATGACCATCGTCCCGCTCGTCAAGGTGAATCTGGTCGGCATCCTTGAGGACAAGGAAAAGGTGCTGGAAGCCACGCAGGAATTCGGCGCCCTGCACCTGATCCCCCTGACATCGGCACAAAAGGAACTGGAAGCCGTTCCCGCAGGCCGGGGGCGCGAGGCGAGCGAAGCCCTGCGCTGGCTCATGGACAGCAAGGCGCAGCGTCGTCCGGTCACCCATCTTGACGACTTCGACCTGGAAACGGTGGTCGAAAAGACGCTTGCCAACCGCAAGGCGCTCCGTGACTGCGAAGACCGGGTGGCGCGCCTTGACCAGCGCATTCAGGATGTGGAGCCCTGGGGCGAATTCAGCTTTTCCGACCTGGCCGAAATCGGCGACCACCGGCTGTGGTTCTACGTGGTGCCCAACGCCAAGCTCAAGCTGATCGAACCTTCCGACAAGATCCTGGAGATCGTCCACCGCGACAAGTACCGCAGCTACATCGTGTTGCTTTCTCCGGAAGAACCGGCGGCAAATGCCATGCCGGTGCCGCGCGTTCACGTGGGGGCGGAGGCGCTCTCGGTGCTTCGGCGTCAACATGAAGATGCGACCATCCAACTGGAAGAGCTGGAGCTGCAGCGTCAAGCTCTCACCAAATGGCGGTTCGTGCTGGCGCAGAACCTTGCCGCCGCCCGCGACCATTCCGCCCGCCACAGGGCGTCGCTCGAAACAGCGGACACCGAACAGGTCTTCGTGCTTCAGGCCTGGGCGCGGCGGGACCAGGTCGCGGAAGTCCGCACGCTTTCGGACAGTCTCGGCATCGCCCTGCTGGTGACGGATGTCGAAGAGGCCGATGCGCCGCCCACGCTTCTCGACAACAGCCCGGCGCTGGAAGCGGGAGAGGATCTGGTCGAATTCTACCAGACCCCTGGCTACAGGGGGTGGGACCCTTCGGCAATCGTCTATGTTTCCTTCGTGATCTTCTTCGGCATGATCATGACGGACGCGGGCTATGGCCTGCTTCTTCTTCTGCTGTTGTACCTGTTCCGGGCGCGCTTCAAAGGTTCGGCGTTGGGCCGGCGCATGTTCCGGATGTCCGTCTGGCTGATGATCTCGACGGCGGCCTTCGGCGTGGCAACGGGTAGCTACTTCGGTGTCGCGCCTCCCGAAGGAACGTTTCTCGCGCGCCTGAAGGTGCTGCATCTGAAAGACGTGGACACGATGATGAAGATCACGCTGACCATCGGCGTGACCCATATCGTCATTGCCAACCTGATGCGCGCCTGGCACGAAACGAGCCTGAGCGGTCGCCTGCAGCCTGTCGGCTGGTGTCTGGTGGCACTCGGTGGCCTGGCAACGTTTCTGGGGCAGGGCACTTCCATTGCGGTTATCGGTCCGGTTGCGGTGGTTGCTGGGCTCCTCTTGGTCGGCATCTTCGGCAGCGACCGCAAGGTGACATCACTCAAGACCGGCGGCCTCAGGGTCTTCGATGGCCTCGCCTCGCTGGCCCGTATCGTCAACATTTTCTCTGATGTTCTCAGCTACATGCGCCTGTTTGCGCTGGGGCTTGCGGCAGCGTCGCTTGCCGAAACCATCAACTCGCTCTCGGGCCAGCTCAACCACGCGGTTCCTGGCGTCGGTCTGCTGATCGCCATCGCGGTTCTCGTGCTCGGGCACGCCATCAATATCGGGCTGGGGCTGATCGCCGGCTGCGTGCATGGCCTGCGTCTGAATGTCATTGAATTTTTCAATTGGGGTTTGAAGGACGAGGGCACGCCTTTCCGTCCGTTCAAGAAAGAGGAGACACGCCTGTGAACGAATTCGTTGTGGCTCTCGGCTGGTTTGGGCTGTTCGCGCCGGTCGCCCTCGGCGCCATCGGCAGCGCCTGGGGCTGCGCCCTTGGCGGTAGCGCCGCGATCGGCGCCATGCTGGACAGCGACGGTGGTTACGGCCGCTTCATCGGTGTTTCGCTGATGCCGTCGTCCCAGGTGATCTACGGCATCGTGATCATGTTCTCGTTGCAGCAGCCCACCATTGATGCAGCCAATGGCGCCGCGCTTTTCGGCATCGGCCTCCTGTCTGGCGTCACCATGCTCTACACCGGCATTCGCCAGGGCGAGGTGCTCGCCTCGGCCATTCATGCCTCAAAGGCCAAGCCGGAAATCTTCGGCATTTCCCTCGCTCCGGCGGCGGTGCTGGAAGGCTTTTCGGTCTTTGCTCTCGTCTTCGCGCTGGTCCTGTCCGGCTCGATCCCCGCTTAGGGCCAGAAGGAACAGGAGGCGGCAATGTCCAAACATGACGCAGCAGACGACCTGGAGAACGCCGCTGGTGCCGGTGTCCAGGCGCTTATCGAACGGCTGAAGTCCGAAGGCGTGGCCGCGGGCCAGTCGGAGGGGGATGCCATCCTGGCCAAGGCCAGGGAAAAGGCGGAAACCATCGTTGAGGAAGCAAGGCAGAAGGCGGACAGCCTGCTGGCTGATGCAAGAGCGGAAGCAGCCAGGGAAAAGGCGGCGACGGAAGACGGGCTGAAGGTTGCCGCGCGCGATCTTGTCCTCAGCCTGCGCAACGAGCTGGGCGACCGCATTCAGCAGGAAGCCGGCCGGCTGGTGGCAACCACACTTGCCGACCAGGAATTCCTGAAAAACCTCATTCTGGCGATGGCCGCCAACGCAAAGGACAATGCGTCGGTCGACGACGCTGAGCCGATGGAGATCGTCCTGCCGGAGAAGGTCGTCACCTTCGAGGAGTTGAAGCAATCGCCCGAGGCGGTCGAGCCGGGAACCCTCACCCACTTCGTGATCGCGCTTGCGGGCGAAGTGTTGCGGCAAGGGGTCACCTTCTCCACCGCACCGGGCTTTGACGGTATCAAGGTGAAGTTGACCGACAGGGACGTTTCCATCGATCTGACCGAAGAAGCGATCGCGACACTGTTGAAGCGGCACCTGCAACCGCGCCTCAGAGCGGTGATGGAAGGGGTGCTGCGCTGACATGAGCCGGCCGCACCAATATATCGCGCTGGTGTCCAGCCTGCCCCATCTTGGCAAGCTGTTCTCGCGCAAGGACGTGCCGATCTCGGGGTTCCGCTTGAAGCAGCGGCTGTCAATGCTGGAGCCCGCGCATGCGAGCCTGCTGCGCGAGATGGTAGAGGTGACGGCCTGGGCCGGTGTTGCCGGTTATGATCGCGACATCGATGTGATCCGGCGGGCAAACAAGGTTCTTGCCGATCTGGCTGCCTATCCGGATCTGCAACATCTTGTCGGGGCACGCATGGAAACGCGGACGCTGATTGCAGCGCTGCGTCGACGCCGGGATGGACAGGAAAGCGCCGGAGATATCGAGAACTGGGGCTTCGGCCGCTGGTGCGCACAGGTCAAGGCCAACTGGAGCGACCCGGCCTTTGGGCTCGGCCATTTCATGCCGTGGGTGGGCGAGGCTCACCAACTGATGCGGGCGGGCGATCACATCGCCATGGAACGTCTTGTCCTCACCCAGGTCTTCCGACAGATGGGCCATTACGGCAACCTGCATGAATTCGATTTCGAGGCCGTTGCGATCTACGTGCTGCGCTGGGTGATCGTGGAACGCTGGTCGCGCTACAACGAGGCCGATGCACGTGCCCGGCTGGCCACGCTCGTGGCGTCAGCCCTTGACGGCAAGACGGATGACGGCAGTCAAGCCGGCCGGCCGGATCTTTTCTCAGACTTCACTTCTGCCCTTGAGGGAGCCCCTTCATGACGAGCCATGTTCAGTTGCCCGAACCGACCGCGGAAATCGTCGCCGTGCAGGACGATCTCGTCACACTGTCGCCTCTCGGCTCTGCCCCTCTCATCAAGAACGAGGTGGTCTATATTATCCCCCATGGTCCCGAACGTGATGGCAAGCCGCGGGAATATCTGAAGGCCGAAGTGCTGCGCGTGCGCGGAAAGTCCGCTGAAGCACAGGTGTTCGAAAGCACTGCGGGCGTGCGCGTCGGTGACAAGGTGATCCAGAGCGGCGAGATGCTGTCGGTTGCTCTCGGACCGGGCCTGCTCAGCACGGTTTTTGACGGCTTGCAGAACCCGCTGGCCGATATTGCGGCCGAGCACGGCTTCTTCCTGCCGCGCGGGGTGCTCACCAATGCTCTCGACCAGAACCGCAAATGGTCGTTTGAACCCAAGGTGAAATCCGGTGACGTGGTCAAAGCCGGGGAAACGCTCGGCACGGTTCCGGAAGGCAGGTTCGAGCACCGGATCATGGTTCCCTTCGTTACGACGGGTTCCTGGACAGTGGACCGGATACGCGAAGGAACGTTCACCATCAACGAGGTGGTGGCAACGCTCAAGAACGATCGCGGCGAAACCCGCGACCTGACCATGGTCCAGCATTGGCCGGTTCGCCGGGCGATCCCGGAGGGGCTGGTCAAGGCCGGTCAGAGCGAGCGGCTTTATCCAAGCGAGCCGCTGATCACCACCTTGCGCCTGATCGACACGTTCTTTCCCATCGCCCGTGGCGGTATGGGCTGCATTCCGGGTCCCTTCGGCGCGGGCAAGACGGTGCTGCAATCGCTGATTTCGCGTTTCTCGGCGGTCAATATCGTGATCGTGGTTGCCTGCGGCGAGCGTGCCGGCGAGGTGGTCGAAACGATCACCGAGTTCCCGCACCAGCCGGACCCCTCCGGAGACGGCACGCTCATGGATCGTACGGTCATCATCTGCAACACGTCTTCAATGCCTGTGGCGGCGCGCGAGGCCTCGATCTACACCGGCATTACCCTTGGCGAATATTACCGGCAGATGGGCTATGACGTGCTTTTGATCGCCGACAGTACTTCCCGCTGGGCCCAGGCCATGCGTGAGACCTCCGGCCGGCTGGAGGAAATTCCGGGAGAAGAAGCGTTTCCCGCCTATCTCGACAGCGCCATCAAGGGCATCTACGAACGCGCTGGCGTGTTGCGGACCGCCAGCGGCGAGACCGGCAGTCTCACAATGATCGGCACGGTGTCTCCGGCCGGCGGCAATTTTGAGGAACCGGTCACCCAGTCGACCCTCGGCACGGTCAAGACTTTCCTGGGCCTCTCGTCCGAACGGGCCTACAAGCGCTTCTATCCGGCGGTCGACCCGCTGCTGTCCTGGTCTCGGTATCACATTCAGCTCAACGACTGGTACCAGAACAATATCGGCCCGGACTGGGTTCCCCGCGTTTCGGAGATGATTGAACTCCTTCGCAAGGGTGACGAGATTACCCGCATGATGCAGGTGACAGGCGAAGAGGGCGTCTCGACCGACGATTTCATCCTTCAGCAGAAGGCGCTGTTCCTCGACATGGTCTACCTGCAGCAGGATGCCTTTGACGATGTCGACGTGTCGGCGCCGCTCAAGCGCCAGCAGGAAACCTTCGATCTCGTCTACCGGATCGCCCGCACCGACTTTGCCTTTGACGACAAGGAAGCCGTCCGCAAGTTCTTCACCGAACAGACATCGCTCTTCAAGAACCTCAACTACGCCGCCGACGGCAGTCCGGACCGCAAGGAACTGCTGGAGAAGATAAAGGCCAATGTCAGCGCTGCCCCGACACATGTGACGGGGTGATCGCCGTGTATTGCGGGTGAGTAAGCCCCGGGCTTCGCGCTGTCCGCCCGGGGTGACGCTCTGGAAACGCACTTGGTTCTGAAGCTATTCCTGGTCCTCGAACACGCTCAGGATCTCTTCCAGCGGCTTCTTGATCTTGGCGACAGCCGGTACCGTGGCGTCTTCCGCGGGATGGCCGACGGCCAGGATCATGACCGGCTTTTCCGCTTCCGGGCGGTTCAGGATCCCGTTGAGGAATTTCATCGGGTTGGGCGTGTGCGTCAGGGTTGAAAGCCCCGCATGGTGAAGTGCGGTGATCAGGAGGCCGGTGGCGATGCCGACACTTTCGGGCACGTAGTAGTGCTTGTAGCGGGTGCCGTCGTCGAAGGTGCCCCAGCGCTGCGCGAAAATCACGATCAGCCAGGGGGCGATGTCCAGATGCGGCTTGTCCGCGTCGGTGCCGATGGGCTCCAGTGCCTTGATCCATTCGTCGCCCGCGCCGCCATCATAGAACTTGCGTTCTTCCTCCTCGGCAGCCAGGCGGATCTTGTGCTTCAGGTCGGCATTGGAAATCGCCACGAAATGCCACGGCTGGTGATTGGCGCCGCTCGGGGCGGTACCGGCAGCGCGGATGCAGGCTTCGATGATCGAACGGTCCACAGGACGGTCCGAGAAATGGCGAACCGTATGGCGGGTCCGCACATCGTCATAAAAGTCCTGTGCACGGGCCAGCATTTCCTTATCGTCGTAAATTCGCCGATCCGGCAGCGGCAACGGTTGGTAATCCAGGGCTGATTTGGAAATCATGTTTTTTGTCCATTTGCATTGCCGACCGGCGGATTCGCAAGGAATCCGGGCCGCGCAATCTCCTCCCACTATGCACCGTTAAGTATGGATCGACTGACCGGGCGTCAGGCAACTAAAAATCCGATCCACCGGCTTCACAACTTGAACCAAGCCCGCCTATGCTCGTCTTTGAAACGCCAAATGGCCTTGATGAAAAAATAACCTTGACCAGTGACATGGCACCTTTCTAGATTTTCTTGACCAATTGGTCAGCACTGTTCGTTGAGAAGGCAAAATGCCCCGGCGTCCGGATGCGGCCAAACAGCCGGAAGAGGATCAGGCGGCCGGGAACCGCTCCGAGGTCCGCACCGGTTAGGGTTCGAAGTTCCAGAGAAGGGTGAGTCCGACAGCGGCTCGCCCATAACCAGTAGGGGAATGGCAATGAAGGCATTGAAAAGTCTGGCGCTCGCGTCTGTCCTGGGCGCAAGCCTGGTGTCAGGTGCGGCCAACGCCGCGGACGAGCTGACACTGCAGCTTAAGTGGGTCACACAGGGCCAGTTTGCCGGCTATTACGTGGCCAAGGACAAGGGCTTTTACGACGAAGAAGGCCTGGACGTGACGATCAAGCCGGGCGGTCCGGACATTGCGCCGCCGCAGGTTATCGCCGGTGGCGGAGCCGACGTGATCATCGACTGGATGCCGTCCGCCCTGGCATCGCGCGAAAAGGGTGTGCCGCTTGTCAACATCGCACAGCCGTTCAAGAAGTCCGGCATGATGCTGACCTGCCTGAAGGAAACCGGCATCACCTCGCCGGAAGACTTCAAGGGCCGGACACTCGGCGTCTGGTTCTTCGGTAACGAATATCCGTTCCTGTCCTGGATGAGCCAGCTCGGCATTCCAACCGACGGTGGCGACGAAGGCGTGACCGTTCTGAAGCAGGGCTTCAACGTCGATCCGCTGCTGCAGAAGCAGGCTGACTGCATTTCCACCATGACCTACAACGAATATTGGCAGGTCATCGATGCCGGCATTCCGGAAGAAGACCTGATCGTCTTCAAATACGAAGACCAGGGTGTCGCCACGCTGGAAGACGGTCTCTACGTTCTGGAATCCAGCCTGGACGACCCGGCAATGGTCGACAAGCTCGCCCGCTTCGTGAAAGCCTCCATGAAGGGCTGGGCCTATTCCGCCGAAAACCCGGAAGAAGCTGCTGAAATCGTTCTGGAAAACGACGCCACTGGCGCGCAGACAGAAAAGCATCAGATCCGCATGGTCGGCGAAATCAACAAGCTGGTTGATGGATCTGACGGCAAACTGGACATGTCTGCCTATGAGCGCACCGTGAAGTCCCTCCTGTCCGGCGGGTCCGACCCGGTCATCACCAAGGAGCCGGAAGGCGCTACAACAACGGTCGTCACCGACAAGATGTAACGTCAATCGGGCAGCCGGGGCGGAAATCGTTCCGGCTGCCTTTGCCTGATGCCTGCCAAGGCACTAAAAATTAAAGGTTTGAACCCAGACTGCTTCGCTGACAAAAGCTTGGGATTTTGAAAGCGAAATGCGCGATCTGTCTGGAAAAACAGACAAATTCGACCTGGTTCATTCCGCGGCGGAGACAGTGTCCGACGAACCGCGCCGGATGACCGCGAGCGTTTTCGGCATTTCTTCCAGCCTCGTCATCATTTTGATGTTCTGCGCGGTGATTTTTTCTTTCGGCGCCGTGCTGTTCAAGGTGCTGGTCGCGGAGCGCGAAGCTGCGATGCGGGAGACCAAATCGGTCGCGCGTGTCTTCCAGAACCACAAGCAGTTGCTGCTACGCGAAATGGAGCGTTACGCCGCTTCCAACGCCGCCTATCAGAATATCGATACCAATCTGTCGCCCGACTGGATCAGGACCCGGTTCGGCGTCGATATGGCCCTGGATTTCGCCCACGACTACACGGTGCTTTTCGGTCCGGGCGGCAAGGTCCTCTTTTCTTCCAACTTCCACGGCAAGGAGAGAGCGGAAGACTTTTCCAAGAGCGTCCAGACGGGCATTACCGGCACGCTGGACAGCATACGCGGGAATTACGTCGAGGCTCTGGTCCGGTCAGAACCAGGCGAAGTCCGCTTCACCGGGACTTTGGCCGACATTTCGGCCATAGACATCGTCGAGATCAACGACCATCCCTTCATCGTCGCGGCCTTTGCGATCGTACCGGATCCCGGTGGGATCGAAATGTCCTTCGGGCCGCCGAACGTTCTCGTCAACGCATTCGAGATCGATGCGGCGCATCTCAGCAATCTTCTGTCCAGCCTCGCCCTCGACAATCTGAAATTCGCTTCGGAAATTCCCGACGGAATGATCGGCACCCCGGTTCAGAACGGATCCGGCACGGTGCTTGGTTATCTCGCCTGGTATCCGATGAGCCAGTCGTCGGGGATCATCCTGTCTTCGATACCGGTTCTCCTGCTGTCGCTCGGGGTCATTCTGACGGTAGCCCTGATAGCCCTCCGGCAGAATGCCAACGCCAGGGCACGGCTTGCAGCCCGTGAACAGGAAGCCCGTTACGCCGCCAATCACGATTCCCTGACAGGCTTTGTCACACGCGGATACTTCCACGCCACAGCCACGAAAAGACTGGCGCTGAGCAAGGATCAGCAGCGTGGCGCCTGGATCATTTATCTCGACGTCGACAACCTCAAGCAGGTGAATGACATCTACGGGCACACCGTGGGCGACAGCCTGGTGGTCGCTCAGGCCGAACGCATCAGATCGGTGCTCGGCCCGTTCGACCTGGTCGCGCGCAGCGGTGGCGATGAATTCCTGATCCTGACGGAGCGTTGGGAAACGCCGGAGCAAGCCGTGGAGGAAGCGGGCAAGCTGTTTGAAAAGCTGCGGCAGCCGTTCGACTATGAAGGCAAGCGCATTGAAACGTCCGTAAGCGCGGGTATCGCCCGCTTCCCGGACCACGGCCAGACACTGACAGGCCTTGTTCGCGCTGCCGATATCGCCCTGCAGCGCTGCAAGATGGAGCAGAAAAGCTCGTTCCGGATTTACGACGAGCGGATGGACGACCTTCTGCGCGAACGGCGCGAGATCCGTGTGGATCTTGATTCAGCCCTGCGTGAAGAGCAATTCGACCTGTTCTATCAGCCGATCGTCGACGCCCGGTCGGGCGAACTGGCCTTCTATGAAGCCCTGATCCGCTGGCGGCATCCAAGCCGCGGCCTGGTGCCGCCGGTGATGTTCCTGCCGGTTGCCCAGGATGCTGGACTGATGCCTGTGATCGGTGCCTGGGTGCTGGAGCGGGCGCTTCACGATGCAGGCAGCTGGATGCAGACCGGCGTGTCGGTCAATGTCTGCACAAGCCAGATCCAGGCCGCAGGTTTCGCTGACAAGGTCGAGGCACTGCTGCAGAAATACGACTTTCCTCCGGAAAGGCTTGTTCTCGAAATCACCGAGGACCTGATGCTGGAGGAAAGCGCGCAGACGCGGAACACCATTCTCAAGCTGCGCGATCTTGGCGTCGGGCTTGCCATTGACGACTTCGGCACCGGATTTTCCAGCCTGAACTACCTGCACAAGTATCGCTTCGACAAGATGAAGATCGACCGCAGTTTCGTGTCGCGTATCGGCGAGGACGAGGAAGCGGACATGGTCATCCGCTCCATGCTGAGCCTTGCCCGGGTAATGGGCATGCAAAGTGTCGGCGAAGGGGTCGAGACGGAAGCACAGCGCGACTTCCTGGTGGAGGCGGGTTGCGAGTTCCTGCAGGGCTATCTCTTCGACAGGCCGCTGCCGTTCAACGAGTTGATGCCGCCTGATCCTTTGTCGCAGATGGAAGGCATCCGTCGAGCCGGCGGTTGATCTGCCTGCTTGCGGCAATCCCCATCAAGGTTCCCTCGACTGAAAAGCGAACAAAAAAACGCGGGCAAGGGAGGATCCTGCCCGCGTTGAAGGTGACCGCCGGAGCTTTGCCTATTCGGCTGCTTCCTTGACGGCCATCGGGTTGTTCGGGTGCGTCGTCCAGTTGGCGTAGTCTTTTTCGACGGGCTTCTTGGTGCGCGGATCGATGCTGCCGGCCTCCATGGGTTCCATGGTGATGCAGCCTTCGATCGGGCAGACATTGACGCACAGGTTGCAGCCGACGCATTCCTCGTCGATCACCTCGAACTTGCGAACGCCGTCCACCATGTTGGTGATTGCCTGGTGGGACGTGTCCTCACAGGCGATGTGGCAGCGACCGCATTCGATGCAAAGATCCTGATCGATCTTGGCCTTGGCGATGTAGTTGAGGTTGAGGTACTGCCAGTCGGACACATTCGGCACCGCGCTGCCGACAAACTGGTCGACGGACGTATAGCCCTTGGTGTCCATCCAGTCGCTGAGGCCTTCGATCATGTCCTCGACAACCCGGAAGCCATAGGTCATTGCGGCCGTGCAGACCTGCACAGAGCCTGCGCCAAGCGCCATGAACTCGGCCGCGTCACGCCAGGTGGTCACGCCGCCGATGCCGGAAATCGGCAATCCGTGGGTCACCGGGTCGCGGGCGATTTCGGCGACCATGTTGAGTGCAATCGGCTTTACGGCCGGGCCGCAATAGCCGCCGTGCGCACCCTTGCCGTCGACAGAGGGGGACGGCGACATGATGTCGAGGTCGACACCCATGATCGAGTTGATGGTGTTGATCAGCGAAACAGCATCAGCACCACCCGCCTTGGCGGCCTGCGCCGGCTTGCGGACATCGGTGATATTCGGCGTCAGCTTCACGATGCAGGGCATGCGCGAATGCTGCTTCACCCAGCGGGTGACCATCTCGATGTATTCCGGCACCTGGCCGACGGCGGAGCCCATGCCGCGTTCGCTCATGCCGTGCGGGCAACCGAAGTTCAGTTCGACACCGTCGGCTTCGGTTTCTTCGACGCGGCGGAGGATGTCGATCCAGTTCTGCTCCTCGCAGGGCACCATCAGCGAGACGACGAGCGCCCGGTCCGGCCAGTCGCGCTTCACCTGCTTGATCTCGCGCAGGTTCACTTCCAGCGGACGGTCGGTGATCAGTTCGATGTTGTTGAGGCCGATCAGCTGCCGGTCCTTGCCATGGATCGCGCCATAGCGCGGACCGTTGACGTTGACCACCGCCGGATCTTCCCCAAGCGTCTTCCACACGACGCCACCCCAGCCGGCCTTGAAGGCCCGGACGACGTTATATTCCTTGTCCGTCGGCGGCGCGGATGCCAGCCAGAACGGGTTCGGCGATTTGATGCCGATAAAATCAGTACGCAAGTCAGCCATGGTGGCTCTCCCTCAAATCGGTGGCGCCGAGCGCGTCAGCTGCTGCCGGGCGCTCAGGTCCCAGTCGCTCAGGTTTCAGGCGCGCAAGTCTCAGGCGGTCAGGGCAGCGTTAATGCTCTCGGCGGCAATCTTGCCATCCTCGACAGCGGCAACCGTGAGGTCTTCACCGCCCAGCACGCAGTCACCGCCCGCCCATACATCGGCAAGGCTGGTCTTGCGGTCCGCATCAACCACGATGCGACCCTTTTCAAGGGACAGCGCATCGCCGAGATCCGCTTGCACCAGGGTCTGGCCAACGGCCTTGAACACCATGTCCGCAGGCAGGGTGATGACTTCGCCTGTACCGGTCAGGGAACCATTCTGCTCCTGGGTCCGCTCCAGTTCAATCGCGGTAATCGCACCGTTTTCACCGACAAGGCCCTTCGGCTGGGCCCAGGTCATGATCCGGACGCCGCTGGTCTGGGCCAGCTGCTGTTCGTATTCGGAGGCGTTCATCCGGTCCTGACCGCGGCGATAGGCGATCGTGACGTCTTCGGCGCCCAGCAGTTTGGTCTGGACCGCAATGTCGACCGCAGTCATGCCGCCGCCGATCACCACGATGCGCCGACCAACCGGAAGCTGGGAAAGATCCTTCGACTGACGCAGGTCGGCAATGTAGTCGACGGCATCGATCGAGCCGCTCTTGTCTTCGCCTTCAAGGCCAAGCGCATTGACGCCGCCAAGACCGATGCCGAGGAACACGGCATCATATTCGGCACGCAGGGTCGCAAGATCCAGATTGGTGCCGAGGCGCATGCCGGTCCGGACTTCGATACCGCCGATGGACAGGATGAAATCCACTTCCCGCGCGGCAAAGTCGTCGACCGACTTGTAGGAGGCGATACCGTATTCGTTGAGGCCGCCGGCCTTTTCACGGGCATCGAACAGGGTGACGTCGTGACCGTGCACCGCCAGCCGGTGGGCGCAGGAAAGACCCGCAGGTCCGGCCCCGACGACGGCAACCTTCTTGCCGGTTGCAGCAGCGCGCGTGAACGGCGTCGAGCTGAACTCCGACATGAAGTGATCAGTCGAATACCGCTGCAACTCGCCGATCTTCACCGGCTTGCCTTCGGCAACTTCGCGCACGCAGACCTGTTCACACAGTGTCTCGGTCGGGCAGACGCGGGCACACATGCCGCCCAGAATGTTCTGGGCGAAAATGGTCTTCGCGGCCCCGGTCGGGTTCCCGGTCGAGATCTGGCGAATGAACTGCGGAATGTCGATGCTGGTCGGGCATGCCTGCATGCAAGGGGCGTCGTAGCAGAAGTAGCAACGGTCGGCTTCGACCTGCGCTTCGTGCTGGTCCAGCAGCGGGTGCAGGTCGCTGAAATTCTCAGCGTATGCGTCCTCAGGCAAGCGCCCGGCGGCAATGTCCGGGCCGGCTTTGGTCTGGGTCATGGAGATCTCCGGAAGGTTGGCGATCGTTTTCAAGGTGGCTTCCTTCGTTTGATGAGGAGGCTCAGGAATGCATTGGAAGAAAATTTGAACAGTTAGTCAAATTTTTTTTGGAATGATTAAAAACTTGAGGGAAAAAATCAGCAATAAAATTACCGGAAAAACAGCATCTTAACGCAAAAAAGGCGCTGTGATGAAATTTGCGCCATGGCGCAAAATCCGGCCTGACAGCTGCCTGTCACGGTGTATTGGCGGGGAAAACAGGACAGATCAACGCGCACGCACGCCGAAGAGCTCCGGCGCACCTGTGTGCACCGGAGTTAAAGCGGCCGCCAGGCAAACTGGTAGCGTTGGTTCCGGAACCGTGTCCGGTTAGTGCGAGTGGTGTGACAGGCGCAGGGGCGCTGTCTGACGGGGGCTTTGAACCCGTCCGGCCACATTCTGGAACGCGAGCACAAGACTGACTGCAACAAGAGTCGCAGGCCACAAGATCGATGTGACCAGAACTCCCAGCAGCCGCTTTGGTGTGCTCAGTCCGCTATCAAGCAATTCCGCAGACGACAGGATCAGAAACACCAGCGTAACGGCGCCATAGAGGACGGCTCCCATGAAGAACAGGAGATACATGTCGGTTACCCACCTTACATTTTACCCAATGCCGCATCCCGAGCCTCAATGCGGCGTCCTACCTCGCACATCACAAGGCAAATCTTTGGTGTAAATGTGGCCGTTTCGCTTCTGGGTAGGCATAGGTGCGCCCAAACTTTCGCCATCCGGGTCGGGCGGGTTAACCCGGAATGCAGCGCATCTCCTTGGGGAACTCCCGCTAACTGCATGGTTAACAAAAGGTTTCCGGATTTGCAGTGGTGGGAAAATGACCGGTTTTAGCCTGTTTTCGGAACCCTGAGCCTGTGGACATGTTTGTGGACAGAAAAGGAAAATATTTTTCGATTGAGTGCAAAGTGGCGGACGGATGTCGCCATATTTTGCTCCGGGTCGGTAAAGGGCTTGAAACCCACTGCGCACAAAAAGGCAGCGGGCTGAAGACATAATGATGCTTTTCAAGTGTCGCCGACTTGCCTACGCCAAACAGGAACGCATCACGGCAACAGAGTTGGGGCAGCGCCGATGGCCAAGCATTTCTTCTGGAACGAATTGAATGCCTCGGATTTTGCGGCGCTTGATCCCGAGCGAACCATCGCAATCCTGCCGACCGCCTCGACCGAGCAACATGGCCCGCATCTGCCGATCGCGACCGATGTCGCAATCGCCCAGGGAATGCTTGCCGAAACGCGCAAACAGCTGCCCGAAGATCTCGATATCCTGGTGTTGCCTGTGCAGGAAATCGGCAAGGCGAACGAACATGTCTACGGCCCGGGAACATTGTCTCTCGGGGCTGAGTTGCTGATCCCCGTCTGGACCGCCATTGGCCAGAAAGTGTCGGAAGCCGGCATTCGCAAGATGGTGATCGTCAATTCCCATGGCGGCAACACTGACATCATCAGCATCGTCTCGCGCGAACTGCGCGTGCGTTACGAAATGGCTGTTCTGGTGACGCATTGGGGTCGGTTCGGTCATCCGGAGGGCATGATTTCCGCTCACGAGTCCAAATTCGGTATTCATGGCGGCGAGGTCGAAACGTCCTTGATGCTGCATTTCCGGCCTGAACTGGTGCGCATGGACAAGGCCGAGAACTTCATCTCAAAAGCCGAAGAGATGCTGGAAAACTCCAAATACATCCAGCCGACGCCGCCCCATGCCCTGGCCTGGATCGCCCATGATCTCAACCCGGCCGGCGTCGTTGGAGATGCCTCCAGGGGGACGGCGGAAAAAGGAGCGGTGATCAGTGCTCATCAGGCCGCCGGTTTCATTGAGATGCTGCGTGACTTCACAGCCTATTCGCTGACCAACCTGTATAAGCCATAACGATCTTCGGATCTTAAACGGGCAGATTGCCTTCCCGTTGCAATTCCTCCACCTGAGCAACGAGTTCCTGCAGCAGGAATTCGACGAACAGGCTCGTTGCCGCGTCCATCGAGGCTCGCGCCCGAGTAAACAGCTTCATCGGCTGGTGATGTGTCCGGGCAACGTTCAGCGGTCGGAAAACAAGCTCGCCCCGCCGGCATTCGGCCAGAACGTCCAGCGGATTGAGCAGGCTGATGCCGATGCCGCGCCGGACAAGCTGGCGAACCGTTTCCGAGGAGTTCGTTTCCAGGATCGGCTCCACCGGGATCGGCACGGACGACAGTACCAGATTGATCACGTCCCGCAGGCTGGTTCCTGATTGGGCCAGCACCAGACGCTCCTGAACCACATCCACGAGATCGACCGGCCCGGTTTCCTGCGCCAGTTTGTGTCCGGGCGGAACCACCGCACCAATGGGAATGTCGAAGGTGGCCAGCGTCCGCAGGCCCGGCGTCGCGGCAATGTTGAAACCGAGGCCGATGTCGACTTCGCCTGTCAGGACCGGATTGATCGTCGTCGTGCCGCCGTCACTGCGCAGCTTGATGTGAACGCGCGGGTTTTTCTCGATGAACTTCGCGATGATTTCCGACAGCGGTCCCGAGGCGAGGCCGACGGTCGTCACCAGCGAAACCTGGCCGGCCTGCGGCATTTTCAGCGCCCGGATCCGGGTCTCTAGCCTGGCATAGTCTTTCAGAACGCCGCGGATATGTTCAACGCACAGCTCTCCTGCCGCGGTAAGCCGCAGCCCGCGCGGCAGGCGCTCGAACAGGGGAACGCCGAATTCCTCTTCCAGGGCAAGGATTTGCCGGTTGATGGCGGAGGACGACACATTCAGCCGATCAGCTGCCTTCCGAATGGAACCGCAGCGCGCGATCTCATCCAGGTAAAGCAGCTTGCGGGAGTGGAGCAGGGCCAAGAAGTGCCTCCTTTTTGTGCATGCGGCACAATTGATCGTCAGAAAAGATGGCGATGACAATAAGGCATCGCTGCAGGCGAATTTTGATGCTTTTCAACGTGCGCTGCAAGGGATCAAATATTTTCGGAAATGTGCGGTTTCACGGTAGTTTTGTTTTACTGGAGGGTACGAAATGACAGTTTTCCCATCTGCGAAGACGCTTCTCGCAGCGGTTCTTCTCACCGGAACCGCCACTCACCAGGCATTGGCGCTGGATGAGGTGAGCTACGGCACCAACTGGCTTGCGCAGGCGGAACACGGCGGGTTTTACCAGGCCGTTGCCGATGGCACCTACGAGAAATACGGCCTGAAGGTCACGATCGCGCCGGGCGGCCCGCAGGCTGCCAACGATGCGCTGCTGATTTCCGGCAAGATCGATTTTTACATGGGCGGGACGCTGAAGGGCTTCGACTACGTCAAGGAAGGCATTCCGCTCATCAACGTCGCCAGCATCTTCCAGAAGGATCCGCAGATCCTCGTGGCGCATCCCGATCAGGGCATCGACAAGTTCACCGACCTTGCCAAGCTTGAAACCATCTACATGGGCAAGGACGGCTACGTCACCTATTTCGAGTGGATGAAGAAGAACTTCGAAGGCTTCTCCGACGCCCAGTTCAAGCCCTACACCTTCAACCCGGCTCCTTTCATCGTCGATCCCAAGTCCGCGCAGCAGGGCTATCTGACCTCCGAGCCGTATGAAATCGAAAACCAGGCGGGTTGGGCACCGAAAGTGTTCCTTCTGGCCGATGAAGGCTGGACGCCCTACTCGACCATGATCACTACCTCCAAGGCGCTGGTCGAGGAAAACCCGGATCTGGTGCAGCGTTTCGTCGATGCTTCCATCGAGGGCTGGTACAACTACCTGTATGGCGACAACGCCGCGGCAAACGAGTTGATCAAGAAAGACAACCCGGAAATGACCGACGGTCAGCTCGCCTATTCCCTTGCGAAGATGAAGGAATACGGCATCGTGGATTCCGGCGACACGGAAGAGAAGGGCATCGGTTGCATGACCGACGAGCATTTCAAGGCGTTCTTCGATACGCTGGCCTCGATCGCCGTCGTGGATGCCTCTCTTGACTACAAGCAGTCCTACACCACGGACTTCGTCTGCAAGGGCGTCGGCCTCGACCTGAAGAAGTAAGGCCGGTTTGGCAAATACATTCCGCTTCGCGCCACGGCGTGCGAAGCGGCCGCCTCCAGATGCAGAGTTGAGCATGGTCATCGCCGAACAGGGCAGCGCAGAAACGAAGACGCCGTCGGCCCGCAGTGTGAAATCGTCCCGCCCGCTGGTGGCGATGGATAATGTTTCGAAGGTATTCTCCAACGGGACGCTGGCCCTGTCCGGCATGTCCATGACGGTCCGGCCCGGAGAGTTCATAAGTTTGCTGGGGCCGTCCGGTTGCGGCAAGTCGACCGCGCTCAGGATCATCGCCGGCCTTGGCGGCGTATCGGAAGGCGAAATCGACTGGCCGAGTTTCCGCATCAACTCCATAGGGCTGCCTGACGGCGACATCAGCTTCGTGTTTCAGGAACCGACGCTGATGCCCTGGCAGACCGTCTTCGGCAATGTCTACCTTCCCCTGCGCCTCAAGGGCGTCTCGAAGAAAGCGGCATCGGAACGGATCATGACCGCGCTGGAAAGCGTAGGTCTGAAGGACTTCGCCGATGCCTATCCGCGCGAACTTTCCGGCGGCATGAAGATGCGGGTCTCCATTGCGCGTGCACTGGTAACCGAGCCCAAGCTGCTGTTGATGGACGAACCCTTCGCCGCCCTTGACGAGATCACACGCCAAAAGCTGAATGACGATGTGCTGGCGCTCTGGAAGGCGACCGGCATCACGGTGATCTTCGTGACCCATTCCGTCTATGAATCCGCCTATCTGGCAAACCGGATCGTGGTGATGAAAGCCCGGCCGGGCCGCGTGCACTCGGACTTTCCCCTGCACACCAGTCTGGAGCGGGATGCGCAGTACCGTACCTCCGAGGAGTACAGGCAGGCCTGCGCGGAAGTCTCCGCCATGCTGTCGGAAGCCATGGGAGGCGAGGAGCACTGATGACCGCACCAGCAAACGAAACACTGGCCCCCGCCGACGTTCTGCAGGAACCAGACCGCGAAGCGCAGGTCTCGCGCAAAAGGCCGGCATCAGCAGCCAAGCTGCCGACAAAGGAAAGCGCTGCCGCTGCCAAGCGGCGGGAGCGTATCCTGACGGTTCTGGTGCCGATCTTCGTCATCGCAGGCTTGATCGCGCTCTGGCAGGTCATGGTCACCGTGAATGACATTCCGCACTACATTCTTCCCGGCCCGGGACTGGTGGTGAATTCGCTGATGTCCGACTGGCACATCCTGCTGCCCGCCCTTTGGGTGACGACCAAGATCACGCTTGCCTCCCTTGCGCTGGCGTTGATCGGCGGTGGCGGCATGGCGATCCTGCTTGTGCAGTCCCGCTGGATCGAGACGGCGCTCTATCCGATCACCGTTATCCTGCAGGTCACGCCGATCATTGCGATCGCGCCGCTGATCCTGATCTATGCTCCGTCGACACAGGCAGCGCTTCTGATCTGTGCGTTTGTGGTCGCCTTCTTCCCGATCCTGTCCAACATGGTGCAGGGCCTGAAAAGCGTGGATCACAACCTCCTGAACCTGTTTGAACTTTATGGCGCCTCGCGCTGGCAGACGCTGATCTATCTGAAGCTGCCGGCTTCCCTGCCGTATTTCATGACCGGCCTTCGCATCGGTGGCGGTCTTGCGTTGATTGCGGCGGTCGTTGCCGAATTTGCGGCCGGATCGGCCGGTGCAGGCTCGGGACTTGCCTTCCGCCTTCTGGAATCCCAGTTCCGGCTCAATATTTCACGTCTGTTCGCAGCGCTGTTCCTGCTTGCCAGCCTGGGTGTGCTGATCTTCGCTTTGACGTCCTTCATCTCCTGGTGGACACTGCATCGCTGGCACGAAAGCAGCCTGAAGCGGGAAAACTGATGACACTCGACCTTCCCAAAACCGGCCGGTTCGCGCTGCGCACCGCAACCCTGCCCGCCGCAGTTACGCCGGGGTCGGCGCTCCCTGCGCGCGAGGGCCTGTCGTCGGCCGATCTGATCATTTCAGACGGGCGCATTGAGGCCCTCCTACCGGCTGGGACAGCCCCCGCGGACATCGAAAGCGTTGATCTGCAAAGGCGCATGGTCTGGCCCTGCTTTGCCGACATGCACACCCATATCGACAAGGGCCATATCTGGGACCGGCAACCCAACCCGACCGGCGATTTCGACGGTGCACTTGCCGCCGTCAGGGCCGACCGGGAAGCAAACTGGACGGCCAGGGACGTTGAAACGCGCATGGACTTCTCCCTGCGCTGTGCCTATGCGCACGGGACCAGCCTCCTGCGCACCCATCTCGACAGCCTGGCACCGCAGCACCGGATTTCCTTCGAGGTGTTCGCCGACATGCGCGAACGCTGGAAAGACCGGATCGCCCTGCAGGCTGCCGCCCTGTTTCCGATCGATGCCATCGATGACGACGCCTATTTTTCCGACCTGGTGGAGGTCGTCGTGGCAAACGGTGGGCTGCTTGGCGGCGTGACCTTCCCGTTGCCGGATCTAGACCGCAGGCTGGATATCCTGTTTCGCACGGCTGCGGACAACGGCCTCAATATCGACCTGCATGTTGATGAGACCCAGGATGCCAACGTCCTGACGCTGCTTGCTATTGCGGAAGCCAAGCTGCGCAACGGGTTCGAAGGCGCGGTCACGGTCGGCCATTGCTGTTCCCTGGCGCGCCAGGACGACGACAAGGCCAAGGCGACAATCGACAAGGTGCGGGAGGCAGGCCTCTCCGTCGTTTCCCTGCCGATGTGCAACATGTATCTGCAGGACCGGCACCCGGGCCGCACGCCACGGTCGCGTGGCGTCACACTGCTGCACGAACTGCGGGCCGCAGGCGTGCCGGTGGCCGTTTCATCGGACAATACCCGCGATCCTTTCTACGCCTATGGCGATCTCGACATGGTGGAAGTATTCCGCGAGGCCGTCCGCATTGCGCATCTGGACCACCCGCTCGATGATGCGGCCAAGGTGGTCACCAGCCTTCCGGCCGACATCCTGCAAGTTCCCGAAGCCGGGCGGATTGCCGAGGGGCTGGGCGCCGATCTCGTCATCTTCAACGCTCGAAGCTGGAGCGAATTTCTGTCCCGTCCGCAGGCGGACCGCATCGTGATGCGGAATGGCATGGGCATCGACCGTCGCCTGCCGGATTATTCTGAACTTGACCCGCTGACGAAAGGCTGACCATGGCCGATTACGAGACAATCAAGGCTGAACTTGATGGCATTGCGGTTGAGGACAATCCGCGTCTGGTTCAGGCCAAGAGCCGTGACTTTTATTGGTATTCGCCGGTCCTCAAGGCCCAGCTCGACAATGTCACCGGAGATCTTCTGGTCTCGCCGAAAAATGAAGCCGAAGTCATAAAGGTTCTGAAAACGGCATTTGCGCACGGTGTGCCGGTCACGCCGCGTGGTGCGGGCACGGGCAACTATGGCCAGGCGATGCCACTGTCCGGCGGCATCGTGCTTGATATGTCGAAAATGGACGAGGTCAAGGAAATCGCATCGGGCCGGGTCGTCTGCGGTCCGGGCATCGTCATCGCAAAGCTCGACAAGATTACAAAAGAACATTCGGGCCAGGAACTGCGCTTCCATCCTTCAACCGCGCAAACCGCGACCATCGGCGGCTTCATCGCTGGTGGCTCCGGCGGTGTCGGTTCGGTTCACTGGGGCGGACTGCGCGATCTCGGCAACATCCTGCGCCTGCGCATCGTGACCATGGAAGCCGAACCCAGGGTGATCGAGCTGTCCACCTGGGACCTGCAGAAGGTCAGTCATGCCTATGGCACCAACGGCATCATCACCGAAGTCGAAATGCCGCTGACAACGGCCCATGACTGGGTGGACGTGATCGTTGGCCACGAAACCTTCATGGACGCGGTCGTCTTTTCCGACAAGCTGGCGCGCAGCAACGGTATTCTGCTGAAGGAAGTCGCCCCGATTGCTGCACCCATACCGTTCGATTTCTTCACGCGGCACAAGCCCTGGCTGAAGGAAGGCGAGGCGGTCACCGTGCTGATGGTGGCGCCGCATTCCATGTCGGCAATGCTTGCGCTTGCAGAACGGATGAAGGGCGAAGTGCGCTTCCGGTCGGACGAAGTGGAAAGCATGAAGGGCATTCCGCATGTCTATGAGCTTGCCTGGAACCACACGACGCTGCGGGCGCTGAAATTCGACAGTTCCTTCACCTACCTGCAGACGCAGTATCCGGGCCCGAACCACGTGGAGCTTGTGCGCAAGACCACCGAAATGTTCCCGGGCGAGATCTTCGGACACCTGGAGTTCCTGCGGTTCGATGGTCAGGTCCAATGCTCCGGCCTACCCCTGATCCGCTACACGACGGAAGAACGGCTGGACGAGATCATCAGGCTGCATGAGGAAAACGGTTGCCGGGTGTTCAACCCGCATCGCTACACCCTTGAAGAAGGCGGCATGAAACAGACCGACCAGGTTCAGCTCGCCTTCAAGAAGGAGACGGACCCGGAGGGATTGCTCAATCCGGGCAAGATGATCGCCTGGGACAATCCGGACTTCGACTTCAATTCCGGCCAGAACTATCTTTTCCCGGGCCTTCAGGCCTTTGCCGAGGCCTGATCAGATGCGCGTACTTGTTCTCCATTCCCACCCGCAGGAGCACAGTTTCGGCCGGGCGCTCTATCACAAGACCTGTGAAAGCCTGGCGAAGGCCGGGCATGAGGTCGACGGCTGCAATCTCTATGAGGAAGGGTTCGACCCCGTCCTCTCCGCCCGCGACAGGGACATCTATCACACGGTCCCCGACAACCGGGAATTGGTCGACAATTACTGCGAGCGCCTGCTGGCGGCGGAAGGTCTGGTCATCTGCACGCCGGTCTGGAACTTCGGTTTTCCCGCGATGCTGAAAGGTTACTTCGATCGTGTCTGGCTGCCAGGCGTTTCGTTTCATCTGGAAGACGGCACCTTGACGCCGACCTTGCGCCATATCCGCAAGATGGCGGCCGTCATGACCTATGGCGGCAGCCGGTGGCGGGCGTTTCTGGTTGGCGATCCGCCGCGCAAGGTGGTCAATCGGGTCATCCGGGCACAGATCAAGATCGGCGCACCGGTGAAATATCTGGCCCATTACGACATGAACAACTGCACCCCGGCCTCGACCGGTGCCTTTCTGGAGAAGGTCGGCAAGGAGATGGAGCGGTTCTGACACCGCTCCAGGCTGGCTGGGCTAGAAAACCTTCGCCGCGGTCACTTCCACTTCCACCAGAAACTCCGGACGCGTGAAGCCACCAACCACCAACAGGGTCGAGACCGGTTTCAGCGCTCCGGTGTAGCGGTCGCGGACAGCCATATAGTCCGCGAAATCTTCCCGCCGCGTGACGAAGCCGGAAATGCGGATGACGTCTTCGAAGCTCATGTCCGCTTCCTTCAGGATCGCGGCGATGGCCTCGAAGCAAACTTCGGCCTGACCGGTCACGTCCGGCGGAATCGTATCGTCCGGCCGGATACCGAGCTGGCCGGAGGTCACCAGCAGGCTGGCGCCGGGTGGCACGTAAAGGCCGTGATTGTACTGCCCGAAGGGTGTTCGAACGGAAGGAGGATTGAAGGATTTCTTGTCGGTTGGACCGGCCATGAGCCCAGGTTCTCCAGAAATTGCATCTTGTCATGCATGTTCCGGTATAAGAGCCGGAAAGTCATTGAAAAAATGCAGCTTTTCTGAATTTACGATCGTCTCGCGAACCAGTTATTCAGGACCGGAAAGGTGCCTTGCCGGGGCCTACTCCGGATACCAGAGCTTTGCCTTTTCCGCACCCCGTTCAATGATCACGTGACCGTTGGCAAAGACCCGGTAGCCGTGGCTCCAGTCGCCGTCCGGCCATTTGATTCGCACGTTGGCACGTTCCGCTACACCCAGGCCGAAGTGAACGAAGCCCATCTGGCCGGAGGCATGACCTGCCCCTACCTGGATGTCCTTCACCAC
Source organism: Labrenzia sp. C1B70 (assembly GCF_000475395.1). NCBI lineage: Bacteria > Pseudomonadati > Pseudomonadota > Alphaproteobacteria > Hyphomicrobiales > Stappiaceae > Labrenzia > Labrenzia sp. C1B70. Next base: position 96,960 of record NZ_AXCE01000002.1, read on the forward strand.
GGTCCGGTTTCCCGTCTTCACGCTGATCTTGGCACCCACTGCGCGGGAGTTGGGTTTGCCCGGCTGGCGCACGTCCACAGCCAGCCAGTTGCCGAGCTGTTTCGGTTCTTCTGCCGTGCCCTGTCCGGTATTGCGGAACAGGCTCACCGGTCCCGATCGGTTGACGACAACCAGATCCACCAGTCCGTCGGCGTTGAAATCCGCCAGACCCGCCCCGCGTCCGCGCCGGTTCAGCGCAATCCCGGCGGTGTCGCCGGTTTCCACAAAGCGGCCGTCCCATTGGCCGAGCAAGAGATTGTCCGGGTCATAGGCCGCGAAGTCGGGCATGGCTTCCACATTGCCCTTGGCAATGAAGAGGTCCCAGAGCCCGTCATTGTTGACGTCCTGAAACTCGGAATGCCATCCGGTTGAGGGTTTCAGGTCTTCGCCCGCATAGGGCCGGTGCGCGGTAACGCCGAGGTCGAAGGCAATGTCCTGATAGACCGGCACGGTCTCGTCCGATTCCGGGTCAAGCTTCTGCAGCTTGGTGTCGCCCATGCTGGTGAGCGCATACTCGGGAAAACCGTCCACATCCAGGTCGATGGACGCAATGCCCATGCCCCAGATCTTCAGGTGTTGCCAGCCATCGGACTTGCGATAGGGGCGAGGAGGCCTGCCGGGCGCAATGGCCCAGAGCTGCTCCTCGCCACCGCGGTAATATTGCCGGTCGTTCGAGATCCTGAGTGCCGGTTCGCCGGAGCGGTTCCAGTCGGTGAACAGCATCGACAAGCTGCAATATCCCGGCGACAGGCGCGTTGCTTCCGCGTAGAGCGGGCTGCCGTCTTGCGCCTTTTCCGGCCGGAACAGGAAGTTGTCGTGACAGGTGCCCCAGGGCGAACCGGGGGCAGAACGATCGACATAATTGCCAAAGGCAAGCGTTGGATAATCGAGCCCTGGTTCGTAGGTGGCGGAAAAGGAAGTGCTCCATTCGCGGCCGCCGTCGAAGCCAAGGGCCCGGTTGGAAACCTCGAAGGTACAGGCGCCCTTGCCTTCCAGGATCAGGTTTTCACCCAGGCGCAGTACCACGAGATCCAGGATGTCGTCGTTGTTGATGTCGAGCGGATAGGCGCCGAGCACGCCGGTGGCCTGTTTCTCGTTGAGGCCGGTTTCCACCGCGGTGAATTTCAGCGGTCCTGCCACACGGCTTTCGTTGCGAAAAAGCTGCGCCGGGTTCTTGCCGCCGGCAAAGAACAGATCCGGCTTGCGGTCGCCATCGCAATCGAAGATCGCGGTGCCGCCGCCAACGAAGAATTCCCACGCACCGTCATAGGAATGTTCGATGCCCGCAGCCGAAGCCTCTTCCACAAACGAGGGGACGGGCGCAACGGAAACCTGACGGGTGTCGTCTGCCAGAGCTGGGGCCGCAAGGCTTACGCTCAACAGCGCACCGGATACGGAAAGGCTGATAGGCTTCATTCCGCGATCTCCAGGCTGCGCAGGAAGGCGATGATCGTCTGCTGCTCGGTTTCCGTCAGACCTGCATAGGCCTTGCGGCTGTCGGAAGCAGCGCCGCCATGGGCCAGGATCGCTTCTTCCAGCGTCGTGATATCGCCCCGGTGCCCATAGGGCGCCGTGCTGCCGATGCCCCAGAGTTCGGACGTGATGAAAACGTCGCGCGCAACAAAGCGTTGGGCCAGCAGTTCATTACCGAAGGTGTCATTGGCCGCATCGGCAATCGTGTGGCGCTTCAGGTCGCCGTAAAGGGGAACCAGCACCCGGCCCTGGTCATCGCGCGGCAGGGCCTTCACCCAGTCCAGCGTGCCGAGGTCAAGTTCGAGCGGTGCCTTCACGTCGCTCTGGCGCAGGGTACCGGCGGTGTCGAACGGGCCGGGATCCTGAAAGATGAGGCTTTCGAGCGGCAATTCGGGAATGTGGCACGAGCTGCAGCCAATGGTGCCGAAAAGCGCTTCTCCCTTTGCCGCCGCCTGCTGCCAGACATCCGGCAGATCCTGTTTTCGGGTGGGCGCGGGAAGGGTTGCCTGGAAAGCGACCAGCGCCGAGATCTGACCTGGCGAAATTTCGCCCGTATGGCCATCACCGTCGAAGTCGTCCGATCCTGTCCATTCGGCGCCGAACCGCTCGACCGCCTGTATGCCATGATGATCGTTGGTGGCGTTCACGCTGAACTGGCGAAGCGACGCAAAGACACCCTTCTGGCTGAAAGGTCGCAAGGTCAGGTCGTCGTCGATACCCTCGAGACGGGAAACGTCCAGTGTCCCGTCAGGAAAGGCGGTCAACTTGCCGAAGGAGACGCCTTTTGTTTCCAGACTGACAGTTTCTTCCTGACCGCTTTTCCGCACCCTGGCCAGCAGATCCGTCCGCTGGCTGCGCAGGTCCGTGGTCATTTCCCGGGCAAGCAATTCGATCAGCCCGGCTCCCTGAAGCGCGACCGTGTTGCGCTCGTTGGAAAACTGGGGATCCGTGGTGTCGAAGTCGGCGCTTTCGAAGCCTTCGGACACGAACACGTTTGCTGTGAACGCACCGGAACCACCGATCACAGGCTCATTGTGGCAGGAAGAGCAGGAATTGGCGTCCATTCCAGCAAGACGCTGGAACGCCTGCGGTGCCTTGCGGCGCACTTTTGTCGGCACGATAGCTCGTGTCGCGTCCGGCCGGCCTGCGCCATCCAGTGTGGTGAACTTGGCCTTGAACAGCTCTTCTCCAAGCGGCCGCAGCACGGTGATCGCATCTTCGCCCGATTGCGCCAGGGCGTCGATATCGACGTCTTCCTTGATGGCCCGTTCGCTCCAGGGTGCGGGATCGGCAAGTGCTGATGCAGGCAGGGTGATGCCGAGGACGAGAGCAGAGACTGCGAGCCGGGATTTGCCTGTCATGCCGTCGCCTCCTTGCGGTCAAGCCGGGCTATGCGACCCGAGGGCGGAGTTGCATTTCCAAGAAAATCCTTGTCGAGACGTTCCATCGACTGGGCGATCAGGCCGCTGCGAATGAAGTCCTCATTCCACGGCATCACGTCCAGGGAGAAATTGTTCCTGAGATCGGAAACAAGAGCCTCTTCCAGCCCTTCCCACATGCCTTTTTCCATGAAGGAGAAGGCACGCATCGCAGCGCCGGTCAGCACCACGCGCTTGGGGTCGATCATCGCAATCACCCGGGCAAGACCATAGCCCAGAACCCGGCCCGCATCGTGAAACGCGTTGCAGGCGTCCTTGTCTCCCGAGCCGGCCAGTTCGATCAGCCGGGCAAGGCCGCTGACGCCCGCCTTGATGGTGCCCGGATCGGTGTTCTCCGGCAGATGAGAGGCAGCCCGCACCAGCGCGTAATCGGAAAGATATGCCTCAAGGCAGCCTTTCTTTCCGCATCGGCAGAGCGCCCCGCCGGGCAGATGGTTGGCATGGCCGAACTCGGCGGCCGTGCCGCTTGCTCCCGAAAACAGCCGGTTGTCGAGGTAAAGCCCCATGCCGACACCGTAATCGAGCATGATCACGGCAAATGTCCCGCTGTACTTGTTCGGGTCCGACCAGTGCAGCGCTTCGGTGATCATGTTGGTGTCGTTGGAAATGTAGCAATCCGCCCCGAAGGCTTCGTGCAATGGACCGACGACAGGGATCTTGCGCCCGGCAAAGGCGGGGCTCCAGGCAACGACGCCGGTTTCCGTTTCGACGACACCCTGTGCGGCAACGCCGATTTCCCGAACCCGTGACGGGCCGATGCCGGCCTCGTCGAGGAACTGCCTGATCGCAGTGATCAGGGTTTCGGGAAAGCTGTCGGCATCATCGGTGGCGCTGTCAAAATGGCTGCGCCTGTCGCACACCACCTCGCCGGCGAAATTCACCAGCGACAGGTCGATGTTGTTGACCGACAGACGGACGCCAACCGTATAGACCGCGTCCGGCTTGAGCTTCAAAAGGGTGCGTGGCCGTCCACGCGCCTGGTGTGTTTTGGGCTCCTCGCTCTCCAGGCTCAGGATCAATCCCTGGTCCAGAAGATCGGAGGTGATGGCCGTCACCGTCGCGGGGCTCAGCCGTGTCATCTGGCCGAGATCTATCCGCGCCATAGGGCCGTTCCGGCGCAGGGCCTGTAGAACAATACTTCTGTTTTGCCGCCGGATCTGATCCCGGTCCGCCTTGCGTGTCATGCTCGCTCAGCTCTTCCCAAGGTGTTTCCTCTGTCCCGGGTTTCTCCCGGTTTTCCTGCTTCTCACCGGGTGTGTCAAACCCCGCGGAACAGTGTTTTGCAAAACCATGTTGACAGGAGCAGCGCTTTCCTGCAACTTTTTTTCGGGCACCAAAAAAAATAACAATAAGGCTGTCCTTTCTGAAGGCGCCTCGAAAAGGCGCTTCGACACTGACGCATTTCAGGCACATCCGTCCGACGTGGGATGCGCCAACTGGAGGAAACATCGCAATGCGTAAAATCACCACTTTGCTGGCGGGCGCTCTGCTGTCCGCGACCGCACTGAACCTGGCCCACGCAGAAGACGTCATTGTCGGCGTGAGCTGGTCCAACTTCCAGGAAGAACGCTGGAAGACTGACGAAGCCGCCATCAAGGGCGCCCTTGAGGCAGCCGGCGCGACTTACATTTCCGCCGACGCGCAGAGCTCGTCCGCAAAACAGCTTTCCGACGTTGAGGCACTGATCGCACAAGGCGCGACTGCCCTCATCATCCTGGCGCAGGATTCCCAGGCAATCGGCCCGGCCGTGCAGGCTGCTGCCGACGAAGGCATCCCGGTTGTCGGCTACGACCGCCTGATCGATGATCCGCGCGCCTTCTACCTGACCTTCGACAACGTCGAAGTTGGCCGCATGCAGGCTCGCGCCGTTCTGGCTGCCGCGCCGAAGGGCAACTACGTCATGATCAAGGGCTCCCCGACCGACCCGAACGCGGACTTCCTCCGCGGTGGTCAGCAGGAAGTCCTGCAGTCCGCAATCGATGCGGGTGACATCACGATCGTTGGCGAAGCCTACACCGACGGCTGGCTGCCGGCGAACGCACAGCGCAACATGGAACAGATCCTGACCGCCAACGACAACAAGGTCGACGCGGTTGTTGCTTCCAACGACGGTACGGCCGGCGGTGTTGTGGCCGCTCTGACCGCACAAGGCATGGACGGCATTCCGGTGTCAGGTCAGGACGGCGACCATGCCGCTCTGAACCGTGTTGCAAAGGGCACGCAGACGGTTTCCGTCTGGAAGGACGCTCGTGAACTCGGCAAGGCCGCCGGTGAAATCGCCGTCAGCCTGGCCAGTGGCACCGAGATGGGCGGCGTCGATGGCGCAGCTGCCTGGACGTCTCCGTCCGGCACCGAGCTGACCGCCAAGTTCCTGGCACCGCTTCCGGTCACCAAGGACAACCTGACCGCGGTCGTCGATGCAGGCTGGATCTCCAAGGATGATCTGTGCCAGGGCGTCGAGAACGGCCCGGCTCCCTGTAACTAATAACACTACGCTTAATGTGCGGCCCCGGTTACTGTTAACCGGGGCCGTAATAACAGGGACAGCTGCTGCGAAAGCCGCTCCCCGGGATGGGCCACCCGATGCGTAAGCGTAATGGTCTCCAAGCAGGAGTAACCTCTATGTCTGACACCGCACTGTCAGGGCCCAAAAGCCCGACAGCACGAAACTTGTTTGCCGCATTGCAGCTGGACACACGGCTTCTCGGCATGATCGGGGCGTTCATCGTCCTGTGCCTGGTGTTCAATGTGATTACGGATGGCCGGTTCCTGACGCCGCGCAACATCTTCAACCTGACGATCCAGACCGTGTCCGTTGCCATCATGGCCACCGGTATGGTGTTCGTTATCGTCACCCGCCACATCGATCTGTCCGTCGGCTCCGTTCTGGCGACCGTTGCGGCCGTCATGGCGGTTGTCCAGACCGATGTCCTGCCGCCGCTGCTCGGCCTCGGCAATCCGGCTATCTGGATCCTGGCCATTCTGGCCGGTGTGGTTGTTGGTGTGCTGATCGGTGCCTTCCAGGGCTGGATGGTCGGTTATCTCGGCATTCCGGCCTTCATCGTGACGCTTGGTGGCCTCCTGGTCTGGCGCAACGTTGCCTGGTTCATCACCTCCGGTCAGACGATCGGCCCGCTCGATGAAACCTTCACCATGATCGGCGGTATCGGCGGCACCATGGGCGAAACGGGATCGTGGATCTTCGGCGTTCTGGCCGTCGCCGTTGCGTTGTGGATGCAGGTCTCCTCGCGCCGCCGCAAGGCTGCACATGGGTTCCCGGTCAAACCCGGCTGGGCGGAAGTCACCATGGGTGTCATCACGACCGGGGCAATTCTCGGGTTCGTCTGGGTGCTGAATGCCTATGACATTCCCACCGCCCGTCTTGAGCGGATCTTCGAGGCCCGGGGCGAAACCATGCCGGAAGGCCTGGTCATGGGCTACGGCATTCCCTACTCGGTGCTGCTTCTGATCGTGGTTACCGTCGTCATGACCATCGTCGCACGCCGCACCCGTCTCGGACGCTACATCTTCGCAACCGGCGGAAATCCGGATGCTGCGGAGCTCTCCGGCATCAACACCAGGTTCCTGACCGTCAAGGTGTTTGCCATCATGGGCGGCCTCAGCGCGCTCGCAGCCGCTGTCGCGGCCGCACGCCTCGGCTTTTCGACCAACGACATCGGCACGCTGGACGAACTCAGGGTCATCGCCGCGGCAGTGATCGGCGGCACCGCGCTTGCCGGCGGTGTTGGCACGATCTACGGCGCCATCCTGGGCGCGCTGATCATGCAGTCATTGCAGTCGGGCATGGCCATGGTGGGCGTCGACGCCCCGCTGCAGAATATCGTCGTGGGCACCGTGCTCGTCATCGCCGTCCTCGTCGACATCATCTATCGCAAGCGCACGGGAGACTGAGACATGGACGCGCCTCTCGTAGAAATGAAAGACATGTGCATCTCCTTCGGCGGGGTGCAGGCCGTGGATCATGTCTCTGTCGATCTTTACCCGGGTGAAGTCGTGGGTCTGCTTGGCCACAACGGTGCCGGCAAGTCGACCCTGATCAAGATCCTTTCCGGTGCCTACAAGGCCGACAGCGGCGAAATCCGCATCAACGGCAAGGAAGTGCACATTCACTCGCCGCGCGACGCGCGGGCGCAGAACATCGAGACCATCTACCAGACGCTTGCTCTGGCTGATAATCTCGATGCCGCGTCCAACCTGTTCCTCGGCCGTGAACTGACCTCGCCGCTCGGCTTTGTCGACGACGATGCCATGGAAGCGGAAACCCGCAAGATCATGGGCCGGCTCAACCCGAACTTCAAAAAGTTCCATGCGCCGGTGAAAGCCCTGTCGGGTGGTCAGCGCCAGTCGGTGGCCATTGCCCGCGCGGTCTATTTCAATGCCAAGATCCTGATCATGGACGAACCGACCGCCGCGCTTGGCGTGCATGAAACGCAGATGGTGGCTGAACTCATCCAGGAACTGAAGAAACAAGGCCTTGGCATCTTCCTGATCAGCCACGACATCCACGACGTCTTCCAGCTTTGCGACCGTATCGCGGTCATGAAGAACGGTCAGCTTGTCGGCACCGCCCGCACGACCGACGTCACTGATGACGACGTGCTTGGCATGATCATTCTGGGTAAATGCCCGGAAGGGGCGATCCCGGGTCCAGGTGCTCTTGTGGACGATACAGTGGTCGGATAAACCGACTGGACCCGCGGGCTCTTGCCCGCGGGGCTTCCTCATGGTTTGAACAGATGGCCTGGCCCTGTTCGGACGGTGTGGACCCTCATGCCGACACCCGGTCACGGGCCATCGGCATTCTTTTTGATTGTTTTTGAGGAACGCACCTCATGTATATCGGCCTCGATATCGGTACCAGTTCGGTCAAAGCCATTCTTCTTGGTGAGGACCAGTCCCTGATTGCATCGGCAACCGCGGAGTTGACGGTCCAGCGTCCCCATCCGGGCTGGTCGGAACAGGACCCGGACAGCTGGTGGCGGGCTTGCGAAACCGTTCTGGACGCGCTCAAGGCGGAAGCGCCGAAGGCCATGGCCGCGGTGCGTGGCATCGGCTTGTCCGGCCATATGCACGGCGCCACGCTTCTGGATGCCGCCGGTAAGCCGCTGCGCCCCTGCATCCTGTGGAACGACGGCAGGTCGGGCAAGCAGTGCTCGGAACTGGAAGCGGCCGAGCCGAAATTCCTGACGCTCGGCGGCAACCGGGTGATGCCGGGCTTCACCGCGCCGAAGCTGCAGTGGGTGCGCGAGAACGAGCCGGAAATCTTCGCCAGAACCACCATGGTTCTGCTGCCCAAGGACTATGTCCGTTTCAAGCTGACGGGCGAGTACGTCGGCGAAATGTCGGATGCCGCCGGAACGCTCTGGCTGGATGTCGCCAGACGCGACTGGAGCGAGGCGCTTCTGGCCGCAACGGGCCTCACCCGTGAGAACATGCCGCGCCTTGTCGAAGGGTCCGAAAGCTCGGGCACACTCAAGGCGGATCTTTGTGGCCGCTGGGGTTTCGACGCCGCTCCGGTGGTGGCCGGCGGCGGCGGCGACAATGCCGCATCTGCCTGCGGTGTCGGTGCGGTCGATCCTGGTTCGGCCTTTGTCTCGCTCGGGACCTCCGGCGTGCTGTTCGTGACCAACGACCGCTTCTCGCCCAACGTCGACAGCGCGGTTCACGCCTTTTGCCATGCCGTGCCGGACACCTGGCACCAGATGGGGGTGATCCTTTCGGCAACCGACAGCCTCAACTGGCTCGCAAAGGTACTGAAGCGCAATCCGGGTGAACTCACCGGTCTGGTTGGCAATGTGGAAGGGCCTTCGCCCGTTTCCTTCATGCCTTATCTCGGCGGCGAACGGACGCCGCACAACGACGTCGACATCCGCGCCGGCTTCTTCGGCATTTCCCACGGAACCGACGATGCCGAACTCTGCCACGCGGTACTCGACGGTGTCGCCTTCGCGCTGAAGGACTGCCTGGAAGCGCTCAGCGTTGCCGGCACCGGGATCGAACGCGTTCTGGCGGTCGGCGGCGGGTCTCGCTCGACGGTCTGGCTGGAGATCATCGCCAGCCTGCTCAATGTTCCGGTCGACGTTCCGGTGGATGGCGACTTCGGCGGCTCGCTTGGCGCAGCCAGGCTCGGCCAGGCCGCCGCGCTCGGTAGCACCGAGGGCATTTTCACCAAGCCGGCCCTCAAGGCCAGCATCGATCCGGTGCCGGCCCTCACACAAAGATATGCCGAAGGCTACGAGCGCTGGCGCAAGCTTTATCCGGCGCTCAAACAAGCCGGCTTTTAGGAAACATATTCAAGGAGATGACAACATGAGCACTGGGTTCTTCGGCGATCTTCAGCCGATCCAATACACCGGGCCGGCAAGCACCGAGCCGCTGAGCTATCGCCACTACAACAAGGACGAGGTCGTCCTCGGCAAACGCATGGAAGACCATCTGCGTCTTGCCGTGTGTTACTGGCACAGCTTCTGCTGGCCGGGCTCCGATCCGTTCGGCGGCGAAACCTTCAACCGGTCCTGGATGGCGGCTGGCGGCGATCCGATGGAACAGGCCAAACTGAAGGCGGACGTTGCCTTCGAGATGTTCCAGATCCTGGGCATGCCGTTCTTCACTTTCCATGACCGCGACGTCGCGCCGGAAGGCCGGACGCTTGCCGAAAGCAATGCCAACGTGAACGCGATTGCCGACATCTTCGAAAAGAAGATGGCCGACACCGGCATCAAGCTCCTTTGGGGCACGGCCAACATGTTCTCCAACCGCCGCTTCATGGGCGGTGCGGCCACCAATCCGGATCCGGACGTCTTCGCCTATGCCGCCGCACAGGTGAAGAACGCAATGGACGTCACCTATCGCCTCGGTGGTGAAAACTATGTGCTCTGGGGTGGCCGCGAAGGTTACGAGACCCTGCTCAACACCAACATCAAACAGGAGCTGGACCAGTTCGGCCGCTTCCTCAACATGGTGGTCGAGTACAAGCACAAGATCGGCTTCAAGGGCACGATCCTGATCGAGCCGAAGCCGCAGGAGCCGTCCAAGCACCAGTACGACTACGACGTCGCCACCGTCTATGGGTTCCTGAAGGCCTATGGGCTGGAAAACGACGTCAAGATGAACATCGAGCAGGGCCACGCCATTCTGGCTGGCCACTCGTTCGAGCACGAGCTGCACATGGCCCGTTCGCTCGGCATCTTCGGGTCCGTCGACATGAACCGCAACGACTATCAGTGCGGCTGGGATACCGACCACTTCGGCATGAACGTGCCGGAACTGGCGCTCGCCTACTACGAGATTCTGATGGCTGGCGGCTTCACCACCGGCGGCACCAACTTCGACGCCAAGCTGCGTCGCCAGTCACTCGACCCGGTCGATCTGATCCAGGCGCACGTCGGCTCAGCCGACGCAATTGCCCGCGGTCTGAAGGCCGCGGCAGCGATGATCGAGGACGGCCGACTGAAGGGCTTCGTCGATGACCGTTATGCCGGCTGGCAGAAGCCGGAAAACGCCGACATCCTCAAGGGTGGTTCCTCGCTCGAGACATTGGCCGAGCGCGTCCACAAGGCCGACCTGGAACCGCAGCCGAAATCCGGCAAGCAGGAATACCTGGAAAGCCTGGTCAACCTGTTCGTTTGAGGACTGCCTGCACACAAGAACGGAGGTCACGGGCACCGTGACCTCCTTAATTCGGCTGACCGCTTGGCTGGCAGACTGCCTCAGCTGCGCATTTCCGATGAAGTCCCTTGTTTCGTGTCCTTGTTGCGCCTGCAGCGTTCGGAGCAATGGCGCACCTCTTCCCAGTCACGCGCCCATTTTCGACGCCAGGTGAAGGGGCGTCCGCAAGTGGCACAGAGCTTTACCGGCAGATCCTCTTTCTTGCGCATTTTCATGAGTTTGGCCCGAAAAGGTCTGCCTGATCGGGATTGACCCGCGGTTTCCTGCCGCGACGGGCTTTCTCCTGGCCGCGCATTGCAATCCCGCTTTTCCGGCTGCCGTGTTTCGATTGGATATCTGCCGCTGCCCCGCGGAATGCTTGCCCCTTCCGTACAGCCCAGACCTTGTCCCGCGCCTCGCGCGCCGCCTCGAGATAATCGACGACCGGGAAGGGATAGCATTTGCCCAGAACCTTGCTCGCGTTATCTGCCTTCCAGGGTTCGTGAACATGCGCGGTCGGAATGTCCTTCAGCTCCGGCACCCACCGTCTAACGAACAGACCCTGCGGGTCCTGATCGAGACCCTGCTTCACCGGATTGTAGATCCGGATGGTGTTGATCCCGGTGGTTCCCGATTGCATCTGCACCTGCGGCCAGTGAATGCCGGGTTCATAATCGGTGAATAGCCGCGCCAGATGCAGGCCCGGTGCTCGCCAGTCCAGCCACAGATGATAGCTGGCAACTGCCATCAGCATTGCCCGCATTCGAAAATTCATCCATCCGGTGGCCGCGAGTGCCCGCATGCAGGCATCGACAAAGGGCAGGCCCGTCTCCCCTTTCTGCCAGGCTTCAAGCCGTTCTCGGTCAGGCTGGGCCGGTCGAAGACCCTCGTAGGCGGGGTGCAGGTTGCGGAACTCCAGAGAGGGCTCGTCTTCAAGTTTCTGCATGAAATGGCAGTGCCAGTGAAGACGGCCCGAAAAGGACCGCATGGCTGCCTGCCATGTGCTGCGGCCGGGAAACTCCGAACCCTTCAGATCGCGCTGGCGGCTCCAGGTCGCCTGGGTTACCTCGCGCAGCGACAGCGAACCGAATGCCAGATATGGCGAAAGCCGGGAGCAGGCATCGAAGGCCTTGACCGGCGTCGCCATGGCAGCCCGATAAGGCTTGCCGCGCTGAAACAGGAAGCTGTGCAAAGTTGACTGTGCAGGGGACCGCCCGCCGCGCTGCCGGTTCGGGCAATGGTCGTTGGGCAAACCCAGTTCCGATGCTGCTGGAGGCTTGCCGAGATCGATACCGGGATTGCTTTCGGTAAGCGGCGACAAGCGGGGTGGATCGACAGGCGCTTCTGCCATGAAGCGGTCCCAATGCGCGGCCCAGCCGTCCCGTGTTTGAAGGCGTCGAATTACGCCGGTTTGCCGGCACTCCGTCCAGGGAATTCCCTGAGCCCTGCACCAGGCGGCAACACGCTTGTCCCGGGCAAACGTCCAGTCGTTTCCCGTCTCTTCATGTGACCAGAGCCCGGCAACTCCGTTTGATCGCAAGAAGGCACCGAGAACCTCGGTAACCTCGCCCGTGCGGATGACCAGCGGCTGGCCAACCGCTGCCAGGTCTCGTCTCAATTCGGAAAGGCATTCCAGCAAAAACGCATAGTGGCGTCCGGCCATGTCAGGCTGTTGCCAGAGGTCGGGTTCGATGACGTAGAGCGGCAGTACCGGACCGTGAAGGCTTGCCCGTTTGAGCGCTGCATTGTCCTCAATCCTCAGGTCCTTCTTGAACCAGACGATCTGGATGGTTTTCGTCACGACATTCTGTTCCCGTCCAGGAAGGCGTTCTTCCTTGATACGCGTGAACAGGGCGTTGGATTTGTGCCGGAAGCGTTTGTCAGAACCGGTTGAAGATCTGTGCGCCGTCCGGGTCTGACAGGTTGTGCAGGCGGTGTGCGGCATGGCGGGCGAAGCGATGGGTTACCGATTTCCGGGTGGCTGCCGCCAGCTTGTGTTCCGGTGCTTCGCGCAGGATCTCCGCCCCGAAGCCGTCGGAAACAATCAGCCCGGCCTCCTCGGGAAAGATCTCCAGCGGGACGTCCGGATGCGTTGCGAAATAGAGCCGGTCGCAATGAAGGCGGTAGTCCGGCCACTTGGTATCCGCCCGGAAATCGGCAATCGAGGATTTGACCTCGACTATCCAGAGCTCATGTTTCGGCCCAAGCGCCAGAAGGTCCGCTCGCCGGGCGGAGGCAAGGGTGACTTCCGGCAGGCAGGCGAAATCGAGTTGTCGCAACAGCCGCGCGGCCCCGCGCCAGACCTTCAGTGCGGTTTCCGACTGACGTCCGTCCTTGAGCGGGTCATCCAGCTGAATCCGCCCCGCTAGTGGCTGATGATCGGGTTCCATGCGCATTTTGTTCCACATTTGTTCGTTTTTTGCAAGTTTTGCCGTTGGCGACATTGACCTTTCCTGCCAACTTGCGCGATGTTTCGGCGCATCGGATAATCCGGTTGGATCTTGTCACTCCGGGAGGGGGTAGCGGTTGAACGGTTTCACACGAAATGCCTTGTTGGGCGTTGCACTGGCGTTTGCGTGCGGGCCTGCGCTTGCAGGCAAGGGAGACCTGATGTTCCAGGTGCCGAAATCCGCACCCCTTTTGCAAGGGCGGGCACTGGATCTGCGTTTTGCGGATTTCGCGCAAGGCATATGGGTGCGGGAACTGCAGGATTGTCCGGCTCCGCGGATCGACCGTAGCGCACCTGGCTCGACGCTGGCCATCTACCGCGGCCTTCTGGAAACCCCGGGGCGCATCTGCCAGGTCTATGGGGCTGAAAAGAGCGGCAAGATGACCCAGCGTGCGGCCATCAATTGCCTGCTGACGGATGGCGGCGAGGCGATCGAACTGGTCACCGTTCAGCCTCGCGGCACCGAAGGGCTCATGGTTCAGGAAGGCGAGAAGCCGCCGGTCCATTTCCGCTTCTGCGAGAAGATCGTGCCGATCCTCCAGTCGTCAAACAGCAACTGACGCCCTTTTGCCGGTTGGTTTGGGGGCGAGCAGCTCTCGCCTCAAGCGCCTGACAGCAAAAATGCCTCATCCTGAGGAGCGGTGGATCAGACAGAAATGCGGTAACAACCGGTTCGACCCTCTCACAGCAAAATAGCCGGAGCCGGATCAGATCTCCGGCCCGCTCCACAGGTTCGATTTCGCGGTCTTCTTCGGCGTGCGGCTTTCCGAGATATGCGCCGTCAGCGGGTCGAGCGTGCAAAGGGCGTCATACTGGCTGAGGAACACCTGCCCGCTCAAATGCTTCAGGAAATCGGTCCGCTTCAGTCGGTCCATCACCGGTCCCTTCACCTCCGAAAGGTGGAAGGAAACACCGGAATCCGACAGGCGGTGGTTGATTTCCTCAAGGCTCTCCAGGGCACTGGCGTCGATCTCGTTCACGGCCGGGCACATCAGCACCACGTGTTCGATATCGGGCTTTTCGGCCACCAGTGCATAGATCCGGTCTTCCAGAAACCGCGAATTGGCAAAGAACAGGCTTTCATCGACCCGTAGCGTCAGCACCCGGTCACCCGTCACCACGGCGTGCCGGTCAACATTGCGGAAGTGCTCGGTTCCCGGCACGACGCCGACAATTGCCATATGTGGCCGGCTGCTGCGGTAGAGGTAGAGCGCAATCGACAGGGCAACGCCGGTCACCACGCCCGGCTCGACACCGAAGAACAGGGTGATCAGGATCGTCGCGGCCATGGCCGCGAAATCGCTCTTGGAATAGGCGAAGGTCCGCTTGATCGCGCCGAGATCGACGAGCGACAGCACGGCAACGATGATGGTGGCGGCCAGAGTTGCCTGTGGCAGATGCGTCAGCAGCGGGGTCAGGAACAAGGTGGCCAGCGCAATGCCGACGGCGGTGAAGGCACCAGCCGCCGGGGTCGCTGCCCCGGCATCGAAATTGACGACCGAGCGGGCGAACCCGCCGGTGACCGGATAGCCACCGGAAATGGCGGAGGCAATGTTGGAGGCTCCGAGGCCGATCAGCTCCTGATCCGGCTCGATCCGCTGACGCTTCTTGGCTGCCAGCGTCTGCGCAACGGAAACGGATTCCACAAACCCGATGACCGAAATCAGCAGCGCGGGACCGGCAAGCGCCAGCCACAACTCGCTGTCGAAGGCTGGCAGATGCGGCACCGGCAGGCCGGAGGGAATGTCGCCGACAACACGCACGCCTTTCTCGCCGAGTTGAAAGACGGCGGACAGGATCGTGGTCACCGCTACGGCTGCCACCGGCCCGGCCTTGGTCAGGATATCGGCAAAAAACGGTTTCATTCCCATACCAAGCAGCAGCTTTTTCAGGCCTTTGCGCACCCAGAAGAGGAAAGCCGTGGCCGATACGCCGATTGCGAAGGTGATCCAGTTGATCTCGCCAAGGTGCTGCAGGATGGAGCCCAGGATATCGTAAAGCGTATGCCCGTTCGCCTTGACGCCGAGGATGTGCTTGAGCTGGCTGGACGCAATCAGCAGGCCCGACGCGGTGATGAAGCCGGAAATCACCGGATGGCTCAGGAGGTTCGCCAGGAAGCCGAGCCGGAACAGGCCCATGGCGATCAGCATCAGGCCGGACAGGAAAGCGAGAATGATGGCGGCACCCAGATATTCCGGGGTGCCCTGCCTGGCCAGTTCGCCAACGGCGGAAGCCGTCATCAGCGAGACCACGGCAACCGGCCCGACGGCCAGCGCACGGCTGGTGCCGAACAGGGCGTAGGCGACAAGCGGCAGGATGGATGCATAAAGGCCGACTTCGGGCGGCAAACCAGCCAGAAGCGCGTAAGCAAGAGACTGCGGGATCAGCATGATCGTCACGATCACCGCCGCAACGAGATCGTTTGTCGCCGTTTCCCTGTCATAGCTTTTGCCCCAGTCGAGAATGGGCAGATAGCGCTTTAGGCGGATCATTTTTCTTGGCCTTTGTCGGGGCTGGTAAAAACTCGAGCCGGGAAACCGGCTCGAGTTGCAGGTTGGTACGATGGGCCCGTTTCCCGGACTTTTTATGCTGCCGATACTTTTTCCGGCTTGGCCAGCCATTCCTTGCCGCGCAACATGGCACGCCAGTAAATGGGAGGCAGGATTCGCTCCTTCAGGAGCCATGCGGTGCGCGTTGGCTTGGTCCCGTCCACCAGCCAACGCGGGAAGCTCGGCAACAGCGTTCCACCGTAGCCGAACTCGGCCAGGACGATCTTGCCACGTTCAACGGTGAGCGGGCAGGAGCCGTAGCCGTCATATTGGGCCGTCGCGCTGTGCCCTGCGATATCGGAAACGATGTTTTCCGCGACCACCGGTGCCTGTTTGCGCGCGGCCGCGGCCGTCTTGGCATTCGGTGCGTTCATCACATCGCCGAGCGACCAGATGTTGTCGAAGGTCTTGTGGCGCAGCGTGGACTGGTCGACATCGACCCAGCCGGCGGCATCCGCCAGCGGCGAGACGCGGATGAAATCGGGCGCTGTCTGCGGCGGCGTCACATGCATCATGTCGAACTCGACTTCCACCTGGCGTGGATCCTTTTCCGGTTCCTTCACCTCGAAGACGGCCTTTTTGCCAGGCCCGTCGACGGCAACCAGATTGTGGAAGAAGTTCAGGCCGGCATCGTATCGCTTCACGTAGTCCATTAGCGCAGGCACATAGTCCTTCACGCCGAACAGCACACCGCCGGCATTCATGAACTGGATGTCGATCTTGTCCAGAGTGCCGGACTTAAGCCAGTGGTCTGCCGAAAGATACATGGCCTTTTGCGGCGCACCGGCACATTTGATCGGCATGGGCGGCTGGGTGAACAGCGCCCGTCCAGCCTTCATGGTCTGCACCAGGTGCCAGGTGTAGGGGGCCATGTCGTATCGATAGTTGGACGTCACGCCGTTCTTGCCGAGCGTGTCGACAAGGCCTTCGACCTTGTGCCAGTCGAGCTTCAGGCCCGGGCAGACCACCAGCCGTCCGTATTTGACCACACGGCAGCCGTCCAGAACGACGGCATTGTCCTTCGGTTCGAAGGCGGCGACAGCCGACTTGATCCAGTGAACGCCCTTCGGAATGAGGGAGCCCATGGTCTTGGCGGTGTCCGAAGCCTCGAAGATGCCGCCGCCGACCATCGTCCAGCCGGGCTGGTAGTAGTGAACGTCTGCCGGATCGATGATGGCGATTTCCAGGTCCGACTTGCGGGAAAGCAGACTGGAGGCCACCGAGATGCCGGCCGCGCCACCGCCCACGATGACGACGTCGAAACGCGCATCCTCGGCAGTTTCGGTCGGTGTGCGGCCGCCGTTGGCAATGCGCCGCACCACGCCAGCCATGTCGTAGCCGGCGGCCTTGGTTTTGGAGAGGATGTCGGAGAGCGGCAGCTTTTCGGCCTGCGACAACGACCAGAGCGTTGCCGAGCGCGTACCGGTCCGGCAATAGGCCAGGATCGGTTTCGGCAGGCTTTCCATCAATCGTCCGAACTCTTCGGCATCCGTATCGCCCACCTTGCCGGCAACGATGGGCAGATACCGCGCTTCCATACCGAGCTTGCCGGCAGCCGCTTCGATTTCCTCGAACGAGGGCTGGTCGGCACCTTCCCCGTCGGGGCGATTGCAGATCACCGAGCGAAAGCCCTGTTGTGCAAAGTCGGCCATGTCCTCGGGTTTTACCTGGGGAGCTACCGATATCTGGGAATTGATTGCTTTCATGGGTCCTGTCCGCCTCCTCCCGGCGATGAAGTCTCGACCGATTTTCTGCAGACGCCTCCCCGCGTGGATACACGGGGGTCAGCCGTCTGCTCCGGTTCTGCTAGAGGGGCCGTTCAATGGCCTCGATCAGAGGCCGTTGACCGGCACTTTCAGGAAGGTCTTGCCGCTTTCATCCGCGGGCGGCAGCTTGCCGGCGCGCATGTTTACCTGCAGCGAGGGGATGATCAGCTTCGGCATGTCGAGCTGGGCATCGCGTTCCGTGCGGAACTTGACGAATTCTTCTTTCGTCTTGCCGCCACCGACGTGGATGTTGTGTTCCTTCTCGGCACCCACCGTGGTCTCCCACTGGATGTCGCGGCCGTTCGGCCCATAGTCGTGGCACATGAACAGGCGCATGTCGTCCGGCAGGGCCAGCACCTTCTGGATGCTGTCGTAAAGCGTTGCCGCATCACCGCCCGGGAAATCGGCACGGGCCGAGCCACCGTCGGGCATGAACAGCGTATCGCCGACAAAGGCGGCATCGCCCATCACATGCACCATGCACGCCGGAGTGTGGCCGGGCGTATACATGGCAAAGGCGGTCAGCTCGCCGATCTGATAGACGTCCCCGTCACGGAACAGGCGGTCGAACTGGCTGCCGTCGCGCTGGAACTCCGTGCCTTCGTTGAACACCTTGCCGAAGGTTTCCTGGACGACGGTGATCTTGTCGCCGATGCCCAGCTTGCCGCCCAGTTTCTGCTGGATATACGGCGCTGCCGACAGGTGATCGGCATGAACATGTGTCTCGATCAGCCATTCCAGCTTGAGATCCTTCTCGCGGATATAGGCGATGATCTGATCGGCATGGTCATAGGTGATGCGGCCAGCGGCGTAGTCGATATCCATCACGCTGTCGACAACGGCGCAGGCGTTGGAAGCCGGGTCCTTGACCACGTAGCTGATCGTGTTGGTGGCCGGATCGAAAAAGGGTGTGACGTCAGGTTTGACACCCATGTCGACCGGATAGTTTGAGTTGCTCATAACAATCTCCCGTTTGTTTTTGCCGGCCGAGCCGGGTCAGGCTTTTGCGGGTTGCTGGCGATGGCCGAGGGCGATCATCCATCTTGCGGTCAAGATGCCGGCAACGATAGCACCGGCGGTCAGCATAGGCTCCATGCCCAGACCCAGCACCGGAACGAGACCACCCGGACAGAAACCGCTCAGGCCCCAGCCGATGCCGAAAACCGCGGAGCCGCCGATCAGTTTGGCGTCGAGATCGGTTCTCGAAGGCAGGTTGAAGCCCTGTGCCAGCAGCGGCGTGTTCATCCGGAAGACCAGACGATAGCCGATGGCCGTCACAAGCAGCGCACCGCCCATCACGAAGGCAAGGCTCGGGTCCCAGGTGCCGGCCACATCGAAGAAGTTCAGGACCTTGGCAGGGTCGCCCATGCCCGAGATCAGGATGCCGCAGCCGAAGAGGAGGCCAATGGCAAAAGCGGAAAGAAGTTTCATGCCGTTATCCTCCAAAGACGTGGCGGGTCAGGTAGACGGTCACACCCGCGGTTGCCATGAACGTGACGGTTGCCACGATGGACCGTGCCGACAGGCGCGAGATGCCGCAGACACCATGGCCGCTCGTGCAGCCGGAACCATAGGTCGTGCCGATACCGGTCAGAAAACCGCCGACCACCAGCAGCAGCGGTGAGGACGGCACGGTGATTTCCGGCAGCTGCCCGGTTACGCCAAGCATGATCAGCGGGCTGGCGACCATGCCGGCCAGAAAGGCGGCGCGCCAGGCCCAGTCCTGGTTGAACTGCGTGGTCAGAAAGCCGCTGGCAATGCCGTTGATGCCGGCAATGCGCCCGAGCACGGCCATCAGGGCAACCGTGGCAACGCCGATCAGCGTTCCACCCAGGAAACTCATAAGGGGTGTAAAGTCAGTCATGATGTGCCCTTGATTACGATATATTCAAATATATGAATATACGAAAAAAGTATCAAGGGGTAATTTTCGATCGCGCTTCCGGGACCGGGGAGCGGACACGCGAAAAACAAACTCGACCATTGGTGCCTAACCCGCTGGAATAACGGCATCTTTCGGCGTGAAGCGAAGCCTTGATCCGAATATGTCTCACAAGAGAATGGCGGCCCATTAGGACATTTTTGGGACCGCGTTGTGTGGAGGCTCAACAGATCAACCGTCTCTAAACCAGCGCAAGGGGCTGGTCCGGAACGTGTTGCAGGCACCAGACCCGAACTGCTGCGATGGCGAGATTACTGAGCCTGCGGTGCAGCCACGGGCGTAT
The DNA here is from genome assembly GCF_000475395.1 of Labrenzia sp. C1B70. Classification (NCBI taxonomy): domain Bacteria; kingdom Pseudomonadati; phylum Pseudomonadota; class Alphaproteobacteria; order Hyphomicrobiales; family Stappiaceae; genus Labrenzia; species Labrenzia sp. C1B70. The sequence continues at coordinate 116,568 of NZ_AXCE01000002.1, forward strand.
CTTTGGCAGGCACCCCGGACGCAGCCGGAGGTACCGGACCATAGCTGAAGCCGAGCACGACTTCCGTCCCGTCCGCTCGCTTTCGCGTTATCGCGCCAGGCAGCAGATGGGCCGGATTATCGGTCGGGTCCGGAGTTTCGATATCCGTTTTTGGACCGGAGAACTCGCCCATCGGGCGCAGGATATCCTCATGTACCACGCTGCCGAGGTAAAGCGGATGCAGGCTGCCCGCTTGCAGGATGGCATAGCGGCTCGGCCAGAGCCGCAGCACCCAGCGTCCGCTTTTGTCTGCGTCGGCGGAATGATCCTTGCGGATGAGAACGAGAGACGGTTGGCGACCGTTCTGGCTTCGGGGCAGGATCGGCAGGGAATCCGGCGGTGTCTTGCCTTCCACGAACCCGCCTGCACTCGAGAGGGACCATTTTGGCGGTTTCTGCCAGCCATCGGCTTCTGCTGCCTGGGCAAAGCGGTCCAGGGACCCGGTGTACTGGATCACCAGAGGTTCCTCGGTATCGCCATTCAGTTCGATCCGCTCAGCAGGCAATGCCCGCCAACCGCCTGCAAGCCAGCCCGTTGCTGTCAGAGCTTCGGTGTTGGTGCGCGGCTCGTAGATCTGAAGTGCCTTGTCATAGGTACCTGAAAGGTGCCAGGTGCCGAAGATGCCGAGTGTAGCAACGACGATGACGGCAAGTGTCGTCCGGCCGATCTTCTCGTTGTGGATCGGGCCGAACACGAAGGCGAAGGCCGAAACCATACCAATGCCGAACAACAGTCCGGCCAGGACGTCCGACATCCAGTGGGCGCCAAGGTAGACACGCGAAAAGCCGATGGTAATGACCAGTGTCGCGGTGATGGTGAAAATGCTGGCCTTGGCCCAACGGCTGAGATCGTGGGCGATCAACACGGCGCAAATGCCGTAGAGCACCGCGTTCAGCGTCGCATGGCCACTGGGGAAACTGTAGGCGTCGGCACCCGCATAAAGTTCGATCGGCCGCGAGCGATGCAGCATCAGCTTGAACAGGGGCACGAACATGGCGGTGCCGGCCATCGCGATGACGAAGCCGATGCCGCGTCGCCAGGCTTTCCTCAGGAACAGATAGGCGGCAACCGCAACTGTGACGGCGGTAACGACGATCCCGTCGCCGAGCGATGTCACGAACACCATGATCCGGTCGCCGACCGGCGTGCGCAGGCTGTCGAACAGGTTCAGGATGGCAAGGTCGGCCCGCACCATCGGTTCGCCGGGGGCGATTTCTCCGACGATCCAGAAGAAGGCCGGCAAGGAAATCAGCAGGATCAGCGCGGAGGCCAGCATGCCTGCCGAGCGTGGATGCGCGGGGTCGAAATTGCGCGCAATCCATTGGGATACCCGGTCCTGACGCCTGGCGAAGCGTTTGACGATGGCCGCATGGGTGTTGGGAAACAGCGGCAGGACAATCAGGATAAGCCAGCGGCCGAGCATCACCGCCAGGAAGACGATGACCAGGAGAGCGCCGAGCACCAGGGCCAGCCGTCCGCTGATCTGGCCGATGGCATCAAGTGCAGAACCTGCAATGATACCGGGGGCAATATGCACGATCGTCCAGGCGAAGGCGGAGGTGACGTTGACCACCGAAAAGCGGGTGAAATTCATGCCGGCCATGCCGGCGATGCCTGGAACCACCGATTTTACACCAGGCACGAAGCGGCCGATGAAGACGCTCTTGCCGCCGTGTTTCTTGAAGAAATTCTCGCCGCTTTCCACAATGTCCGCATATTTGTTCAGCGGCCACATGGTCTTGATCTTGTCCTTGAAGGTGTAGCCGATCCAGTAGGAGATCGCATCGCCTGCGGTCGCTCCCAGGGTCGTCCAGATGAACAGCGGCACGGGATCCAGCTTGCCGAGCCCGACAAGCGTTCCGGCGCCAACCAGCACCACCGTCGTCGGCACGAAAAGGCCGATCAGGAACAGCGCTTCGCCCATGGCGGCCAGAAAACAGATCAGACCTGCCAGGGACGGGTTTTCCGCGATGAAGGTCAGAACAGGATCAAGAAATTCGGTCACGGGGTCGGTCGTGTTGGTCGAGAAAAGTGAAAAACTGTCAAATGCCGGGTGCCTTCAAAGACGTGAAGGAAACGGTTACCGCTTCATATAGTTGCGCCTTCTTCCATCCGATAGCGAAAAATTGGAATCTCCTGCCATTCGGGAACATTGAAGCAAGAGATGGTTTTTTAAGTGCGGGTGTTTCAAGATGCAGCCAGTGCGTCTTTTCTTTTGAGGTCTTCATGTTTGAATCCGCCCGCCTGCCGCAGAACATGGACAAGAAAACCTTCAAGAAACTGGAGCCGCAGTTGCGCGAGGCGCTGCTGGCATCCCAGCTGCCCGTTGTCGAGAAACAGCCGTTCTCGACGATGATCCTGGTTGATGGCCTGGATGGCGCGGGCAAGGGCGAAGCGGTTGCCCGGCTCTATGGCTGGATGGATGCGCGCCATCTTGTCTGCAACGCCTATGGCGAATTGATGGACGAGGCCCGGCTACGCCCGCCGCTGTGGCGCTACTGGCGCGATCTGCCGCCCAAGGGCGAGACGGCCATCGTGTTCGGGAGCTGGTATCAGACCGTCCTGCGGGACTGGATCTACAAGAAGATCGACGAGGACGCGTTCGACAAGGCCCTGACCCGGATCCGCCGGTTTGAGGAAATGCTCGCCAACGAGGATGTGCTGATCCTGAAATTCTGGTTCTACCTGCCCAAGAAGGAACAGGAAGAACGGCTGAAGCGCATCGAGAAAAAACATGCCGCGCGCCATGTGCTGGCCGACTGGGCAGCGTTGAAGCACCACAAGAAGGCGAGTGAGGCCGGCGAAAAGATCATTCTGGAAACCAGCAAGGGCTACGCGCCCTGGTTTGTCATCCCCTCGCAGGATCCCGAGTACCGGGATGCCGCGCTGGCACAAACGGTTGCCAATGCCATGAAGCTGAAGCTGGAGGACGGCGAACCGCATTCGATTGCAGCACCTCCCGTGGTCGGCGGGCTGAAGCGCGAAACGGCGGTCGACACCATCGACCTGACGGAAAAGCTGGAGAAGTCGGAATACGAAGAGCTTCGCGACAAGTACCAGAAGCAACTGTCCGATCTGTCGGACATGAAGTCCCTGTCCAAGACGGGTGTTGTTCTGGTGTTTCAGGGCAATGATGCCGCCGGCAAGGGTGGTGCGATCCGCAGGGTGATCCGTCCGCTCGATCCGCGTATCTACAAGGTTCACCCGATCTCGGCACCGACCGACGAGGAAAAGGCTCGCCCCTATCTGTGGCGCTTCTGGCGGCGCGTGCCGGCCAAGGGACATTTCGCCATCTTCGACCGGTCCTGGTACGAACGCGTGCTGGTGGAGCGTGTCGAAGGCTACGCCGGACACGACGACTGGCTGCGCGCCTACAACGAAATCAACGAGTTCGAGCAGGAACTCACGGACTTTGGCTACATTGTCTGCAAATTCTGGCTCGCGATTTCCGAGGACGAGCAGCTGCGCAGGTTCAAGGCGCGCGAGGACACGGCCTACAAGCAGCACAAGATCACGGATGACGACTGGCGCAATCGCCTGAAATGGGACCAATACGCCATCGCGGCCGGCGACATGATCGATCGCACATCAACCCACTACGCCCCCTGGACGCTGGTCTCCTCCGAAGACAAGCGCCATGCCCGGATCAAGGTTCTGAAAACGATCTGCGACCGGCTGGAGGAGAAGCTTTAGGAAGAAAAAGACTTCAAAACGACCCTCATCCTGAGGAGGACCAGTCAGGTCCGTCTCGAAGGATGGGCCGCTTGTACCGGATTATGCTGCCATCCTTCGAGACAGCGCTGCGCGCTTCCTCAGGATGAGGACCGTTTTGCTGAAGGGACTGGTGAAAATGCCGCGCAGCAAGCATTGCCAGGCATTTGAACCTGTGTGGAAGGCGGTCGATCGCGCTCAAAATTCCGACATTTTCCAGGACGCGTGCCACCGTTCTCAGAGAGCCCCAGCCAGGTAATCCATCGCCGCCTGCACTCCGCCCCGCCCATGGGGAATGCCCAGTTTCTGGAAGCCGAGTTCGATGGATGACAACGTGCCGAGCAGCATGACGGCGTTGACGTGGCCCATGTGGGCAATGCGGATGCCCTTGCCGGACAATTCGCCGATCGTTCCACCGATGGTGACCCCGCAGACTTCCTTGGTGAAGGTCCTTAGCGCCGCTACGTCGCCTTCGTTGAACCGCACAACAGTGACGGAGTTCGAGCGGGCATGCGCGTCGGTGATGTTGAAGTCGACCGCGCCCTTTTCCGCCCAGACCGCAACGGCCCGCCGGGTTGCCTCACCCAGAAGGGCATGCCTGTGCCAGGTCTTCTCCAGCCCTTCCTCGAAAATGAGATCGAGAGCCTTGTGAAAGGCAAACAGAAGGTGCTCGGGCGGGGTTCCGCAGTATTTCTGGTAGTGCTCCGGCCCTTGCCGGAAAGTCCAGTCGGTGTAGTTGGTCCGCAGCTCCGCCGTTTCATGTGCCTTGTCGGCTTTCGGGCCGGCGGCAACAAAGGAGAGGCCTGGCGGGCACATCAGGCCCTTCTGCGATCCTGTCAGCGCCACATCGACACCCCAGGCGTCCATCTCGAACGGCATGCAGCCTAGTGAGGCAATGGTGTCGACCATGAACAGGGCAGGGTGTGAAGCTGCGTCGATCGCCTTGCGCAAGGCGGCAATGTCATTCCAGACCCCGGAGGCCGTATCGACCTGAACCACCAGGATGGCCTTGATCTCGTGGGCGGTATCCTGTTTCAGCCGTTCCTGCAGGTGGGCAGGGTCGACCCCCTTGTCCCAGGCACCCGGCAGAACCTCGATATCGAGGTCCAGCACGTTGGCAGCTTCTCCCCAGCCAAGGGCAAAGCGGCCGGACTCCAGCACGAGCACCTTGTCGCCACGCTTCAGCGTGTTGCACAGGGCGGCATCCCAGGCTCCATGACCGTTGGCTGCGTAGATGTAGGTCTTGCCTTCGGTCCGGAACAGACGCTGCAAACCGTGCAGGCAGAACCCGGTCGTTTCCAGCAGAGGGCCTTCATAAATGTCTACCGCCGGCCGGTGCATGGCCCGCAGGACTTCCTCCGGCACATTGGTCGGTCCTGGAATCATCAGAAATTCTTTGCCATTGCGAAGCGTCATGGCCGGGTCCTCGTTTGAAGGCAGATCCTGAACGGAAGGGGATGGGACGGCCTTGGCCGCCGAAAGATGTGTTGCTGTGAAAATTGCCCGCCTGCAGGCATCCGTCAAGACGCCAGTTGGTCAGCTCGCCGGATTAACATGCGCGATACGATGGTTTGTGCGACCGCGAAATAGTGTGGGAAAGAGAGCTTCGGACCGGAAACGGCTTTCACCCGGAAGCGGTGCAGGCAATAAGGGTTGGCAAGCTGCTGGAAACAATGATCTATTCGACCATGCCTTGTCGCGGGTGTGGTTACGTGTCTTCTGGTTGTAAAGAAAATGTCTTGTTTCCGTTAAGTAAATTCTCCAAGTTAGAGGCCGTTTGGTCTCGTCGTTTAGGCGTTGCAGCATGATCCTGGTTGAAGAAGGACAAAGCCCGCTGATTGTCTGCCTGCCCCATTCGGGCACGGAGATCCCGAACGCTGTCGAAAAAAGACTGAACGCCACGGGCCGTCTTCAGGCCGATCTCGCCTGGCGCCTGGAACGCGTGTTCGACTTTCACGGAGAGTTGAGCGCGACAGTGCTGCGCTCCACCATTTCCCGCTACGTTGTCGATCTGGACCGCGATCCCAAGACACCTGTCAGCGCTGCGCAGGATCCGACGCGCGCCTTGTGTCCCGCCACCACGCTGGATGGCAAGCGCATCTATCAGGAAGGCGAAGAGCCTGGCCCGACCGAGATCGAACAACGCACGCTGCTTTTCTATACGCCCTTCCACAAGGCCCTGCGCCGCCAGATCGACCGGCTTTTGCGAAGTCATCGCAAGGTGATCGTGCTGGATTGCCAGTCCATGCGTTCGAACATCAAGGGCGTTACCGAAAATGGACTGCCGCTGGTCAGTATCGGCACGGCGGGCGGAAAGTCGTGTGATCCGGACCTGCGCAATGTGCTGGTCGGCTCGTTCAAGGGGCGGGAAGGGTATACGGTCAGCGTCGATGAGCAGACCCAGGGTGGTTTCATCACCCATACGTTCGGTCGACCGGACCGCGGCCTGCATGCGATGACGTTGCTACTGGCACAACGCTCTTACCTGCGCCATGAGTCACCGCCTTTCGAGCCGGACAAGGTGCGAATGGCCCGTCTGACGGCCGTCCTGCAGGATGCAATGACGCGGCTGGTGGACTGGACGTCGGTGGGCGGTGCTTCATCTGGTCAGAACCAGATTGAAAGCCTGCCCTTGCCGGTGGAAGAGCCTCTGGTGGAGACGACGGACGCTGAAGACAGCGGCAGCAACGCTGGCCCGGTTACCGACAATGCCGAAGCGTTGACGGAAGGCGCGGCAGAAATCCCGGACGATATTTCGGCAGAAACGCCTGACGCGGCACTGGAAAAGGCGGAGATCAGCCCCGCCAATCCATTGACCCTGCCCAAGGTATCCAGCGCCCAGACGAGCAAGGTCGAGGACGGACCCGTCACGCCCTTGCTGGTGGCCGAGTAAGCTTCAGACGGTCAGACCACGTTCTTTTCGATAATCGGTGTTCCGGCAGCCAGCCGGTCGAACGCCAGCGGTGAGAGATCCAGCGTCTGATAGCCGCCTGTCACGACCAGTTCCGCAAGGCCGCGCCCAACCGCGGGTGACTGCTGCAGACCATGTCCTGAAAACCCGAGTGCCAGATAGAACCCGTCCAGCCCCTGCACTGCGCCGACAAAGGCGTTGTGGTCGAAGAGGTTCATGTCATAGCAGCCGGCCCAGGCAGCCCCCGGCCGGATTGCCTCGAAAGCGGGAACGCGCGTTGCCAGTGTCGGCCAGATATGTTCTTCGAAAAGGCCATAATCGACGTCGAAATCGTGGCAGTCCGGATCGCGATCTTCAGGCGGCGCCGAACCGCAGATATAGCCGGTACCTTCCGGGCGCGCATAGGTGCCGTTCGGATCGATCAGCAGCGGAAAACGCTCCAGCTTGTCCTTGCATTCAAAGGTAAAGACGCAGCGCTTTTTGGAAACGATCGGAACGTCCATTCCGGCCTGACGGCAAAGCTCGGCCCCGCCGGAAGCTCCGGCGCAATTGACGACGACAGGTGTCGACAGTCTCTCGCCCGTCGATAGCTCAACGCTCCAGCCGCCATTGCCGTCGGATGCCACCCTGGCCTTTGCGGCAATGTAGTCGACATCCAGCGACCGGGCCTTCTTGCGGAAGGCCTGCATCAGGCCATAGCCGTCGAACCAGCCTTCGCCTGTAACGCCATGGCAGCCTGCGGCGAGGTCGGAAACCTCCAGCCAGGGGAACTTTGCCTTGAGACCGTCCGGGTCAAGAAAGGCGATATCCGCGCCGAGCTGCTGCTGCAGGCGGTGATTTTCCTGAAGGATATTGAGCTTGTCGGGCGTTGCCAGGAACAGGTAGCCACCCTCGTGAAGATCGATAGCGGGCCTGTCGCCGTTCACGTTGAGCGCTGCTCCGATCTCCCGCAGAAAGCGGATGCCGTAAAGCGAAATCTCGATGTTGATGGCGCTGGAGAACTGCTGGCGAATGGACGCTGCCGAACGCGCGGAAGCGCAGGTTTCATAGGCGGGATCCGCCTCGATAACGACGATGCGTCCGGAAAAATCGTCGCGCATGGCCAGGTGGCAGGCGACGGACGAGCCCATGACGGCTCCCCCTACGATGACGACATCCGCAGTCTGGTCCGCCATGGAGCCTCCTCAAGCGCTGTCAGGAAAAACAACGGGCCTGCTGACGCAAACCCTTTTCAAGAGAACCGAACGAGAGACGGGCGGCTTGGCCGCCCGCGTCAAATGTCATGACTTCAGGGTCTTAGAAGAACGCCTGCAGGCCGGTCTGTGCACGGCCGAGGATCAGCGCATGAATGTCATGCGTGCCTTCGTAGGTGTTGACCGTTTCCAGGTTCTGGGCGTGGCGCATGATGTGGTATTCTTCCTGGATGCCGTTGCCGCCGTGCATGTCACGAGACTGGCGGGCGATATCCAGGGCCTTGCCGCAGTTGTTGCGCTTGATCAGCGAGATCATTTCCGGCGCCACCTTGCCGGCGTCGAACAGCTGGCCGACACGCAGCGCTGCCTGCAGGCCGAGCGTGATTTCGGTCTGCATGTCCGCCAGCTTCTTCTGGAAGAGCTGGGTCTGTGCCAGCGGGCGGCCGAACTGTTCGCGGTCGAGGCCATATTGACGGGCGCGGGTCCAGCAGTCTTCTGCAGCGCCCATTGCGCCCCAGGCAATGCCGTAGCGTGCGCGGTTGAGGCAGCCGAACGGGCCTTTCAGGCCGGAAACATTCGGCAACAGGGCATCTTCCCCTACTTCGACGCCGTCCATGACAATTTCACCGGTGATGGAGGCGCGCAGGGAAAGCTTGCCGCCGACCTTCGGTGCGGTGAGGCCCTTCATGCCCTTGTCGAGCACGAAGCCGCGGATGGCACCATCATGAGCTTCCGACTTCGCCCAGACGACGAAGACATCTGCGATCGGAGCGTTCGAGATCCACATCTTCGAGCCGGTCAGCTTGTAGCCGCCGTCGATTTTTTCCGCGCGGGTGCGCATGCCGGCCGGATCGGAACCTGCATCGGGCTCGGTGAGGCCGAAGCAGCCGACAAATTCGCCGCTCGCCAGTTTCGGAAGGTATTTCTGGCGCTGTTCTTCCGAGCCGTAGGCATAGATCGGGTACATGACCAGCGAGGATTGCACGCTCATCATGGAGCGATAGCCGCTGTCGACACGCTCGATCTCGCGGGCAACGACGCCGTAAGCGACATAGGATGCACCGGCGCAGCCGTAGTCCTCCGGCAGGGTAACACCCAGAAGGCCGAGTTCACCCATTTCGTTGAAAATGCCCCGGTCGGTCTTTTCCTCGCGGTAGGCTTCAATGACGCGCGGCAGCAGCTTTTCCTGGGCAAATGCGCGAGCCGTATCCTGGATCAGCTGTTCGTCTTCCTTCAGCTGTTCGCGCAGGTGAAACGGGTCCTGCCAGTCGAAGGAGCCGCCACCGGCCGGTGAGGACTTAACATTCGCGGGTGCGTTCATGGTCGTGTCTCCCAGGCCGTGATCCGGCCAATGATGTGCGGCCGCTTGACGGCCAGGGTCATTCTATTTCCTCTAGTCTTGCCTCAAATCCGTTTGCGTAAAAGCGAAACCTCGTCCATCATTCATGACAAAATGGAATGAAGTAGGGGAATTTGCCATGCGGCGCGCCTTCGTCCCGCCGGCAGACACGCTGATCGCGTTCGAATGTGCCGCCCGGCATCTGAGCTTTACCCGCGCCGCGGAGGAACTGCACCTGACGCAGGGCGCAGTGTCCAAGCAGGTTCGCCAGCTGGAAGACAGGCTGGGCGTCGAGCTGTTTCGGCGGGTTCGCCAGCGCATTGTCCTGACCGACGCAGGCCGGATCTACCTTCACGATATCCGAGGGGCGCTGGAACAGATGACCGCGGCCACGCGGCAGGTGATGTCCTATGCCGGCAGTGCGGACGTCCTCAACCTTGCGGTTCTGCCGACCTTTGGCACCCGCTGGCTGGCTCCGCGGATTGCCGATTTTGGGCGCCGGTATCCGGACGCAGGCCTCAATCTGAGTGTGCGCCTGCAGCCGTTCGATTTCGACGAGGAGCCGTTTGACGGCGCCATTCACCACGGCGACCCGGTCTGGGCGGGGGCGATCGCCGAACGGCTGTTCGACGAGGAAGTCATCCCCGTTGCCTCACGCGTCTTTCGCGATCGGCACCAGATCCGCACACCTGCCGATCTTGCCCGCGTGCCGCGCCTGCAGCTTGCAACACGCCCGCTTGCCTGGCGGCAGTGGTTTGATCTTGCAGGCGTGGAAACAGATGCCGCCTTCCAAGGCGCACGTTTCGAACAATTCGTCATGATCTCCGAGGCTGCGATCCACCACGCCGGAGCCGCGCTGATCCCGCGATTTTTCGTCGAGGCGGAACTGGCCTCAGGACGTCTCGTCCGGCTTTTCGACCTCTCCCTGTCACAGCAGACGGCGTATTATTTCGTCTATCCGGAGGGCCGGACGATGCGGCCGGTGGTGTCTGCATTCCGAAAATGGCTGATGGAGGAAGCCCGCACCGCACGGACGCGCCGGGAAACAATGCTGCCGGGCTGAAACAGGCGTCAAGACAGGGCGTCCCCACGACGGTTCCCCTGGACCCGACTTTTTAGTGATCGGCAGAAATTGAAACTGGTGGGCACATGGCCCACTTTTCGGCGGAACGATTGCACCTTGCCGGCGTTTTGCTCAAAGGCACCATTCGGAGAGACCAGTCCCGCTTTCAAACTGCCATAGCCCCGCCCCGGGTTATGATCTGCTGCCATGCCTGATGGCAATTTTCCCTGCTCGTGTAGGAAAGCAGCAGGGACAAGGAGACGTAATTGGAAAAGCACCATCTGCGCCTGATCCTCAATGGCAAGTCCGCCGGCCGCGACGATGTCCGCAGTGCGGTGGAGGCCGTACGGTCCATGGGCCACAATGTCTCCGTTCGCGTGACCTATGAGGCCGGCGATGTCGAGAGACTGGTTCGCGATGCCCTGCGCGATCACGAGAGCGAGCGGATCGACACGCTTGTCAGCGGCGGAGGCGATGGCACCTTGAACGAGGTTCTGGATGCGGCCCTGCATGATTTGCCCGAAGGGGAAAAGCCTCCCTTTTCATTTGCGGTTCTACCTCTGGGAACGGCAAATGACTTTGCCAATCACATTGGCCTTGATCCGGCGGACATCACCTCCTGCCTGCGGTTTGCCGTGCGCGCATCCGCCAAACCGACCGACATTGGCGAGGTCAACGGCTGTGTGTTCATCAACATGGCAACTGGCGGCTTCGGTTCACAGGTGACATCACAGACCGACCCGAACCTGAAGCGCGTTCTTGGCGGGGCTGCCTATCTCTTCACAGGTCTGCAGCGGTTTTCGGAACTTTCGGCCTGCGAAGCCCGTATCGAGGCGGACGATTTCTCCTGGGAGGGCTCGTTCCTGGCCCTCGCCGTGGGCAATGGCCGCCGCGCTGGCGGCGGCATTCGGCTGTGCCCCGATGCCAAGCTTGATGACGGCTTCCTCGATCTGACCATCGTTCCCTTCCCGCAGTCGGGCAAGGTCATCGACCTTTTGTCGGTGCTGCTGGACAGCGGCGTTGACGACATCAACGGCGGCCCGATCCAGCGCAAGGTGCGCAATCTGAAAATCGAGACCCAGCAGCCCGTGCAGTTCAATCTGGACGGCGAGCCGATGAATGGACAGTCCTGGCAGATTGGGATAAGGCACCACCAGATCGACCTCAGGCGCTGACGGTCGCCGCGCCCGGCAGCAGGCTGAAACGACGTCTTTCCGTCAGCCGTGCAAGGTGCGGGAAGGCGCAGGGCACGGCTTTCAAGAGACGGACAGCATGGACGAATACCAGCTCAAGAATTTCCTCAAATTCGCGCCTGCCAGGCTGGGGCTGGTGCCGAAAAAACACCTGCTCGTCCACATTCCCAAGAACGGCGGCATGTCGGTGCGCCATGCCAAGGCGCTGGAAGGCAATCTGGTTCTTGCCAACCGGCGCCGCCTGAAAAGCAAGGCTTATGCAAACGCGCTGATGACCTTCATGAAGGATCGCGGGCTTCATCCGGGCTACGAACATGCCCGGCTGCGGGATATCGACCTTTCGGTGCGTGCCGGCACGGTGCCGTTTGCCGTTGTCCGCAATCCGTGGGCACGGACGTTTTCCAGATTCAAGTTCTACCTGCAGACAAGCGGATCCCACGAGGCGGAATTCGATTTGACGGTGAAGGGGTTCGAGGAATTTCTGGAGACGCGCCACGAGTGGGGCAAGGTTGATTTCTTTTGGCACCGCGCCTCGCTCGGCTGGTACCCGCAAAGCGACTATGTGATCGACGAGAGGGGGCAGGTGGCGGTCAATATCCTGCGTCAGGAAAAACTGGGTCCGGAACTGGCAAGATATCTTGGGGCAGATGACACGCTCGAACAGCGCAATATCTCCCGCAATGCCCGTGCCGACCAGCGAAAATTCTACACCGACAGGAATATCGGGATCGTCGCCGACTGGTACAAAACCGAAATCGAACTGTTCGGCTTCGATTTCGATACGCCGGCAACACGGAACGTCTTTTTCAGCTGACCCAAGTGCGACAGTATATTGTGTGCTTGAAGATGCGCCTTACCCTGTCCGGGTCCAGACGCTGTTTCCATCGATAACTTCCTTGGTTATCCCAAGTGCATCGCGGTGTTCCCGGCCGATGTCGATCGCCACATAGTCGCGCCGCGCGCCGATGAACCTGTTCCTGAATTGTGCGGTAAAGGCATTCAGATCTGGGTTCATGTAGTTCAGCTGTTTTTCCGGATCGAGTGTCTCATCCATCAGCTCGGCACATCTTGCGGCGAAATCGCTGCGCAGGAAGGAAGGGCTGGTTCCGAAGATCGGCCGCTTCTTGTTGAGACCCTTGCCAAGATCCATTCCGAGGAATGTCCTGCGGCCGGGTTCATAATGATAGAAGGACCGGTAGCCCCAGTTCTTTTCCCGGGTCATCAGGCTGATCTGGCGAACGTTGCGTGTCATTGCCTTTCTGACTTCTTCGGGACGGACCTCCCGGTTCAGCACCCAGTCGTCTTCCAGGTGGAAGCACCAGTCCGCAACCGGCTGTCGCCAGAGCCAGCGGATTGCTTTTGTAAAGTGAGGCTTGTCAGGCTTGCGGGTGACGACATTGGCAAAATGCTGTTTGCAGATCTCCTCGCAGGCATCAACCTCCACAGGCCCGCCTTCAAAGGGATCGATGTTGACGTAAAGCGTTCCGATCTCGAAATGCCTGAACAACCGCTGTGAAAAGCTTGCCAGAGTTTTCTCCAACAGCTCAGGCCTTGCCCCCGAAACGAGGAGTACGTCGATTTTCACTGCGTCTGTCATCAAACCTGTCTGCAAATGAAGCCGGAAGTGACCACCTTTAATCCACCCGTGCTTGAAATCGCCTGAATGGGTCCGGCGGTTCGTTGCCGTCGCGGTTATGCCAAGCCATCAGCTCGAACGCCAGCGATCTTTGACCTGCGCGCTGCCATATCATTATGACTTTTGCTGTTGCCAGTGCATGTTCAACGCACTCGGAGGTCAGGGTTCTCTTTCTTTTGATTTTGGAACCGACTATAACGCCGGAATCTTCGGTGCGAATTGAGGTGCCGGTCGGACGCCAGCGAATGACCCACCGTTTGCGAACTCTCTCAAACACCAGCGCCGCAGAAATGAAACTCACGTCCGCATTGCTTCTTGAAGAAGCTCTCACGGAACTGGATTGAGACAAAAGAGTCCGATGCAAAAAACAGCTCTCATCACGGGGATCACTGGCCAGGACGGCGCCTATCTCGCAGAACTGCTGCTAGAGAAAGGCTATACGGTTCACGGCATCAAGAGACGGTCATCGTCGTTCAACACAGGACGGATCGATCATCTCTATCAGGACCCGCACGACCGTGATGTGAAGCTGCACCTGCACTATGGTGACATGACGGATTCCACGAACCTCATCCGCATCATGCAGGAAACGCAACCGGACGAAGTATATAACCTCGCCGCGCAGAGCCACGTTCAGGTATCTTTTGAAACCCCGGAATACACGGGAAACGCGGACGCTCTCGGTACCCTGCGCCTGCTTGAGGCCATCCGGCTTCTTGGATTGAGCGAGAAAACGCGCTTCTACCAGGCCTCCACGTCTGAGCTCTACGGCAAGGTACAGGAAGTTCCGCAGTCGGAAACCACTCCTTTCTATCCAAGAAGCCCCTATGCCGCGGCAAAGCTCTACGCCTATTGGATCGTCGTCAACTATCGTGAAGCCTACGGCATGCACGCCAGCAACGGCATCCTCTTCAATCACGAAAGCCCGATCCGCGGCGAAACCTTCGTGACCCGCAAGATCACCCGCGCCGCCGCCGCGATCAAGTTGGGCCTTCAGGACAAGCTATACCTTGGCAACCTGGACGCCGAACGGGATTGGGGGCATGCAAAAGACTACGTCCGCGGCATGTGGCTGATGCTGCAGCAGGACAAGGCGGATGATTATGTTCTGGCGACGGGCAAGACTACCTCGGTGCGTGATTTTGTTAATTGGTCATTCTCTGAAGTGGATATCGCGTTAGATTGGCAAGGTTCCGGGGTAGATGAAAAAGGGATCGATGCGGCAACCGGAAAGGTTGTTGTTGAGATCGACCCTCGGTACTTCCGTCCGACCGAAGTCGATCTACTGCTTGGTGATGCCACGAAAGCATTCGAAAGACTGGGCTGGAAGCATGATCGAAGTGTTCGCGATCTCATTTCGGAAATGGTTACAAGCGATCTTCGGGAAATGAAGCCTTAGTCTTAAATGCTTCAGGGATTCAGACTATAATGCCAAGAGTTTTGCTGACCGGCGGTTCCGGTATGGTTGGGAAGAATTTGCTCGCTCATGAGCGACCCGACAACCTTGAATTTATTGCTCCCGACAGCTCGAAACTCAATCTTCTGGATTTCTACCAAACCGAAGCTTTTCTGAAGCGAGAGAAGCCGGACATCATTGTGCACGCCGCCGGCGTCGTTGGCGGAATTCAAGCCAATATCGCGAGCCCAGTCCGCTTTTTGACCGACAATTGGAATATGGGCAGCAACTTGATTACGGCTGCTCGGTCTGCAGGTGTTCCTCAACTCCTGAATATCGGCAGTTCTTGTATGTATCCCAAGGATCAGGACACGCCCCTCAAAGAAGCTCAAGTTCTCAGCGCCTCATTGGAACCCACCAATGAGGGCTACGCTCTTGCCAAGTGTGCCGTTGCAAGGCTTTGCGAATACATCGTTCGTGAAACGCCAGAGTTTCAATATAAAACAATAATTCCATGCAACTTGTACGGACGCTTCGATAAATTTGATCCTGCTGTCTCCCATTTGGTCCCTGCTGTCATACGCAAAATTCATCAGGCAACAGTTGCCAAAAACAAAACGGTTGAGATCTGGGGAACAGGAGAAGCGCGCAGAGAATTCATGTTTGCAGAGGACTTGGCGGACGCAGTAGTTTTCTTCTTGGGTAAGTTTGAGAAGCTGCCGAATGTAGCAAATGTTGGTGTTGGAAAAGACTTCACCATTAATGAATACTACGAAATAACATCTAATGTTATAGGCTATTCCGGCAAATTTACGCATGATCTGACCAAGCCGGTAGGCATGAAGCGAAAATTGCTAGATGTCAGCCTGCAGTCCGAAATGGGCTGGAAGCCCAAGACGAGCCTGAATGACGGTATTCGCCAGACCTACGAATATTTCCTGTCCCTTGGAGAATGAAATGAATTACCCACTTGCAAGTACAACCTGGGACGAGCGTGAATATGAGGCGCTTCAGCGAGTAATTGAGTCCGGCATTTTCACAATGGGGAAAAAAGTCGCTGAGTTTGAACAGGAATTTGCAAGATTTGTAGGCAGCAATCATGCAGTCATGGTCAATTCCGGCTCTTCTGCAAATTTGCTCATGGTTGCGGCGTTGCGATATAGGTCGAACGCACCCATTCTGCCGGGCACGGAAGTAATTGTCCCCGCAGTGTCCTGGAGTACCACCTACTATCCCCTTTATCAGTATGGGCTGAAACTTAGGTTCGTTGACGTCGACGCTGAAACTCTGAATTACGACCTGGAACAGTTGGAAGGGGCAATCACGCCCGCAACTAAAGTCATCATGGTTGTAAATCTACTCGGAAATCCCAATGACTTCACAGCTATAAACAAAATTGTCGAAGGCAGGGACATCTTGCTACTAGAAGACAACTGCGAGTCTTTAGGTGCACTTTTTGATGGCAAACAAGCTGGTACGTTCGGACTCATGGGAAGTTACAGTTCGTTCTTCAGCCATCACATCTCCACAATGGAAGGTGGCTTGATCACTACCGACGACGAAGAACTATATCATATTCTTCTTTGCCTTCGTGCACACGGTTGGACGCGAAACTTACCAAAAGAAAATCATGTCGCTCCAATGAGCGATAATCCTTTCGAGGAATCGTTCCGGTTCATTTTACCTGGTTACAATGTACGCCCTCTGGAGATGAGTGGCGCAATAGGGCTTGAACAACTTAAGAAGCTTCCAGACATGGTGCTTGAGCGTCGGAGGAATGCTGAAAAGTTTCGTGATTTGATGGAAAAGTACCCATTCCTGAGAATTCAACGGGAAATTGGCCAGAGCAGCTGGTTTGGGTTCGCATTCACCGTCAGATCAGACATGGGCTATGATCGAGGGCAGATCATTGCTGCAATGAACAAGTCAGGTATCGAAGTACGCCCTATCGTCGCCGGTAATTTTACAAAAAACCAAACGATGAAGTGGTTTGACTATTCAATTTATGGCGAGCTCAAAAATGCAACCGAACTAGACCGCCATGGTTTCTTTATCGGAAATCATCATTATCCGATGAATGAGGAGTTGAATCTACTGGAATTGATTTTAAAACAAATAAACAAATAGAAGAATTTTTCAATAAGTAAAAGCATTCAATTTTTTAGGGGGATGTATATAGCATGTATTATACTAAATATTCTAATTCAAGTTTCTGTTGGAGCCAATAATGAAAACTGCTGGTTTCTTATCTTCTGCTCAGAATTGGCATTGGGAACGACAATTTCCGCAGTCTATCCCTGTTTGGGGCGACATTGAATTCATATTTTCAGGTGATTTCGAAAAATGCGATGTATTGATTGTATTTGATGGTCTCCCTGATCATTATTGTGGAAATATTAGTGCGAAAAGTTGTGTATTCGTTGCCTCGGAACCTTCTAACGTCAAGATATATCAAAGTGAATTTCTGTCACAGTTTGATCTCGTTTTAACCACGGATAGAAGCTGCAAACATGGATCTGTGCAATTCGGCCAAACTGGCTTGCCTTGGTTGGTTGGAGCTTGGTCAAATCAAGGTGCGTTACTGAAAAAGCCTTTGAATTTTGATTTTTTTGAAAATTTTTCACCTAAGAAAAGTAAACTTGTGTCCGTAGTATCATCGGATAAAGCATTCACGGAGGAACATAGAGCAAGGTTGCGATTTGTAGAAGCATTGAAGGAGCATTTTGGAGAAAAAATTGATTACTTCGGCAGGAATATTAATACCTTTCCAGACAAAATGTCTGTCTTGTCAGAATATAAATATCATATAGCTTTGGAAAATTGCGCCATTAAAGACTATTGGACTGAAAAAATATCCGACTCTTTCTTAACGATGACGCTTCCAATTTATCACGGATGTCCCAACATAAGCGATTACTTTGAAGTAAACTCGTATAAAGAAATAGATGTTTACGATATTCAAAACTCAATAAAGAAAATAGAATGTATAATTAGCAAAGAAGTATCAGAGTTTGAAATCGCTGATCTTAAAGAAAGCCGCCGAAAAATTTTATATGAATACAATATATTTTCAGTATTAACTAATATCTTGAAAAGCGCTCAGTTTGCAGATTGCGGGCCGAGACGGAGAAGGACACTAAACTCTGAAAAATTTTTTCGAAAGAATAAATCTGTATTAAAACGAATGCGAAAACGCCTCGTGCAGAGATTTTTCTGATGAGGGAGAGGAAATGAAGATTTTTAAAAAACGAAAAACAGTACCTGATCGTTTCCATAGCACAACAAAGATACAAACTAGTGCTCGGATAAGTCGAGATACTGTGGTGGGGAGTTATTGCTACATTGGCGATCGTTGCGACGTTACCAAGGCGACCATCCAGAATTATGTTTCGATAGCAAATAATGTATCTATCGGCGCTGGTGAACATATATTAAATGAAATTTCTACCAGCAGCCTTTTCTATGATGAGCCCTACAAGTTACTTACCCAAGGTGATAGTTTAGTTTGCAGCGATGCGTGGATTGCTGTTAATGCGGTGGTCAGGCGCGGTGTAACGATCGGCTTCGGTGCAGTGGTAGGAGCTAGTTCTTTTGTGAATGCCGATGTACCCAATTTTGCAATAGTAGCCGGTTCTCCCGCGCGTATCATTAGATATAGATTTCCACCAAGCATTCAGGCACTAGTTCTGCAAAGTGAGTGGTGGGTTCTAGATTTTGAGGATGCAAAAAAAGCTATTCATGAGATAAAAAGATCAAAACTTTATCAGGATTTTATTGCAAAAAGTCGCTAACGACTAGATTTTCGCATTCCGTCACCTAGTTCAAGGTCGACGTCAAACATTTTTTTGACAGTAGTGAATGAATTTTATTTTTTTGTGATATCATTTATTTCATCATAAATGCGACGTCCAGAGAATTGTAGATGAACTTTGAAACGAAAACTTATGTTGTGAACTTGAGGCGTTCAAGAGAAAGGCGTCTCGATATGAAAACAAAGCTTGAATCTGAAAATGTGAATTTTGAATTCTTTGAAGCTGTTGATGGTAAATTAGAAAATCACGAGCTTTTTGAGCGATACGATAAGCGACGTTCTCTAAGAAATCATGGTTTTGAATTGTCTGCAGGAGAACTAGGTTGTTACGCTAGTCATTTCCTATTATGGGAAAAATCAATTCAAGAAGATATAAATATCCTTATCTTAGAGGACGATATTAATTTATGCCAAAATTTTACTGCGGCAGTGGAATTTGCAGAACAGGAAATCGAAAGATTTGGGTTGATTAGATTTTCTGCTCACAAACATAGAAAAATTGCGATTTGCAAAAAATCAGAAACTGGCATGAGAATCGTTCGATTCAAAAGAGGCCCTCATGGTACATCAGCTTATATGATTTCCCCAGTGGCAGCGAAAAAGCTTGTTAATGCTGCAAAGGTTTGGTTTGAACCTGTTGATGTTCACCTAGACCGTTTTTGGAAGCATGGTGTAGGCAGTTTCGGTGTTCAACCATACCCTGTTCACCACATGGAACTGTCTGCGGTTAAATCAGAAATCTGGCAAGGTGAGCGACGAGGAAGTCGGTCAGCTAAGTTTCGTCGAGAGGCCCGGTTAATTCGAATGAAAGATTCGATCCTAAGAAGCTTGGCTAATATTGCCTATACCGGTCGTTGGATAGAGTAGTTAAATTACCAGCTTCGGAAATGATTTTAGAAACTACGAAAGTAAAAAATTGATAATAGTTCAGATAACCGGCGGTCTCGGTAACCAGATGTTTCAGTATGCGTTAGGCCGTTCTCTATCAGAAATATCAGGAAAAAACCTTAAATTAGATATTTCAGCATACCAGACTTATAAAACGCACAATTTTTTACTTGATAAATTAAATACACAGTATGAAATTGTTGCTCAAAAAGAGGTCGAACAAATTTTCGGAGCCAAGAAAAGGATTTCGCTCCCATTCATTTCATCTAGTAAAGTAAAAATTATTAAAGAAACAGAACTATCTTTTAATCCGAATATAATGAACGTAAAAAAAGATGCGTACTTCATTGGATATTGGCAAAGTGAAAAATACTTCAAGAATGTTAGAAGTAAAATACTAGAAGAATTCCAGCCAAACGAGAAAATTTCTAGAAAACGAACAGAAATATTGAACGAGATAAAAAGCTCCCGTTCACCAATTTCGGTACACATACGGCGTGGGGATTACGTAAGTAATATTAAAGCTAACAATATACATGGAACCTGTGAGCCAGAATGGTACAAATCTGCAGCTAATATTATTAAAAATTACTTTGAAAATGTGACGTACTTTGTTTTTTCTGACGATCCAGATTGGGTTAAAAGAAATATACGTTTTGATCAAAAGACAATATTAGTTGAGCCGGATGTAGATGGTAAGGATTATGAAGACCTGTATATGATGTCTGCTTGTGATGGTCACATAATAGCCAATAGTACTTTCAGTTGGTGGGGAGCGTGGCTAAACTCGAAGTCTAATAAGCGAGTAATTGCGCCTAGTCGATGGTTCAAGTCTCAAACTATTAAAAATGTAGATTTAATACCAGAAGATTGGATTTGTCTGTAGATTGAAAACCTACGTAGTCCAAATTTTATCACTAAGAAGATATCGATATACATAACATATCTAAAATTTCGAAAATGTATCAAGGCCTCTCACAAACAGCGCCGTCAGTCTCTTCGTTGAAATCTTTTCAAACCTGAACCCCCGCTCAACCAGAAAATGGCACACGGCTGGCAGTGTGGGTTCTTTGGTGAGGCCGCGTTCGGGGCCGCAGTCGACGCAGATGTATTGGACGCGGTCCAGGATCCTGGCGGCGCCTTTGAGGATTTCGGGTTCTGCCCCTTCGCCTTCGATCTTCAGCAGTTTGATTGAACGGATGTCATTTTCTTCGCAGTAGTCGTCGAGTGTGGTCGTCTCGACCTCGACAACAGAGCCGTAGCCTGAAAACTCGATCAGAGACGAATCGGCCGTGTCCGACTTTTCGTAGAATTTGAGCGTCGTCTTTTCGTGCCAAAGGGCCCGTTGTTCGACAACACCATCCGGGTTGTTGAGCTGGCAGCAGGCTGCCTCGTTTCGGCCTGGTTCGAAGGCGATGTAGCGAACTGATTTGCCTTCAAGGCGCAATCCGAGGCCGATTTCGCCTATGTTCGCACCACAATCGATGACCACGTCGCCGTCTGAAATCGTTGCCGGGTCGATGAAATAGTCGTCCAGAAGGCCCTTGGTTCTCGGCTGAACACCGTGACGGTAGAAGCCGACGCGTTCGCTGTGAAGAAAGGAGATGTCCTGGCCCTTATCGTCCCGAACGCGGAAGACTGGTTCATCTGAAACAACCTTGATGTTCCAGCGCTTCTTGCTCCGCAGCGCATTCGAGAACGTGACATACCAATTGAAAAGCTTTGCGAAGGTGTGCCGGTTCGGGTGACGGACGATGAAATTGTATAATCTTTTTTTCTTTTTCATGTTCGCGCCTGCGTGGGTTGCCTTGCGGTAATCGGTGTCAGCTCTCGAAAAGCAGCGTGGAATAGGTCTTGTAAATGGCGTCTTCGGAAAACCGGCCTTCCAGGCGGCGTTTGCCACCTTCAACCAATGGATTTTCCTGATCCGGCTTGCTGAGCAGCTGTTTGACCGACCCCACCAGCCCATCGACATCCCCGCAGGGGGACAGCAGCCCGGTCTTGCCGTGGTCGATCAGCCAGCTTGGGCCGGGCGAGGCGGTTGCAACAACGGGCAGTCCGGCGGTCCAGCCTTCCAGGACAACGTTGCCGAGCGGTTCTTCGTCGGTCGGGCACAGCAGGATATCGGCAGCTTTCAGGAAAGGCGAGGGGTCGCGTTGCCAGCCGAGAAAGTGGACACGGTCCTGAACGCCGAGGTTTGATGCCAGCGCCTTCATGTCGGACATCAGCTCACCGTCGCCGATCAGCCAGGCATGAACGGTCTCCGGCAGGCCGGCGACCGTTTGAATGGCAAGGTCGAAGCGCTTGCGTTCGACGAAACGGCCAAGGTGGATCAGCACCGTGGCGTCTTCGGGCGTGTTGTAGTCTGCCCGGTCGACCGGCTTCAGATCCGTGGGCAACGGATCGACAAAGTTGCTGATCACATGGGCACGTTCCGCAGGCCAGCCCATTTCGATGGCCTGGCGAATGATCTCCGGCGTGTTGCCGATCAGGTCCTCGACGTTGCCATAGGTGTGAAAGCCGTCCGGCCAGTCGCCAAGACGCAGGAAGGTGCGCATGTTCGGGCCGGGTTTCGGCATCCATTTGCTGGCCGGGCTCATCCAGCCCATGGTGGAACGCGCGCCGAATGCCTTGATCTGGCGGGCAATGTCCCAGCGGATGACATGGCGTTTCAGGTGCGAGCGGCTGAAGGTCATCTCGCGCACATCGCAGTGTCTGGCAAGGTCGTCGCGCCAGGGCCGGTCCTTTCGGATGAAGGCGATCTGCTCCACGCCCCGCCGGGCAAGGGCGCCTGTCAGGCGCACGAAGAACCGTTCTGCCCCGCCATCAACGCCAAGATGAATATGGGCGAGTTTTTTAGGCTGCATCTGCGTGTCAGTGACCATCGATCACATCGTAGTAGTTATGCGCCCGGCCCAGAAGTCCGCGCAGGTTGCCGGAGCCTTTCATGAGACGGATCAGGCCATAGTAGAAGAGTTTCTCGCCGCGCTTTCTGGCGAAGGGTTTCAGCACGAAACCGACGATTGTCGCCAAGAGCCCGAAGAACATGCGCCGCAGGCTTTTGGGAATGAAATGCAGGGCGGCTTTCAGCCGGCCTTCGCGCAGCACGATGTTGAACGCGCCGGAGGTTGCCGCCATGTGCATGCGGCTCAGCAGGCGGCCGGTGGTGACGCGCGAAGCCGGAATGTCCTCCTCGACGAAGGCATCATCCACCCAGATCATCTTTGCGCCCGCCGCGTGGGTGCGGCGGAAGAAGTCGATATCCTCGCTGCCGAAGGTCAGGCGTTCGTCGAACCGCAGACCAAGACCGTTCCGCGCGATGATACGGCCGCTCAGCAACACGTTGTTGGTCGGTGCTTCGGTGATGATCGAGCCGGTCGGCCGGGGCTTCAGGAGCTGCGATTTCCACCAGTGCGGGGCCGGCTTTTCATAAATCCGGCGCACGGGGCCGTTGGCGACTTCGGCCTCGTGTTCCAGGCAGGCGGCCAGAAGTTTCTCGATCCAGTCCGGTTCTGCGCGTTCGTCGTCATCGATCAGCGCCACCCAGTCCGGATTGTGTTCCAGCGCCGCGTCCAAGGCCGTGTTGCGGGCAAAGGGGATGCCCTTGCGTTTTTCGTGATGGAAGAAAACCGGCAGAGACAGCTTCTTCTTCACATCTTCTGCTGCAGCACCTGTGAAATGCGGCACGGGATCGTTTTCCACAACGACGATCGCCATCTCCGTGTTCGCGGGCGCGATCAGATTGTCGAGGCTATCCAGGCACGCCTGCAGCATTTTCGGCCGCTGCGCGGTGCAAACGGCAATGACCAGTTTCTGGGTCATGAAGGGGTCTCAACCATTCCTCTTGGGTTGGGCAGGGTTTGGCGCATGTGCCTGCCGCTGTCAAAGGGTTTCGGGAAAAGCCATCCGAGGAAATTGACCTTTCCAGCGCGTCAGCCGCGCGCTAGGCTTCCCCTTCAACCCTTTGAGGGACCGTATGAAGCGGCCGTGTTCTGGGAGGAAACACATGAAGGGAATGATGATGCACCGTCCGCTGAAAATCGCGGACCTCATCACCTTTGCAGCGGATACCTATCCGGCCGGTGAGATCGTGTCAGTGAGGACGGAAGGCGATATTCACCGCACCACCTACAAGGAAACCGCCGGCCGGATCGCCCGGCTGGCACATGGCCTGAAGGCACTCGGCATCGCTGAAAGCGACCGGGTGGCGACACTTGCCTGGAATGGCTACCGCCATTTCGAGCTCTATTATGCAATTTCCGGCATCGGCGCCATCTGCCACACCATCAATCCGCGGCTTTCAGCGGAACAGATGATCTATATCGTCAATCACGCCCAGGACCGGGTGCTGTTCGTAGATCTTACCTTCGTGCCGATTGTTGAAAAGCTGCGGCCGCATTTTCCGGCAGATCTGCGGATCGTCATCATGACGGATCGTGCGCATATGCCTGAAACGACACTGGAAGGTGTGCTCTGTTACGAGGAAATCCTTGACGGTCAGCCGGGTGAAATCGACTGGCCGGATTTCGACGAGGATCAGGCCGCCGGGCTTTGTTACACTTCTGGCACGACAGGCAATCCGAAGGGCACGCTCTATTCGCATCGCTCCACGGTGCTGCATGCCTACGACATGTGTGTCACCATTCCCCGGGTCCTCAACGAGGGCTCACGCATCTTGCCGGTGGTGCCGCTGTTTCACGTCAACGCCTGGGGCCTGCCCTATGGCGCGCCGCTTTCCGGCTCCAGCCTGATTTTCCCGGGTGGCGCGCTGGACGGCAAAAGCCTGTTCGACCTGATGGACCGGGAAAAGGTCTTCTCCGCCTGGGGCGTGCCGACTGTCTGGATAGGTCTCATGAACGAGATCCGCCAGCGCGGCCGCATTCCCGAAGGCTTCGGCGATATCGTCGTTGGCGGATCGGCTGCCTCGCGCTCTCTGATCGAGGCCTTCGAAAAACAAGGCATCAATGTCTGCCATGCCTGGGGCATGACGGAAATGAGCCCGCTCGGCACCCAGTGCAACCTGCCGCCGGAGATGGCGGATTTGCCGTTCGACCAGCGCATCGACAGGAAGCAGAGCCAGGGGCGGCGGATCTTCGGTGTCGACATGAAGATCGTCGATGATGCCGGCAATCGCCTGCCGCATGACGGAACGACCCCGGGCCATCTCTATGTGCGCGGCAACACGATCACTTCCGGCTATTACGAGGATCCGGAAGCCTCGAAACCCGTGTTCGACAAGGAAGGCTGGTTCTGCACCGGCGATATCGCCGCCATCAGTCCTGAAGGCTTCCTGACGATCACGGACCGTTCCAAGGACCTCATCAAGTCGGGCGGCGAATGGATCAGCTCGCTCGACCTGGAAAATATCGTCATGTCCCATCCGGGCGTGGCGAATTGCGCGGTGATCGCGGTACCCGATGCCAAGTGGGACGAGCGTCCGCTGCTCATCGTTCAGCCGTCGGACGAGGCGCAGCCGCAGAAGGAGGAGATCCTCTGCCATCTGGCGGAACGGGTCGCCAAGTGGCAGGTGCCGGATGACGTCGTCTTCGTCGATGCATTGCCGATGACGGCAACGGGCAAGGTGTCGAAACTCACCTTAAGAAAACAGTTTCCGGAGGCACCGCATGACGCCTGATCACTTGTTCGGCCTTGGCGGCAAAACAGCACTGGTTACAGGTGGTGCGACCGGGGTCGGCCGCATGGCCGCCGAGGGGCTGATGGCCGCGGGTGCGCGGGTGATGATCGCCAGCCGCAAGTTGGAAGCCTGCCAGGGGGCTGCCGAAGAGCTGAACGCGCTCGGCTATTCGGGAAAGGCGGAAGGCTTTGCCGGAGATGTTGCAACGGAAGAAGGTGTTGCGGCGCTGGTGGGCGAAATCGGCAAGCGCACCGGCAGCCTGGAAATTCTGATGAACAATGCCGGCACAAGCTGGGGCCAGCCGCTTGGCGACTTTCCCTATCACGCCTGGGAACGGGTGATGCGGGTGAATGTCACCGGGTTGTTCCAGCTGACGCAAGGCCTGTTGCCGCTTCTGGAAGCTGGCGCGAGCGACGACAATCCTGCACGGGTCGTCAACGTCGGCTCGGTCATGGGGGAAACGGCCCATGGCGACAGGGCCTACAGCTATGCGGCATCCAAGGCTGCTGTTCATCATCTGACGCGGATCCTTGCCAAAGAGCTGGCGGCACGGCGCATCACAGTCAATGCGCTGGCCCCGGGACCTTTCGTCAGCAACATGACGGCCTTTGCAACGGCGGACGAGGATGTCCGCTCGCGTGTGGGAGCCCAGGTGCCACTCGGCCGTGTCGGCCGGCCGGAGGATATCGCAGCCGCCATGCAATATCTGTGCGGGCGAGGCGGGGCCTATATCACCGGCGCCATCCTGCCCATCAGCGGCGGCATCAATGTGGAAACCGGGCCAGACCTCTTCCAGGAGGCCTATTGAGTGAGCGCTGATACGCTGTCACGCACCCTTGCCGCAAGCGAGCTGGAAACGCTTGTCGGAACGGAGGTTGGCGTGTCTTCCTGGTACCTGATCGACCAGGCCAGGATAGACGCTTTTGCCGAGGTGACGCAGGACCACCAGTTCATCCATGTTGATCCTGAAAGGGCGGCGGAAACACCTTTCGAAGGTACGATCGCGCACGGGTTTCTGACGCTGTCGCTCCTCTCCGCGATGGGGGTTGAAGCCCAGCCGAAGATCAAGGGCGCAACGATGGGTATCAATTACGGTTTCGACAAGGTGCGTTTTCTTGCACCCGTAAAGGTGGGCAGCCGGGTCCGCGGGCGGTTTGTCCTCGCCCGTCTTTCAAGGCCGAAACCGCAAGAGGTTGATATCGTCTGGCAGTCGACGGTGGAGATCGAAAACGGCAAGCGGCCTGCGCTGGTCGCCGAATGGCTCAACAGGTTCTACCTGGAAGGAGAGGCGGACAAAACATGTTGAAGGCAAGATCCCTTCCCAAGGCTCTGCAGGGCTTGAGGCTTCCGGCTGTTGCGGCACCACTCTTTATCGTCTCCTGTCCGAAGCTGGTGATCGCCCAGTGCAAGGCCGGTATTGTCGGCAGTTTTCCGGCCCTCAACGCAAGGGACGAGCCTGGCGGTCCGGTTGTTCTGGAAGCCTGGCTGAAGGAGATCACCGAAGCGCTGGACCGGCACAACCAGGAAAATCCGGATCAGCCTGCCGCGCCTTTCGCGGTCAACCAGATCGTCCACCGGTCCAATGAGCGACTGGAGCGGGATGTCGAGATCTGCACGCGGTGGAAGGTGCCAGTCTGGATCACGTCCATGGGCGCGCGGGTCGAAGTGAACGAGGCGGCCCATTCCTGCGGTGGTATCGCCCTGCATGATGTCATCAACAACACCTACGCAAAAAAGGCCGTCGAAAAAGGCGCCGACGGGCTGATTGCGGTGGCGGCAGGGGCAGGTGGTCACGGTGGCCCGCAGTCGCCTTTCGCGCTGGTGCGCGAGATCCGGGAATGGTTCGACGGTCCACTGCTTCTGGGCGGGGCCATCTCCACCGGCGAAGCGCTGCTGGCGGCCCGCGTTCTGGGTGCCGATTTTGGCTATGTCGGCTCGCCTTTCGTTGCGACGGAGGAAGCCAACGCGGACCGGACCTACAAGGACATGATGGTTGCAGGCGGGGCCGAGGACGTGCTGACGTCCTCGCTCTTTACCGGGCATCCGGCCAACTACCTGAAAGGCTCCATTCGCAAGGTCGGTCTTGATCCCGATCATTTGCCGGACGAGTGGGATGTCAGCGTCATGCCGGACGACAGCCCCAAGCCGAAGGCCTGGCGGGAAATCTGGGGCGCTGGTCAGGGCATCGGCGCGATCAAGTCCGTCGGGCCGGCAGCCGCCGTGGTCGAGCGCCTGGAAACCGAATACCGCGCCGCCATTGAGCGACTGCGCGCCGATATCTGTTAGGGGGAAGTGATGGATCTTGGAATGACCGACCGGGTGCGGCCGCTGATCGAGCAGGTGCGCCAGATGGTGGAAACCGAAATCGCTCCTCTCGACCGGGAATATCACGAGGAAGTCGGCCGCCACCCGTCCGGTGACCGGTTCCGGATGACGGATCGCCAGCTTGAAATTCTGAACAGCCTCAAGGCCACGGCCAAGGAACGCGGGCTCTGGAATTTCTGGCTGACGGACAGCGAAAAAGGCTTCGGCCTGACGACCGTGGAATATGCCTATCTGGCCGAGGAAATGGGCAAGGTCGGCATTGCCGCGGAAGTCTTCAACTGCAATGCCCCCGACACGGGCAATATGGAAGTGCTGGAGCGCTACGGCACCGAGGCTCACA
Source organism: Labrenzia sp. C1B70 (assembly GCF_000475395.1). Taxonomy (NCBI): domain Bacteria; kingdom Pseudomonadati; phylum Pseudomonadota; class Alphaproteobacteria; order Hyphomicrobiales; family Stappiaceae; genus Labrenzia; species Labrenzia sp. C1B70. The sequence goes on from NZ_AXCE01000002.1 coordinate 144,048, forward strand.
AGGAAAAGTGGCTGAAGCCTCTGCTTCGGGGCGATATCCGCTCGGCCTATCTGATGACGGAGCCCGATGTTGCCTCCTCGGATGCCACCAACATCGCGCTGACGGCTGTGCGCGATGGCGATGCCTGGGTGCTGAATGGCGACAAGTGGTGGGCAACGGGTGCGGGCGATCCGCGCTGCGCGCTCTACATAGTCATGGCCGCAACCGATCCGGATGCCCACAAGCACAGCCGCCATTCCATGTTCCTGATCCCGGCGGATGCCGAGGGCATCGAAGTGCTGCGGCCGATGCATGTCTTCGGCGCCGACGATGCGCCGCACGGCCACATGCATATCCGCTTCACCAATGTGCGGGTGCCGCAGGAAGACCTCGTGCTGGGTGAAGGTCGGGGTTTCGAGGTTGCACAAGGACGCCTCGGTCCGGGCCGCATTCACCACTGCATGCGGGCCATCGGCCAGGCGGAAAAGGCGCTGGAACTTCTGTGCAAGCGAGCCATGGGCCGGGAGGCCTTCGGTAAGAAGCTGATGGATCTTGGCGCCAATTACGACATCATCGCCAATGCGCGTATGGAAATTGAAATGGCCCGTCTGCTCTGCCTCAAGGCAGCCTGGGTGATGGACACACAGGGCACCCGTGCCGCGCAGCCGTGGATCAGCCAGATCAAGGTGGTGGCGCCCCTCACCGCCCTGAAGGTGGTCGACGAGGCCATGCAGGTGCATGGCGCCGCCGGCATCAGCCAGGACTTTCCATTGGCGGCCATGTGGACACACCTGCGCACTCTTCGCTTTGCCGACGGTCCCGACGCCGTCCACCGTCGCCAGGTTGCGCGCACGGAGCTGCGGAAATATTCCAACGGGAAGCTTTGAGGATGGACTTTCTTCAGGTTTCTATCAGGAGCGACTGCCACGACGCCTTACCTCTCCACCTCCTCATCCTGAGGAGCCGCCCTTGCGGCGTCTCGAAGGATGGGCCCCTTGCTCCAGATTTTGCCGCCCATCCTTCGAGACAGCGCTGCGCGCTTCCTCAGGATGAGGAGGTGGGGAGGAAAGCGGCCGATGGACTGGTTCAAGGAATGGGTTTTACCACATGGGCGTCCCGCTCATGACCCCGGGCACGGACCTCGACCTCACGGCCCTCAGTAGCTGGCTGGAAGGGGCTCTTCCCGGCTTCAAGGGCCCGCTCAAGGCCGAGAAGTTCAACCGGGGGCAGTCCAACCCCACGTTCCGGCTCAGCGCAGCGTCTGGTGACTATGTCCTTCGCCGCAAACCACCCGGCGTGCTGCTGAAATCAGCGCACGCGGTCGAGCGTGAGTTCCGTGTGCAAAAGGCGCTGGCCGGGTCGGATGTGCCGGTCGCACGCATGCATGTCCTGTGCGAGGACGACAGCGTGATCGGGTCTGCGTTCTACGTCATGGATCTCGTCCGGGGCCGCAATTTTGATGAGCCGCGATTGCCGGATCTGGATCCGCAAACACGGCGCGGCATCTATGACGAGCTGAACCGCGTCCTGGCGGCCATCCATGGCATTGATCTGGAAGCGCGCGAGCTTGCCGATTACGGCCCCGGCGGGAATTACTACCGCCGCCAGATCGACCGCTGGACCAAGCAATACCGGGCAAGTGAAACCGGCCCTATTCCCGCGATGGACGAACTCATTGCCTGGCTAGACGCCAATGTGCCCGAAGACGACGGACGGCGCACGCTGGTGCATGGCGACTATCGCATCGACAACCTCTTGTTCGCGGTAGATGGGCCAGCCTGCGTTGCCGTGCTCGATTGGGAACTGTCGACCATCGGCCATCCGTTTGCCGATCTGGCAGCCTTGATCATGCAGTGGCAGCACCCGCCCGGGACCGAAGGCCGGGGGCTGGCCGGCGTTGACCGGAAGTCGCTGGGCATTCCGGAAGACCAGGACTTCATCGACGCATACTGCGCCCGCATGGGCCTCACCGGCATTCCGGGTTTCGGTTTCTACCTGGCCTTCGCCTTCTTCCGCATGGGGGCGATCCTGCAGGGCGTCAAGAAACGCGCCCTCGACGGAAATGCCTCCAATCCGGAGCTCGGTCTGAAGCTGGGCGAGAGCGTTCCGCACTACGCCGCTGGCGGCTTGAAGGCGGCCCGACAAGGCTAGACACCCTCCAGAAAGCCGCAAGAGGCTCGTCCGGGGTGACATCTTGTGTGGTGGCGTATGCTTTTCCCCATCAACACCGCGCGCAGCGGCGCGGTTTGCCGCCCTTAGTCACCCCTTCGCGTTCATCTCCGCAAAGGTTCCACCAGTTTCGGCGATCTGCCGCAGGAGAGCCGGGACTTTCCAGTAGTAGGCGTCTTCCTTGGCATACTCTTCGATCCGGCGAACCAGTTCACCCGCGCCGATGACATCTGCCGTGTGCAGCGGGCCGCCGCGGAAACGCGGGAAGCCGTAGCCGTTGAGAAAGACGGCGTCGATGTCGATGGGGCGAAGCGCGATGCCTTCCTCCAGAACGCGCACGGCTTCGGAAATCATCGCGGTCATGAAGCGGCTGACGATTTCGTCTTCGGTGAAGCTGCGCGGTGTGACACCGGCCTTTTCCCGTTCCGCATCGATGATCGCGAGTGCTTCCGGGTTCGGCCGGGAACCCTGATCATCGTAGATGTAGAAACCCTGACCGGTCTTGCGTCCGAACCAGCCGTTCTCGCAAAGTCGGTCGGCAATTGGAATATAGCGTTCCTCGGCTGGGCGGGTGGCGGCGCGGCGCTTGTTGGCGGCCCAGCTGATGTCGAGCCCGGCAAGGTCGGCCACCTGGTAAGGCCCCATGGCAAAGCCGAAGTCGCGCATGGCAGTGTCGATCTGTTCCGGCGAGGCGCCATCCATCATCATGTAATCGGCTGCCTTCTTGTAGAAGGTCATGATGCGGTTGCCGATGAAGCCGTCGCAGACGCCCGAGCGCACGGCGATCTTCTTCAGTTTCCTGGCCAGTGCGAAGCCGGTCGCAACCACGTCGTCGCCGGTCTTGTCGGCAACCACCACTTCCAGAAGCCGCATTACGTGGGCGGGCGAGAAGAAATGCAGGCCGATGACATCCTGCGGACGGGAGGTCGTCGCGGCGATCTCGTTGATGTCGAGATAGGACGTGTTCGAGGCAAGCACGGTGCCCGCCTTGCAGACCTTGTCCAGCGTCTGGAAGATGTCGCGCTTGACGCCCATGTCCTCAAAAACGGCCTCGATGACGAGATCTGCATCTGATAACGCGCCAAGATCCGTCGAGGTGCCGAGTTTTGCGGCCAGAATGTCGTCGCGGCCAGCTTCCGAAAGCTTGCCGCGTTTGACCGCACCGTCAAGGTTCCTGGTGATCGTCGCAACACCGCGGTCAAGTCCGTCCTGGTCGCGTTCGGTCAAGGTTACGGGCAGGCCGGCCAGCAAGATGGCAGTTGCGATGCCGGAGCCCATGGTGCCGCCGCCGATGACGCCGACAGAGTTGATCTCGCGCGCGGTCGCGGTGGCTTCGGGGATCTTGGTGACGGCGCGTTCGGAAAAGAAGGCGTGGATCAGGCCGGCCCGCTGGAGGCTTGCCATGCATTCCTCGTAGAGCCGGCGCTCTTCCTTCATGCCGTCGCGGATCGGCAGGTGGCAGGCTTCGACGGCATCGACGCATTTGTGCGGCGAGAACAGCAGCGGCTGGCTTTTGGCAAGCTTGGTTCGCATCGCCTCGATGGCGGCGGGATCCGATTCGGCGGTCAGATCACCCGTCTTGCGGTTCGGCAGATCACCGGCCAGAAGATCCTTGGCGGAGGAGAGGGCAACGTCACGCGGATCGCCTTCAACGATCCGGTCGATCAGGCCGTTGGCCAGGGCCTCGTCGGCGCTCATCGGCTTGCCGCTGGTAATCATGTCGAGAGCCGTCGCGATGCCCGCAAGCCGGGGGGCACGCTGGGTGCCGCCGGCGCCCGGCAGAATGCCGAGCGTCACTTCGGGCAAGCCCACCTTGGATCCCGTCAAGGCGACGCGCGCGTGGCACGACATGGCAACTTCCAGGCCGCCACCAAGCGTGGTGCCGTGCAGCACACAGACGATCGGCCTGGAGGCGCTTTCGATGAAGTTGCACAGTTCGGGCAGCCACGGGTCGAGCGGCGGCTTGCCGAATTCGCGAATGTCGGCACCGGCAATGAAGGTCCGTCCCTTCGCATAAAGCGCGATCACCTCAACGCCGTCGGTCTGCTGCAGGGTTTCCACTGCCTGCCACAAGCCGGAGCGGATCGCGTGGGAGGCAGCATTCACCGGCGGATTGTCGAGAGCGATGAGGCCGACAGAGCCGTTGATCTCGATCGAGACGACGTCGTTGATACCGGTTTCGCCGGCAGGGGTTTCCGTAGGCATGAATTCCTCCCAGGGCGCCAGTCGAGGCGCGAATTTTGGGCCGGATTGTCAGGTCCGGGCAGAGCTTGTCAAGGTGACCGAAGAGGGCAAGTGAAGTGTTCAGTCCTTCGGCGGCGCTTTCGGTGTGAAGGCACAGCGGTCAGGTTTCAGGTCGATAAGCGGGGTGCCGTCGAGGCAGTCAAGCCCGCGCACGATCAGGTTCGGACCATCGACGGAAACGAGTTTTGCCAGAACGGTGCCGATCGGGTTCGGCCGGACGGGCGAGCGCAGGGCAAAGGTACCGAAAATGTTGTCGCTATGTGCCGGGTTCTGGACGATGAGGTCCCGCCGGGCCTTGTCGAGCCAGTAAAGCAGTTCAATCCTGTCGTATTCTTCGATGCCCTTCAGTGCCGGGACCCAGGGCTCGAAAATCTCGATCCGGCACTCTGGTCCGTCCACCTTGCCCTGACGCGGGCAATCCTTGCGGTCTTTCCAAGGAGTGTGGATCCTGCCGATGAAGAAGAGCCTTGCATCGTCCGGTTCCTGGATCGGAACCGAAATTTCATGCGGGCGGATATCGCTCATCGTTGTCTTTCCTGAATATATGCCGGAACACTGAAGGCGGCGCGGGTCAAGCGGACAACCAGCGGACGGAGCCGTGGCCGGCCAGGTCATAACCGCCGAGCGCCGCGGCCTTGTCCCGGAACTCTGACGTTCGTGCAAATTCGAACAGCATCTGAACAGGCGGGGTGAAAAAGGAGCGCCGGTCGATAAGCAGGTCGAAGCATTCCTCGGCCAGCGGCACGAAGGCCAGCTTGAAAGTTCTTGCCGCGGTTTCGATGCCGAGCGCGGCATCGGCTTCACCGGCGGCAACGGCCGACGCCGCATCGTTTTCCGTGTGGGCGGTGGCAGGGCCGGTGGTCAGATCTGCTTCGCTCAGGCCGGCATCGGCAAGCAATCTGGAAAACAGGAGGGCAGTGCCGGTGCCCGGCTGGCGCATGGCAACGCGCCTGCCTTTCAGATCGGCAACGGATCGAACAGTCGGCGCAGCCTCCCGGGAAACCAGAAGGCCGCGTTTGCGGGATGCCCAGCTGATCAAGACCGCGTCCTTCAGGCCCAGCTCGCTGATTGACGCGACATTCCAGCCGTTTTCTTCCGGCAGATGCAGGCCGGCAAGGGCGGCGTCTCCGGCGGCAAAGCGGTTCAGACCGTCCGCGCTGCCGTTGCACAGCATGGCCAGTCCGCAACCGGAAGCATGAACCGCCCAGTCCAGCAGGGGGTCGTGTGATCCGGCCAGAACGCCCGGGCGTTCCGGTGTCGCGGCGGCAGTCGGACCTTCGATCCAGGACCGCAGTTCGGCTGCGGGAAACAGGAGTTTGCCCGTGATTCGCCGATGCGGGATCTCGTTGGCGGCGGCAAGGTCGTAAACCTTGCGTTCCTTGACCCGCAAAAGGTCGGCCACTTCCTTCGTGGTCAGGAACTGAAGCTGCTGTGTGCCGGTGTCGTGCAAGGTGTTGCCCATGATTGATTCAAGGGACATTATCGGAGGAACTTCCGGAGAGACAAGACTGTCCGGAAAGACTTCGTCTGGTCGGTTTGACGGATAAAGGAAACCGTACCGCCCGGGCCGGATTTTTCTGACCTGATTTTTTAAAAAGTGGAATAAATTTCCTCAAAGTTCGAAAAGAGGAAATCTTTTATTTTTATCTTTTGCCGGATACGAGAGGAATTGTCTCACCTCGCGTGACTTGCTAATGAAGCTTTAATGAAGGCAAAAATGCCTCGTTCAAAGAAGCAGCAATGGCTTCCGGGGGTAACAAAAAGAATATGGATTACTTTCTACAGCAGCTGATCAACGGCGTGACGCTAGGGTCGATCTACGGCCTGATCGCCATTGGCTACACGATGGTGTACGGCATCATCGGGATGATCAACTTCGCCCATGGTGACATCTTCATGGTCGGCGCCTTCATCGCGCTGATCTTCATCGTCGCTTTCGGCATCACGGCAGGCCTGCCAGTGGCGCTCCTCATTCTGGCGCTGATCGGTGTCCTGGTCATTTCGATGGCCCTGACGGCGGCCTGGGGATGGACGGTCGAGCGGATCGCCTACCGCCCTCTGCGCGGCTCCTTCCGCCTGGCACCGCTGATCACGGCGATCGGCGCTTCCATCACGCTTCAGAACTTCGTTCAGATCTCGCAGGGCGCGCGCAACAAGCCTCTGCAGCCCTTGATCTCCGGCGGCTTCACGCTGAGCGACGGCGGACCGGACGGAACCGGCTTCATCGTGCAGCTGTCCTACACGCAGATCCTGATCATCGTGGTGACCGTCGTTTTGATGGTCGGCTTCACCTTCCTGATCAACAAGACCTCTCTGGGCCGTGCGCAGCGCGCCTGCGAGCAGGATCGCAAGATGGCGTCGCTCGTCGGTGTCAACGTCGATCGGACGATTTCGCTGACCTTCGTCATGGGTGCAGGCCTTGCGTCCGTCGCAGGTCTGATGTTCCTGCTCTACTACGGCGTGATCGACTTCTACATCGGCTTCCTGGCCGGTGTGAAAGCCTTTACCGCTGCGGTTCTTGGCGGTATCGGCTCGCTGCCGGGTGCCATGCTCGGCGGGTTGTTGATCGGCCTCATCGAGACCTTCTGGTCCGGCTATTTCTCGGTCGAGTACAAGGACGTTGCCGCCTTCTCGATCCTGGCGATCGTGCTGATCTTCATGCCCGAAGGCCTGCTCGGCAAGCCGGAAGTGGAGAAGGTCTGATCCATGTCAGCAAAATCTGAGAACCTCTTCATGGTGTCGCTCAAGGATGCGGCGGCCGGGGGTGCGATCGCGCTTGCCCTGTTCGGTGTCCTGATCGGCATGAAAGCCGAGGTCGCAAGCGGCCTTGGCGGTCAGCTCGGCATTGAATACCGCTGGGCAGCCGTTGCCATTGCAGTCGCCATCGTCTTCGGCGGGCGGCTGCTCCTCAACCTGTTCGTCTGGAAGGCCGACAAGCCTGTCACCGAAACGGCGAAAGGTTTCCTGCCGAGCGCCAAGCCCCTGGCCAAACTCGGCAAGTTCGCGATGCCGGTGTTTCTGATCCTGGCTGTGGTCCTGCCGTTCCTGCTGATGTCGGCCTATGGATCGCGCGGGTCGCGCCAGTATCTCGACCTTGCCATTCTGGTGACCACCTACGTGATGCTCGGCTGGGGCCTGAACATCGTGGTCGGTCTCGCCGGCCTGCTTGATCTGGGATACGTCGCCTTCTACGCGGTCGGTGCCTATTCCTACGCGCTGCTGGCTCAGTATTTCGGCTTCTCCTTCTGGATCTGTCTGCCGCTCGCCGGCATCCTGGCCGCTTTCTGGGGTATCATCCTGGGCTTCCCGGTGCTGCGTCTCAGGGGGGACTATCTTGCCATCGTGACGCTGGCCTTCGGGGAAATCATCCGGGTGGTCCTGCTCAACTGGTATGACTTCACCGGTGGCCCGGACGGTATCTCCGGCATTCCGCGGCCGAGCTTCTTCGGTATCGAATTCGAGCGCGGCCCGGGCGGATTCGCCGACACCTTCGGTCTGGAATACAATTCCATTCACCGCATCATCTTCCTCTACTACCTGATCCTGATCATGGCTCTGGTCACCAACTTCGTGACCATGCGTCTGCGCAAGCTGCCGGTCGGGCGGGCTTGGGAAGCCCTGCGCGAAGATGAAATCGCTTGCCGCTCGCTCGGCATCAACACCACCAACACCAAGCTGACCGCTTTTGCGCTCGGTGCGATGTTCGGCGGTTTCGCGGGCTCGTTCTTCGCCACCCGGCAAGGCTTCATCTCGCCGGAAAGCTTCACCTTCATCGAATCCGCGGTCATCCTGGCGATCGTCGTTCTCGGCGGTCTCGGCAGCCAGATCGGTGTCGTCATCGCCGCAGTCGTGATGATCGGTGGTTTCGAGTTCTTCCGCGGACTGGAAGAATACCGCATGCTGGTGTTCGGGCTTCTGATGGTCGTCATCATGGTCTGGAAACCGCGCGGCCTCATCTCCACCCGCATGCCGTCGATAACCCTCAGCGGCAAGAAGGCCAAGGGCATCAGTGCCGACCTCGTTCAGGAGGGCCACGGATGAGCTCCTGGGATACAAACCCCGTCCTGACGATCGAGCATCTGACCATGCGCTTTGGCGGCCTGGTCGCCATCGACGATCTGTCGTTCAATGTCGGGCGCGGCGACATTACCGCCCTGATCGGCCCGAACGGGGCCGGCAAGACCACCGTCTTCAACTGCGTTACCGGCTTCTACAAGCCGACCGAAGGGCGGGTCGTGATGAACCGCACCAACGGCGAGCATTACCTGCTCGAGCGCATGGCGGATTTCCAGATCTCTGCGAAAGCCAAGGTCGCCCGTACCTTCCAGAACATCCGCCTGTTCGGCGGCATGACCCTTCTGGAGAACCTGATGGTCGCGCAGCACAATCCGCTGATGCTGGCTTCGGGTTATTCGCTTGCGGGTATCTTCGGTCTGGCAACCTTCCGCAAGGCGGAGCGTCAGGCAGTCGAAAAGGCACGTTACTGGCTGGAAAAGACAGCGCTCATCGACCGGGCGGACGCCCCGGCCGCTGACCTGCCTTACGGCGACCAGCGCCGTCTGGAAATTGCCCGGGCCATGTGCTCCGGTCCGGAGCTGCTGTGTCTGGACGAACCGGCTGCAGGTCTGAACCCCAAGGAAAGTGGCGAACTGAACGCGCTCCTGCAGTACATCCGCAAGGAGCACGGCACCTCTATCCTTCTGATTGAACACGACATGAGCGTTGTGATGGAAATTTCGGATCACGTCGTGGTTCTGGACTATGGCGAGAAGATCTCCGACGGCACGGCGGCCGCAGTGAAGGACGATCCGAAGGTGATCGCAGCCTATCTGGGCGTACCGGACGAGGAAGTCGACGCCGTGGAAGAGGAGGTCGGCATATGACAACCTCCAACCACCTCCTGGAAGTCAGGAACGTCGAGACCCACTATGGCAAGATCATCGCGCTGCGCGGTGTCGATCTGACCGTCGACCGGGGCGAGATCGTCTCCCTGATCGGGGCCAACGGCGCCGGCAAGTCGACGCTGATGATGACCATCTGCGGTACGCCGCAGGCCAGCTCCGGCCAGGTTATCTACGACGGCGAAGACATCACCCGCATGCCCACCCACCAGATCATGCGCAAGTCGATTGCGCAGTCTCCGGAAGGGCGACGGATCTTCCCGCGCATGAGCGTGATGGAAAATCTGATCATGGGTGCGGAAATGGCCGGCAACCACGATCTGGAAGCCGGACTTCAGCGCGCCTTCGACCTGTTTCCGCGCCTCAAGGAGCGCCGGAACCAGCGCGGCGGTACGCTTTCGGGCGGTGAGCAGCAGATGCTGGCGATCGCCCGGGCCCTGATGTCCAACCCGCGTCTTCTGCTTCTGGACGAACCGTCTCTCGGCCTTGCACCGCTGATCGTGAAACAGATCTTCGATGCTATCCGGGATCTCAACCAGAGCGACGGTCTCACCGTCTTCCTGGTGGAGCAGAACGCCTATCATGCGCTGAAACTGGCACACCGGGCCTACGTGATGGTGAACGGCAAGATCACCATGTCCGGTTCCGGAAAGGAACTGCTCGCCCGCGAGGACGTGCAGGCAGCCTACCTCGAAGGCGGAAGACACTAGGAGCGCGCTATGGGTATTCTTTATCAGACCAGTTTCGGCGTGTTTCTCGTCCTGCTGTGCTGCCTTGGCGGCGGCGCGGCCTGGATGACGGGACGTGCCTGTGCCAACACCTGGCGGCCGCTTTATGTGCTGTTCTGGTTCGTGTTCCTGTTGAGCCTGGCGATCAGGTTCCTGACCTTCGCCCTGTTCGACGGAACGCTACTGTCGGTGCACTATCTGGTTGTAGACTATCTCATTCTGCTTGCAATCGGCCTGGCGGGATGGCGGTATACACGCACCAACCAGATGACGACGCAGTATGTCTGGCTTTACGAAAAGACGAGTCCCTTCAGTTGGCGGTTGAAGACCGGCCAGACGGACAAATACGCCAAGGATTGAGAATTCCGGAGGTGCGTTTTCCGCACCGATGGGGAACCGGCTGGGAATGGACGAAAAACAACAAGAATCGTCCCTGGCCCGGCCAAAACGGAAGCACGGGCTTCCATTCCAAGTGGTCCAGATAACTGGAACCAGGGGAGTTGATGATGAAAAAGTATCTTTTGGCTAGCGTTGCTGCAGTTGCCGGTGTGGCCATGTCCACCGCCGCTTTTGCAGACATCGTGATCGCAACTGCAGGCCCGATGACCGGCCAGTACGCCTCCTTCGGCGCGCAGATGAAAGCCGGTGCCGAGCAGGCCGTGGCGGACATCAACGCAGCTGGCGGCGTCAATGGTGAACAGCTGGTGCTGGAAGTGGGCGACGATGCCTGCGACCCGAAACAGGCTGTTGCCGTTGCCAACCAGATGGTCGGTAAAGGCGTGGTCTTCATGGCCGGTCACTTCTGCTCGGGCTCTTCCATTCCGGCATCCGCCGTTTACGCGGAAGAAGGTATCGTCCAGATTTCTCCGGCTTCCACCAACCCGAAGTTCACCGACGAACGTCCGGGCCCGGGCACCTTCCGCGTTTGCGGTCGTGACGACCAGCAGGGTCAGGTTGCCGGTACCTATCTGGCAGAGGAATTCGGCGACAAGAACATCGCCATCGTTCACGACAAGACTGCCTATGGCAAAGGCCTCGCCGATGCCACCAAGGAAGTCATGAACGCTGCCGGCAAGAACGAAACCCTCTACGAAGCCTACACTGCCGGTGAAAAGGACTACACCGCGCTGGTTTCCAAGCTGAAGTCGGAAAACATCGACGTTCTCTACGTCGGCGGTTACCACACCGAAGCCGGCCTGATGAAGCGTCAGATGGTCGACCAGGGCATGAGCACCGTTCTCGTTTCCGGTGATGCACTCGTGACCGACGAATATTGGTCGATCACCGGCCCGGCTGGCGAAGGCACTCTGATGACCTTCTCTCCGGACCCGCGCAAGAACCCGGAAGCTGCTCCGGTCGTGAAGGCGCTTGAAGACGCCGGCAAGACCGCTGAAGGCTACGCGCTCTACACCTACGCCGCCATCCAGGCTTGGGCAGCAGCTGCCGCAGCTGCCGGCTCCACCGAGTATGACGACGTTGTCGGCGCCCTGAACGACGGCGACTTCAAGACCGTTCTCGGCGACCTCTCCTTTGACGACAAGGGCGACGTCACCCTGCCGGGCTACGTCTGGTACGAGTGGAAAGACGGCCAGTACGACTACAAATAAGTCGTATACGCTGCAAGGTTGATGCTTTGCGTCAGGCCCCGTCCGGCAGTTGCCGGGCGGGGTTTTTTGTTGCCCGCACGGTGCCCGCGTCTCCCTTGTCGCGCTATTTTCCGCATGACGCAGCCAGAGCATTCCGTGACGTTCTACGGCTATTGGTGCAAGTTGGCTTGCGCGAAACTCTTCTAGAGGCACAACAAAGAACATCGTTGTGTAGTAAAGATTGCCGAACCCGGAGAAAGATATTTCTTTCTTCGGGCGCTTCTTCTTGAGTAAAAAATACGGCTTCATACCGCGCTGCAAAATATTAAGTCGGCGCCTGACTAAAAAATATCCAAATTTTTTTCATAACCCCTTTCCAAAAGGCAGTAATTTTGTTTTTCTATGCGCGTTCGCACACATCGATAGCTCTTCAGGAACAGAGGTTACCTGGAGGTTATTGGTCGTGCGTCTAATAATAATGATAGAAGCTGACTTGGGGACACAATGGCGAACACACGGGGCGCTGCTGTTAAGTATGACAGCGTTCAAAAGAGCTATGACGGGGAAACCCTGGTCGTAAAGAACCTCAATCTCGATATTCCGCCGGGCGAATTCCTGACAATGCTCGGCCCGTCCGGTTCCGGCAAAACCACCTGCCTGATGATGCTGGCCGGTTTCGAACCGGCAACGCATGGCGAAATCTACCTGAACGACCGTCCGATCAACAACGTGCCCCCGCACAAGCGCGGCATCGGCATGGTGTTCCAGAACTACGCCCTGTTTCCGCACATGACGGTGGCCGAGAACCTCGCCTTTCCGCTTCAGGTGCGCGGTGTCGGCAAGGCTGACCAGCAGGAAAAGGTCAAGCGGGCTCTCGAGATGGTCGAGCTCGGTTCGTTCGGCAACCGCCGTCCGGCACAGCTCTCCGGTGGTCAGCAGCAACGCGTCGCAGTGGCCCGTGCCCTGGTGTTCGATCCGGAGCTGGTGCTGATGGACGAGCCGCTCGGTGCGCTCGACAAGCAGCTGCGCGAGCAGATGCAGTACGAGATCAAGCACATTCACGAGAACCTTGGTGTCACCGTCGTCTACGTGACCCACGACCAGACTGAAGCGCTGACCATGTCGGACCGCGTGGCTGTGTTCAACGATGGTGTCATCCAGCAATTGTCGACGCCGGACGATCTCTATGAAGATCCGAAGAATTCCTTCGTCGCCCAGTTCATCGGTGAAAACAACAAGTTGAATGGCAAGGTCGTCGAGATCAACGGCTCTGAGTGCCTTGTTGAACTCGATGACGGCACTAAGCTTAAGGCTGACAAGGTCAACGTGTCCGCCGTCGGCGACAGGACGACCCTGTCCCTGCGGCCGGAACGGGTGGAGTTCGACACCCACGACACGATGGACAATCTGGTCAACGGCCGGATCGAGGAACTCATCTACCTCGGTGACCATATCCGCGTTCGCATGAACGTGGGCGGCAACGACGAGTTCATCGTCAAGGTTCGCAACCGCGGAGAAAAGCGCAAACTCGCCGTCGGCGAGACAGTCCGCGTCGGCTGGGCGCTGAACGACTGTAAAGCGCTCGATGCGGTTGTCTGAAATCGCCCGGCGGCCGGCAACCGGCCGCCAGCGACCACAACGGAAAAATCCGTTAAATCCTAAAAGAGGGAGCTAACTCACATGAAGCTCAAAACTGTAATTCTCGCAGGCACCGCTCTGGCATTTGCCGGCAGCGCGGCCATGGCGAAGGACATGACCATCGTTTCCTGGGGCGGTGCCTATCAGGCCTCCCAGAAAAACGCCTACGCCGATCCGTATGTCGCGGAAAACTCCGACATCAACGTGATCTGGGACGAGTCTTCAAACGAGGCTGTCGCCAAGCTGCGCGCCATGAACGAAGCTGGCAACATCACGTGGGATCTGGTCGACGTGGTTGCTTCCGACGCGATCCGTCTGTGCGACGAAGGCCTGGCACTGGAAATCGATCCGGACACCGACCTTGCCGATGCACCGGACGGTACCAAGGCTTCTGAAGACTTCGGCGACCTGCTGGTCTCCGAGTGCTTCATTCCGCAGATCGTCTACTCCACCACCTTCGGCTATCGTTCCGACATCGCCGAATGGAACGGCAAGGAGCCGGACGACATCTGTGACGTGTTCGATCTGGAAACATTCCCGGGCAAGCGCTCGCTGGAAAAGCGCCCGATCAACAACATGGAATGGGCTCTTCTGTGCGACGGCGTGCCGAAGGAAGAAGTCTACAACGTTCTTGAGACCGAAGAAGGCCAGGAGCAGGCATTTAAGAAGCTCGACACCATCAAGGACAACGTCGTGTGGTGGTCTGCTGGTGCGGAAACCCCGCAGCTTCTGGCCGACAAGGAAGTCGTGATCGGCTCCACATACAACGGCCGCCTGTTCTCCCTGATCGAAGAGCAGAAGCAGCCGGTCAAGATGCTGTGGGACGCTCAGGTGTTCGACCTTGACGGCTGGATCATTCCGGCCGGTCTGCCGGAAGACCGCCTCGCCATGGTGAAGGACTTCGTCAAATACGCCACCGACACCCAGCGTCTGGCGGATCAGGCGAAGTACATCTCCTACGGCCCGGCTCGCAAGTCCTCGGCACCGCTGGTTGGCAAGCACGCCGACCTCGGCATCGAAATGGCTCCGCACATGCCGACCGACCCGAACAACGCCAAGAACACCTTCCTCTATAACTACGAGTGGTGGGCGGATTACCGGGACGACATCGACGCCAAGTTCCAGGCGTGGCTGGCCCAGTAATCAACTGATGCTGTTCGCGTTCGGATGAACGCGGACAGATGAGAAACCGGTCCGGGTGAGGCGATGCCTCACCCGGATCTTCCAACGGATTTGCGGAAGACTGTTTCATGAGCGATACCCACGCGGGCGAGGTTCTGACGACGCAAGACGGCAAGCCGCTGAAGGCGGCCCTTGCCAAGGCGCTGCGCCGCGAGAAGCTGCGCGCCCTGGCGCTGATTGCGCCCCTGCTGATTTTTGTCCTGCTCACCTTCGTTGCCCCGATCGTGGACATGCTGTTCCGCTCGGTCGAAAACGGGATCGTGGAAGACACGCTTCCCAAGACCGTCATCGCTCTACAGGAGTGGGATCCAACCTCCGGCAATGTGCCCGATGAAGTTGTCTTCGCGGCGCTTTACGACGACCTGGTCGTCGCCGTCGAAGAAAAGACCCATACCCGCCTCGGCTCACGCCTCAACTACGAGGAAACCGGCGTTTCCAGCCTGTTCCGCAAGACAGGGCGCGGCGTCAAGCGCATGGACGAAGCCGGTCCCTACAAGGAACAGTTCATTGACCTCGACAAGGACTGGGGCAATGTCGAGACCTGGCAGGTCCTCAAACGGTTCTCGCCGCGCTATACGGCCGGCTATTTCCTGAATGCCTTCGACGCGCAGCAGACCGCGAACGGGATCGAACTGAAGCCGGAAGACGAACGGATCTACATGTTCCTGTTCGGCCGCACCCTGTTCCTGTCTATCGCGATCACTGTGTCGTGCCTGCTTCTTGGCTATCCGATCGCGTTCCTCTTGTCGGCCTTGCCGCTGCGCTCCTCCAACCTGCTGATGATCCTCGTGCTTCTGCCGTTCTGGACATCGCTTCTGGTGCGGACGTCGGCCTGGAAGGTGCTGTTGCAGCAACAAGGGGTGATCAACGACTTCCTTGTCTGGACAGGCATCATCAGCGACGCCGGACGCCTGGTCATGATCAACAACCAGACCGGCACCATCATCGCCATGACGCATATCCTGCTGCCGTTCATGATCCTGCCGCTGTATTCGGTCATGAAAACCATTTCGCCGTCCTATGTGCGCGCGGCCAAGAGCCTTGGCGCCAACGACTGGACCGCGTTCTGGCGGGTGTATTTCCCGCAGACCGTGCCGGGCATCGGCGCGGGTGCCGTGCTCGTCTTCATTCTGTCGATCGGTTACTACATCACACCGGAACTGGTGGGCGGAACGTCGGGCATCTTCATTTCCAACCGGATTGCCTACCACATCTCGTCGTCGCTCAACTGGGGTCTGGGCGCAGCGCTCGGCACGTTGCTGCTCGTCGCGGTTCTGGTGCTCTTTGTTGTCTACGACAAGATCGTCGGCATCGATAACGTGAAACTCGGATAGGTGGCGGCATGAGTGCACTTCCTCCCTACGCGTCTCCTCTCCAGCGGACCTGGTACTATACGTTCCGGGTGATCTGCGGGCTGATCTTCTTCTTCCTGATCTTCCCGATCCTGGTAATCCTGCCGCTCAGCTTCAACGCGGAGAACTTCTTCACCTTCACCAAGGCGATGCTGGCTCTCGACCCGGCAGGCTATTCCTTCAAGCACTACCAGGACTTCTTCACCAATCCGGACTGGCAGCAGGCGCTGACCAATTCGGTGCTGATCGCACCTGTCGCCACCATCTTGGCGACGGGCTTCGGCACCCTGGCGGCCATCGGCCTGTCCCAGTCCCATGTTCCCTACAAGTCCGCGATCATGGCAGTGCTGATTTCGCCGATGATCGTGCCGCTGATCATCTCGGCGGCAGGCATGTATTTCTTCTATTCGCGCATCGGCCTGCAGGGCACCTATTGGGGGGTTGTTCTGGCCCATGCCGCGCTTGGAACGCCCTTCGTCATCATCACGGTGACGGCGACACTGGTCGGTTTCGACCGCAGTCTCGTGCGGGCGTCGGCCAGCCTGGGCGCCAACCCGGTTACCACCTTCTTCAAGGTGCAGATGCCCCTGATCATTCCAGGTGTCGTCTCCGGAGCGCTGTTTGCCTTCATCACCTCCTTCGATGAAGTGGTGGTGGTGCTGTTCCTGGGATCCGCCGGGCAGAAGACATTGCCCTGGCAGATGTTCACCGGCCTTCGCGAACAGATCTCGCCGACCATCCTGGCGGTGGCATCCCTGATGGTGGCCATTTCCATCTGCCTGTTGACCGTACTGGAGCTGCTGCGCCGCAGGTCCGAACGCCTGAGAGGTCTGTCCCCGGGCTGATCCCGGGCGGGCGCGAGGAGCGCCCCGCTGCTTTCAAGGTGAGCCGGTGGCGGAACGCCAGTCACCGGGTGGAGACAGGGTCTCCCGGTAGCAAGACATTTTGAATTTGGGCCTGGCGGGCCGGCTTCTTCGCGGAAGCCGGCCCGTTTTGCGTTTCAGGCCCCCGGAAACCGAAGCTCGAACGAACGGAAGGAGCCTTCAATGAGCAACGACATGATCCGCATTTATGAAATGAACAATGGCGAGAAGGCGTTTTCGCCCTTCTCGGCTGCCGAAATGGACAGCCGCCAGGCAAAACTCCGCAAGCTGATGGCGGACCGGCAGATCGATGCCGCCCTGTTCACCTCCTATCACAACATCTGCTACTACTCCGGCTTCCTCTATTGTTACTTCGGCCGCAAATACGGCTTTCTGGTCACACAGGACAAGGCAACCACGATTGCGGCCGGTATCGACGGTGGTCAGCCCTGGCGCAGGACCCACGGCGACACCGTGATCTACACCGACTGGCGCCGGGACAATTACTTCCACGCTATCCAGGCGTTGCTTGGGATGCCCAATCCTGGGGTCAAGCGCATCGGCATCGAGTTCGACCACGTCTCCCTCGACATGCTGAAGCTTCTGGAGGTCGCGCTTCCGGGCGTGGAGCTGGTCGACATTGCCGCCGACGCAATGGCGCAGCGCACGATCAAGAGCGCAGAGGAGCACGTGCTGATCCGCGAAGGCACGCGCATCTGCGATGTCGGCGGCGCGGCTCTGGTGGAGGCGGTTCAGGCCGGCGTTCCCGAGCACGAAGTCGCCATGGCCGCGACCAATGCCATGATCCGGGAAATCGCGAAGTCCTTCCCGTTCGTTGAGCTGATGGACACCTGGACCTGGTTTCAGTCCGGCATCAACACCGACGGAGCGCACAACCCGGTCACCAACAAGAAAGTGGAAGCCGGCGATATCCTCAGCCTCAACTGTTTTCCGATGATCTTCGGCTATTACACGGCGCTGGAGCGGACCCTGTTCTGCGAATATGCCTCCGACGAGCACCTGCGGCTTTGGGAGATCAACTGCCATGTCCACCGCGAGGGACTGAAGCTGATCAAGCCGGGCGCGCGCTGCTGCGATATCGCAAGCGAGCTGAATGACATCTACCGTAGCCACGATCTCCTGAAGTACCGCAGCTTCGGCTACGGCCATTCCTTCGGTGTGCTCAGCCACTACTACGGCCGTGAAGCTTCAGTGGAGTTGCGTGAGGATGTCGACACGGTGCTTCAACCGGGCATGGTCGTCTCCATGGAGCCGATGATCATGATCCCGGAAGGCGAAGCTGGAGCAGGCGGTTACCGGGAACACGACATCCTGATCGTTTCGGAAACCGGGGCTGAGAACATTACCGGTTTCCCGTTTGGACCGGAGCACAACATCCTGCCGAAACGATAAGGCGGCAAACTTTCCGGTGTTGGGAAGAACACTGGCGGCAAGGTGCGGGCATCTTGCCGCCAGTGACGGTCTCGAAAGGAACCCGTCGCAATGCAGCAAATGCTCCGGGGCGATCGCAGGACCCTTCAACAAACATCTTGGGTTACCCGGCAAGGCATGATTTAACCGGGCTATCTTCGAGCGCCTGCGGAGGGCTGAATGACCTCATCCGACACCATGAAACCTGCTCTGGCCAGCCTGGCCCGGACCTGTGAAGCGATCGCCAACGGGCGCTTCGACGAGGTCGAGGAGCTTTATCAGGTGATCACGGACGAGGGTGTCGAAGCCGATATCCGCGCTTTGGCGGAAACCTTTTCAGGCATGGTGGTGCAGATAGAGGCACGCGAATTCCATTCCAGCCAGCTCATTGCGGAACTGACGGAAACCAAGCGCCAGCTGGAAGCGGCCGAAGCGAAGCTGCGCAAGGAAAATGCCGAGCTGAAAACCCGGCTGGACAAGTTCGAAGTCACCTACGACAAGGAACAGGCGCAGGCTGAAATCGAACAGGTGAGCGATTCCGACTATTTCCGCTCCCTGCAGTCCCGCGCCAAGGATCTTCGATCCCGGTACAAGTTCTGAACTTTCAAAACATCCTTCGAGATTTATCCGTGACCAAAATCATTTCCACTCATTCCTATCGCGGCGGCACGGGCAAATCCAACGTCACGGCCAACCTGGCCGCGGTGCTTGCCCTGCGTGGTCACAGGGTCGGCATTGTCGATACGGATATCCAGTCCCCAGGCATTCACACCCTCTTCAAGGTCGATCTCAACACGGTCAACAACACGCTGAACAACTACCTGTGGGGGCATTGTTCGGTGACTGATACGGCGGTCGATGTCACGGAAAACGTGGTCGATGGCGAGGGCAACCCAACGGTGCCGGACGGTGGCAAGGTCTTTCTGGTGCCTTCATCGATCAAGACCGGTGAGATCGCACGGATCCTGAAGGAAAAATATGATGTCGAGGATCTGAACCGGGGTTTCGTCGATCTCTGCCGAGGCCTGGAACTCGATTATCTGCTGATCGATACCCACCCGGGCGTCAACGAGGAAACACTGCTTTCCATCGCTATCTCCGACGCGCTGCTTTTGATCCTTCGTCCTGACATCCAGGACTATCAGGGCACCGCAGTCACATTGGAACTGGCGCGCAAGCTTGAGGTGCCGCAGCTGTTTCTGGTGGTCAACAAGGCTCTGGAAACCTTCGATTTCAACGAGTTGGCACAGCGCATCTTTTCCAACTACCGCACGCCGGTGGCAGCTGTCCTGCCGTTGTCGACGGATCTCATCCAGATCGGCAGCACAGGCCTGATCAGCACCCAGCAGCCGGATCACGGTTTCACGCGGGCAATCGAGACGATCGTCGATTCCATCGAGTGATTACAGTTGCAGGCCAGGTTGCCGGGTGGTCTCGGCTCAGTCCTGCATTTCAAACAGGCCCTTCAGGAAACTGTCGACGTCTCCAAGGCGTTTGTTGCGGTCGAACGCGAGCGCCTGGCGCAAGGTGTTCCAGGCTTGCGGGGAGAGCCCCTCGACAGGCGCCGGCACGAGACCTTCCCGCGCGACTTCGTCTATCGGCCGGAACTGGAACGGATGGCCGCCGGTCAGGATCTGGTACGTGATGCAGCCAAGCGCAAAGATATCATCGCGGGGATCACGGTCCGCGCGCCGGAATTGCTCGGGGCTTGCGTAGGCCGAGGTCAGGCTATCCCGGATCGGATGGTCCGCACTGGCGGTTGCCGCGGCCGCCAAGCCGAAATCAAGGAGTTTGATCGTGCCATCCGTCAGCAGAAAGATGTTGCCGGGCTTCAGATCAGAATGAACGACGCCCCGGCTGTGCGCATGGGACAGACCTGCACAGGTGCCGCGCAGGACCCGGGCGCATTCGCCCAGTGGTAGAGGTTTGCCAAGGGCCCGCCCGATCCGGCGGTCCAGTCCCACGCCGTTTAGCTGCTCCATGACGATAAACACATCGGCCTTGTCGCGATCGAAGTCGTACACGGTGGTGATATTCGGATGCGCGAGTGCCTGAGACTTGCGCGCCTCGGCCTCCAGAAGCCGCACGGCTTCGGTGTCGTTTCGATAGTTCTCTTTCAGAAGCTTGATGGCGACATAAGGCTGGTCGTGAGCGGCCTCCAGGCGCCGGCGATCAACGGCTGAATAAACGTGCCCCATGCCGCCGCTCCCGATCTCGGTGTCCAGAATGAACCGGTCACGCAAAATGGAGCCGACACCGGCGCGTTTCACCTGGGGTGTCGCCAGCTTGTTGACGTCGAGACTGTCTCTTTGTCCGCCGCCGGAAACGCGGCGCGCGTCGGAACGAAACCGAGCACTTTTGAATTCGGCCAGATATTTGTCCAGTTTGCCGCTGTCGGCTGGAGGTGGTGGTTCTTCGGCGGCATTTGCGCGTCGACTGCGAAAGCCGGCGTAGCCCGCAACGAGTGAGGTCAAAATGGCCTCGTCCATCTTGCCCCGTGTTTCGTCATTTGCTGTCTCGCCACCCGTTGCCCCGGCTGGCTCGTTCAACAATGGCAATGGCGGCAGGTTTGCAGGGGGCATTGCTGCCTGCTCAGGTGCGGGAGCCGATGCCGGTTCCTGCTGTGTGCCGTGAACAGCATGTGGACGTGGCGGATTGTCTTTTACGTCGTAACCGGAAGGTTTGGCATCGCCCGCCGGCAACTGGTTCTGCAGTCTCTGACCGAGCTCGTTCGGAAGGTGGCCCGCTTCGACAAAATCCCGGATTGCCTGCCGCGTTTCATCAAGGGCGTTCGCTGATTGCTGTGCACCGGTCCGCAGCTGCTTCGACAAGGCGTCATAAGACAGCTTGCCGGACACGAAGGCGGTTATCAGCGTGTGCGTGGCGGAGGTCATGTCTGACGTCAAATCTGCAGGATCCCTGGCGACAATTCGGCCCGAAGCTTTTCTTGGCCCCGGAACAGGAGCAGCGCAAGCCGTTGGGGCGACAAAGGTAGAGCTGGGAAAACGCGTGGGGTATGGTTTGCCAGCCGACGCTCAGTATGCGCGCTGCAGTCGTTTTGTTCCAGTTGGCTTCGCGCATTTTTGCCTGGATGACCTGGGCGTTGATCGGATCGTCGAACGATCCGGGGGCAATTTTTGAAACGCCTATCCACCCCTGATAGATTACCCGAACGGCAGGTGATTTATTGGCGAGGGATGAAAGAGGAATTGACTGCGCGCAACCTTGAAACCGGCTCTGCTACACCCTGACCCGCTGCAACGGTGCGTTGGGACCAGGGGTATGAAACCGACGGCAATATCGTGATCGCGCAAGCCGCATTCATCTTCATGTGAATTTGAGTGGAACTTACAATCATCAATAGGGGTTGATCGAAATGACCGGGGAAGACGACATCAAAGGCGGGATCGCCAGCTTCTCGATTGGCCTCGGAAACAAGGGTCACGGTGCAGTCCCGATCAAACCGGCACCACCTTTCAGGGTGCTGATCGCAGGAGACTTCGGCCTTGCGGCCACCGGCGTGGCTTTCAACATCACCGGCCAGGACGTCGAGGAAATCCTGGAACAGAAAACGCCATCCTTTTCCGTCTCGGCGGTCAATATGCTCGGTTCGCATCCACCCGAGCTGGAAGAACAGGTCTCCTTCGCGCGCCTGAAAGATCTGGATCCGACAAAACTGCTGCGTGGATTTCGCTTTGTGCGGGATCTTGAGGCGGCTTCCGGTGACCAGGATCAGCTTGCCGTTCATGACCAGCGTTACGACAAGATCGGCAAGTCGGCACTGGATGAGCAGAAGTCATTGCTGGAAAGACTGCTGAAAGACGACGAATTGCCGACTTCAGAGCAAGGCAAGCGTAAGGAAAACGCTGCCTCGAGCAGCAGCAAGGGAACCGAGGGGCTCGACGCCCTCCTGTCGATGATCCGCACTCCGGAGGAAAAGGCTGCTCCTGGCGAAAGCGGCAGTGCCGCGAAAACCGCCGTGGACGCCTTCATTCAAAAGACGCTCCAGGAAACGGGCCAGGTTTCAAGTGCACCCGCCGAGGGGAAAAAGAAGGATGCGCCAGCCGATACGCTGCAGCTGGAACAGGCGCGTCTCTTCTTCGAAAGCCCGAAACTGAGCAAGGTGCTGCTGAACTGGCATGGATTGAACCTGCTCCTGAGTGAAGTTCCGTTCGACCTGCCGCTGGAACTTCATCTCCTTCAGCTCGATCACGATCTTGATGCCGTCGATCTGCAGGAGGTTCTGGGCGAAACCGGCGAGGCCCTGCAGGCAGAACTCTACGATATCGCCCTGTTTGCGAACGAAATCGGCCTTGGCCCACGCGACACGGAACGGCTGAAGGTGCTTGCGCGGGAATGCGCCGAAAGCGACACGGTCGGGCTTGCCGCGCTTACCGGGCACTTTGCCGGAGTACCGGGTGAGGAAGTTGCCGACATCGAAACGCCACATCAGTTGCTCGACAAGCCGGGCTTCGAAGGTTTTGCAGGCCTGAGGGCCAGCGATGCCGCCTCTCACTTGGCACTGTTCTGGAACGATGCCCGGTTGACCGCCAAAGAGGACGGTGCGCCGGCGCTGTTTGTGTCGGGTGCTTTTGTCGCCCTTTCCGAAATACTGGTCCAGCTTGAAACTGAAGTGTTTCCGCGGCTCCCCGTCGGCATGCCGAAGGATTACGATGCGCTGGAGCTTGTCGAAAGCCGATCGATGGGCGGTGAAGTTGCCATGGCAACACGGTTTGCCGTCGGTTCGGACACGGCACCGTCGCTCGCACTTGCCGGCATCAACGTGCTGGAGGGCGTCGCCAACAGAACCAGCCTCGTATTCCGTCGGGCCGTGACGGTCCAGCCCGGCGAGGACGGTCGGGGGGCACTGGATCAGGCCCTACTGGTGTCTCGCCTGTTTTCCCTGTTCCAGGAAGCTCTCGGCGAGGCGGTGTTTGCAGGGCAGGATGCTGACGAGCGCGAGGCTGCGGTCGCAACGAGCCTGGAAGTCCTGAGCAGATCCCTCTCAGACAAGGTCACTTTCGAAGTGGAACGAATGGCGGTGGAAGATCAGGATCTGATCGGCGTAACGGCATTCGTGCAGGATGGTTGGGCCTCGGGCCAGCAGCATTCCTTCTATCTGCCGGCTTCCGGCGGCTGAGCATCTGTTTCCGTCCAAACGGTTATCACCGTGATGTCGTCCGAGGATCCGCCTGCCACAGCGCGCGAAACAAGCCGGTCAGCAAGACCGGAGGTTCCCTCGGTGGCCATCCTGGCCAGCGTGGTTTCGTCCATGCCTTTCAACAGTCCGTCGGTGCAAAGTACGAAAACATCGTCGGGCATCATCTCCAGCGTTCGGCGGTCAAGCTGAAGCGTGTTGTGGATGCCGACAGCGGCAGTCAGCCGTCCGGCTTTGTCGGCATGGTCCTCCGAGATGAGGAACAGTTGCTGCTGGCGCAAAAGGTAAAGACGCGAATCTCCGGCCCAGATGCAGCTGGCTTGTGACCCGCTGATGATCAGGCTGAGACTTGTCGTGCCTGAAATGTCTTGTTCGGGGAGAGCGCGAAAACCGGCGTAAAGGCCGTGATTGACGTGGTTGAGCTTGGCTTCCAGGGCAATCTGCCGGGTTTCGTGGCTGCTCGGCGGCATGTTGATCAGTTGCGAGATGGCGTGAACCGTCGCACGGCTGGCGACGTCACCCTCTCTGTGACCGCCCATGCCATCGGCAATCGTGAAGAGCCCATGCGACGGGGCCGCAAAGTGGCTGTCCTGATTGACCTTGTGTCGGCGTCCGCGCCGGGTCGCTGCTTCGGATCGCAGCAACGCAACAGCGGCAGAAGTGTCGACCGTATTCAAACGCACGTTCTCCCGAGTAAGGGCCGCAGGACCAGTCCGGGTTCGATCTTAACGCGCGGTCATTCTCCGGAAAAGAAGTCTCCGGTTTCCAGCCAGGCGCCGGTCATGCTCCTCTGGATGAGGTGACCCGTCGCAGGGCCTGGATAGCTGTCCCCGGTAAGCAGACCGAACGCGAGCCGGATCGAGAGTGGCTGGGAAGCATGCAAAATTTGCTTATCCCTGGTCTCGTAGCCTTTCGCGTGGTGCGCCTTTATAAAATGTACAAGTTTCACGCCGAAATTGCGTGGCAGATGCTTTCATCGGTTGAAACCGGAGGCTGCCGGCTTTTTGCAGTCCGGGCACTGATGCAGATTTGGGAAATGGCAATGACCGTAGACGTCGCAGAAATCACCATCGGCCACGAGACGGACGACGACCTGATCGTTGTTCGTCCTGTCGGCAAGCTGGACACGCTCAGCGCAAAAACCTTCGAAACCTACCTGAAGAACCTGATCTTGGAAAAGCCGGCAACCTTGCTGATCGACATGGGGCAAGTGGACTACGTCACCAGTTTCGGGCTGAGATCACTGTTGATCGTTGCCAAGCTTCTGGCTCCTTCCGGAGACAAGCTGGTGCTGTTTCAGGTGAACCAGTCCGTGGTCGACGTCCTCAAGATCTCCGGCTTTCTGAAGATCATGCAGGTGGCGGAAAGCCGGGAAGACGCAAAGGCGCTGGCGGGTTGAACGAAGCTCACACCCGGCAGCTTGAATTGAACAACGTCCGGCAGGGAACGGGATGGTGGATCTCGAGACGGTGACAGTTCGAAACGACCTGGAGGACCTGCCGGCGGTCTATACCGTGCTGGAGAGGTTCTGCACAGGAGCGGGCCTGTCCGACGCGGTCCGCCGTACCCTGTGCCTGGTCGTTGAAGAGCTGTTCGCCAATACCGTTGCCTACGGCTATCCGGATGGCGGCAAGGACCAGATCGCGGTCACGGCGGCGCTTGGGCCGACACACGTCAAGCTCGTCCTGT
The DNA here is from genome assembly GCF_000475395.1 of Labrenzia sp. C1B70. Lineage (NCBI taxonomy): Bacteria > Pseudomonadati > Pseudomonadota > Alphaproteobacteria > Hyphomicrobiales > Stappiaceae > Labrenzia > Labrenzia sp. C1B70. Next base: position 168,968 of record NZ_AXCE01000002.1, read on the forward strand.
CCGACAGGGCGAGACCATTCGACAACAGCGGCATGCCGTCCGGTCCACCGGAAGCGGACACAGTCGAGGACATGGGCATTGGCGGTCTGGGCCTTTATCTGGTGCACCAGCTGGCCGATGACGTGGCGACCCAACGGATCGGAAACGTCAACCACACCACGGTTCTGGTGCCTCGCGACAAGGATTGACGGGCGCCTTGCTGCAAGGCGGTTCCCTCAGAAAGCAAATTCCATCATGGAGAAATCGTCCGGCAGGGGCGCATTGTCGTGGAATGTGGCCAGCCAGTCGTAGATGGCTTGAGGGACGGTTCCGTCCACGGATTTCGATTTGTCCGCGAGCTCGGCCCAGGTCAGCGTCCGGCCATCCGCATCCTCGATTTCGTAGGTACCGTCGCTGATGACAAGCAATCGGTCGCCCGGGCGAATGTCGAATGTACCGCCATCGAATTTCATATCTGGGATGGCGCCGATAACCATGCCCTCCGGCGTTCCGAGGCCGATGACGTCCAGCCCCGATGCCGAAGGCCGCATGAGAATGGCAGCAGGGTGGCCGCCGGAGGCATAGGCCAGTTGCCGGGTCGAGCGCCGGTAGACGCCATACCAGATGGTGAAGAACATGTTGTTCTGCCGTTCCATCGGAAAGGCATTGTTCAGTTTGGCAAGAACGTTTGCCGGGTCACGAAAATCGGTACCCCCAAGCGCATTCGAGCGCAGCACGTTGATGATCGCGACAGACAGCAATGCGGCCCCGACACCATGGCCGCAGACGTCGATCAGGTAAATTGCGAAATGATCGTCGTCGAGGTCGTGATATCCGAACGAATCACCGCCGAGTTCAGTGGACGGCACCAGAAGCCAGTCCGCTTTCGGGGCTTCGGGACGCCTTTCCGGCAGGATGGAATAAACATAATTGCCGGCATCACGAAGCTCCGCTTCCAGGCGTTCCTGGGTGCGGGTCAGCAGGATGTTGTATTCGGCCAACTGGTCTTCCACGGCCTCGCCATGTTCGATCGTTGCCTCGTAAAGCAGCTTGAGGTCGTCATGTTCAGCGCGCAATTCCTCAAGTTCTCTGCGCACTCGCGCGAGTTCGCCAGCGGAAGTGTCTGGTTGGGCAGCGGCGCCAAAATTACTGGTGCTTGTCATGTTGTAAATATGATGCCTTTACGGACGCGCGGTGGAAACCCAAAGTTTAGAGTTCTGCTGCTATGTTAATGAAGCAGAAAACATTGGAGCAATCGCGGTTGATATATCCTTGGCAATGAGCGACACCGTATTGTTAAATACATGAATTATCGATGACACGAGTCCAATCGGCCAAAATTTCCAGCTTTCTCGTATAACAGAAGTGCATCGCTTTGAGGTGCAATTGACCACGCCAGCGGGGGAATAAAAATGCAGGCACCTTCTGAAGGCATATCATCAAATTCCGGTCTGCCGCAGATGATTCACCTGGATTTGGACATCAAGGATTTTTGCACCGACTGGACCCATTGCGATCTCATGTCGGGATACATTGCCCGGATGGTCAGCCACAACCGGCTGGATTCGCTCCTGTTTTCCAATCTCTATTCGTCGGCTTTGAACGAGCTGCTGGAAGCGGTGTACCGCACGCACGGCTCAGGCGGCAAACTGCAATGCGCGGTTCAGCGCGACGGCAATGTCGACAGGATCGAACTGACTTTCCCTGCGGACGAAGAAACCTACAAGATCTATGAGACCGCCATTGCGAAGGTCAACGGCGAGGACGCCGAAACGCTTTATCTGGAAGCGCTGTTTGCCGACGCCGAACCGGATGCGAGCCTGGGGCTCCTGGAACTCGGCGTCGATTACGGCGCCCGGCTCGCCATCGGACGGAGCGAAGACGGCCGCATGAGCCTGGTTGCAGAGCTCGTGCTTGAGGACGACACAGAATGATCGCTGATAATATGACACAGGCCTTTCAATGGACCTTCAACGAGAACGATCAGGAGTTCTCGCTCCATGGCAGCTTGCGCCCCCAGCGGGCCGAGGAACTGCATGGCTGCTTTTCCGCGATGGAACAGTCCGTCGCCAAGGTGAGCGGAAAATTCTACGTCAACGTCAGGCGCCTGGTGCGCATGAACAACGTCGCCTTCCACGCATTTGCCGGCAAGATCCTGGATCTTGTGCGCAACCGCAGCGATCTGAGCGTTCATGTGACGACGTCGAGTGTCGTCGGCTGGGCAACGCGCAAGTTCGCCGTGCTGGAGACGATGTCCGACAAGATCACCGTCAGCGAATACGACAACGAGTTCTACCCGGGACAGTCCTTCGTCGAGGACAGTGAATTCATTCATGTCCTGCGGACACAGACCAAGCTTACCTGGCGCCATGAGAAGGAACTCCTTCGCCGCCACGGCCTGAAGCCGGGGATGCAGGTGGCCGACATTTGCTGCGGCATCGGCGATTTCGCCGTGCTCCTGCAAAAGGAGTTCGAGCCGGACCGGCTTGTCGCGCTGGACCATTCCAGATCCAGCCTCGACTACGCACGCCGCGTCGCCGCCGACTTCGGCATCAAGGGCATTGACTATGTCTTTGGCGATGCTGCGGACATGCTGCTGGAGGACAATCAGTTCGACTTCGTGACCTGCCGACATTCCCTGCAGGTGTTCGATCAGCCGGAACTGATCCTCAAGGAGCTCTACCGTATCTGCAAGCCGGGCGGCCGCATTTACGTGACCAACGAAAAGAACTCCCATTGCCTCGGCGAACCGAGATCGGAGTCTATCCAGTGGACTTATAACGAGGTCGCCAAACTCTGGCACCATTTCGATATGGATATCGAAATCGGCCCGAAATGCCGTCGCCTCCTGATCGACGGTGGTTTTGAAAACGTCACCATCGGCTCCTTCATGGTCACCAACACCGACGGCGACCCGCAGGATTTCGCCGATGTCATCGCCTCGTGGAAAAATCTCTTTGCCGGCAAAATGGCGCAGGAACGCGGCGACAGCCCCGAGTTCATCGAACGCTTCGCCAAGGGTTTTGATGATCATATTTTCGCAGCGCTCCACCCCAAGGGATATGCGGGCTGGCCGATCTGGGTTGCCTCGGGGCGTAAGCCGCTATGAATGCACCGGTAAAGAGCCCTCAGAGTGAAAAGCAGATAGGTCGCTTTTCCCTGCGAAGCTTTCGCGCCAAGTTCATTCTTGTCGTGGGCGTGGCGGTGCTGTTCGATCTGGCGCTTGCCGGTGGCATTGGCATCTGGAACGTGCAGAAGCTGTCCAGGGATGCAACGGAGCAGGTCGGTGAAGGCCTGACCACCGCGACCGAAGACTATCTGGAAACCTACATCGATACGACTGCGTTCCGCGCCGACCTTCTGATCGAGCGCGTTCATTCGGAACTTGCGACGCTTGCCTCGTCGATGCAGACGCTGATCGACCACCCGGATATCCAGGAAGCGGTCGGCAACACGATTGAGGGCAGTTCGGAGTTTTCCTCCGCACTGGTCTACGACGAAAAAGGCGGTTGGTCGCAGAACACCGAGGGTGTTCCTTCCGCAGTCAGCGTCTGGGGCTATTTGCTCGATGAAGACAAGAACCCGCTTCCCAAGGCCGCGGATGAGCTGAAGAACAGCTCCTTCCTCAGCCTTGTCGGGCCTTCGATGATGTCGACAGGCGCTCCCAAGCTGCAGATCTATTATGTCGGCCCCAAGGACGCGTCGATCATGCGCGCGACCCCTTATTCGGAGCAGGCGCAGACATTCGACCTGCTTTACCCCGGCCATAACGAGGGCGCGAACTTCTGGGATTTCTTCTTTCCCGGGGTCTACGAAGGTTGGCAAGGCTGGATCAAGGATCCGTCTTCCAAGCCGGTTGAATCCAATATCGTCACCACAGCTCCCTACATCGACGCGATCACGGGCAAGCTGATCGTCAGCTTCTTCCATCCCCTGTGGACGCAGGATCGCAAGGATGTTGCGGGCATGGTCGCGGTCGACATCACGCTCGAACAGCTGACTTCACTCGTCGAAAGCCTTGAGATTTCGGAAAGCGGCTTCGGCTTCCTGACGATGTCCGACGGCAACGTGGTGGCAACGCCGAAAGCCGGCGAGGCGACACTGGGTCTGGTTTCGAGCGACGTCAGCGGCCAGGGTGTTACCGGCGTGAACCGGAACCTCAAGGAAAGCAGCCAGCCCGCCATTTCTTCCCTTGAACTCAGTGCCAAGGACGAGACCGTCATCAAGCACATCTTCCTTGAAAATGACGGTGAAGAGGTCCCCTATCTTCTGGTCCTCAAGCAGCTCAACCCGACCAACCTGTGGGATGGAACCGGCATCACCTCGGAAACGATGACGCTGGGCTTTGTCGTTTCCGAACGCGAGATCTACCAGTCGCTGATCGATGCCACCAACAACATCTCCGAGGCGACGGCCCGCATCCTGAACTACCAGCTGATTGCCTTCTGCGTCAGTATCTTCGTGGTGTTCGTTGCGGTCTATGCCATTTCCGGCCGTATCACCAAGGGCTTGTCGCAATTGGCCGCCGCGGCGCGCGCGCTGCAGAACAAGGATTACTCGGTTCGCGTTGCTATTCCGACCCGCGACGAGGTTGCGGCCGTGGGGCTTGCGTTTAACCGGATGGCGGAAGAGATCAGCTATCACACGGAGAACCTTGAAAATCTCGTCGAGGAGCGGACCAGGAAGCTGGAAACAGCGAACCACGAGATCGGCGAGCTCAACAAGCGGCTGAAATCGGAAAACCTGCGCCTCGGAGCCGAGCTGGATGTCGCCAAGCGCATTCAGGAAATGGTTCTGCCACGGTTGAGCGAACTGGAAGTCATCCCGCAGATCGAGATTGCCGCCTTCATGGAACCGGCAGACGAAGTCGGCGGCGATTACTACGACGTCCTGTTCGACGGCAGCCGCATCAAGGTCGGTATCGGCGACGTGACAGGCCACGGCCTGGAAAGCGGCGTGTTGATGCTCATGGTGCAGTCGGTTGCCCGTGCGCTTCAGGAGAAGGGGGACAAGGATCCGATTGCCTTCCTGGATGTGCTCAACCGCGCTGTCTACAAGAACATCACCCGTACCAATTCCGACAAGCACCTGACCCTTGCCTTCGTCGACTACGAGGACGGACAGGTCACCTTGTCCGGCCAGCACGAGGAAGTGCTGATCATTCGTGCCAATGGAGAAACCGAGCGGATCGACACGATGGACCTCGGTTTCCCGGTTGGGCTCGAGGCCGATATTTCACCCTTCGTGGCCACACTGGATCTTGCGTTCGGACCCGACGACATCCTGATCCTGCATACGGACGGGATCACGGAAGCGGAAAATGCGAAGGGCGAGATGTATGGCCTCGACCGGCTTGCCCAGAGCGCCCATGAAAATCGCGAAAAATCCGCTAAAGGTATTGCCGCGGCGGTCATTAATGATGTGAAGTCGCATATCGGCGACTACAAGGTATTTGATGACATCACTCTTGTTGTCTTGAAGCATAGGTAAGGCATGGTCGAGGATTTTGGAGAGACGGCTGCTTTGAACGGCGGAGACGCGAGACAATTTTGTCTCACGCTGATGGCAGAGCCGCTGGAGCTGAGCTGGCATCATTGCGGCCTGACATCGGATTTTATCGGGGAATATTTCAGCAGGGCTTGCGGCAAAGGCATCGATCCTGTCGATGCCCGCCACAGCATCAGTTACATGATCAACGAGATTCTGGAAAATGCGATCAAGTTCCGTCACGGCGGCGACATCGCGATTCACAGCTCGCTGGAAGAACAGACGTTTGAAATCCGGATCGTGAACCGGATCGACCAGGAAACGGCCGTCAAGTTTCAGGGTCACCTGAAAGCCCTGCTCGACCGCGAACCGGGAGAGCTGCTCCTGGAACGCATCGAGGAGAACGCCCTCAACCCGGACTCCTCCGGCTCAGGCCTGGGTTTGCTCACACTTATGAGCGACTACGAGGCCAAATTGGGCTGGTCTTTCGCGTCTGAGCGTGTAAGTGAAGGCGTTGAGTTGACGACATATGCTTCTTTGCGACTTTCCTGATCGCTGACATATTCCAAAGGAAGAAATCACAATGGAAATCAGCACGAACGATTACCGCGTTTGGACTGAAGGCTCCGCCATCCACTACGAAGGAACGATGCGGCTTTCAGGAACAGATGCCTACGCACCTATTCTTGACATCATGAATTCCGTTCTGGCGGCCAAGCCGGAACTCATCACCATGGACCTGACAAGCCTGGAATTCCTGAACAGCTCCGGCATCAACCTGCTCGCAAAGTTCACGATCGAAATCAGAAAGCAGCCGGAAGTCGGCGTTCGGGTTCTGGGCTCCAAGTCCATTCCCTGGCAGTCGAAATCACTCCGCAACCTGCAGCGTTTGCACCCGGCGCTTGAACTGACGATTTCCTGATCCCGCACACACGCGCGTGAGGACGTGCTGATGCAAGCGCAACGGAAATGCCCGCAGACTTCCGGCCTCGGTTTCAAGAAGGCCGGATGAATTGCGCATGTCGCAAGCCTAATATCCGTTCTCGTTGCAACAGGCTTTCAGTCGTCCCGCCAGTCTCCCGGACTTGATAGAGAAAATTTCGGCAAGGCCATCCTGATCACGGCGCAGGTCGCAGCTGGCGCTATCAGTGCCGTGAAGGTTGCCTGCAAAGTGCCGGTCTAGTGATCGGGCAGGGTTTGCAATCCTGCTCGGAGCCTCAGGCCATGAAGTTCCTGTCGCGGCGGTGCAGGGCTTTCCACCGCTCGTAATCCGCCAGGCCGGTTCCTGACTTTCCCGTTTCAAAAATCCCTTGGCCGGCAATGCGATCCGGCGGAATATGCCGGTTGATCCGCCGGCTCCCGTGCCGCGGGCAGCCCACTCCTGGCAGGACAGGCGGCATCGCTTTTTTGGATACCGTTTCTGACCTGCTACTTCTTGTCAGCGCCATCTTCCGGAGGCCTTAATGACCCTGTCCGCTGAAGCCGTCGAAATCCTGAAATCCGTCAGCACGGCGACACTCACCACGATCCTTCTGAAAAAGGGACTGCGCAACGTCTGGATCCGCGGGGCAATGCCGCTCGATCGCTCCAGACCCCGGATCGTCGGGCCGGCATTTACCCTTCGTTTCGTGCCTGCGCGTGAGGACCTGGCAACGCCCGCTTCCTGGGGCTCTCCCATTTCAACACGTGCGGCCATCGAGGAGATGCCGGAAGGATGCGTCGCGGTCATCGATGCGATGGGCATCCGCGACGCCGGTGTCTTCGGCGATATCCTGTGTGCCCGTATGCGCAAACGCAATGTCGCTGGCATGGTCACAGACGGCACAGTGCGCGATCTGGCCGGTGTGCTGGCGTCGGATCTGCCGGTCTGGTGCAGCGGTGTCTCGGCCCCGCCTTCGGTAGCCGGTCTAACCTTCGTCGGCTGGCAGGAAACCATCGGCTGCGGCGGTGTTGCGATCATTCCGGGCGATATCATCGTGGCAGACGGCGATGGTGCGGTCGTGATCCCAGCAGCCACGCTTGATGACGTGCTGAAAGAAGCCCCGGAACAGGAACGCATGGAGGCCTGGATCGTCGAGCAGGTCGACGCAGGTGCGAAGCTGCCGGGCCTTTACCCGATGAACGAGGAAACCAAAGCGCGCTACGAAGCCGAACGCTGAGGGGCGTCGGATGCCGGGATCTGCATTCGATAAGGGAATCTGACGACGATGCAGCGCGGCTGCCATGCCTCTTCCGGCCAGACTGTTCTGATAACGGGTGCTCGCGCGCCTGTTGCCCTGCATCACGCCCGGCTGTTTCATGCCGCTGGTTGGCGTGTTGTTCTGGCCGATATGCCCGCGCGCCCAGTCTCCCGGGCAAGTCGTGCCTGCGCACTCTATCAGCGTCTGCCATCGCCAAGGTTTCATCCGGAAGATTTCACTGATGCGCTCGAGGCGCTGATCGAACGCGAAAAGCCGTCCCTGATTGTCCCGACCTGCGAGGAGGTCTTCTACCTGGCGGCAATCCTGGAGAGGCGTGGCCTTGGGGCAGAGCTGTTCGCGCCAGGTCTCGACCTGCTTCAGACGTCCCATAACAAGCATGATTTCATCAAGCTGTGTGAAGGGTTCGGGATCGCCGTGCCCGAAACACGGCTGCTGACGTCTCTGCAAGATGTCACCGACCTTGGCAAGCATGCCGAAAGCCTTGTGTTCAAGCCCGTCTGGTCGCGCTTCGCCGGTCAGGTCCTTGTGTCGCCAGCGTGCCGCAAGTTGAAGCAAGTGGTGCCGAGCGCTGCAATGCCCTGGGTTGCCCAGGAACGATTGGAAGGAGACGAGATCAGTGCCTACGTCCTGGCGCGCGACGGCAAGGTGCTGGCAGTGTCGATGTACCGTTCGCTATACCGGGCCGGTGCTGGCGCGGGGATCTGTTTTGAACCGGTAACGGACCCGGCAACACGGGCTTTAATCGAAACATTCGTCGGGAACACCGGTTGGACCGGGCAGGTTTCGTTTGACCTGATGCGCCTTGAAGACGGCTCTGTGCGCCCGCTGGAATGCAATCCGCGCGCGACCAGCGGCCTGCATTTTTTCAAGGACGCGGACCGGTTTGTCCGCACGCTTTTGCAAGGTGGTGACGAAGTCTTGCCGGATGTAACGGGCATTCAGGCCGTGCGGCTGGCCATGTGGGTCTACGGTCTGCCTTCAGCGCTCCGCTCACGAGGTTTTGCCCGTTTCCGGGAGGTCCTCGGTGCCGCCGAGGAGATCCTCCGAACCAAGGACGATCCGTCGCCGGGGCGTGCGCAAATACCCGCCTTGCTGGAAATTGCGACCATAGCCATGCGCAACCGGATCAGTCTTCAAAGCGCCACCACGAGGGACATCGAGTGGAACGGGCCGGATCAAAGTTCGATGTAGGCACTTCTGGGGGACGCTGCCGCACCTGGCAGCTCGCCCTCTTCAATTGCCTCGATATCCCTTCGTAAATAGTCGAGCGGTCCGATCAGAGGTTTTGCGTCCGGAAAGCGCGCCGCGTTTTCAAGCGAGGATTTCAACACGCGGCGGTCTTGTTCCAGAGCGATGTGGAACATCGGCTGGAACATCCAGGACTTGACCCGGTCGAGCAGACCCTCGTTCGGTCCGATCAGGCAACCGATACCTTCGACAAGTCCGTCGGCCGCCTGCCGCAAATGGAAGGTGGTTGCCAGTGCAAGGCCGTTTTCGCCCCAATATTCCAGCTCGGCGATGCCGGGAAAGCGATACCGCCCGACAGTCCGCACCCGCCCGGCTTCCAGCAGCCTGCTGATCAGGCCGTGCTGCCGGTCCTCCCCGGTATAGACGGCCTCGACCCAGCCAGGCCCACCGGTGATATCGACCCGAACCCGATGCCGCTTGCTGCTGAGGCCGCGCAGCAGGCCCTTGTGGGTGAAATGGGTATGGGTCGCATCGAGGATGTTTTCGGCAGCATCGATCAATGTCGAGTTGGTGCTGCTGCGCACAAGGCGCACCACTGTCTTTCTGCCTTCCATCGGGTGTAGGTAAGGTTCACCTGCGGGGTCTCCTTTGGAAAGAAAGACCACGCCGTCCTTCACGAAGGTCTTGAGGCCGGGAATCCGGTACCCCGGCACGTCGCCCATGTGTCCCGGAATGACGGTGCAGCGTCCGCCGCCGTCAAAACGCCAGCCGTGATAGGGGCATTCGATCTCGCCTCGGACGACCTTTCCTTTCGACAGTTCCATCAGCCGGTGCGGACAACGGTCGGCCAGAGCCGAAATGCCCGACGCGCTCTTGAACAGCACCACAGGTTCGCCGCCGAATTCGACACGGGCCGGTCGGCGCTTCAAATCCTTCACGAGCGCCGCGGCCTGCCAGAAATCCTTTGATGAAGTCATAGGTCGAAGGCCTCCAGAAGGGGAATGCCGATGCGCGACAGAAGTTTTTCGAGGCTCCGCACTGCCAGTTGCCTGCGCCGGGACAGATGGCCTGAATAGACGGCGTTGAACTCGATTTCCGGTTCTGCCCCGCGCAGCCGTTTGAAGTGGCCGGCGCCCGCGCTCATGTTGAAAAAGAGAGTGTGCCGGTCTGCAATGTCCTGGCCTGCCGCCATGACCAGCCGGTAGAGCCCGTCTTTCAGCGGCAGGCGGGTGTCGTATCCAACCAGCGGCTGCGTCAATGTGCGGCCGTTGGCAAAGAAACCGGCCACCGCCACCAACTGGCCGCTGTCATCGCGATAACCAAGCAGTTGGAACAGGCCTCTGCGGTGGCATTCCCGGATGTAGGTTGCGGTGTACTGCGGATTGAGCGGTGTGTACTTGTCGAGATAGAGCATCTTGTAGAGCTCCGCGGCACGGTCAAAATCCGAGGCCTCGAAGCTGTCGTTTTCCGCGAGCCGATAGGGCGTCTGTTGCATCAGCCTTGTGTCGTAGTGGCGGTTTTGCGTCGGCCGTCCTGGCGTTTGGTCACCGGAGTAGAGATAGATCCGTCGTGCCGCCAGAAGCCTGAACCCAGCTTGCCTGAGGGCGTTCATCGATGACCGGTCCGCCCGGCCATTGAGCGAGCGGATGACAATGGCATGCTCCGGGTGGCGCTGAGACAGGGTTCTGGCGATCTCGCGGGCTGCGGCTGCATCGATTTCCGGCACCGGGTTGGTCGACAGCAGCCAGTTGTTCACCTGCACCTGTCGATCAAGCCCGCTGGCCGCGATCAGCGGCGCACAGACCCGGATCAGCGGTCGTACCAGATGGTAGGTCAGCGGCGACTTCAGGAAATTGCGCGTTTCCTCGATTGCATAGTCGATATAGGCAGCGCTTGGTGAACATATGTAACACGTCGGCGGACGGCTCGGTTCGTTGATCGTCACTGGAAAACACCGCCCAGCAATCTCCAGCGAGCTGACACGCGTCGTGAGGTTGGCAACAAGATCAGGCATGGCAAAGTCGTTGCACAAACGCACGAAAGCATGAACGGTCTCTGGTGCGTTGCTCACACCTCCATTAGCCGACGTGTCCCGCATGACCGGATCCCGCGCTGTGGTCATGATTGAGCCTGCCGCCTAAACCGGCTTTCCACCCGCCGCAGCTTGCGGGTGCTTTCCAGGGGCAGCCTTTCCCGGCGGAGCGAAATTGCAGGCACGAGGCCCAGTGCGCTCAGGGTTTTGCCAAGTGCCGCCAGGGCCGCTTCAGCGCTCGTCTCCGCCACCTCCGGCGGGAGCTGCAGGGTCACCGATCCATCTGCTTCCTGCACAAGCCGAAAATCGGATATCTCGCGCGAGGCATCCAGAACCGAATTGCGCAGGATGTCGGGCGTAACCGGCACTTCCGTTCCCGCGTCGCTGGTGAAGAGAAAGATATCGTCCATCCGTCCGATCACTTCATCAACCGTCTGAAGCGGCGAGCCACAGGAGCATGGTGTCGACGACAGGCGCAGGAGATCGTTCATCCGGTATCGCGCCATGATCTGGAAATCGCGGCGAAAGCCTGTCACCAACGGAGTGACGAGATCGTTTGCGACCGGCTCAAACTCGAAAAAATTGGCATCCTCGGCAAGGTGCAGACGGCCATGGGCACACGTCACGGCGAAAAGGCCTTCGGTTGCCATGTAGATCTGCCCGAGGGGAATGCCGAACCTCTTTTCGACAACGACCCGGTCGATCGGGTCGAGCGTTTCCGCCCCTGCATAAAGCTTGCGAGGGGCAAGTCGGTCCGACGTTTCCGCCAGGTGCCGCAACACCCTCGGCGGCGCGACGATGGTCGTCGGATTGAAGGTTTCCAGTTCGTCCAGCCAGGAAGCGATGCCATGGCGCAGATCGAAGAACCGCAAGTGCAGTTGCCGCAGTCTGGCAGGGCTTTCGTAAAGCGAGGAGGACTGAGGCAGGATGATCGCAACCCGTTCCGGATGCCAGAGAAAGCGGGGTAAGGTCTTGGCCAGAATGGTGCCGAGCCAACGGAACCGCTCCGGTGCGGAAATGGCATAGAGGCCGCGGTTGCCGCTTGTGCCCGTACTGGCTCCGATGTTGATCCCGTCGATCTCGCCGCCTGCCTCCAAGGCCCGCCATCCGGCCTCGGCGGTGATCCGGGCCCTGTTGAAGGCCTCGAACCGGCTCATCACGATGGCTTTGTCGATCACAGGCAGTTTGTCGAGGCGCGGCGGCGCGTCGCGGTAGAAATCGACCTTGGGAAGCGACTGGCGCAACCAGCCATCCAGTCGACGTTTCTGCCAGTCCTCGAAAGCCTTTCGAGATCGGCCACTGCGGCCGGTCCAGAGCGTTTCGGCAAAGGCAATGCCAGTCTGAAGGCGCCCGTTCATTCCGAAGCCTCCGGCAAATCGTATGGACTGTCGGACGGATCGTGGCACAGCAGAACATCGCCGCCTTGCTCCCGGAAGGCGGCAACCCGGCGGCTGCTTGCGGCAAGTGCCCGGCGATCCGAAGCGACAAGAGCCGCGGGCAGTCCGGGGGCCTTGCCGGGATCAAGCGCTGCCGCACACCACTGGGTATCGACCGCATAAAGCAATGGCACCGGCTGTGCGGCAAAGCAAATGCCGAAATGGCCTTCCGCATGACCGGGCAGATTGACGGCCAGCGTCTCACCATCCCCAAAGAGATCAGCCCCTTCGCCGAGCCCATGGGGAGCTGGCTTGACCGGCAGTTGGTCGATATCGACGATCCGGCTGGAGAGATCCTGCGGCAGCAACTCGTCAAAGACGCCGTGGCGCAGATTGGAAAACCTTGAGCGCGCCTCGATACGAGCGTGAACTGCTGCCTTCGCATAGATCCTCGCCTTCGGGAATAGGTGAAGCGCGGCAACATGATCGGCGTGGAAATGGGTCAGCACGATGGCTGCAACATCTGCTGTGCTTGCGCCAAGGCGATCAAGCACGCGGGTGGGCTGGTGCTCTTCGATCAGCCTCGGCCGGAGCAGACTGGCATAGATCCGAAGCGGCAGACTGCGCCCGGCACCTTCTGTGACCCGGGGGCCGTAACCTGTATCGATCAGCACCAGTCCAGCGGTCGCGTGCTGGTAAACCCCATAGCGTACCTTGAAGCGAAGCGGGTGACGCCCACCACTACGGACCACCAACCGCTCCGGCGCGGAAACAAACGCGCTGTTTGCAAACACCGGGGTCAACGGGCTTTCCCTTCGCCAAGTGTTTTTGCAAGACCGCTTTCGAAGTCGATCTGCGGTCGCCAGTCCAGCAACCGCTCCGCCTTGGAAATGTCGAGGCTCTGCCGGAAGGCGAAGAGGCCGAGCGTATAGGGTGTCGCCAGAGGTTCGCCGGCGCCAGGCATAAGCAGACTTGCCGTCTCCAGAAGCCTGGCCACCAGGACAGCCGGGGCCAGGGAGCGGTTCTGCCAGCGAACCGGAATGCCCTTGGCGGCACAGACACGCTCGACAATGAAACGCACCGGCAAAGGTTCGCCTCCGGAAATGTTGAACGTCTCGCCTTCGCATTCCGGAGAGGCTTCAAGGGCCGTCTCGACGGCTGAGAGCAGATCATCGACATGGGTCAGGTCGATGGAGGCAGCTCCATTCCGGAAAACCGGCAAGGGCCGCTTCCGGGCTGTGGCGAGCAAACGCGGCAGGAGTGTCGTGTCCCCCGCACCATAAAGGCCGCGTGGACGCAGGTTGATCGGGCCAAGGTCGGGGCGGGTCAGTACCAGCCGTTCGGCCTCGGCCTTTGTCGCCGCATAAGCGTTGATGGGCGGCGGCAGCAGCGCGTCTTCCCGGACGTTCTCCTTGTCCTTCATCTCGAAATAGACGGTGGGCGAGGAAATGTTGACGAACCGTCGCACGCCAAGTTTTTCCGCAAGATCAAGCAGGTGTTTTGTCCCGGTGACATTCGCCGCCACGAAGGCGCTTCGTGGTCCCCAGGGCGCGGAGAGCGCCGCGCAATGCACTATGGCGTCGACCGGACCAAGAGGCGCGATCTGATCCTTGGCGCAGGGGTTGGAAAGATCCATGCGAACGACGTCGAAGCCCTCGGCCTCAAGGTGCTGACACTGCAACTCGCTGCGGCCGAGAGCGATCGGGTTGGAGCCTTTGGCGCGCAAATGACGGATCAGGGCTCCGCCCAGAAATCCCGTTGCTCCAGTGATCAGCAAGCGCCCCATGGTCAAACCTCAAGGGCCATGCCGCCGAAGGTCACACCGGCCGATGTCCCGAGCAACAGCACGCGCATGCCGGGCTCGATCCGGCCCTGGCGCCAGGCAATGTCGAGCGCGGTTGGCAGCGATGCTGCAATCTGGTTGCCGTGGGTGCAGCCGATGTCGACCACCCGGCTGCGCTCCATGCCGGTTTCCCGGATCATGTGCTCCAGCGCGAGCGGGCTTGCCTGGTGGGGAACGACGAGGTCGATATCCTGCCGGGCCCATCCGGCTTTCGACAGCAACTGGTCGACGAACTGCGGAAAGTGCTTGTGCGTGACACGGAAGAGGTCCTTGCCGTCCATGTGAAACACGGCATGCCGGGCGAAGGACTCTCGGTCCTTGTGAAAATCGAACCGTGTGCCTCCTGCCCCGATCTCGCATGCGGCGTAGGCGGAAGGGTAGGTTCGCAGCAGCGCGGCCGCAATGCCCGGGCCATCATCGCCTCCTGTCGTCAGGACGACTGCAGCCGCTCCGTCGCCGAACAGGGCGGCAACATCGGGCTGGTCTTTCCAGGGCAGCGCGCGCGAGGCGATGTCCGCGGCAAACACCAGCACCGACGTTGCTTGCCCCAGCGCAAGTTTGTTGGCGGCAAGCTCGAAAGCGGTCAGGAAGGAAAGACAAGTCGCATTGACGTCGAAGGCCGCCGCCGTGCCATCGGCAAAACCCAGTCTCTGCATCACCAGTGGCGCGGTTGCCGGCAGGGTCTGGTAGGGAATTCCGCACGCACCGAGGACGAGATCGACGTCCCGAGGCGTTTGGCCTGCCTTTTCAAGCGCGGCTTGGCAAGCCGCAACCGCCAGATCTATCTGGCTTTCCTCTGCTGCGACAAACCGGCTTGAAACGCCGGACAGTTTTTGAAGATGTCCGGCAGGAAAGCCCAGCTGAAGATCGAGGGTTTCCGAGGTGACGGACTTTGCAGGCAAGGCATGTCCAGTGCCTGCAATTCTGACGGGAAGAATGGATGCGGCCTCCGTTTGCGCTCCGGTCCGGACCGGCTTCAGACAAGGATCTAAGTCACGGGCCGAGGACACGCAAGGAGGATGGGGCATAGGACCAGGCGGAGAAGCCGGAACCGGCTTGCCAGGAATAGGGGCCGCATTTCAAAACGCGGGCAGATTGCAGCCCCAGGACCCGGTCATGCCCTTTGAAACGCAGCCTGTGTTCCCGCGGAGCAAAGACGCTGATTGTGCGGTGTCACGCCGAACCTGTTTTGATAGGTGCGGATGAAATGCGAAGCGGATTCGTAGCCGCAGGCCAGGGCGATCTCAGACACGGACCGTTCGGTCTGCAGCAGAAGATTGCGGGCACGCGTGAGCTTCTGGTCTATGGCAAATCGTTTCGGCGACACCTTCAGGTGTTTCTGGAACAACCGCTCGAGCTGCCGGGTGGAAATGCCGATCTTGCGGGCGATCTCGGATGTCGGCAGGTAATAGGGCGCGCTTTCGTTCAGCAGACGAATTGCCTCGGCAATATGCGGGTTCCGGATTCCGTGCCGCGCCTGTAGCGAAATCTGCTGGGCCGCGTTGGCGGGCCGAACTCCGGAATAGACCATCATGTCCGCGATCGCCACCGCCAGGTCCGTACCGTGGGCTTCGCCGATCAGGTGCAGCATCATGTCGGTCGCCGCGGTGCCGCCGGATGCGGTGACGAAGGCCTCGTCCGTGACGAATACATTCTTGCACAACTGCACGTCCGGAAAGGTTTCCTCGAAACTATCGTGGAACGACCAGTGAATGGCTGCACGGCGGTCGTTCAACAGGCCAGCCTTGGCAAGAATGTAGGCGCCCGAACAGATAGCACCGATCTGGGTGCCCCGGGCACGCTCCCGCCGCAGGAAGCTCAGCACCTCCGGCGCAGCCCGGTCGCCGACATTCTGACCGGAGATCAGGAACAGGCTGGAGCGCGCGGGCAACGGACCGAGGCCCTGATCCACCAGCGTCACGGTTCCGTTGGAACAGACCGCCCTTTGACCATCGGGTGAAGCCAGTCGCCACCGGTAGATTTCCTCTCCCTGAAGCAGGTTGGCGATACGCAGCGGCTCCACCGCGCAGGCGAAGGCGATATGCGAAAAATCTTCAAGCAACAGGAAGGTGACGTCAGTGGTTCGGGACATGTCGCTTTTCTCCGGCCTCTGTCGCCTCTGGCCGATCGGGGCCTTTCGGGCGCATGTATTATTATTGTGTTGATATTGTACACATCATGTATACAAACGAGTCAACTGAATTCGGAATGGAGCGTCACATGCCCCCTGTACGCGGCACGGCAAAGTCGAATGCCTATGAGGATCTGAAACGCGCGATCCTGACGTTGGAGCGCAAGCCCGGCAGCCCGCTTGAAGAAACCGATCTGTGTGATCTCTACGGCCTCTCCCGGACCCCTTTGCGCGAGGTGCTGCAGCAGCTGGCGGGTGAAGGCTATGTCACGCTGCAGCTCAATCGGGGTGCGCGCGTTTCCGACATGACCCACTACACGCTGCGGGACTTTTTCCTTGCCGCACCGCTGATCTACAGCGCCGTGCTTCGGCTCGCCGCGCAGAACGCGACGCCGGCACAGATCGAGGAACTGCGTCAGGCTCAGAAAGAATTCCGGGCCGCCATGGCAAGTGGCGACGTGATTGAACGGGCACTTACAAACGACCGTTTCCACCGCATCACCGGCCACATGGCGGGCAACAGCTACCTGCTGGCGAGCCTTGACCGGTTGCTGATCGACCATACCCGGATCGGCATGACCTTCTTCCGCCCCAAGTCCGGTGCGAAGGAAGATCGCCTCGAGCTGGCCGGCCGCCAGCATGACGAGATGATCGAGGCGATCGAGCAGGGCGACGACAACCGCGCCGCGGAACTGGCGCTGGAGCACTGGGCTCTCTCGCGTGACCAGATCGAACTGTTTGTCATGCCTGAAGGCCTGGAAGCTCCGCTCGGCATCCCACCCAAACTCAAATCCGCATGAGGCAGACACCGCGATGACCCCAATCATGAAGTTCGAAGGCATCTACACGCCCGTGGTCACGCCCTATGACGGCGAAGGCAACGTGGTCTGGGATGCCCTGGCCGCTGTTGTCGACCATCTTGTCGACAGTGGTGTGCACGGCCTGATTTCCGGTGGATCAACGGGCGAAAACTATGCCCAGACCGTTGAGGAACGTCTCGAACTGGCGCGCTTTACCGCGCAAAAGCTTGCAGGCCGCCTGCCTCTGATCGTGGGAACGGGAACCATGAGGACACCGGATTCCATCGCGCTGGCGGAAGGGGCCGCGGAGATCGGGGCCGATGCTATTCTGGTGGCAACACCGCCCTACTCGGTGCCGACCGAGAGGGAAAACGCGCTCAATGTCCTGACCATCGACCGGGCCGCCGATCTTCCGATCATGCTCTATAACTATCCGGGCCGGATGGGGGTGAACATGGGCGAGGAATTCCTCGACCGGGTTGGCCGTTCGCGCAATGTCTGCGCCATCAAGGAAAGCTCTGGCGACATCAACCGCGTCCACCTTCTGGCGCGCGACTACCCGCACATCCAGATGTCCTGCGGCATGGACGATCAGGCGCTGGAGTTCTTCGCCTGGGGGGCACGCAGCTGGGTGTGCGCCGGCTCGAATTTCCTGCCCGAAGAACATGTTGCCCTTTACCGGGCCTGCGCCGTCGAAGGGGATTTCAGCAAGGGGCGGCGGATCATGTCGGCAATGATGCCGCTGATGCGCGTGCTGGAACAGGGCGGCAAGTTCATTCAATGCGTCAAGCACGGGGTGGAAATGAGCGGGCTCTATGCCGGTCCGCCGCGCCCGCCGTTGAAGGCACTCAACAAGGACGACAAGCGCCAGCTCGACCAGGTCGTCCGGGTTCTGAAATCCACCATTCAAGACATCACGGCGGGAGAATGATCATGACCGACCTTCTGACGCGCGAGGAATACAAGGCGCTCGCTGCCGGCCTGACCTTGCCGACAAATGCTTTCATCGACGGCTCTTACCGCCCGGCGGCATCGGGCAAGACCTTCGAGACGGTCAATCCCGCCACCGGCGAGACACTTGCCTCCGTGGCAGCCTGTGGTGCAGAGGATGTCGATTTCGCAGTGCTGAAGGCCCGGGAAGCCTTTGAGGACGGCCGGTGGTCGAAGCTGCATCCGTCGGACCGCAAGGACACGCTGATCCGCTTTGCCAAGCTCATCACCCGCAACCGGCGGGAGCTGGCCGTGATGGAGAGCCTCGACAGCGGCAAGACGATCTACGATTGCGAAACCGTGGATGTGCCGGAGACGATCCATTGCCTGAAATGGCACGCAGAGGCGATCGACAAGATCTACGATCAGGTCTCGCCCGCCTCCGATGATCACATCGCCATGATCGTGCGCGAACCGGTTGGCGTCGTCGGGCTGGTTCTGCCCTGGAACTTTCCGCTGCTGATGCTCGCGTGGAAAATCGGTCCGGCGCTGGCGGCAGGATGTTCGGTCATCGTCAAGCCGGCCGAAGAAACATCGCTCACCGCCCTGCGCATTGCGGAACTTGCCATGGAAGCCGGCATTCCGCGGGGTGTCTTCAATGTCGTTCCCGGCTCCGGTCCGGACGTCGGTGAACCGCTTGGCCGGCACATGGACGTCGACATGATCTCCTTCACCGGCTCGACGGAAACCGGCCGCCGGTTCCTGCGCTATGCCGCCGACAGCAACCTGAAGGAGGTCGTTCTGGAAATGGGCGGCAAGAACCCGAGCGTTGTCCTGAAGGACGCGGA
The DNA here is from genome assembly GCF_000475395.1 of Labrenzia sp. C1B70. Taxonomy (NCBI): domain Bacteria; kingdom Pseudomonadati; phylum Pseudomonadota; class Alphaproteobacteria; order Hyphomicrobiales; family Stappiaceae; genus Labrenzia; species Labrenzia sp. C1B70. The sequence goes on from NZ_AXCE01000002.1 coordinate 187,783, forward strand.
AAATCTCGACCGGGTGGCTGCTCATGTCGTCAATGGCGCGTTCTGGAACATGGGCGAGAACTGTTCGGCAAGTTCCCGCCTGATCGTGGAAGAAGACATCAAGGAAGCGGTGCTGGAACGCATTCTGGCCCATGCGCGGGAATGGACGATGGGAGATCCCCTTGATCCGGAGCATCGTGTCGGTGCGCTCGTCTCCAGCGATCATTTCGCCAAGGTCAGTTCCTATCTGGACAAGGGCGCAAAGGTGTTGATGGGCGGCGGCAGCCGCGATGGCGCCTTCGTCGAACCGACCGTTCTGGAAACCGATCCGGTGTCCACCATTGCGCGGGAGGAAATTTTCGGTCCGGTCTTGAGCGTTCTGACCGTAAGAAGCTTCGATGAGGCTATCGCGCTGGCCAATGATACACAGTACGGCCTTGCCGCCTCGATCTTCACCGGCAACGCCAGAAAGGCGCTGCGTGGTGCCCGGGCGATCCGGGCCGGCACCGTGACCGTCAATTGCTTTGGCGAAGGCGACATCACCACGCCGTTCGGAGGGTTCAAACAGTCCGGTTTCGGCGGGCGGGACAACAGTTTGGCGGCACACGACCAGTACACCCAGCTGAAGACCATCTGGCTGGATCTGTCCGACGACGAGGACGAGGCCGTCGGATGACGAAACGGGCCGCCGACACTCTGCCGAACCTGCAAGGCCCGGCGGCCTGGAACACCATCCTGCCGAAGCAACAGCCCGCGCAGGTGCTGAGCGAACAGATCAGCGCGGATGTCACGATCATCGGCGCCGGTTTTGCCGGTCTGTCGGCGGCGCGGCGCCTGCTCCAGTCAGACCGAAATCTCAAGGTTGTCGTGCTCGACGCTTGCCGGGTTGCGGAAGGATCGGCCGGACGCAATTCCGGATTCATGATCGACCTGCCGCATGAACTGACATCGGAGGATTATGCCGGTAACGGTGACGACAAGTCTCTGATCGCCCTCAATCGAGAGGCAATCGACTTTGCGCGTGGCGCGGTCGAGGACTACGGGATCGACAGGAACTATTTTGATCCGGCAGGCAAGATCAACGGTGCGGCTAGCATCAAGGCCGATCATCATAACCGCAGTTATGCCGACCATCTGACGAGCCTCGGTGAAAAATATGAGCTGCTCGACCGCCAACAGATGGCGGACCTGACCGGAAGCAGACACTACGTTGGCGGACTTTATACCCCCGGTACGGTCATGCTGCAGCCTGCTGGATATATCCGCGGACTTGCCGCCGGACTTCGGCGGGAAGGCGTGCAGGTTTTCGAGCAAAGCCCGGTCCTGTCTTTCACCAGGGAAGGCGAAGGCTGGAAGGTGGAAACGCGATCCGGATCCGTTTCAACGGCAAAAGTCATCCTCACGGTCAATGGTCATCTGGAGAGTTTCGGTTTCGAACGAGACCGGCTGATGCAGCTGTTCCTGTTTGCCGTCATGACGCCCGAGCTCGACAGTGAGGCGTTGAAGAAACTTGGCGGCCAAAGCCGCTGGGGCATCACGCCATCTGATCCGATGGGGACGACCTTGCGCCGGATCGACGCCGGTCAGGGTGGAAACAGGATCGTTACGAGAACCTGCGCCGTCTTGAAACCCGACATGCGGCTGACACCGGCAAGCGTGGAACGTGCGGCCCGTGTCATGCAACGCAAGTTCGACCGGCGGTTTCCGCAGTTGGCAGGGTTGAAGATGGAATACAAGTGGGCAGGACACCTTTGCCTGTCGCTGAATGGTGTCGCGGTCATGCGAGAACTAGAGCAGGACGTGTTTTCCGGTTGCGTGCAAAATGGTCTCGGCACCGCACGCGGAACCCTGACCGGCATGGGCGCTGCTGATCTTGCGCTGGGACAGACCAGCAGCATCACCCGTCATTTCGGTGCTGAGGCCCGGCCGAAAAAACTGCCGCCACAGCCATTCCGGGAAATCGGCGCCAATGCCGTGCTGCGCTGGAAGGAATGGCGCGCGGCCGAGGAATGATCCCGGCCAGAGGCCGACCGGGTCAGTAGACCCATTCGAACATATAGCCCGAGATCAGTGACCCGGTAACGGCAAGCGCCAGGTAAAGCAGGAACGGGCTCAGTTTCAGCACGGGAAATATCGCAAGCGCTCCCCAGATGCTGACAACACCTCCTGAAACCAGAAACGCCATCGCCGCGCCGGGCGACATGCCGTTGTCGATGAGACCGCGGGTCAGCGGCAAGGCCGCATAACCGTCGATATAGGCCGGTGCGCCGACGAAGACGGCGGCGGGTATGGCCCACCAGGTGTTCGAGCCAAGATAGGCTGCCAGCGATCCCGGGGTCAGAGCTGCATTCAGCGCATATTCGGCAAAGAAGGCCGGGATCAGGCAGATCAGGATCAGCCGTGTCGTTGCCGCTGCCTGCCGCGCGAAGGCCTTGCGCCGGCTGCTGTTGCGCCAGACACGCGGTTCAAACGATGTCGCGCCGTCACAGCACCGCGCCATCAATTTCGCGGCGAGCCCACCAGACCGCAGCGCCGCTTCACCGCTTTGCTCACGCGTGAGCGCTGCTGTGACGGATCCGCCAAATACACCCAGAGCGAAGGCTGCCACGGTCTTGCCGACTGCAAAGGTAATGCCGAGGGTCGCCGCCGTAGTCGCCAGCATGGCCGGATCGGTAATTGGCGAGGACAGCCAGAACGCCATGACCGGGGCAAGGGGAACCCCAGCTGCCAGCAACCCGGCCATCAGAGGCAGGATCGTCACCCCGCAGACCGGCGTAATCGCCCCCATGGCAGACGCCACGAGGACCGCGCGCATGAGCCGTCCTTCAAACGCGCGGCCGATGATCCTGTCGGCACCGCTGGCCATGATCCAGGCCGTGAGGGCTATGCCCGGCACGACGAGCGGGGCAACTTGAAGGAGACCCTGTCCGGTGAACAGGATCCCCTGTTTGAAGAACTGCGGCCACAGCCAGACAAGCCCGGCGAGAAGGCCAGCTCCGGCTCCGGCGGCAATTTTTCGGGATCCAGAAAACGTGGCTGTTGCCGTCTGTCCTTCCATGAAGGCCTCCAGTGATTGACGGCTTCAGACTAGGCGTGATCTAAGTATTGGTGAAACGAATATCTTAAATGTCAGATATTGAAAAATTGGATGAACAATCTCGACAGTGAACTCCTCCGAACCTTTCTGGCGGTCGCCGGGACGGGCAGCGTCACTGAAGGTGCCCGCCTGATCGGCCGGTCACAATCGGCAACCAGTCTTCAGATCATGCGCCTTGAAGAGGTGATCGGGCGGGATCTGTTCGAGCGGACCGGCCGCGGTGTGACGCTGACGGAGACCGGGCAGCGCCTGATGCCGGTCGCAAGGGATGTGAAAGAACGGCTGGATGCCGTCCTGAGGGAAATCACCGCCGATGGTTTGCGCGGAAAGCTACGCCTCGGCATTCCTGACGATCATGGCCAGGCAAAGCTTGCGAAGATCCTGTCTGCCTTCGCACAATCGCACCCGCAGGTGGAGCTTGAGGTAACCTGTACGATCAGCACCGATTTCCCGGAACTGCTGTCCAGGGGAAAGATGGATCTTGCCGTCTACGAGGTTGAAACGATCGGCAGGAACGAAGAGGTGGTCTTCGAGGACCCGACCTGCTGGGTAATGTCGCGTTACCGGGATCTTCTGGCCGAAGAGCCGGTTCCGGTCGCCCTTTTCGACAGCGCCTGCTGGTGGCGTGAGGCGGCCCTCAAGTCGCTTGAGGCAAGAGGGAGGCCTTACCGGATTGCCTTTTCAAGCCAGAGCGTGTCGGGCGTAACGGCTGCCGTGGAAGCGGGTATTGCGATTGGGCTTCTGGGGCGGTCTACTCTCGCGGGCCACCTCAAGGTGCTTGGCAACGAGCATGGGTTTGCCTCGACACCCATGTCGAAACTTGTCATCGGCGTCGCAGCCAGCGCCAATCAGGATCTCGTCAGGACAATGAAGTCCGCTATTCGGCAGGCATTCTGAACCGCTCCAAGCCCTTCAGGGCAAGCTCAACCTGGTCATTCTGCCACCGTCGACCGTGTAGACCTGACCGGTGACAAAACCGCTTTCGTCCGCTGCCAGGAAAGCGACCAAGGCGGCAACTTCCTCCGGCTTGCCCGTCCGGCCAGCCGGGTGGATCTTGCCAATATCGCGCCGGAAGGCATCTGGATCCGGGGTCGCCTTGATGAATTCGAGATTGAGTTCCGTATCGATCCAGCCTGGCGCAACCGCGTTGCAGCGGACGCCGTCCTTGCCGTGATCGACCGCAACGGCGCGCGTCAGGCCGTGAAGCCCGGCCTTGGAGGCGGAATAGGCAGCATGCAGCGGATTGCAGCCGATGCCTTCGATGGAGCCGACATTGACGACGCTTCCGCGTGTCTGGCGCAAATGCGGCAAGGCATATTTGATCATCAGGAAAGGCGCGGTCAGATTGACCGCCAACGAGTGCTGCCAGTCGGCGAGCGACATGTCTTCGATCGCCGCTTCCTGCATCAGGCCGGCATTGTTGACGAGCACATCCAGCCTGCCGCCTTTCGTTACCACGTCTTCGATAATGCGGGCAGGGGCTTCCATGTCGGCAAAATCCGCCTGGACATGCTCAAACTCCGGATCCTCGCCGCGCTGGGCCGTGAAGACCCTGGCACCTTCATTTTGCAAGCGCCGGGCAATCGCACGACCAATGCCACTTCGCCCGCCCGTGACGAGGGCAATCTTCCCTTCGAACCGCATCATGACACCGGTTTTCCGCCGTTGACCTCAACCAGCGAACCACACATGTAGCGCGCGGCATCGGAGGCAAGAAACAGAACGACGTCCGCGATATCATCCGGCCGCGCCACCCGGCCAAGCGGAACGGTCCTGCCGAGTTCGGCAATCGCCGTTGCGGGGTCAAAGCCGCGCTTTTCGAACCCGGTCCGCAGCATCGGTGTGTCGACCTCGTTCGGGCAGACGGCATTGATGTGGATGCCCTGGTGGGCATGGTCCCGGCCCATGCACTGGGTCAGCGAAGCGATCGCCGCCTTGGTCATGCAATAGACAGCGTGGTTCGGGCCCGGGTGAACACCCCAGCAAGAGGCGATGTTGACGATGGCCCCACCTCCGGCCTCCGCCAGCAACGGGATACCCGCCCGGCAGATACGGAAAGGAGCTTCGACATTGACCCCGACCGACAGCGCCCAGTCTTGATCGGTGGTCTCGGTCACGGGACCACGGGTAATGACGCCGGCGTTGTTGATGATGATGTCGAGGCCGCCAAGTGCCTTGGCCGCCGTGCGGGGCAGTGCGTCTGCATAAGCCGGGTCGAGCAGGTTTCCCGAAATCCGGACTTCCGCAGCAACGGCATCGCAATTCCGGTCGGCTGCGGCCACGCGTGCCCCTTCTGCCCGCAGCATGTCGGAGATGACTTTGCCGATCCCGCCGGCGGCGCCCGTCACGAGGGCACGTTTGCCTTTAAAGCGCATATCGGCCTCCAGATCAGAAAGTAGCTATCGCCGTGCCGAACAGGGTCTCATCCGGTTCGACACCAAGGCCCGGGCCTTGTGGCAGGGCAATGTGACCGTCCCGGATGCGCACGCCTTCGCCGATGGAATAACTGCCCTCGATCATGGGCTGCGCAAGCCAGACCCCTTCCAGCAGAGACGGCTTCACCGTGGCAGCTACATGGGTACAGGCGGCGGCGATGATGTCGCCGCCCCAGGCATCGTCGCAGGTATGCGGCAGCGAGACGGCTTCGCAGATATCCCGGAACGCAGCCATCTGCTGCAGTCCGCCGATCCGGGTCACTTTCATGCCGAATCCATCGACCAGTCCGCGCCCGGCGGCACGGATGACCGTTGCCAGGTCGACACCGTTCTCGTCCATGTAAAGTCCATGGTGGATCTGCGGCCTGATCTTCTCCAGGTCCTCGATCCGGTTGCAGGGCTGCTCCAGAATGAACGGAATATCCGGGCATTCGCGACTGACGCGCAGCGCGTCTCGTGTGGTCCAGCCTCGGTTGCCGTCGACCGCAAGACGCATGCCGGATCCGGCGATCTTGTCCCAGACCCTGCGGATCGTCTCGATATCGCGCTCGACGTCCTTCCCGCTCATCTTGATCTGCAGGCGCGGGTAGCCTTCGTCCCGTTTTTCCGCGGCAATGCTGGCGATCTCTTCGGGAGCACCGACACCGGTTGCGTAATAAGAGGGAACGCGTTCAGCCGCGACACCACCGAGAAGGTCGGCAACCCTAAGACCAAGATGTTTGCCGAGCAGGTCATGAACGGCAATGTCGATTGCAGCCTTTGCGTAGTTGTGCCCGTTGAGCTGGCCGTTCATGAGACGGCTGATCGTCAGGGGCCGAACGTCCTGGCCAATCAGCGCAGGGGCGATCTGCTGCAGTGCCGCCTGCGCTCCACCGGAATGCGCTTCGGCGTAAGTCGGGCCGACAGGGCAGGTTTCCCCCCAGCCGGTAAGCCCGTTGTCCGCGGTCAGCTTGACCAGGGTGGTCTGGAGAGACCAGACCTCGGCGTTTGCCATCTTGTAGGGGCCGCCCTTGACCGGCAGGTCATGGCGGAAGATCTCGACAGACTTGATTTTCATGAACCGCCTCGCAGGGCAGAAGAGAAAGCACGGGCAGCCCGGTTTTTGGCCGGTACCGCGGTTCAATAGTCCTGGTTCAGCGCATCTGCCGCCGGGATTTCACGCTCGCGCCGCGCGATGTAGTCGAGAAGGGCCTCGTTTTTGGCGGTCTCGAGAGAAGGCTCCTGATACTCGGACAGAAGCTTGCGGGCGATGCCAAGCGCCCGTTCCGTGATCTCCACTTCTCCCTCGGCCTTCCATTGCTCGATGGAATTGTTGTCGAAGGTCTCCGGCATGAAGAACGCCCGCTGGAAATTCTCCTGGGTGTGCGGGTGCCCCAAGTAGTGGCCTCCGGGGCCGACGTCGCGAATGGCGGCAAGGCCTTCGTCGAAATCATCCCAGCGCGGGCCCTCCGCCATGCGGTAGGCCATTGCGCATTGCTCGGCGTCGACAATGAACTTGGCAACCGAGCAATGCATCCCGGCCTCGTTCCAGCCGGCCGCGTGCCAGATGTAGTTGGCACCCGAATGGATAACGGCGCTCAGCGTTGCTGCGCTCTCATACCCGGCTTGCGCGTCAAAGGTCTTGGCACCGCCGAGCGAACCGGAAGTCCGCCAGGGCACATCGTAGAACCGCGCCATCTGCCCGATCATGAAGTTCATCAGGCTGATCTCGGGGGTGCCGGCCATCGGCGCACCGGATTTCATCGAGACCGTCGACAGATAATGCCCGTAAATCGCAGGTGCGCCCTTCCGGATCACCTGCGTGTAGGCAAGCGCGCTCAGGGCTTCCGCGTTGAGCTGGGCAACGGCGGGGACGACGCTTGCCGGGGTATTGGCTCCGCCAAGCACAAAGGGGGAGCAGAGCACGGGCTGGTTTCGTTTCGAAAAGGCCCGCATTGCGCCCAGCATGGTCTCGTCCCAAACCAGCGGAGAATTGCCGTTGCAGTTTCCTGTCGTGACCGGATGGGTCTCCAGATAGTCCTCACCGAACAGGATCGCGCACATTTCCATGACATCTTCGGCGTTCTTCGGGCTTGTCGTCATGCCCATGAAGGTCTTGTCCGAATGCTTGATCGAAGAATAGGTGATGCGCAGGTGCCGATGGCTGATGGGGTGGTCGTACGGCTCCACGATGTGGTGGGCGCTTGAATGCAGGGCCGGCAGCATGTGGCTGAGCTTGTGGAACATGGCCAGGTCCGCAAGCGTGGGATTGCGCCGCTGATTGTCGAGATCACGCAGAAATGGTGCCCCGGTCATCGGCACGAAGATCGAACGATCTCCTCCAAGCGGGACATTCTTTGCCGGATTGCGGGCATGATAGGTGAAGCTGGATGGGATCGAACTGATGAGCTCACGCACCAGCCCCCGGTCCAGGTAGACCCTCTCACCCTCGACCTTGGCACCGGCCCGCTTCCAGTCTGCAAGGGCAATCGGATCGCGAAAGACGATTCCAACCTCTTCCAGGATTGCCATGGAGGCATCGTCCAGCTTTCGGATCTGCTCTTCGTCCATGGGTTCGCACAGGGGAAGGGTGCGCCGCAGACCGGGCAGCATGGTATGGTCGGGAGCGGTGCGAATAGCCCGGCGGCCGGCACGGCCGCCGCTGCGGCTGCGTTGGGCAACACTCATCTTGTTCTCCGGTAATCGGTTATTTTGACAAGAAGAATGCGCCCGATTTACCGCCCGACAGTGCCGAAATACGAACTGGCACTGCATTTTCCGACATTGTTGGAGAATAATCGTTTTTCATCTAAAAGAATTATCTGAGATCTGTCTCAGTAGACCAGAATATACGCGCGTAGCATTTTCCGTGCCTGTCTGAAAATCAAAAATCATTCATAATAATGTTGCTGTGCACAATATCTGGGCAACCAGTCAACATTAAACATTTTAAATGAGGAATTTACCCATGGGGGTGGCCGAGCAGGGGCAGTTCGTGTTTTGCTATGTAAATGTCGCAAATGAGCATCATGGTTACAAAAAAACAACGGATGCTACGTTTGGGAAATTGGCAAGTGACTGTTTAAGAAGAACCGGAAGGGGAGACAGATGACGAAGTCCAAAGATGCCGAGATGCTCGAAAGGCTTGAAGCAGCGGCCCGCACGGGAGGGATCAGTAAACGTGATTTCCTTCGCTATTCCGTGCTGGCCGGACTGACAGCAAGCACCGCAACAGGCCTGTGGTCGACCGAGGCGAAAGCCCAGCCCAAGCAGGGCGGGACGTTCCGCTGGGGGATCCACGACGGCAACACCTCAGATTCTCACGATCCGGGCACCTATCTGACCCGCGTGATGATTTTCCTCGCCCACACGCACCGCAGCTACCTGACGATGATCATGGGCGACGGGTCGCTTGGGCCGGATCTTGCCGACAGCTGGGAAGCCAGCGAGGATGCGTCCGAATGGACCTTCAAGATCACTGAAAACGCCGAGTTCCACAGCGGCAGGAAACTGACGGCTGACGATGTCATCGCATCGCTGAACCACCACCGCGGCGACAAGACAACCTCCGCAGCCAAGGCGCTGCTGACGGATGTCACCGACATCACCAAGGATGGCGACTACACCGTTGTCGTGAAGCTGTCCGGCGGCAACGCCGACTTCCCATGGCTGATGACCGACTATCACATGGCGATCTGCCCGGCCAACGACGACGGCACGATCGACTGGCAGTCCGGCGACGGCACTGGTCCCTACAAGATCGACAACGGCGAGTTCGGCGTCCAGTTCAGCCTCAGCCGGCATGACGGCTGGCACCGTGAGGGCGCCTATTTCGACAAGGTCGAGCTGATCACCCTGAACGATCCGAACGCTCGCCAGACGGCACTTGTGACCGGCGATGTGGATGCGGTCTCGCTGATCGAGCTGAAGACCATGGGTCTGCTGCAGCGCAATCCGAACATCAAGATCCACAACATCCCGTCCGCGGGCGCGATCACGCTGCCGATGTTCTGTGACACGGCACCGTTCGACAATCCGGACGTGCGCAACGCGCTTAAGCTGGCCATGAACCGGGATGACATCATCGAGAAGATCACCTTCGGTGCTGCCACCAAGGGCAATGACTTCCACCATTCGCCGGCCCAGCCTTACTGGCCGGACGACATCCCGCAGCGTGATTACGATCCGGACCAGGCCAAGTCCCTGCTCAAGAAAGCGGGCGCGGAAGGTCTCACGGTCAGCCTCAGCACCGCGGACAGCGTCTATGCGGGTGCGGTCGACATGGCGGTACTTTATGCCGAACACGCCAAGGCGGCGGGTATCAACATCAATGTCGTGCGTGAACCGAACGACGGTTACTATTCCGACGTCTGGCTGAAGAAGCCGTTCTGTCTCGTGTCCTGGGGCGCGCGTCCGACACCTGATGTCATGTACACGCTGGCCTACAAGAACGATGCGGCCTGGAACGAGTCTCACTGGAAAAACCCGCGCTTCAACGAGCTTCTGCTTCAGGCCAAGGCCGAGTTGGACGACACCCGGCGCGCGGAAATGTACCGCGAGATGGCGATGCTGGCCCGGGACGATGGCGGCACCATCATCCCGTTCTTCAACAACTTCGTTTACGCCAACAGTGCGAAGGTGGGCACGCCCGAGAAACTGGCTGCCAGCTGGGAAAATGACGGCGCGCGTGCCGCCAGCCGCTGGTGGTTCGAGTCCTGATTGAGGGGTTAGGCGGCGGCTGAGGCCGCCGCCTGCAATTTGGCCCTGCCCCGGACGCGGGACGGGCCGACCTGGACGGACAGGGCTCCTGCCAACGCAAAGCAAAAAGAGCTGACAGGAACCTGCCCGATATGTGTCCGGCGGCGCTATGTGCCGTGCCGGGCTTTCCTATTCTGGAGGGACAAATGGGGGACATCCTACAGCTGGTCCTAAAGAGACTTGGCTTAGGTGCGATCACGCTACTAGTGGTCTCTATCCTGATCTTTTTTGCAGTTGAACTGCTGCCCGGCGATATTGCCCAGGCCGTTCTTGGACAGGGAGCAACGCCTGAAACTGTCGCCGCCCTGCGAGAGAAGCTCGGCCTCGACCAGCCCGCGATCCTGCGATATTTCCAATGGCTCGGCGGTGCACTCACCGGTGACTTCGGCGTCTCGCTCGTCTCTGGCGAGCGGGTCAGTGCTGCCATCAGCGACCGGTTCGTCAACACGCTTTTCCTGGCGACCTATGCGGCTGTCATCGCAGTGCCGGTTTCCATCGTTCTCGGCGTGATTGTCGCTCTCCTGCGCAATACCCTGTTCGACAGGGTCGCCAACGTGGTCACGCTGACATCGATTTCCTCTCCGGAATTCTTTCTCGGCTACATCCTCATTCTCTACCTGGCGGTCAAGACCAACTACTTCCCCGCCATTGCCAGCCTCAGCGCGGACATGAGCTTCGGGGATCTGTTGCATCGAACCTTCCTGCCGGCGCTGACCCTGGTGCTGGTGGTGACGGCGCACATGATGCGCATGACACGCGCGGCGATCATCAACCTTCTGGCCTCGCCCTACATCGAGATGGCGCGGCTGAAAGGCGTTCCGCCCTGGAAGGTGATCGTCAAACACGCTCTGCCCAACGCCTGGGCGCCGATCATCAACGTCGTCGCACTCAATCTCGCCTACCTCATTACCGGCGTGGTTCTGGTGGAAGTTGTCTTCGTCTATCCGGGCGTGGGCCAGCTTCTGGTGGACGCGGTTGCCAAACGCGATTTCCCGATCGTGCAGGCCTGCTGTCTGATCTTCGCGGCAACCTTCATCCTGCTGAACCTGGCAGCCGATGTGGGCGCGATCCTGACCAATCCGCGTTTGCGGCATCCGAAGTAAGGGCAGCGACATGAGCACATTCGTTATTGGCTACTATGCGCTGCTGATCGGGGCTTCCTGCCTGGCGGCCTATTTCAACAAGCGCAAGATCTTCATTCTTGTCTTTTCCCTGACGATGATCTCGTTCATCGCGGGGATCATCGGCGGCGCTCCGGCGCTGCGGTTCATCACTACGGCTGCCGGTCTTCTGGCACTGGCCGCCGGGACATCCTTCGCGTTCCGGGAGTTCCTGATCATCATCACGCCCGCCGGTGTCTCCAAGGAGTTGCGGACCGCACCTCTCACGGCCGCCTTCGGCATGTTCGTGATCTTCACCTACGCCATCGCCGGGGTCTTTGCCCCCGTGATTGCACCTTTCGGTGAAGCGCAGGTCATTTCGTCGGCCTTTGCACCGCCGGATGAAACCATGCTTCTGGGGGCCGACCAGCTCGGCCGCGACATGTTCAGCCGCATCATCTACGGCGCGCGCAACTCTGTCGGCCTCGCGCTGCTGGCAACCATGCTGGCCTTCTTCATGGGAGCATTTGCAGGCCTGCTTGCCGCCACCAAGGGCGGTTGGTTCGATCAGCTCATCGGCCGTGTCGCAGACGTCATCATGTCGGTACCGTCACTGATCTTCGCCCTGCTGATGCTCAGTATCTTCGGCACCAACCTTGTGGTGATCGTGATCGTCGTTGCCGTCATCTATTCGCCACGCGTCTTCCGCCTTACCCGGGCGGTTGCCGGCAACGTGGTGGTGATGGACTACATCGAAGCGGCCAAGCTGCGCGGCGAGGGCACCTGGTACCTTATCCGCCGGGAAATCCTGCCAAACTCGACAGCACCACTGATCGCCGAATTCGGTCTCGAATTCTGCTTCGTGTTCCTGCTGATCGCAGGCCTGTCGTTCCTTGGCCTCGGCATTCAGCCGCCGACCGCCGACTGGGGCTCCATGGTGCGTGAGAACGCGACACTGATTTCCTTTGGCGAAATGACGCCGCTGATCCCGGCGGCCGCCATTGCGCTTCTGACTGTCGCGGTGAATTTCGTCGTCGACTGGATGCTGTTCCGGTCTTCCGGCCTGAAGGAGGTTTGAGAATGGTGCCGAAAAAAGACGTACTGCTTCGGGTCACCGATCTCCGGATCGAGGGATACTCGGACGAAAAATGGGTCGAGATCGTTCATGGCGTCAATCTTACCCTGCACAAGGGGGAAGTGTTGGGGCTAATCGGAGAATCGGGTGCCGGCAAATCGACCATCGGCCTCGCCTCCATGGGCTTTGCCCGCGACGGCTGCCGGATTTCCGGCGGCTCGATCGAGTTCGACGGCATGGAACTGACGACGACGCCGGAGAGCGATCTCCGGGCGTTGCGCGGATCGCGCATCGCCTATGTCGCCCAGTCGGCTGCTGCCTCGTTCAATCCGGCACACCGGATTATCGACCAGCACACGGAAGCCCCGATCCAGTACCGCATTCAAAAGCGGGTCGAGGCGCAGGAAGACGCCATGGAGCTTTACGAGCGGCTGCGCCTTCCCAACCCGAACGAAATCGGCTTCCGCTATCCCCACCAGGTCTCTGGCGGCCAGTTGCAGCGCGCGATGACCGCCATGGCCATGGCATGCCGGCCGGATCTCATCATCTTCGATGAGCCGACCACCGCGCTGGACGTGACCACGCAGATCGAGGTTCTGGCGGCGATCCGGGACATTGTCGACCAGTTCAACACCGCGGCGATCTACATCACGCACGATCTGGCGGTGGTGGCGCAGATGGCCGACACCATCAAGGTGCTGCTCAAGGGCGAGGAAGTCGAAGAGGCGCCGACCGAGCAGATGCTCGGGTCTCCCAAGGAGGACTACACCAAGAGCCTTTGGGCCGTCCGCAGCTTCCAGCGGCCGCAGAAGCAGCGGCCGACCGAGGCAGGTGCCATTCCGATCGTTTCCGTGCAGGGAATTGATGCGGCTTACGGCAAGACCAAGGTGCTGGATGATGTCTCCTTCGACATCTATCCGGGCATGACGGTTGCGGTTGTCGGCGAATCCGGTTCCGGCAAGTCGACGACGGCGCGCTGCATCACCGGTCTGTTGCCGCCCACCAAGGGGCAGATCCTGTTCAAGGGCGAGCCGTTGCCGCCGCGCTATCAGGACCGCAGCAAGGATCAGCTTCGCCAGGCGCAGATGATCTACCAGATGGCCGATACCGCACTGAACCCGAAGATCAGGATCAGCGAGATCATCGGTCGTCCGGCCCAGTTCTATGGCGGGCTGCACGGCGCGAAACTGAAAAACCGTGTCGACGAGCTTTTGGACCTGATCGAGCTGGACCCGTCAAAATTCTACAATCGTTATCCGCCGGAACTTTCCGGCGGCCAGAAACAACGTGTCGGCATTGCCAGGGCCCTGGCGGCCGATCCGGCCTTCATCATCTGCGACGAGGTGACGAGCGCGCTCGACCAGCTCGTGGCGGAAGGTATCCTGAAGTTGCTCGATCGGCTGCAGCAGGAGTTCAACCTGGCCTACATGTTCATTACCCATGACCTGGCGACGGTGCGCTCCATCGCGGACGAGGTTGTGGTGATGCAGCGCGGCAAGGTGGTGGAGCAGGGGCCGAAGGACGAGATGTTCACGCCGCCGCATCATCCCTACACGGATCTGCTTCTGTCTTCGGTTCCCGAAATGGATCCGAACTGGCTGACGACGCTTCTGGAAGAGCGCGGCACCGATGCCATTGGCGAAGCCGCCGACGTCTGATCGCAGGCGGTTTGCCTGCCTTGAAATGCAATCACCCCCGGAGGTCGCTCCGGGGGTGATTGAAACTCTGCCGACTTTTCGTCAGGCGTGCGGGATCAGCCGACCATCAGGTAGCCGGAAAGAGCCATCGCACCCACGATAACGGCGTAAACGCCAACAAGCGCCGGCCAGGAGCCGCTCTGTGCCTTGTATTCGCGAATGAGATCGTCCCGGGTCATGCCGACCTCCAGAATTTGCCCAACTCTTGAGCGGGCTGGTGAATATTTGATCTGCCGGACAAATACGGGAGGAAAGTTAAGATTTCAATGAGTGAAAGCACGAATCTCCCTCCTATTTTTGCATAACTGTTCTGCGTTCCATTCACGTAAAGCATAGCAACTCGGTGAAACCGGGAGATTGCGGCTCAACCGGCTGACCGGCTGTAGCAAGAAAGACGCCTCGGGCCCTTGCAAGGTCCTGCATGGAGACGGTATCCGTCACGCCGACAGCGAAGCTGGAACGCCTTGTGGCGAACCGGCCGGTCCGGACAACCGGGCAACCGGAAATCGCTCCCAATCACCTGTCCGCGCGGCCCGAACCGGTCGCAGGCAAAGATGGCGACGGAACCAGATGATCGAGACACCCTACTATCTGATCGACAAGGCGAAGCTGCTCCGCAACATGGAGAAGATCGCCTACGTTCGAGAGCGGTCTGGCGCAAAGGCCCTGCTGGCGCTCAAGTGCTTTGCCACCTGGTGTGTTTTCGACTTCATGCGCGAGTACATGGACGGCACCACTTCGTCGTCGCTGAACGAAGTCCGGCTGGGGCATGAGCGCTTCGGCAAGGAAACCCACGCCTATTCCGTGGCCTATGCCGACTACGAGATCGATGAAGTGATCTCCCATGCCGACAAGATCATCTTCAATTCCATCAGCCAGCTGGAACGGTTCGCGGACAAATCCGCAAGCATCGTGCGCGGGCTGCGTCTCAACCCGATGGTCAGCTCCTCCAGTTTCGACCTTGCCGACCCGGCCCGGCCTTTCTCCCGCCTCGGAGAATGGGACGTCGCCAAGATTGAAAAGGTCATGGACCGGATCAGCGGTTTCATGATCCATAACAACTGCGAAAATGCCGATTTTACGCTGTTTGACCGCATGCTTGGCGATATCGAGGAAAAGTTCGGCGGGCTTTTGAGCCGAGCGCAATGGGTGAGCCTTGGGGGCGGTATCCATTTCACGGGAGACGACTACCCACTCGACCTCTTCGCCGACCGCCTCAAGGCCTTCGCCGAAAAATACGGCGTTCAGGTCTACCTGGAACCGGGCGAAGCCTCGATCACCCGGTCGACCACACTGGAGACGACGGTGCTGGACACGCTCTTCAACGGCAAGAACCTGGCCATCGTCGATGCGTCCATCGAAGCTCATATGCTCGATCTGCTGATTTACCGCGAGACCGCGAAGGTGACCCCCAACGAAGGGCCGCACAGCTACATGATCTGTGGCAAGTCCTGCCTTGCCGGCGACATATTCGGCGAGTTCAACTTCCCTGCCGAACTCAAGACCGGTGACCGGGTTTCCATTCAGGATGCGGCGGGTTACACGATGGTCAAGAAAAACTGGTTTAATGGCGTGAAAATGCCCGCGATTGCGGTCAAGGAAGTGGACGGAACAGTCCACGTTGCTCGTGAGTTTTCATACCAGGACTACGAGCAAAGTCTGTCTTGAGACTTGAACCCCGAACACCCCCAAGGTCCAAGGAAGGTATCTTTATCAAATGAAAAAGACTGTTCTCATCATCGGCGCCGGAGGTGTCGCTCAGGTGGTGGCGCATAAGTGCGCTCAGAACAATGATGTTCTCGGCGATATACATATCGCCTCGCGCACCAAATCCAAATGCGACGACATCATCGCAACCGTGCATGCCAAGAAGGCGCTGAAGCAGCCGGGTGTTCTGGAAGGACACGAACTCAACGCTCTGGACATTGCCGCCACCAGCGCGCTGATCCGCAAAACCGGTGCGCAGATCGTCATCAATGTCGGCACCGCCTTCCTGAACATGTCCGTCCTCAGCGCCTGTCTGGAGACGGGAGCGGCCTATATCGACACGGCCATTCACGAAGAGCCGGGCAAGATCTGCGAGACCCCGCCCTGGTATGGCAACTACGAATGGAAACGGGCCGAGGAATGCGCCGCCAAGGGCGTCACCGCCATTCTGGGCGCCGGTTTCGACCCGGGCGTCGTCAACGCCTATGCCCGCCTTGCCAAGGACGACTATCTCGACAAGGTGACCGAGGTCGATATCGTCGACATCAACGCCGGCAGCCACCAGCGCTATTTCGCCACAAACTTTGATCCGGAGATCAACTTCCGGGAGTTCACCGGCACGGTCTATTCCTGGCAGCAGGGCAAGTGGCAGGAAAACAAGATGTTCGAGATCGGCAAGGAATATGATCTGCCGGTGGTCGGTAAGCGCATGGCCTATCTGTGCGGCCACGACGAAGTGCATTCCCTGGCAAAGAACATGGACGGCGCGGACGTCCGGTTCTGGATGGGCTTCGGCGAGCACTACATCAACGTCTTCACCGTTCTGAAGAACATCGGCCTCCTGTCCGAGCAACCGGTCAAGACGGCGGAAGGACTGGAAGTCGTACCGCTGAAGGTGGTCAAGGCGTGTCTGCCGGATCCGTCTTCGCTGGCGCCTGAATACACCGGCAAGACATGCATCGGTGATTTCGTGAAGGGCACGAAGGACGGCAAGGAGCACGAGGTGTTCATCTACAATGTTGCCGACCACAAGGAAGCCTATGAGGAAGTCGGCAGTCAGGGCATTTCCTACACTGCCGGCGTTCCGCCGGTCGCGGCCGCCATGCTGATCGCCACCGGCGAATGGGACGTGAAGAAGATGGCCAACGTGGAAGAACTGCCGCCGCATCCCTTCCTCAGCATCCTCAATCGCATCGGCCTGCCGACCCGCATCAAGGACGCCAACGGCGACCGCGCCCTGGAGTTCTAGGTCCAGGCCTTTTCCAACTGATCAACCTGCGCAGCCCCGGTTACCACCGGGGCTGTTTGCGTTTCAGTCGACAGCAAACGGACTGCAAAGTGCCCTCAGGCCTCGCCCACGAACAAAAAGCCGTTCTTTCGCAAATAATCCTTCAGCCAGCCAGCCAGCCAGCCAGCCAGCCAGCCAGCCTGTCTGCCCAGCCGGTCGTCTGAGCGCCCGATTTGGTCGCTTTGAAAATCAGGTCGGGAAGGGTGTTCACAGAAAGGCAAAAACGCCCATCGCAGCGAGCCAATGCCCAATGGCAGATTACGATACTGAAAGTCAGGAGAATTGGCGCACCCGACAGGATTCGAACCTGTGACCTCTGCCTTCGGAGGGCAGCGCTCTATCCAGCTGAGCTACGGGTGCTCTTCGCGCGCGCATTGGCTGCGCGGCGGATAGAGGGGTCTGATACAAGATCCGGCGATCCGGGGCAATCGCTTTCTGAAATTTTGGACAAGATATCGGCGGGGTTATCGGGGCTGGATGAACGCCGGGTTATCTGCGCAGCTGCCGGTGGTTTTTGGGTGCTCGAGCCTGGCCGGTTAGGGAGAAACTGGCCGGACAGAGTAGGGCGGGTAGCGTTTGATCCGGGAGCGCGAGGAAAAAATGGCCGCAGAGGTGATAGGGCGGCGGGGTTTGTGCGTAGGAAGGCCAGGACTGGAAAAAACAGAGCCCCATGACCGAGACCAACCACTGCCGTTCGCTTGTACTTGTGCTGGGAGACCAGCTGAGCCTTGACCTGTCCAGCCTGAAGCGGGCCGATCCGGCCCACGACAGGGTGCTGATGGTCGAGGTGATGGTGGAGGCCACTTATGTGCGCCATCACAAGAAGAAGATTGCCTTCCTGTTTTCCGCCATGCGCCACTTCGCCGAAGAGCTGAAGGAAGCCGGCTGGACGGTGGATTACGTCAAGCTGGATGACCCTGCCAACAGCGGCAGCTTCAAGGGCGAGGTGAAGCGCACCTGCGAACGCCTGCGGCCACAGCGGATGGTGGTTACCGAACCCGGCGAGTGGCGGGTCTTGGAGGACATGCGCTCCTGGTCCGACGCTTTCAGCCTGCCGGTGGAGATCCTGACCGACACGCGGTTCTTCTCAACGGTGGCGGATTTCCGGGCGTGGGCGGACGGACGCAAGCAATTGCGCATGGAATATTTCTACCGCGAGATGCGCCGTTCCACCGGCCTGCTGATGGACGGTGACAAGCCTGCGGGGGGCAAATGGAACTATGATGCGGACAATCGCAAGCCCGCGCAGCCGGACCTGTTCATGCCAGAGCCGAAACGCTTTAAGCCGGACGCAATCACGCAAGAGGTGCTGGACCTGGTCGCCAGTCGATTTTCCGGGCACATAGGCGATCTTGAGCCATTCTGGTTCGCAGTGACCCGCAAGGACGCGGAAGAGGCCTGTGAGCACTTCCTGGCCGACATGCTGGCCGATTTCGGAACCTATCAGGATGCCATGCTGAGCGGCCGGAAGTTTCTGTTCCACTCGGTCCTGTCGGCCTATCTGAATGCCGGCCTGCTGGATGCCAAGGTGCTGTGTGGGAAGGTGGAAGAGGCATGGAAAGCGGACAAGGTTCCGCTCAATGCCGCCGAAGGGTTCATCCGGCAGATCCTTGGCTGGCGGGAATATGTGCGCGGCATCTACTGGCTGAAGATGCCGGACTATGTCGACAGCAACGCACTTGGCGCCGACCGTCCGTTGCCCGATTTCTACTGGACCGGACAGACACGCATGCGCTGCCTGTCGGAAGCGATCGGCCAGACCTTGGAAGAAGCCTATGCCCACCACATTCAAAGACTGATGGTGACAGGCAATTTCGCCCTTCTGGCGGGCGTCAGGCCGAAGGAAGTGCATGAATGGTATCTGATGGTCTACGCCGACGCCTATGAATGGGTGGAAGCGCCCAACACCATCGGCATGAGCCAGTTTGCCGATGGTGGGCTCCTCGGCTCCAAACCCTATGTATCGAGCGGCAACTATATCGACCGGATGTCGGACTATTGCGGCGCATGCTCTTATGACGTGAAGCAGAAGACGGGGCCAAAGGCCTGTCCGTTCAATGCGCTTTACTGGGACTTTCTGGACCGCAACAAGGAGGTGCTCAAGGGCAATCCGCGGCTCGGTCAGCCTTACGCGTCCTGGGACAGGATGGGGGCGGAAAAACAGCAGTTACTTAAGGAAAGTGCTGCGGACTTCCTGAAACGTCTGCTCGAGGGGGAGGAGGTCTGAAACTGGCGCGTCCGCGTAAGCAAAAAACAGAGGCTATCGAGGGCAGTTTCGAGCCGGTTACGGCGGGATGAGGAATGTTACAAAAAAAACGCGCAGCCGTTAGACTGCGCGAATAAAGTTACTGTGCACGTGGCCCCATCGACCACGGCGGCAACTCTAGCGGCATCTTTCTCGATTGTCATTACCGTAAAATATTTTATTTTTTGATTCACTGTAATGCGACTGATCGTTATTCATACTGAGTCATATATGAAATAATGTGTCGTACAAATTAATTCATTAAATTCAGCGCTTTAAATTTGTCATACAATTTGGAAGCGCCGTTGCGGCAAGGAAATGTTGTCTTTCCTGCCGCAAATTTATTGGCAAATTTGCTTATATTCGGAAGAGATTTTCCCGGCTTTGCTGGAAAGTTTTACGCGCGTGATGCCTCTACGGACAAAGCCGAGCTCTTTTGCTGCCGCCCAGGTCACATCTATAACACGGCCCTTGGCAAAGGGGCCCCGGTCGTTGATACGCACCGTGACGGTCTTTCCATTGGCAAGATTGGTCACATCCACCAGCGTACCGAAGGGCAGGCTCCTGTGGGCTGCGGTCAGTTGGTTGGGGTTTGCGCGTTCACCACTGGCGGTGGTGCCGCCGAGCTTGTACCAGGACGCTTTCCCGCACTGTTGATAGACGCCCGCCTGAGCACCGCTGACGATACCTGCTGCTGCAAGCAAGGCACCCGCCAAGGCAACGCGCGATAAGTGCCGCGCGAGAACAATTCTCTTCATGATAGTCCCCCTGGGGCAAGTGAGCCCGCCCCGATCGATCTTGAACACAGTTTCGTGACGACGCTGGTAACATTCCGCAGCGGCGCCTTTGCGTCGTCAGGGTGATCAAAATGTGGCAGTTTTCGGGGCAAATGAGGCGTTAGTATAAAATAAACATAAAATTTTAAATACATTTGCAATAGTCGCATTAATTTTTGATTTACTATAAAAATTCTAAGAGTTGTGGGTAGTTTTTCTGTTTCGGTTTTGCCAACTGAACTGTGTTAGTAATTTTTACATAGGAACGGCGCATGTGTGTATTGATTAGCGCCATTTTAACGGCAATTTGAAAGGGCGGTCTGGTGCAAGTCAGCCATCGGTTCTTAAGCGACCGGCTGGAACAATCCGGTCGTGCGGAAAATAATAACCTTACAGGCTTCCACACGTCCCTGCTGGAGGTTCTTCCTCATGCTGCGGCCTACGTCGCGCAGGATGGCAGCGTCCTTGTTCACAACAAGCAGATGAAAGCGCTTTGCGCCGCAAAAGGCGTCTTTCCGGTGCCGGTCAGCCTGCCGTCGCTTTTGTCGGAAACAAGCTGGCGGCGGTGCGAGGCGGTGCTGTCGGCGGCTTTCAGCGGTGTTCCCGCGCAGGCGAGCGGGGCCATCGTGCTGCAGTCGGGCGAAACCTTCTGCCACCACATGATTTGCACATCCTTTGTCTCCCTCTCGGGCGAGCGCCAGGCTGTCCTGGTCCAGTTCGATCTGGAAGAACACGGCCAGGACGAGATCGTTACCCTGCCAGAGCCGGCGCGAAATGAAATCCGCTCCGCAAAGTCCGCAAGGGATCTCGATCTTCTGGAGCATTTTCCGGACGACGTTCTTGTGTTCGACGGTTCCGAAAGCCTCGATGAAATGGCGGGAAAGCTGCTGAAGCTGATCAACAGCGACTATGAAATGGACCTCTTGGCCGAAGCCCTGGAAAATCTGGAAGGCGAACTGCCGCAGACCTTCTATATTCCGGAAAATCGAAGCTTCCAGGCAGCAGGGTACGTGACCGATCGCCAGATGTGCGAAGTGCGGCTCGTTCCCATTCCCGGTGTGGTGAAGAGTAAGCCGGGCATGGGTGCCTCAATGGCGGTTATCCGGCGCAATGTCGACTGCCCTCAGGAAACCGCCGAAAACAGGCGCCTGGCGTATCTCGACCCGCTGACGGGCCTGGAAAACCGCCGTGCCTTTACCAAGGCCTTGAAACGTGAGCTGACCCGGCTTGCCGCAGAAGACGAAATCGGCCTCGCCGTTCTTTACATCGATCTGGACGAGTTCAAGAAGGTCAATGATCTTGGTGGCCACGATGCGGGTGACGACATGCTCCAGCGTGTCGCGGCTTGCCTGCGCCTGACCTTGGGTGAATTCGGGACAGCCGCCAGGATCGGCGGTGATGAATTTGCCGGCATGGTGCCGGTGGTCAACGAGGAAGCCGCTCTCGATATTGCCGAGGAAATTCTGGCCGGTTTTGACCGTATCCGCCTGGAGGTGGGGGACCGGGTGTTCACCATTGGCGGGTCCATCGGTGTGGCGTTCCTCGACAGCAATGTGAAGCTGCGTGAAGGCGATGCGGCAGCTCTTCTGGGGCTGGCCGACCGGGCATGTTTGCGCGGCAAGCGATTTGGCGGCCGTTCCGTGCAGGTTCATTCGGTGCAGCCGCAGGATTGCGAAGGGGCGGGTGGTGAGCTGGCGGATCTACCCGAGCCGGGAAGTTTTCGCGGCAACGAGCTGACGCTCTATGCGATGCCCATCGTCTGCCTGAAACGGAACAGGGCCTGCGGTTCCGAAATCCTTCTGCGCCTGCAGGGGGACCGCGCCCGGGGCCTGTCTTCACGTGCCTGGATCTCGGCTGCGGAACGCTCCGGTTTCATTGCACAGGTGGATGCCTGGACGCTGGACAAGGTGCTGGACGCGGCAGAGCGCAATCCCGACCGTACCATCCTGACGATGAACGTCTCGGCTGAATCCGCCCGCGATCCGATCTTCCGTGACGGGCTCTATCATCGTTTGTCGGTCAATCCGCTGCTGGCATCCAAGCTGTGTCTTGAAATCGCGGAAAAGGATTTTCTGCGGGAGCCGGCGAGTGTTCAGGCGTTTTTCAAGTTCGTGAACGAACTGGGGTGCCAGACCGCCATTGACGACTTTGCCGGACACTGGCCGGTTCTGTCGCGGTTGACCAACCTGCGTGTCGAATGGCTGAAGCTTGAATCGAGCCTCACTCAGCAGGTGGTGGAAGAGCCCGCCAAGGCGGCCATCCTGAACGGGCTGGTACGCGCCGCCCACGAGCTCGGCATCAAGGTGATCGCCAAACATGTGGAAACGGCGGAAGAGGCCAGTCTGCTGAGGGAGCTCGATATCGAGGCGGCACAGGGCTACTTCTTCGGTCGGCCCGAGCCCTGGCCCGGCGGTTGAGCGAAACCTGAAATCGTAAAAAAAAGCGGCGCTATGCGCCGCTTTTTTGTTTGTTTGCCAGGGCTTTAGATGTCGAGGTTGGCCACGGCCAGGGCATTTTCCTGGATGAATTCGCGCCGCGGATCGACCTCGTCTCCCATCAGTTTGGTGAAGATGTCGTCTGCGTCGTCCGCCTCGCGCACCTTCACCTGCAGCAGGGAGCGGACATTCGGGTCGAGCGTCGTTTCCCAGAGCTGTTCCGGGTTCATCTCGCCGAGACCCTTGTAGCGCTGCAGCGAGATACCCTTCTGGCCGGCGGCGTAGATCTGGTTCAGCAAGGCGCGAGGCCCCCGAATTTCCGTCGAGATATCCTTGCGCCGCAAGACGGCGGCCTTGCCGTAGATCTCGTTCAGATGGGCTGCGTGTGCTGCAAGGCGGCGTGCGTCCGTGGAGCCAAGCAGGGCAGCGTCAATCGTTGCGGCTTCCTGCACGCCGCGAACCATCCGTTTGAACACAAGGCTGCCGTCGTCCCGCGCTTCGCCGGTCCAGCCCCGTTCGAATTCGTCGGCCAGGATGTCCATCCGGCGGGCGATATAGGCGGCAGCTTCCTCAGCCTTGCCCCGATCGTCCAGGATCTCCGGTGTCAACGCACCCGCAATCGCGGCCTGTTCGACAACATCGCGGTTGTAGCGTGAATGCAACCCGTCGAAGATGTCGGAAATGGTCCGTGCGGTTTCGGCGACGGCACGAAGGTCCTGACCGGTGCGAACCTCGCCGTTGGCAAGCGTCAGCGAAGCTTCGTCCAGACCCTGTCCGATCAGATAGTCTTCCAGCGCCTTCTGGTCTTTCAGGTACTGTTCGGACTGGCCGCGCTTGACCTTGTAGAGCGGTGGCTGAGCAATATAGATGTAGCCATTTTCGATCAGCTCCGGCATCTGGCGGAAGAAGAACGTCAGCAGCAGGGTGCGAATGTGCGCGCCGTCCACGTCAGCATCGGTCATGATGATGATCTTGTGATAGCGCAGCTTCTCGACGTTGAATTCTTCCTTGCCGATGCCAGTTCCAAGCGCCGTGATCAGCGTGCCGATTTCGTTCGAGGACAGCATCTTGTCGAAGCGTGCCCGTTCCACGTTGAGGATCTTGCCGCGCAGCGGCAGCACGGCCTGGTTTTCGCGGTGACGGCCCTGTTTGGCCGAGCCACCTGCGGAATCACCCTCCACCAGGAAGAGTTCGGCCTTGGAGGCGTCGCGCTCCTGGCAATCGGCAAGCTTGCCGGGCAGGGAGGCGATGTCGAGGGCGCCCTTGCGGCGCGTCAGCTCGCGTGCCTTGCGGGCGGCTTCACGCGCGGAGGCAGCTTCCACCACCTTGGAGACGATCGTCTTGGCCGGCGCGGGGTTTTCCTCAAGCCATTCGCTCAGGATCTGCGAGATCAGGTTTTCGACCACCGGACGCACTTCGGAGGAAACCAGCTTGTCCTTGGTCTGGGACGAGAATTTCGGATCCGGCACCTTGACGGAAAGAACGCAGGTCAGGCCTTCGCGGCAGTCATCGCCGGAAAGGTTCACCTTTTCCTTTTTCATCAGGCCGGTTGCTTCCGCATAGCCGGTAACCTGCCTGGTCAGCGCAGCCCGGAAACCGGCAAGGTGGGTACCGCCATCGCGCTGCGGAATGTTGTTGGTGAAGCACAGCACATGCTCATGATAGCTGTCGTTCCACCACATGGCGGCTTCGACCGTGATGCCGTCACGCTCGGCCCGCATGTTGATCGGCTCCTCGATCAACGGATGTTTGGCACGGTCCAGATAGCGCACGAACGCTTCCAGGCCACCTTCGTAGAACAGCTCCTCGACCTTGTCCTCAACGCCGCGCTTGTCCGTCAGGATGATGCGGACGCCGGAGTTCAGGAAGGCCAGCTCGCGCAGCCGGTGTTCAAGCGTGCTGAAATCGAACTCGGTCTTGGTGAAGGTTTCCGGTGACGGCAGGAAGGTCACCTCGGTTCCTTTTCTGCCGTTGGCCGGACCAACCACCTTGAGCGGTGCCTGGGCATCGCCATGGGAGAAGGTCATGGAGTGTTCTTCGCCGTTTCGCCAGATGCGCAGTTCCAGCTTTGTCGACAGCGCATTGACCACGGAAACGCCCACGCCGTGCAAGCCGCCGGAGACCTTGTAGGAGTTCTGGTCGAACTTACCGCCCGCGTGCAGCTGGGTCATGATGACCTCGGCAGCCGACACGCCTTCTTCCGGGTGCAGGTCCGTCGGAATTCCGCGGCCGTTGTCGGAAACCGTAACCGATCCGTCCGGGTTGAGCGTCACGGTCACATGGTCGGCGTGGCCGGCCAGCGCTTCGTCGATGGCGTTGTCGACCACCTCGTAGACCATGTGGTGCAGACCGGAGCCGTCATCGGTGTCGCCGATATACATACCGGGCCGCTTGCGCACGGCATCGAGGCCCTTGAGGACCTTGATGCTGTCGGCGCCATATTCGGCACCGCCATTGGTTTCGGGGGTCGGGCTGCTCTCAGGCGTGGACGTGTCGCTCATGCGAATCAATCACCAATCGATTTATCTTTTCCACCCCCGTTATACGGGGTTCCGGCGGGGGTTCAACCACGTGCCGGCCATAGCCAAGCCAGCGAAGGGATTCTGGTGGAAAACCATAAGATTCCGGCGGATTTAAGGGGCCTCGCCTCGCTTCAGCAGGCGCCCCTGGTGCTCCCGGATCTCAAACACTTCGGCTTCCACCGGCAAAGCCTCGAAAAGGGCCTCGTCCGTACCGGTCATGAAGACTTGTCCGCCAAGGGAATCCAGCTTCGAAAACAGGGCCGAACGACGGTCGGGATCGAGATGCGCGGCGACTTCATCAAGCAGCAGGACAGGCGTCATTCCCGACACCTTTGCCGTCAGTTCGGCATGCGCAAGGATAAGGCCTATCAGCAGCGCTTTCTGTTCCCCGGTCGAGGATTGCGAAGCCGGCATCGCCTTGGCTGCGTGATGAACGGTGAGATCGCTCAGATGCGGTCCGTTGAGCGTGCGCCCGGCGGCCCGGTCGCGGTGTCGGCCGTCCTGCAGCATCTGGCGGTAGCGGTCCTCCCGGTCGGAGGCGCTCAAACCGGCAGTTTCCGCCTCGAAGGCACCTTCGAGGGAAACTGAAGCATGGGGAAACGGCAGGTCCTGGGCCGCCTGGCCGGCAATCATCCGGCTGAGCAGGTCGACGGTCTCTGCCCTGGCGATGGAGACGGCGGTGCCGAGCTCGGCGACCTGCTGTTCCAGCGCGCTGAGAAAGGCATCGGAGCCGCCCTGATCGAGAAGGCGATTGCGTTGACGAAGGGCGTTTTCGAAGTCGCTGACCCGGCGGCCGTGGGTCGGGTCGATCGCCAGCGTCAGCCGGTCAAGAAAACGGCGACGGTCGGAGCCGGGGCCGGTGAACAGCCCGTCCATTGAAGGCACGAGCCAGAGCACCCGCATGTAGTCCAGAAGACTTTCCGAGCCGCGAACTTCCTCGCCGTCGATACGCACCTTGCGCCCGGAGGTGCCGGCCACCAAGCCTGTGCCGATTTTGGTTTCGAACCCATCCAAGAGAACTGTTGCGGCAACGCTCCAGCTGCCATCGCCGTCCTTGCGCGCAATGTCGGCAAGGGCCGCCCGGCGCAGGCCGCGGCCGGCAGTCAGAAAGGATATGGCTTCCAGAATATTGGTCTTGCCGGCGCCATTGGGGCCGACGAAGGCGACCATCCTGGCCGCCATCGGCAATGTCAGCGTGCTGTAGTTGCGGAAGCCGGTCAGCGACAGACGGGTCAGCCGCGCCGTCCGGTAATCTGTCATGACCCCACTTCCGCTACTGTTTGGGCGTGCCGGCTAGATCAGACCCGCATCGGCATGAGAACGAACAGGCAGTCGTCGACCGTGTTGTCCTGAATGAGGGTCGGCGAGCCGCTGTCCGCCAGACGGAACAGGGCCGTATCGCTCGACAGCTGGTTGGCAATGTCGAGCAGGTAGCGGGAGTTGAAGCCGATTTCCAACGGATCGGCATCATATTCGACGGCAAGTTCTTCCGTCGCGCTGCCCGAATCCGGGTTGTTCACGGTCAGCACCAGGCGACCTTCGGTTAGCGACAGCTTGACGGCACGGCCACGTTCGGAAGAGATCGTCGACACGCGGTCGACAGCTTCCTTGAACTCGTCCCGGTCGACGCGCATTTCCTTGTCGTTGTTCTGCGGGATCACCCGGCCGTAGTCCGGGAAGGTGCCGTCAATCAGCTTGGACGTCAGGATGACGGAGCCGGTCGTGAGGCGGATCTTGGTATCGGAAAGCTCGACCTGGACATTGGCTTCCGGGTTCTCGAGCAGTTTCTGGATCTCGCCAACGGTCTTGCGCGGCACGATGATGCCCGGCATGCCGGCCGAACCGGAAGGCGCCGGCACTTCTGCCTGGGCCAGACGGTGGCCATCTGTGGCAACAGCGCGGAACTGGAGACCGGAGCCCGCGTCTACCGTGTGCAGGTAGATACCGTTCAGATAGTAACGGGTCTCTTCGGTCGAAATCGCGAACTGGGTCGCGTCGATCAGCTTGCGGATATCGGCGCCTGTCAGTGCGAAACCGTGACTGAAGTCGCCCGCGGTCAGGTCCGGGAAGTCGGTTTCCGGCAGCATCTGCAGGGTGAACTTCGAGCGACCGGCACGGATTTCCAGCGTGGCGTTGTCGCTGGTGGTTTCCAGAACCACCTGCGAGCCTTCCGGCAGCTTGCGAACTATGTCGTAGAACATGTGTGCCGGAACGGTGGTCGCACCCGGCAATTCAATCATGGCCGGAACGCTTTCGACGATTTCCAGATCGAGGTCCGTTGCCTTCAGGTTGATCGCGCCGCCATCGGCGCGCAGAAGAACGTTCGACAGGATCGGAATGGTATTCCGGCGTTCGACCACGCGGTGAACATGGGTCAAGGACTTGAGGAGGTCGGTCCGCTCGAGGGTCGCTTTCATACTCTCGTTCCGTACTCATGAAGCGCCTGGCTGAACTGCCGGGCTGATTGAATATTCTTGGCTCCGGTGTGGAGCGGGGTGGACGACACTGCCCTTAACCGGCTCCAAAAGCAAGGGGGCGTTCTGCCCGAACGCCCCCAATTTTGGTAGAATATCGTGTATTTTAACCTTGGTTTAGCGCGATCCGGGATCAGGCTGGCGGATGCCCGTATGAATTCAGGCAGGCATCCGCAAAAGGCCCGTTTCCGAAGCTTGCCGCCTCAGGCGTCAAGCATGCGCTTGAGCAGTTCCAGCTCCTGCGCCAGGGCATAGTCGGCACGCGCCATTTCCTCGATCTTGCGGACAGCGTGCAGAACCGTTGTGTGGTCCCGGTTGCCGAACCGGCGACCGATTTCCGGCAGCGAGCGCGGGGTCATCACCTTGGCAAGATACATGGCGATCTGGCGCGGGCGAACGATGGTCCGGGTACGCCGGGCCGACAGCAGATCCGCCTTGGTGACATTGTAGTGTTTGGAGACCACCCGCTGGATGTCCTCGATCTTCACCCGGCGCGGCTCGCTGGAGCGAACCAGGTCGCGCAGGGTCATCTCGGCCATTTCCTGCGTGATCGGCTGGTTGGTCAGCTGGTTGTGCGCGATCAGCCGGTTGAGCGCGCCTTCAAGGTCGCGGCCCGAGGAGGCAACATGGCGCGCGACGTAATCCAACACACCTTCCGGAACGTCGAACTGCGGGTAGGTCTTGCGGGCCGTATCGACGCGCGTGGCCAGGATGTTCCGGCGCAGTGCGAAATCCGGTTCCTGAATGCCGACCACCAGGCCGCCGGACAGGCGTGAGCGGACACGGTCGTCGAGAGTATCAAGTTCGGACGGCGCGCGGTCTGCGGCCACGATCACCTGGCGGGCCCCGTCGATGAGGGCGTTGAGGGTGTGGCAGAACTCCTGCTGCACCTGCTTGCCGTGCAGGAACTGCATGTCGTCGATCAGCAGAAGATCGATCGTGCGCAGGTTCTCCTTGAAGGCCAGTGCGGACTGGGACTTCAGGGCGGCAACGAATTTGTACATGAAGTGCTCGGCCGTCAGGTAGAGCACCTTGCGACCGGACGCCCGTGCCTTTGCGGCCACGGCTTGCATCAGGTGGGTCTTGCCCAGACCGACGGAGGCATGCAGGTAAAGCGGATTGAATGTGACCGCGCCGCCGGCAGCAACCTGCCGGGCCGCAGCCAGGGCCAGATTGTTGGACTCGCCTTCGACAAAGGTCTCGAATGTGTATTTCGGATCGAGCGCCGCACCTTGCAGTACATCACGAGCGTTGTCCGAGCTGGTCTCACCTCGGCCGAGAGCCGCGGTTGCCGCCTGGGCCCGGGTTACCTGTGCCGCGTCGGAAAGTGCGTCGGAACGGGTTTCTGCAGCCGCCGGCTTGCTGCCCTGGGGTGCTGCGAGGCTCGGCTTGGCAATCGGGGTCTGACGTGGGCGGATTGCGCCGCGTACCGTCAGTTCGATGCGGTGAACGTTGTCACATTCACGCTGCCAGAGACCCATCAGCTGATCGTTGTAATTGTTCTGAATCCACTGCTTCAAAAACCGGGTCGGAACAGACAGACGAACGGTGCCGTCCTGATGTTCCTCGAGGTCTACACGTGCAAACCAGCTGGTAAAAACATCATCGCCCAATTCTGCGCGAAGTTGCTTCTTCACCCGTTTCCACTGTTCGGAGCCGCCTGCCTCCTGAACCTGCATGTCATCTGCCTCCTGTAAATGTGAAGAACAGTCCGCCACAGCCGTTCTTCGACGCCTTGCTGCTTTTGCAGCATTATAATGTCCCTTTTGGGACGGTTATTTATATGGCGAAGGAAAATCTCCCTTCACCTGACCCTGTCGATGGGCAGGGTAACTAACTTTGAATCCAGGGCAATCCGGCGGCCTTCCAGCCGGACTGGGTCCCACGGTGGCCATCCGGGCCGAGTGGGCCCTCGAAACCATCGGAGATATTGAAGCACTGCGTAAAGCCGGCCTGCGTCAGGGCGATCGCAGCTGCCTGGCTCCGTGCTCCGGAGCGGCACAAGAAATAGATTGGCGCGTTCCGGTCAAGTCCTTTTTTGACGAGAACATCAGAAACCGATTCCGCGAATGCCGGATTGGGTCCGGTCGACGGAAAGCTCTGCCATTCGGCCAGGATCGGCTCCTTGCCGAGCGGACGAAGGTCCGGCACCCCGACAAAGGACCATTCGGCCTGTGTGCGCACGTCGACAAGAATTGCTTCCTGCTGCTCGGCAAGACCGTCAAAGGCCTCCTGCGCAGTCACATTTCCTGCATATCCACCCTGAAATTGCAAAGCCGCCCCCTTCAATAGCGTGACGCTATTGATCAAAAGTATTCTTCAAGATTTTCTTGAGAAAGAAGAAGGTTACTTCAGGCTAAATGCCCGAGTGTTCGAATACGCTAACGTATTCATTCCGTGAACTGGATTTGATGTGCTCAGCGATGGTCCGGTTTAACTTTTTCATTGTTTTCCAAGCACCGTCTTTAAGTTGGTCGCTGGTCTTACCCGCCAGCCGTATTGTTAATATACAGACCGCGACCGAAGGGGCAACAGCGGGTTTTTGCGAATGGCGGAAAGTGCCGGTTTCTCCCCCCGCGTCACTGTGTTTTTGGCCCCTGCTGGCGAGCGAGCAAATGTGTTTTACCGCAATGACTTTTCGCTCTGAAGCGCCCTGTCACATTTCAAAAACAACAATTTCAAAAAAAATTTCGGAACTGATAGCTTGACTCGTATCGAATCCGGATTGATCGCCTTCTCTCAATGGTACATGTGCGTAAATATCTGAAAAATAAACGTTTTTCCTGACACTATTATACTCGGTAGAAATTGCAATATTGCGCGTATGAGTTGTCAAATTTCGTCATCCACAAAATTGCGTGGCTAAAAAAAACCCGGCACTGTGGCCGGGTCTTTTTAACGGTCGTATGACGGGTCGGTTACGCGCTGAGTGCCTTGATACGGGCATTGAGGCGGGAAACCTTCCGGGAGGCCGTGTTGGCATGCATCGTGCCTTTGCCGGCAGCACGCATGATTTCCGGCTGCGCAACCTTGAAGGCTTCGTTTGCAGCGGCCTGATCGCCGGAAGCAATTGCTTCCTCAACCTTGCGCAGGAACGTGCGCACGCGGCTGCGACGGTCTTTGTTCGTGGCCGTCCGGCGGGCAATCTTGCGGGCCGCCTTCTTGGCCGATGGTGTGTTGGCCATGGGCTCTATCCTGATCGGTAATTGGGACTAGTGTCCGGTGGCGATCGGGACAAGGGAGCCAAAGCTGCAAGACCCGATCAAAAAACAACGGCGGCGGAAAACCGCCACCGATTGGGCGCTGCTTATAATCGCGCTTTCGGACGCCGTCAACGGCTTTATCGTTGAACGCCGTAGTTTATTTGTTCCGGAACTGCGGCGTACGTTTCTCGGTGAAGGCGCTCATGCCTTCGTTCTGGTCTTCCAGGGCAAACAGGGCCTGGAACACGCGCCGTTCGAAGCGGACGCCTTCCGACAGGGTGGTTTCATAGGCCCGGTCGACACTTTCCTTGGCCATCATGACGACAGGCAGAGAGAAATCGGCGATCTTTTCAGCCGCTTTCAGTGCTTCTTCAAGCAAGTCGTCCGCCGGAACGATACGGCTGACGAGACCGCTGCGCTCGGCTTCTTCCGCGTCCATCATGCGGCCGGTCAGGACCATTTCCATGGCTTTGGACTTGCCGACGAACCGCGTCAGACGCTGAGTGCCGCCAGCGCCCGGAATAACGCCGAGCGTGATTTCCGGCTGGCCGAACTTGGCCGTGTCCGCGGCAATGATGAAGTCGCACAGCATGGCCAGCTCGCAGCCGCCGCCAAGCGCATAACCCGCCACGGCGGCGATGATCGGCTTGCGGTTGCGCGAAACCCGGTCGAAGGGCGTGATCAGGTCCGTCTGATAGGCGGACGAAAAATTGTGCGGCTGCATTTCCTTGATGTCGGCACCGGCGGCAAAGGCCTTTTCCGAGCCGGTGATGACGATACAGCCGATCCGCTCGTCCGCATCGAACCCGTCAAGCGCCGTGCCGAGTTCGGCAACCAGGGCCGAATTGAGTGCATTCAAGGCTTTCGGCCGATCCAGAGTGATCAGACCGACTTTTCCGCGTTTTTCGACGCGGATGTTCTCATATCCCATGTTGCCCGCTCCCAGTGCTGGAAACCGCGGCGGGCCGGATGACCAGGTCTTTCTCGAGCCCGGCTCCTGGTGCCTGCGGTTTCCTGGACGTGTACTTCACCGGCAATGCCTACCCGAGGTCGGGCGGGTCTGGCAAGCTTGACCGATAGGACAAGTCAGCTCTGGCAGGCCGGGCAGTAGAAGGTTGACCGGTTGGACTGGACCAGCCGGGCGACGGTGCCCTTGCAGCCCGGTGTCCGGCAAGCTTGGCCTTCGCGGTCGTAGACGGCAAACGAGTGCTGAAAGTAGCCAAGTGTGCCGTCTGCCTGGGTGTGATCGCGCAGCGAGGACCCGCCTGCCCGGATGGCATCTTCCAGGGTGGCGCGGATATTGGCGGCCAGTTCTTCCGCCTTTTTTGTCGGCTTGCCTGTTTTCGTCACCAGCGTGCCGGCAGCCCGTTCCGGGCTGAGCCCGGTGCGCCAGAGCGCTTCGCACACATATATGTTGCCAAGGCCCGCAATCAGTTTCTGGTTGAGCAGGGCCGCCTTCAGCGGCGTCTTCCGGCCATTGAAAAGTCGCGCCAGTGTTTCGCCGCCAAGGTCGTTGCCGAGAGGCTCCAGGCCGAGCTCACGGAAAAAGGGATGGTCTGCGAGCACGGGACGGGCAATGAGATCCATGAAGCCGAACCGGCGCGGGTCGTTGTAGACGATCCGGGCTCGCCCGCCGTCAACGGTCTCCAGATGGAAGACGACGTGGTCGTGTTTGGGGTCTTTGCTGCGCGCATGGGCAAAAGCGCCTGGCGTATCCGCGGAAAGATCGTTTTCGATCCGGAACGATCCAGACATGCCAAGGTGCATGACCAGCACATCGCCGCTGTCGACATCGCCCAACAGGTATTTCGACCGGCGCGACAGCACGGTCAGCCTTCGTCCGGTCAAGCGGTCGGCGAAACCGTCCGGAAAAGGAAAGCGCAGGTCCGGCCGGTTCTGGTCGACCTTGGCAATAAGAGCCCCTTCGAAAGTGGGGGCAAGGCCGCGCTTGACGGTTTCGACTTCCGGGAGTTCGGGCATGAGAGGTCTGGTATCCGCTGTCATGGCAGGCTATAGGCCTGCGGCATATGGTTTTTGGTGGCCGGCACAGATAGCGCTCGCCAATGGCTTGTACTATGGTCCGGCGCACTTTGAAGATAGTTTCGAAACGGCAATCCGCCAGCTCTTTCAACAGGTGGCTTGTCCAACGGGTAAGAAGTGATCGAACCCGCCGCCGCCCGGCAGTCTTGTCGCGGCGCGGGGTGATCTTGGAGGCGCTTTCATGACGCAACAGGCACAGGGGCATTCGGCCAGGTCGAACCGCGCACCGGAAGAAATGCCGACCAGTTTCGGCTTTACCAAGGTTGCCGAAGGGCAAAAGCAGGCACTGGTGGACGATGTGTTTCACAAGGTTGCCGAGCGCTACGACCTCATGAACGACCTCATGTCCGGCGGCCTTCACCGGGTCTGGAAGGATGCCATGGTCTCGTTCCTGGCACCGCCCAAGACAGCTGCCTCCAACTGGCGGCTGCTGGATGTGGCCGGCGGAACCGGCGACATCGCCACCCGCGTGGTTCGCCGGTCCAATGACACAGCCCGTGCCGTGGTGTGCGACATCAACGAAAGCATGCTCGGCGTCGGCCGCGACCGGGCCGAAAAGGCTGGTCTGTCGGATCTCATCACCTTCAGCCAGGGCAATGCCGAGGAACTGCCGTTTCCCGACAAGAGTTTCGATGCGTATACGATCGCCTTCGGTATCCGCAACGTGCCGGACATTCCCAAGGCGCTGCGGGAAGCGCGCAGGGTTCTGAAACGGGGTGGCCGTTTCATGTGTCTGGAGTTCTCCGAAGTCGACGTGCCGATGCTCGACAAGGTCTATGACACCTTTTCCTTCAACGCGATCCCGGCCATGGGCCGCTGGGTGACAGGGGACGGTGACCCTTACAAGTATCTGGTGGAATCGATCCGCAATTTCCCGAACCAGGAACGTTTTGCGGACATGATCCGCGAAGCCGGGTTCGAGCGTGTCGGCTACCGCAACTACTCCGGCGGTATCGCCGCCCTGCATTACGGCTGGAAACTCTGATACATGGCCCTTCCCGTGATGCCTTTTCTCCGCCTGGCGCGGGCGGGTTTCGTGATGGCGCGCGAGGGCGTTTTCGGCCTCGTTTCGCTTCCCGACCTGCCGGCCGGGCCTCGGTTCGCCATTGCCATGGCGCGGCTTCTGGAGCGTCGGTCGGTTCGCAACAAGCGGGCAGACCTTCGCCTGTCCGACGCGCTGAACAAGCTTGGGCCGTCCTATGTGAAGCTTGGTCAGTTCCTGGCGACCCGGGCCGATGTGGTCGGCAAGGAAGCCGCTCGCGAACTGTCAGCCCTTCAGGACCGGTTGCCGGCGTTCGATCATGATGCGGCCTGCGCCGCGGTAGCCGAGCAGCTCGGCAAGCCGCTCGATGAGGTCTTCGTGTCCTTCGGCGAAGCCGTTGCCGCTGCCTCGATTGCCCAGGTTCATCCGGCCGTGATCCTCGATCAGGACGGCACGGAGCGAAAGGTTGCGGTCAAGGTGCTGCGGCCGGGCGTTTCCCGCCGCTTCCAGCGCGATCTTGAAAGCTACTACCTCGTCGCTCGCCTGGCCGAACGGTTCCATCCGCCCTCGCGGCGCCTTCGGCCGGTTGCGGTCGTGGACACGCTGGCCCAGTCGGTCGCAATGGAAATGGACTTCCGTCTGGAGGCCGCGGCCCTGTCGGAAATGGCCGAGAACACCGCTGACGATCCGGGGTTCCGCGTTCCGGCTGTCGAGTGGCTGCGCACCGCCAAGGGCGTGTTGACCATGGAATGGATCGACGGCCGCAAGATGTCGGACGTCGAGGGCCTCAAGGAAGATGGCCATGACCTGGAAGCGCTGGGGGCTGCCGTCATCCAGAGCTTCCTGCGCCACACGCTGCGCGACGGCTTCTTTCATGCAGACATGCACCAGGGCAATCTCTTCGTTGAGCCCGACGGCACCCTGGTTGCCGTCGACTTCGGCATCATCGGCCGTCTCAACAAGCGCGAACGCCGGTTCCTGGCAGAAATCCTGTTCGGCTTCATCACCCGCAACTACCGACGGGTGGCGGAGGTGCATTTCGAGGCCGGCTATGTGCCCGCGCATCAGGATGTCGACATGTTCGCCCAGGCGATCCGTGCCATCGGCGAGCCGATCCACGGTCACGATGCCAGCGAAATCTCCATGGCCCGCCTGCTGACCCAGCTGTTCGAAGTGACGGAACTCTTCGAGATGAGCACCCAGACCCAGCTGATCATGTTGCAGAAGACCATGGTCGTGGTCGAAGGCGTGGCGCGTTCGCTCAATCCCAATCTGGACATGTGGCGGACGGCTGAACCCGTTGTCGGCACCTGGATCAAGGACAACCTTGGTCCGGTCGGCAAACTGCGTGATGCCGGTGATGCGCTGTCGGCACTGGCGCGCATTGCCAACGACATGCCGCTCTTTGCCGACAGGATCGGTCGGATGTCGGAAGAGCTGGAAAGGATGACACAGGGCGGCCTCAGGTTCGATGACGAGACCGCAGAAGCAATTGGTCGTGCAGAGGCACGTCATACCCGCTCGGGGCGGGCTGCCTTGTGGGTCATTGCCGCCTGCGCGGTCGTGGCGACCTACATGCTTTTCTGAGGTTCGGCTGGCACTCTGAAGGTTCAGCCGGGCATTGCGTCCAGCAATGTCTGTCGCGCGTCCGCGATATGGCGGGCCAGAATGTCTGCCGCCTGGTCTTCCGCGCGTGACTTCATCGCTGCCACCAGGTCTTCATGGTCCTTCAGCCACCTGTCGGTGAGTGTCGGCAGAACGCCGTAGCCGGCAATGTGAATGCGGCAGGTCCGCCGAAGATCCTCGATCATCGCCAGCTCTCTTGGGCGTCTTGCAGGCATATAAAGGCTCTTGTGAAAGGCCCAGTCGCCGTCGGCCCACCGGTCGGTTGCCGCGTCTATGCTGGAGTGGGCAAGGGCTACTTCGATCTTCACAAGATCGTCTGCTTCCAGCCGCCGGATTGATTGCCGCAGGCAATCGGTCTCCAGAAGCACGCGCAGATGGTAGACCTCATCAATCTCCGCGGGGGTAAGACTGATCACTCGAGCCCGTCGATTGCGCTCAAGGTCGATCAGGCCCCGGGCGGCCATCAGCTGCAGGGCATCGCGCACGGGAATGCGACTGACCGAAAAGCGGGCAGCAAGCTCTCCCTGTTTCATTTCCTCACCCGGCCGGAAGATCCCGGAGATGATATCGGTTTCAAGCGTGGCTGCGATTTTTTCTGCGGACATGGCGCCTCCCGAAATTTCAATAGAGCCTTGACAGCAGCCTGTAAATCAAAAATGTATAAATGTATACATTTTGGAGGAAGCATGAGCAAAGAGCACGGCTACACAACCCTCATCCACTGGACGGGAAACCGGGGCGAGGGGACGAGGAGTTACAGGTCCTATGACCGGACCTGGGAGATACGAACACCTGGAAAGCCTCCGGTTTCCTGTTCGAACGACCCGCTACTGGGGGGAAATCCCGCGCTCCATAATCCGGAGGACTTGCTCCTGTCCTCCCTGGCGAGCTGCCACATGCTCTGGTACCTGCATCTGGCAAGCGATGCAGGCATTGCCGTCATGGGATACGAGGACGCGCCGGAAGCGACGGGGGAAACCGAGCCCTCGGGTGCTGGCCGTTTTCTGCGCGCTGTGTTGAAGCCGGTCATCACCGTGCCCAAGGGCACGGACCTGGCAACGGCCGATGCAATCCACCACGAGATCCACAAGGTTTGCTTCATCGCCCGCTCGGTGAATTTTCCGGTGAGCTTCGAGGCAACCTACGTGGCAACGTAGGAATTCAGGGCGGAGTGACGCGCCGAAGGGTCAGGTTGATCCGGCCGCCGTTTTTCAGAAGCGTCGAAGTTCCCTTTAGCACGCGGTCGATACCGTGAAAGGCCAGTCGAGCCTCACCGCCAAGTACGACGACGTCACCGGATTGAAGGCGGAAGGATTTGGTCGGATCCTTCCTGTTCACGCCGCCAACACGGAAGGTGGCGGTGTCTCCCAGGGAAACCGAGACGACCGGGGCTTCGAACATCTGTTCATCCCTGTCCTGGTGCAGGCCCATGCGGGCACTGGGATCATAGAAATTGATCAGGCAGGCTTCGGGTGGTGGCGCCGTTCCGGCAACGTCCTTCCACAGGTGCGTCAAGGCATCCGGCATGGCTGGCCATGGCTGGCCGGTTTCGGGGTGCGCCGGCTGGTAGCGATAGCCTCGGATATCCGACACCCAGCCGAGCGGCCCGCAGTTGCTCATGCGCACCGAAAATGGCTTTCCGGTTTTAGGCATTACCGGCTGGAACAAGGGCGCTTCGGCAACGATCGCTCGGATATGTGCCAGGAGCTGTTCCTGGCCCTCGCGGTCGAAATAACCCGGCAGATAATAAAGTCCGCTCAGGCCGTTTATGGGAATTTCCTGCATGGTCAATTGTCGCCGGTCGTTAGTCGCCCCCGCCGCAACCGCTGCAGCCGGAGCTGCCACCGCCGCCTCCGTCACCGCTGCTGCTGGTGCCGCAGCCTGAGCTGCATCCGGAAGAATTTCCACCGGTCGATTTCTTGAAGAGGATGATCAGCACCACGGCGATGATGAACAGGGAAATAAGGAACTCGGCCGTGTGCATGGTGGCCCAGTGCCAGACCATGTTGCGCAGTCTCTCGATGAGGGTATCGCCTTGCGCCTCGCCATGGGCAAAGGCCAGCCTGGTGCCCAGAAGCAGTGACATGACGGCCAGCAGGGCGCAGTGGACGGCGGTGGGCGCATTCGCAGCCTTACCGGCAAGTCTTGCGACCTGGTTCGGCCAGTCCGGCTTGCGGATGATCCACACATCCTGCGCATTCACGCGGACAAAGCCCGGTGCGTTGCCGAACCGGATCTCCTCCGGTGGCCAGATGTCCACAGGCGGGGCGCCGAATTCCGACCGGTAGAGCCGGAGCGTTCTTGCATAGGCCTGCCGGAATCGGACTTCCTGTTCCGGACCGCCTTTTGTCGGCATGTGATGCAGTGGACCTTCGAGCGCTTCCTTGAATGGGCCCCAGTAATGTCTGGTGTAGGTCAGGTGCAGATGCCAGGCCTGGTCCACTTCGTCGCTCGGCGTCACGATGCCTTCACCAAGCCGGCTGAGATAGGCAAACCGCAGATATTCGACAACGACCCGTCCCGCAAAGCTTTTGCTCCAGCCATTGTCTCGGGCAAGGCGCGCGGAGAACGGGAAATCCGCTTCCACATCGTCCGGGTGGCAGGCTTGAAGCCGATTCCAGAGGCTGGGATCTCGCAATTCGGGTCTCCTTTCCGCGTTGCCATTGCGGTGACGGGGCGATGTTAACCGTATTGTCCGCAAGGTTTGAGCAAAACCTCGCCTCCATGTGCCGATTGCATGTGGAATTCGCAAAGCTGACAATGCTGGTAACGATCTGGGAAGAAATATCGGCGAAGAACGGAAGGTCTGTGAAATGTCAGTGGACAGATGTCTTGCAGGCAAAGTTTCATCCACCTATATAGCGGTCAAGCTTCGCGCCAAATCATGAGCCTAGCGTTCTGGCGCGATGTCCGGGGGAACCCGGAACCCAACTGAGAGGAGCCGGAATGACGCCTTTTTGGGTCTATCCGGTTTGCTAGAAAGAGAGGCAGATATGGCAAAGGTCATTGGTATCGACCTCGGCACGACGAACTCGTGCGTCGCCGTCATGGACGGCAAGGATTCCAAGGTAATTGAAAACGCAGAAGGCGCCCGCACCACCCCGTCGATGGTGGCCTTCTCCGACGATGGCGAGCGTCTCGTCGGCCAGCCGGCAAAACGCCAGGCGGTCACGAACCCGACCAACACCCTTTTTGCAGTCAAGCGCCTGATCGGTCGCCGGTACAGCGATCCGACCGTCGACAAGGACAAGAAGCTTGTCCCGTTCGAAATCGTCAAGGCCGACAATGGCGACGCATGGGTGGAAGCCAACGGCGACAAATACTCCCCGTCCCAGGTGTCCGCTTTCATCCTTCAGAAGATGAAGGAAACCGCAGAGAGCTATCTCGGCGAAAAAGTGACCCAGGCGGTGATCACCGTTCCGGCATACTTCAACGACGCGCAGCGCCAGGCAACCAAGGATGCCGGCAAGATCGCGGGTCTTGAAGTCCTGCGCATCATCAACGAGCCGACGGCAGCAGCGCTTGCCTACGGTCTCGACAAGAACGACGGTAAAACCATCGCGGTCTACGACCTTGGTGGCGGTACGTTCGACGTCTCCGTCCTGGAAATCGGCGACGGTGTCTTCGAAGTGAAGTCCACCAACGGCGACACCTTCCTCGGCGGTGAAGACTTCGACATGGTTCTCGTCGACTACCTCGCGTCCGAGTTCAAGAAGGACCAGGGCATCGACCTGAAGAACGACAAGCTGGCCCTGCAGCGCCTGAAGGAAGCTGCGGAAAAGGCGAAGATCGAACTGTCGTCCTCTTCCCAGACCGAAATCAACCTGCCGTTCATCACGGCGGACGCTTCCGGTCCGAAGCACCTGACGCTGAAACTCACCCGCGCCAAGTTCGAGTCGCTGGTTGAAGATCTGGTCAAGCGCACCATCGAGCCGATGAAAGCCGCTCTGAAAGACGCAGGTCTTGCTCCCGGTGAAATCGACGAAGTGGTTCTGGTCGGCGGCATGACCCGCATGCCGAAGATCCAGGAAACCGTGAAGACCTTCTTCGGCAAGGACCCGCACAAGGGTGTGAACCCGGACGAAGTCGTGGCCATGGGCGCTGCGATCCAGGCCGGCGTTCTGCAGGGCGACGTCAAGGACGTTCTGCTGCTCGACGTGACCCCGCTGTCGCTCGGCATCGAAACGCTTGGCGGTGTCTTCACCCGTCTGATCGATCGCAACACGACGATCCCGACCAAGAAGAGCCAGGTGTTCTCGACCGCTGAAGACAATCAGACGGCCGTGACCATCCGCGTCTTCCAGGGTGAGCGCGAAATGGCTGCGGACAACAAGATCCTCGGTCAGTTCGACCTGGTCGGCCTGCCGCCGGCACCGCGCGGCGTTCCGCAGATCGAAGTCACCTTCGACATCGACGCCAACGGTATCGTCAACGTGTCCGCGAAGGACAAGGGCACCGGCAAGGAACAGCAGATTCGCATTCAGGCTTCCGGCGGCCTCAGCGACAGCGACATCGACCAGATGATCAAGGACGCTGAATCCCACGCCGATGAGGACAAGAAGCGGAAGGAACTGGTGGAAGCCAAGAACCAGGGCGAATCCCTTGTTCATTCCACCGACAAGTCCCTGAAGGACTACGGCGACAAGGTTTCCGAGGACGACAAGTCCGCGATCGAGACCGCGCTCGCCTCCCTGAAGTCTGCTCTTGAAGGTGAAGACCTGGAAGACATCAAGGCCAAGACCCAGGCTCTGGCAGAAGCTTCCATGAAACTTGGCGAAGCCATGTATCAGGCAGCTCAGGCTGACGCCCAGGCAGAAGACGGCGAGGAAGCTGATCCGAAAGCCAAGGCCGAAGACGATGTCGTTGATGCGGATTTTGAAGAAGTCAAAGAAGACGACGACAAAAAATCCGCATAACCGAAAAATACCAGCCAGCCGTGTTCCGGCTGGCTGGTCCAATCCTGGCGCCGGTCGCTCGACTGCCTGATGAAAGGGCACTTGTGCGCGGCGCCTTCGCCGTAATTGGCGCCGGCATTTGCCAGGCCGCCAGCGGTGCAACAACAAGACCGGAAGATCTTGATGTCGAAACGTGATTTCTATGAGGTGCTGGGTGTTTCGCGTGAGGCGGACGAAAAAGCGCTGAAAAGCGCCTACCGCAAGATGGCCATGCAATTTCACCCGGACCGCAATCCGGGCGACGAGGCCGCCGAAGCCAAGTTCAAGGAAGTCAACGAGGCCTATGACACGCTGAAGGACAGCCAGAAGCGTGCAGCCTATGACCGTTTCGGCCATGCGGCCTTCGAAAACGGTGGTTTTGGCGGCGGCGGTGCCGGTGCCCACGACTTTTCCTCCACCATGTCCGATATCTTCGAGGAATTCTTCGGCATGGGTGGCGGCGGTGGCCGCCGGTCGGGCGGACGCGAACGTGGCGCGGACCTGCGCTACAATCTGGATATCACGCTGGAGGATGCCTTCACCGGAAAGACGGTGGAGATAGAGGTTCCCACCAGCGTTACCTGCGACGATTGCTCCGGTTCGGGCGCAAAGCCCGGAACCAGCCCGACTACCTGCCGCACCTGTGGCGGGGCAGGCCGCGTGCGTGCCGCGCAGGGCTTCTTCACTCTGGAACGCACCTGTCCGAGCTGTCAGGGACGCGGCCAGGTGATTACCGATCCGTGCGAAAGCTGTAGCGGCTCCGGACGCAAGACCCAGGAGCGCACGCTGTCGGTCAACATTCCGGCCGGTATCGAGGACGGAACCCGTATTCGGCTGGCAGGTGAAGGTGAAGCAGGCGTGCGCGGTGGCCCCGCGGGCGATCTCTATATCTTCCTCTCCATAAGGCCGCACGAGCTTTTCCAGCGCGACGGCGCCGATCTTTACTGCCGCGTGCCGATTTCCATGTCGACCGCGACCCTGGGTGGTCAGTTCGACGTGCCGACGGTCGAAGGGTCGACCAGCCGCGTGAAGGTGCCCGAAGGCACCCAGACCGGCAAGCAGTTCCGGTTGCGCGGCAAGGGCATGCCGATCATGCGTTCCAGCCAGCACGGTGACATGTATATTCAGGTCACGGTCGAAACACCGACCAATCTGACCCGACGCCAACGTGAGCTTCTGGCGGAATTCGAGAAGGAATCCTCCGGTGAAAATCACCCGGAATCGGCTGGGTTTTTCTCCAAGGTGAAGGATTTCATCGATAATCTCGGTGCATAAGCAGTCTGCAAAGGGTGACGTATGCGTGCAATATGTGCGCTTGCCCATGGCATCTTATTGCAATCACTCCTATATTCCCCGCGTGGGGGATGTGAGTGAGGAAAGATGCTGAAACGCAATAGCTCGCGCCGGGAAGCTTTTCGGGAAAAGCTTGAGAAGGCAAGTGCCGTTCGGGCGAAGGTGCTCGATGAAGTCAAATTCATCCGTTCCTGGGCTCAGAACCCGCTTCGAACCGGTGCCGTTGCCCCTTCCGGGCCAGAGCTCGCCGCCAAGATGGCGTCCTTTCTGACACCGCGTCCCCATTCAAGGGTTGTGGAACTCGGGCCGGGAACCGGCGTCGTCACGAAGGCGATTCTTGACCGTGGATTTTCCTCCCAACAGGTCAGGCTCATCGAGTATTGCCCGGAATTTTGCGAACTGTTGACCCGCAGATACCCCGGCCTGAAAATTGTCCAGGGTGATGCCTACGCCCTTGGCGCCACCCTCTCGCGCGCCGGCGATACGCTGTCGGCTGCGGAAGACCAGCGCCATTCGCTTGATGGCATCGTGTCGTCCCTGCCGCTGCTGACGCGACCGGAAACGGTCCGCAAGGCGCTGCTGGCGGAAGCTCTGGAAATTCTGAAACCGGGCGCGCCCTTCATCCAGTTTTCCTACGGGCTGGTCGCTCCGGTGAAGCCGGACAACCGCTCTGTCTCCGTCTTCAGTTCGGACTGGGTCTGGAAAAACCTGCCTCCGGCACGCGTCTGGGTTTACCGCAAGGCCCATTGAGGGCTCAGACGGCAGGGGACAGCGGGCAGGAAGCACTCCCATTTCCCGAAAAGCGCTCTAAACTTGCCCTCAGGCGGTTCACTGCGGTGCCACGCGCGAGCCGGACATATGTAGGGTAGGTTCTGATGCGCAATCCGAAGATCCTCGTTTGCTCGGGCTCGGTCCGAAGCGGTTCCTTCAACGGCAGACTGACGGCGCTGGCCGCCAAGAAACTTGCAATCCTGGATGCTCAGGTGACGCATCTGTCGCTGAAGGACTATCCGTTGCCGATCTACGACGGCGATCTGGAGGACACGAATGGCGTTCCGGAAAATGCCAGGAAACTCAAACGCTTGTTCCTGGCGCAGGATGGCATTTTTCTGTCCTGTCCGGAATATAACGCCGGTATCTCGCCGCTGCTGAAAAACACCCTGGACTGGATCAGCCGCGTGAAGGAACCGGGCGATCCCTACAAGACCAAGGTCTTTGCACTCGGTGCAGCTTCGGCCGGCGCGTTCGGCGGCATGCGCGGTCTGATCGGCATGCGCACCATTCTGGAAGTCGGCCTTGGAGCAATGGTCCTGCCGCAGATGGTGGCCGTACCCAAGGCGGCGGGCGCGTTCGACGACAAGGGCGAACTTTCCGATGAACGGGCAGGCGGCCAGCTCGACAAGCTGGTGGACGCACTTTTGCGGGCAACCCGGATCGAGATGTCGCACTGAGGCTTCGAATTGCCGGCAGAAATCGCCCTGAAAATGTGTGTCTTGAGCCGATTTCGGTCGGCTTCATAGCCGAGCTTAACAGGGCCGCATCCCATTGACTGCTTGGAAATACCGGATTTGCCGCCTACATAGGGCGGCAGACAAGATGACCATGAAGATTGCCAAGAGGATTGAATGAGCGAAACGCGCGAACCGGCCCAGTGGCACGGTACGACGATCATGATGGTGCGCAAGGGTGGCAAGGTGGTGATCGCCGGTGACGGCCAGGTCTCCCTCGGCCAGACCGTGATCAAGCACACCGCCCGCAAGGTACGCCTGCTGGCCAAGGGTGAGGTTATTGCCGGTTTTGCCGGTGCAACCGCCGATGCCTTCACCCTGTTCGAGCGCCTTGAAGCGAAGCTGGAACAGTACCCCGGCCAGTTGATGCGCGCCTGCGTGGAACTTGCCAAGGACTGGCGGACCGA
Organism: Labrenzia sp. C1B70; assembly: GCF_000475395.1. Taxonomy (NCBI): domain Bacteria; kingdom Pseudomonadati; phylum Pseudomonadota; class Alphaproteobacteria; order Hyphomicrobiales; family Stappiaceae; genus Labrenzia; species Labrenzia sp. C1B70. The sequence goes on from NZ_AXCE01000002.1 coordinate 231,343, forward strand.
CCGCTATCTGCGCCGACTGGAAGCAATGATGCTGGTGGCCGACAAGAACGTGTCGCTGGTGCTGACCGGTACCGGCGACGTCCTGGAGCCCGAAGGGGGCGTCATGGGTATCGGGTCTGGCGGCAACTATGCACTTGCGGCCGGACGTGCCCTGGCAGATACCGACTTTGACGCAGAAACCATAGCCCGCAAGGCGATGGCGGTTGCGGCGGAAATCTGCGTTTACACAAACGCCAGCGTGACGGTCGAGTCGCTGGATACGGCCGAGTAAAGGCCGATGATTTCGTTTCGCCCCGTCACCGCCGAGGATTTGCCCATGCTGGCGAATTGGTTGGCGCGGCCGCACTGGCGGCAATGGTGGGGCGATCCGGACGAAGAGTTGAGCAATATCCGGGACATGGTCGAAGGCAGGGATACGACCCGGCCTCTCATCTTTCAGGAAGACGGCACCGACAAGGGCTATATCCAGGTCTGGTGTGTCGGCGATCAGCAGGGAAGCGCATTTGCGGCGGATTATCCCTGGCTGGAGCGGCTGCCGGCAGAGGCTGTCGGTGTCGACCTCTCGATTGCATTCGAGGAAGATCTGTCCCGGGGACTTGGAACAAGAACTTTGCAGGCGTTTGTCCGCCAGTTGCGCGAGGAAGGTCACGAACGGATCATCATCGATCCGGATCCGGCCAATCTCAGGGCCCTGAAGGCCTATCGCAAGGCGGGCTTTCAGGAGATCGAAGCGCTTCTGGGACGCACCGGCGACTGCCTGCTGATGGAACTCGTAAGTAAAGAAGGCGTGTCTTAAACAATGTCCGATTTTTCTCCGCGTGAGATCGTTTCCGAACTCGACCGCTACATCGTCGGCCAGAAAGATGCCAAGCGCGCGGTCGCAATTGCATTGCGCAACCGCTGGCGCCGCCAGCAGCTGCAAGGCCAGATGCGCGAGGAAGTTCTGCCGAAGAACATCCTGATGATCGGCCCGACCGGCGTCGGCAAGACCGAGATTTCCCGCCGTCTGGCAAAGCTGGCAAATGCCCCCTTCACCAAGGTGGAAGCCACCAAGTTCACAGAGGTCGGCTATGTCGGCCGCGACGTGGAGCAGATCGTCCGTGATCTGGTGGAAGCCGGCATCACGCTGGTGCGCGACCAGAAGCGCGAAGCGGTGAAGGCCAAGGCACACATGCTGGCCGAGGAACGCGTGCTGGATGCGCTGGTCGGCAAGAACGCAAGCCCGGCAACCCGGGACAGCTTCCGCACCAAGCTGCGCAATGGCGAGATGGACGAGAAGGAAATCGAGGTCGAGGTCCGGGCCCAGGCACAGATGCCGAGCTTTGATCTGCCGGGTATGCCGGGTGCCAGCGTCGGGGTGATGAATGTCTCCGATCTGCTGGGCAAGGCGTTCGGCGGCCAGACCAAGACCAAACGCACCACCGTTCGCGACAGCTACCAGCTCCTGATCAACGAGGAATCTGACAAGCTGCTCGACGACGACAAGGTGGTGGAAGAAGCAATCTCACTTGTCGAGAATTCCGGCATCGTCTTTTTGGACGAGATCGACAAGATCTGTGCCCGTGAAGGCCGTGCGGGAGCCGATGTCTCTCGTGAAGGCGTGCAGCGCGACCTGCTGCCGCTGATCGAAGGAACAGTCGTCTCCACCAAGCACGGACCGGTCAAGACCGACCACATCCTGTTCATCGCTTCCGGTGCATTCCACGTCGCAAAGCCTTCGGACCTTTTGCCGGAACTGCAGGGCCGCCTGCCGATCCGGGTCGAGCTGCGTGCGCTCGACAAGGACGATTTCCGCGCGATCCTGACCGAACCGGAAGCCAGCCTCATCAAGCAGTATGTGGCTCTGATGGAAACGGAAAAGGTCACGCTGAACTTTACAGAGGATGCCATCGACGAGATCGCCTCGATTGCGGTTGATCTCAATGCCTCTGTCGAGAACATCGGTGCCCGCCGCCTGCAGACGGTGATGGAGCGCATTCTCGACGAGATTTCCTTCACGGCGCCGGACCGTCCGGGTGAAGAGGTGGAGATCACGGGCAAATTCGTTCGCGACAACATCGGCGACCTTGCCAAGAACGTCGACCTGTCGAAGTTCATCCTCTAGGAGGCATGCGGAAAGACACCGGTTGAGCGCTTCGTGCGCGGCGATTTCGCCGCTTGCGGAGTGCGCGGACCGGTGGCAGCATGCGGCCCATGGTAGCTATCAGAAAAAGCAACGAGGAAGGCCACCGCCGGAAGTTCCTGGTCGTGGTCGACGAGACGCCCGAATGTGACCGGGCGATCGTATATGCCGCGAAACGGGCGGCCCGGACCGGCGGCGTCGTGACGCTGGTCTTCATCATTGCGCCTGGCGACTTCCAGCATTGGCTGGGGGTTGAAGACATCATGCGGGCGGAAGCCCAGGAAGAAGCCGAAGCAGCGCTTGCGAAAGCCGCCGAGCGCGTGCGGTCCGTTGCCCGTACCGAACCGGAATCGGTGGTGCGGGAAGGGACAAAGGCCGAGGAGATCATGGAGCTGATCGAGGCGGATGCCGACATCGCGATCCTGATCCTGGCGGCCAGCACGGGCTCTGAAGGGCCGGGACCGCTGGTGTCGTCGATTGCCGGAAAATCCGCGGGAACCTTCCCCATTCCGGTGACGATCGTGCCGGGTAACCTGGACGATGATTCCATCGCCGCGCTGGCTTGAAGAGCGACCGCAGGGCTGCCGGATTCAAGAAGACGGCTTGACCAGGCAGGATCTGCACCTATCTAGTTTTTAACGGTTCCAAACTGCCGAGAGATACGTTAGAAACATTCATCGGCGTTTTGCGATGGAGGTGAGGCGCAAAACGAAGCCGGCAACATGGGCGCGACCTGAAGCGCAAGGACGAGACAAGATGTTCATTCAAACCGAAGCCACTCCCAATCCGGCGACACTGAAATTCCTGCCGGGACGGGTTGTCCTGCCGGAGGGAACCTACGATTTCCGCTCCAGGACGGACGCAGGGGTGTCGCCTCTCGCACAGAAACTGTTCGACGTGCCGGGCGTGGTCGCGGTCTTCTTCGGCCACGACTTCGTGACCGTGACCAAGGACGAAACCGACTGGCAGCACATGAAACCCGCCATCCTGGGCGTGATCATGGAGCAGTTCATGTCCGGACAGCCGGTCATGGCCACCAGCGAAGCGGAAAATATCGAGGAAGGCGAATTCTTCGAGGCAGGTGACGCAGACACCGTCAGCACCATCAAGGAACTCCTGGAAACCCGGGTGCGTCCGGCTGTGGCGCAGGATGGTGGCGACATCACCTTCAAGGGCTTCAAGGAAGGCGTGGTCTATCTGTCCATGCGCGGCGCTTGCGCCGGCTGCCCGTCATCCACGGCAACACTGCAGCACGGCATCCAGAACCTGCTGCGTCACTTCGTTCCGGAAGTCGAGGAAGTCCGCCCGATCTGATCGGAGCATTCCTGAAGAATTTCAAAGGCCCGGCCTCTTGTCCGGGCCTTTAATATTTTCGACTCCCATTCTTTGTGGAAGGCAAGCCCCCCTTTGGACTTAGGTCCAAAGCCCCGCTCGACTCGCGGGCCGGGGCGGGGTAGTGGCATGTGGGACACGAAAACCATGAGCCAAACCGGAATGCGCGTCCTCGCCATCGATACAGCCCTTGCCAATTGCGCCGCCGCCGTTCTCGACGACGGTGACGAAACCGCGTGTTTCGAGGCGTGCGGCGAGGAGATCGGCCGCGGTCATGCCGAGAAGCTGATGGACATGATCGGTGAGGTCATGGCCGAGTCGTCCACCACCTTTTCCGAGCTCGACCGCGTTGCCGTGACCATCGGACCCGGCAGCTTTACCGGCCTTCGCGTCGGACTGGCGGTTGCCCGCGGCTTTGGTCTCGTGCTCGGAAAGCCGGTTGTCGGCGTAACGACACTGGCAGCCATTGCCCGTTCCGCCGTGCCGGGAGATGACGGCGGTCCCGTGCTGGTGGCGCTGACGGGAAAGGCAGACGAGGTCTACTGCCAGCTTTATCATGCGTCCGGCACCGCTGCCGATGAAGCCGGTGTCCGAACCATCGCAGATCTTGCGGCGAACCTGCCCAAGGACATAAGATTGGCAGGATCGGCATCGGAAAAAATCGCGATGGAGCTTGGGCTTCCGGAAAGCGCGATATTGTCCCGCAGCACTTTCCCGGGTATTCGGGATGTCGCGGAACTGGGGATCTCCGCCGATCCTTCGAGGTCATCCCCTTCGCCACTCTATTTGCGGCCGCCCGATGCGACGCCGCAAACGAAGGGAAGGATAGAACGGCAATGAGTTTTTGGTGGTTCTGGACCCAGCCGCCGGTGATAGAAGAGGCGCTGGACGAGGATCTACCGAAGATTGCCGACATCCACGCGCTTTGTTTCAAGCACAAATGGAATACGGACGAGCTTGCGCGGATGAAAGCGCACGCCGGGACGATGTTTCTGGTGGCACGCCGGGCGAGCCCCTATGGCACGCGCGCACCGCTTGGTTTCCTGATCGTGCGCACCGTTGCTGACGAAGCCGAGGTCATCACCATTGCGGTTCACCCGCGCCAGCGCGGCCGCGGCATCGGCAAGAAGCTGATGGAAGCCGGCCTGTTTCGGCTCTACGGTGAACGTTGCAAACACCTTTTTCTGGAAGTGGACGCAGCCAACGAACCGGCTCTGCTGCTGTACCGGGCGCTCGGCTTCAAGGAAGTCGGCAGCCGCAAAGGCTATTACAGCGACAGTGGAGGAGACGGCACCGCGCTTGTCATGCGCGTCGATCTTGGTTAAGCGCTGTAGCGGAAACGGATACGGTATCGGAAACAGACAGCGGACGGCATCGCAATGGCGGAAGAGCGGCAATCAACGCTAGCGGACTTGTGCATCGAAAAAGGTATGCGCATGACCGAACAGCGTCGCGTCATTGCCTCCGTCATCGAAGCCGCGTCCGACGAGCACCCGGACGTCGAGGAACTCTACCGCCGCTCCGTGGCGATCGATCCCGGCATTTCCATTTCGACGGTCTATCGTACGGTGAAGCTGTTCGAGGACGCCGGCATGATCGAACGGCACGATTTTCGTGACGGCCGGTCGCGTTATGAAACCGTTCCGGACGAGCATCACGACCATCTGATCGATCTGCGCTCCGGTCAGGTCATCGAGTTCCGCAACGAGGAAATCGAGGCCTTGCAGGAATTCATCGCCAAGAAGCTGGGTTACCGTCTGGTCGATCACCGGCTGGAACTTTATGGCGTCCCGCTCGATGTCCCGAAGGATAATCAGGGCGATGGCTGAGCTCAAGGCCGGGGTTATCATCTTCCTTCTGACGCTGGTCTCGCTGGTGCTGATCCCGCTTCAGTGGCTGGCGGTAAAGCTCGGGCTGAAGATGCAGCGAAAACTGCCCCAGCTCTGGCACCGGATCGCCACCCGGCTCGTGGGCATCAAGATCGAGCAGATCGGGGCCCCTGCCGTGGACCGGCCGTTGCTGATCGCCTCCAACCACGCATCCTGGGTCGATATCACCGTGGTCGGCTCGCTGATGCCTCTCTCCTTCATCGCCAAGTCCGAGGTTTCCGGCTGGCCCATTTTCGGCCTGTTCGCCAAGCTTCAGCGCACGGTGTTCGTCAATCGCACCCGGCGCACGGAAACAGCCCAGGTGGCCGATGCCATCGCCGATCGCATGGCTGCCGGCGACGCGATGGTCCTGTTTGCCGAAGGGACCTCCAACGACGGCAATTGCGTCCTGCCGTTTCGCTCGGCCCTACTGGGCGCCGCCACCCGTGCGGTCGGCGAGGACGAAACCTCGAAAGTCTGGGTGCAGCCGCTTTCGGTCGCCTATCAGGGCTTCTACGGCCTGCCGATGGGCCGGGCCCATCGGCCGCATGTCGCCTGGTATGGCGATATGGAACTCGCCGGCCATCTGTGGGGCATCTTTTCGCGCGGTGCACTCGACGTGGTGGTGCGCTGGGGCGAGCCGGTTCTGGTTGACCGGACAACGGACCGGAAAGCCCTGACCCGCCGTCTGGAAACGGAGGTTCGGGCGATGACGATAGCCTCGCTGCTGCAAAAGCCGGTCGACACCGAAGATTTCAGCGAAATCGAGACACTCGAGTTCTTCTCAAACGCGGAAAAAACCGCTAAAGCTGGCGCCTGAATTTGCAAGGTGCCGTCCGCCGCCGGTCTCAGGCGCGGGTCCCGGGCATGAAGGACGGATCGATCCTGTGCCTGTGCCGGGTGAACTGCCCGATGAAGGTACCGACATTCACGACATCCGGCCGCCTGAAAAAGGCCAGCGTATCAAGGCCATGAGGAGCCCCACGAGGAGCGAATGACAAGCCGCCCTGAACAAGACATGGAAACGAACGTCACCGCCGTTTCCGCCGCCGATATGACAGACGCCCGCAAGGGCGGAAACACCCGCAAGGTGTTCGTGCGTACCTATGGCTGCCAGATGAACGTCTACGACAGCGAGCGCATGACCGATGTGCTGGCACCGGAAGGATTCGAGGCGACGGACGATCTGGAAGACGCGGATCTTGTCATTCTGAACACCTGCCATATTCGTGAAAAGGCAGCCGAGAAAGTCTATTCGGAGCTTGGCCGCATCCGCAAGGTCAAGGAAGAGCGGGCTAAATCCGGCAAGGACATGATGGTGGGTGTCGCCGGCTGCGTTGCGCAGGCGGAGGGCGAGGAAATTTCTCGCCGGGCGCCGATTGTCGATCTTGTGGTGGGCCCGCAGAGCTATCATCAGTTGCCGTCCCTTCTGGAAAAGGCCCGCGCAGGCTCCAAGGTTGTCGAGACCGAGTTCGACATCGACGCCAAGTTCAATCACTTGTCGGAACGTGCCGAAAAGCAGGTTCTCAAACGCCCGCCATCCGCCTTCCTGACTGTGCAGGAAGGCTGCGACAAGTTCTGCACCTTCTGCGTCGTTCCCTACACGCGCGGGGCCGAAGTCTCCCGCTCTGTCGAACAGATCGTCAGCGAAGCCGAACGCATGGCCGCGGCCGGGGTACGCGAGATCACGCTCCTGGGCCAGAACGTCAACGCGTATCACGGCACATCGCCGGAAGGTGCCGTCTGGGGTCTTGGCCGGTTGCTGCGTCGTCTGGCGGAAATCGACGGTCTGGACCGGCTGCGCTACACCACCAGCCATCCGCGCGACATGGATGATGACCTGATCGAGGCGCATCGGGACCTGAAAAGCCTGATGCCGTATCTGCACCTGCCGGTGCAGTCCGGGTCCGACAAGATCCTGAAGGCGATGAACCGCCGGCACACGCGCGATGAGTATCTCCGCCTGATCGACCGCATTCGCGAGGTATCTCCCGACATTGCGCTCTCAGGCGATTTCATTGTCGGTTTCCCGGGCGAGAGTGACCAGGATTTCGAAGACACGATGGATCTGATTCGACAGGTCGGCTACGGCTCGGCCTTCTCGTTCAAATACAGTTCCAGGCCTGGTACGCCCGGCGCATCCATGGACGAACAGGTGCCGGAGGACGTCAAGTCCGCACGGCTGGCCGCGCTTCAGGCGCTGGTTGCCGAGCAGCAGAAGGCGTTCAACGCCTCGCGTCTGGGCATGACCTGCGATGTGCTTCTGGAGAAGACCGGCCGCAATCCCGGACAGCTGGTTGGGAAGTCGCCGTGGTTGCAGCCGGTGCAACTGGATGCACCTGAAGACCTCATCGGGTCGATACAAGCGGTGGAAATCGTCGACATCGGGTCCAATTCCCTGTTCGGGCGGCTGATTGCGGGGCAAGATGATCTTGGAAGGTCCGGACGCATCCCGGCTCCGGCGGCCTAAAGGAGACGTCATTTGACGCGCGACAGCCACTCTTCATCCCGCAAGTCTTCGGTACAATCCTCTGCGGCCGGTTCGGCCTCCGACATGACCCATATTGTTCTTGCCTTTGAAGATAACCGGCTGATCGGAGATCTGTTTGGGCAATTCGACCAGAACCTTGCGCTGATCGAGCAGCGTCTTGGGATCGATGCGATTGCCCGGGGCAACCAGGTGACACTGAAAGGCAGCCAGGTTGGCTGCGCCCAGGCGCGCACGGCTCTGGAAGCCATGTATCAGCGTTTGCTGCAGGGGCAGGAAATCCACCCGGGTGATGTCGACGGCGCGCTGCGCATGGCAGCGGCTGCGGAAGCGCAGCTGCCGTTGCCGACGCTGGAGCCGAAGTCCCGGCTGGCCTTCGCCCAGATCGCGACCCGCCGGAAAACGATCGTCGCCCGCACACCGACCCAGGATGCCTACATCCGGTCGATGGATCGGGCCGACCTGATTTTCGGAACCGGCCCGGCCGGTACCGGCAAGACCTTTCTGGCGGTTGCCTATGCAGCAGCTCTTCTGGAGCGCGGCGATGTGGCCCGTCTGATCCTGTCCCGTCCCGCCGTGGAAGCCGGTGAGCGCCTCGGCTTCCTGCCGGGTGAAATGAAGGACAAGGTCGATCCGTACCTGCGACCGATCTACGATGCGCTTTACGAGATGATGCCTGCCGAGAAGGTCGATCGTGGCTTGCAGTCCGGCATGATCGAAGTGGCGCCGCTCGCCTTCATGCGCGGCCGCACGCTCTCCAACGCGGTGGTGCTGCTCGACGAGGCGCAGAACACGACCTCCATGCAGATGAAGATGTTCCTGACGCGTCTTGGGGAAGGTTCGAAGATGATCGTCACCGGCGATCCGAGCCAGATCGACCTGCCGTCAGGACAGATGTCCGGTCTGCGCGAAGCGCTGGGGCTTTTGACGGACATTCCGGAAGTTGCCCATATCCGCTTCAACGAGAAGGACGTTGTCCGTCACGAGCTGGTCGGACGGATCGTGACCGCTTACGACAACGCCTCTCGGGAAGAATCGGAAGCGCGCGAGCGCCGCTTTGCCGAGCGACAACGTGGTGCGGACCGCGACGGTGCCTCTGCGCGCCCTCGTGAAGCCGCAAATTCCTGAAAAGCCCTTGCCGACGATGCCAGACCGATTGCCTGATAGTTTTCAGATAGACCTGTCGATAGAAGCAGGCGATTGGCCGGCGGAAAGCCAGTTGGAGGCAATAGCTGCAAAGGCCATCACCGCTGCCTTTGCAGGGGCGGATCTGGAAGTGCTGGAGGGAACCGAAGTCTCGCTGCTGTTTACCGACGACGCGTCGATCCGGCAGCTGAACGCGAAATGGCGCGACAAGGACAAGGCAACGAACGTCCTGTCCTTTCCCGGCAGCGATCCGCAAGGCGACGTTTATGGCCCCCTTCTGGGGGACGTCGTTTTCGCCTATGAAACCGTCGCGGCGGAAGCTGTAGACCTTGGAATTGAATTTTCCGATCACCTTACCCATCTGACTGTTCACGGTTTGCTTCACCTTTTCGATTATGATCATCAGGAAAGTGAAGAGGCGGAACTGATGGAAAGCCTTGAGAAGTCCATTCTGGCGTCTCTTGGCATCGATGACCCTTACGCGGACAGGCCACTTGTGGCCGACGGCGGTTAAGTGGCATCATGGGATGTGATGTTCTTGATTGATGGATGATGAACTCAATTGAACCGCAAAGTCCGGCAACCGGGCAGAAGCCTGCCAGCACCGGACAGGACCAGGACGGGGAAGACCCGCAACAGCTGAAGCCGCAGAAACCTGCGGCCTTTCTCGATCTTCTCAAACGCTTCCTGCGCTTGGGCCGCCAGTCTTCGAGCTTGCGCGAGAACCTGGAGGACGAGCTTGCTCGCGAAGGTGGTGATGCTGCCTTCTCGCCGGAGGAGCGAATGCTCCTCGGCAACATTCTGAGACTGCGTGAATTGCGCGTCGACGACGTCATGATCCCGCGTGCGGATATCGACGCGGTCGATCTGGAAACCAGCCTCAGCCGCGTCATGGAACTGTTCCAGACGAGCGGGCATTCGCGCATGCCGGTTTACGAAGAGACGCTCGACGATCCGCGTGGCATGGTCCACATCAAGGATTTGATGGCCTATATCGCGGAACGTGGTGCTTCGAACCGTCCTGCAACTTCTGTGGACAATGAAAACGATACAACCGGCTTTCAACCGTCCAATTCGAATGCGCCTGCGCGGAACGGTCACAACATGCCCGACCTGGACCTGTCCTGCGTCGACCTGTCGGTTTCGCTGAAGGACACGGATCTGCTGCGCAATCTCTTGTTCGTGCCGCCGTCGATGCCGGCGACGGACCTGATGGCGAAAATGCAGGCCGATCGTATCCAGATGGCGCTGGTGATCGACGAATACGGCGGAACCGACGGACTTGTGTCGCTGGAAGATCTTGTCGAGGAAGTTGTCGGTGATATCGAAGACGAACACGACGAGGACGAGGAAGCCATGCTGGCTGCCGCCGGCGAGGGCGTGTGGATCGCAGATCCGCGTCTGCCGCTTGAAGAACTCGACGAAGCGCTCGGCACGCAGCTGAACGACGGCGAGATTTCCGAGGACGTCGATACGCTCGGTGGTCTGCTCTATGTCTCCGTTGGCCGCGTACCGGTCCGCGGCGAGCTGCTGCTGGTGCCGGATGAAGTGCCCGGGTTCGAATTCGAGATAATGGATGCGGATCCGCGCCGCATCAAGCGCCTGAAGATCCGCCGCCGCCGCGCCGACGCGCGCCCGCCGGATCTTCGCCGCCGTCCTAAGCGGACCGATTCCGTTTCCGGCGAGAGCAGCCAGGACAGCGAAAGCACCAAGACCAAGGTTGCTGCGTCCAGCGGAAACGGATGAGCGGCCGGACGCCGAAACCAACCAAAAGGATGCTTGCCAACGGTGCCGATGGCCCGTCGTCTCGAAGCCACTTCTTCGCGCGCCGTTGGTATTAACCCTTGACCCCACTGCGGCGAGCCGACAAATCTCCTGACCGCAAGTATGGGGAAGCTCTTTGATGCAATGGTTGTCACACCGCCTGTCGGCCCTGCCAAATACCTTTCTTCTGGCATGGGGCTGGCAGCGCCGTCTCTTGTGCGCCGCCTGCGGTGCGCTGACGGCCTTTGCGCTTCCCCCTTATGACTTCACTTTCGTGCTTCTGGTCACGTTTCCCTGTCTGGTCTGGATGCTGGACGGAGCGGTCGATCCCGCACCCGGCAAGCGGGTTCAGCGGTTTCGCACGGGTTTCGCGCTCGGCTGGTTGTTCGGCTTCGGCTATTTTCTCTCGGGCCTTTGGTGGATCGGCGCGGCGTTTCTGGTGGAAGCGGAGCGCTTTGCCTGGCTGATGCCCTTTGCCGTGCTGGCAATGCCTGTCGGACTGGCGCTGTTCACGGGCCTTGGGGTGGGGCTGGCCGCGATATTCTGGAGTGACCAGTTTCGCCGCATCCTGGTGCTTGCTGCCGGCCTGACCCTGACGGACTGGCTGCGCGGCCATGTCCTGACCGGATTTCCCTGGAATGCCTTCGGTTATGGCGTGTCCGGATCGCTGAGCGTGTCGCAGGCGGCAAGTCTTGTCGGGCTCTATGGTCTCACCTTCTTCGTGGTTGCGGTCTTTTCGACGCCGGCCGTTCTGGCCGACGCTCGCCCGTTTCGCCAGCGCGTGACGGCCGTTGTCGTTGCCGCGGTTGCCCTGGCCGCGGTTGCAGGTTATGGCGCCGTCAGGCTCTGGCAGACGGCATTGCCCGTTGCCGATCTCGACATCCGAATCGTACAGCCATCGATCGATCAGAAAGACAAATGGCGGCCGGAGCTGCGCGACGAGATCTTTCAGACCTTCCTCGACATGACCGAAGCGCCGCTTGGCGGTGCCGCGCGCGTCGGACAGCCGCGCATGGTGGTCTGGCCGGAATCGGCCGTTCCCTTCCTGCTGACACAGGAGCCGGGAGCCTTGTTCCGGATCGGTCAGTCGCTCGGTGACAAGACCGAACTGGTGACCGGTGCGATCCGGGCCGAGCCCGGCATGAGAGGGGCTGATTACTTCAACAGCGTCTTCGTCATCGGCACCGAGGGCACCGTTCAGGGCATCTACGACAAGGTTCGGCTCGTGCCTTTCGGCGAATACGTTCCGTTTAAACCTCTGCTTGAATCACTGGGAATTTCTAACCTTGCGGGCCCCATGGATGGGTTCGAAGCCGGGTATCAACCGCGTGTACTGACCACCTCCGAAAGTTTTAGTTTTCTACCCATGATTTGCTATGAGGCAATTTTTCCGGGATCTCTGGACGGTGTTTCCAGAAGGCCGGACTTTCTGCTGAACGTTACCAACGACGCCTGGTTTGGCCGGACGCCCGGCCCTTATCAGCATCTCGCACAGGCTCGTTTACGTGCAATCGAAACCGGCCTGCCGCTGATTAGAGCTGCAAATACAGGCATTTCAGCGGTGATTGATGCCAAAGGTCAGGTGGTCGCGAAACTCGCGATATTCGAAAAAGGTCTGATCGATTCCAAGCTTCCGCAGAGACTAGACAATACTCTCTACGGCATTTTTGGCGATCTGCCCGTGCTCGTTATCTCGTTTCTTATCGTAGTATTTGCCGGGTTTTACCAATACAACCGCGATTCGCGTGTAAATTGATATTTTTTGTTTGAGTTGAGTGAAGAAACTGTGATACAACCGTGAAATAGCCGATTGAAGGCTGCTTCATGTACAAGTGAAAGGTTGCGGGCAAACTTCGGTCTCTTGAGCCTGTGGGGGGATGTCAGGAGAGCTTGTGCAAACGAAAACGAGCGGGCTTTTTCCGCGAGAAAAAGAAAGAGCGACACAGATGCCCAGTAAAAAGTCTCCGAATCCGATCGATATTCATGTTGGCAGCCGCGTCCGGCTTCGCCGCATGATGCTAGGCATGAGTCAGGAAAAGCTTGGCGAAAGTCTGGGCATCACCTTCCAGCAGATCCAGAAATACGAAAAAGGCACCAACCGTATCGGTGCCAGCCGGTTGCAACACATCGCAACCGTTCTGAAAGTCCCGGTTTCCTTTTTCTTCGAAGATGCGCCCGGTACGCCTGAAGAGGCGGAAGGCTTCGGCGAAACGCAGCCGACCTCTTATGTCGTCGACTTCCTGTCTTCTTCCGAAGGCCTGTCCCTGAACAAGGCATTCGTGCGGATTGAAGACCCGAAAGTACGCCGCCGGATCGTCGATCTGGTCCGGTCCCTGGCTGGCGACGACTGACAAAATTCACGCGCGCGCTTGACGCGGCGAAGAACTTCTAAGATTGATGCAGACGGAGCGGCGATGACAATCGCCGCTCCTGTCATATTCATTCCCAGAAGGACGATCGCCAATGGCACGTCAGAATTACCTGTTTACCTCCGAGTCCGTCTCCGAAGGGCATCCGGATAAAGTATGCGACCGTATTTCCGATGCGGTTGTAGATGCCTACCTCAAGGAAATGCCGGAAGCGCGCGTTGCTTGTGAAACCCTGGCAACGACCAACCGCATCGTGATCGCCGGCGAAACCCGCGGTCCGTCAACCATCACCAACGATTACATCGCTCATCTTGCCCGCATGGCCGTCAAGGATATCGGCTACGAGCAAGATGGTTTCCATTGGGAAAACTGCGATATCGCCGTTCACCTTCACGCGCAGTCAGCGCACATCGCCCAGGGCGTTGATGCTGCCGACAACAAGGACGAAGGTGCTGGCGATCAGGGCATCATGTTCGGTTACGCCTGCCGTGAAACCGAAGAATTGATGCCGGCTCCGATCCTGTTTTCGCACAAGATCCTGCGTCTTCTGGCCGACGTCCGCAAATCCGGTCAGGAGCCTGCGCTCGGCCCGGACGCGAAGAGCCAGGTAACCGTCCGCTACGTCGACGGCAAGCCGGTCGAGGCAACCTCGATCGTTCTGTCGACCCAGCATCTGGATCCGGCCCTGACCTCCTCCGACGTACGCGCCATTGTCGAGCCTTACATCCGCACTGCACTGCCGGAAGGCTTCATCACCGGCGACACCGTCTGGCACGTCAACCCGACCGGTGCCTTCGTCATCGGCGGCCCTGACGGCGATGCCGGCTTGACTGGCCGCAAGATCATTGTCGACACCTACGGTGGTGCGGCTCCGCATGGCGGCGGCGCATTCTCCGGCAAGGACCCGACCAAGGTGGACCGTTCTGCAGCCTACGCGGCGCGCTATCTTGCCAAGAACGTTGTTGCAGCCGATCTGTCCGACCGCTGCACCATTCAGCTTTCCTACGCCATCGGCGTTCCGGAGCCTCTGTCGGTCTACGTCGACCTGCATGGTACCGGCCGTTGCGATGAAGCCAAGCTGGAAAAAGCGTTGCGCGATGTCATGGGCCTCAGCCCGCGCGGCATCCGCCAGCACCTGAAGCTGAACAACCCGATCTATGAGCGCACCGCCGCTTACGGCCACTTCGGCCGCGAACCTGAGGCCGATGGCGGCTTCAGCTGGGAAAAGACGGATCTGGTTGACGCGCTGCGCCCGCTTGCGGGATAAGCTGCGCCTACGCTGAACATGGAAGAAGTGAAGCAGATCGCCGGTTCAGTGCCGGCGATCTGTCGTTTTGAAGTTGAATTATGACTGACCGCTACGAAGGTTCCTTTTACGGCCGCCGCAAGGGCAAGCCGTTGAGCCCGCGCCGTGAGGCGCTGATGGAAAACGAACTGCCGCGCCTGGCGCTGGACCTGGCAACACCCGCTCCGGAGGATCTGAAGACCCTCTTTGACGCGGATGTCGACGAGGTGTGTCTGGAGGTCGGCTTTGGTGGCGGTGAGCATCTGCTTCACCGGGCCAGAACCAATCCGCGTGTCGGCTTCATCGGCGTCGAACCTTTCGTCGGCAGCATGGCCAAGGCCGTGAATGCCGTCGTGGGGGAGGGGTTCCGCAATATCCGCCTTTACGATGATGATGCCGTCAATGTTCTGGACTGGTTGCCCGAGGCAAGTCTCGACCTGGCCTATCAGCTCTATCCGGATCCCTGGCCGAAAAAGCGCCACTGGAAGCGCCGGTTCATCAACGAACAGAATCTCGATCGCTATGCCCGTGCCATCAAGCCCGGCCACGAATTCCGTTTTGCCAGCGACATCGATACCTACGTCGACTGGACACTGCGCCATTGCCGCGACCATGCGGCGTTCGAATGGGCGGCGGAAACAGCGTCCGACTGGAAAACACCCTGGGAAGGCTGGCCGAGTACACGCTACGAGGCGAAGGCCATCCGCGAGGGGCGTATCGGACGCTACCTGACTTTCCGCAGGGTGTAGCGGCGCATCGCGGAGAACGGCGCGTTTGCTGCCGTTTATCGGGGGATTCCGGACTGGCGCCAACTTCTTTGAGGAATTTGGCCCGGCCTCTTGCCTTTTTGCCCCCTTTGGCGTTATACAGCCCGTGTTTCACCTCAAACGGCTTATCTGAGCACTTTGAGAGTGGGCCCGCCGGGGACCCGCTCTTTTTTGCTTACATAACCGGAAACCAACGAGTTCGAGCAGGACTGCCCTATGTAAATCGACAATCAGGTGCATCTGATGCTCAAGAGCCGGTAACGGCCGCCAACAGGAGCCAAGTGTGAGCGCACACGAACCGAGAATTGTGACGGAACAGGGTCTTGATGCCCGTGTTGCCGCAATTGTGGAGCCGGTCATCGAGGACCTCGGCTACCGACTGGTGCGTACGAAGATCAGTGCTCAGAACGGCTGCACCCTGCAGATCATGGCGGAGCGCCCGGACGGCACCATGACGGTCGAGGACTGCGAAACCATCAGCCGGGCCGTGTCGCCTGCGCTCGACGTCGAAGACCCGATCAACCGGGCATATCATCTAGAAGTTTCATCTCCAGGTATCGACCGTCCGCTCGTGCGGGCCGGCGATTTCAATCGCTGGGCAGGCCATGAGCTGAAGGTCGAGATGGCCGTCATGCTGGATGGCCGCAAGCGATTCCGGGGCAAGCTCCTCGGCGCGGAAGACGGCAAGGCCAACCTTCGGCTGCCCGATGTGCGGGAAGGTGAAGAGGACACCGTGGCGCTGCCGCTGGAGAACATCGGCGAAGCCAAGCTGGTTCTGACCGATGACTTGATTACCGCAGCTCTTCAGGCGGAAAAGGCGGCGCTTGCCGCCCGTGGCCAGGATGACGAGCTGTCGCAGGACAACATGCCCAACTGAGCCACAGGCTCTAAGGGAAAGAAGAAGAACGCGCCCGAACCGATCCTTGGCGCAAGAGGAGTGGAATATGGCAATCAGCGCGAACCGGCTGGAACTGCTGCAAATCGCTGACGCGGTCGCACGGGAAAAATCCATCGACCGGATGATCGTCATCAATGCAATGGAAGACGCGATCCAGAAGGCAGCCCGCTCCCGCTATGGTACGGAAACGGAAGTCCGCGCCGAAATCAATCCGAAGACCGGCGAGATCCGTTTGCAGCGCCTGCTTCAGGTCGTTGACACTGTCGAGAACGTTTCCACCGACATCTCTCTTGATGATGCACAGGCCCGCAATCCGGAAGCCAGCATTGGCGACTTCATTGCCGAGCCGCTGCCGCCGCTCGATTTCGGCCGTATCGCCGCCCAGTCCGCCAAGCAGGTTATCGTGCAGAAAGTGCGCGAAGCCGAGCGTGACCGTCAGTACGAAGAATTCAAGGACCGTGTCGGCGAAGTCGTCAACGGTGTCGTCAAGCGCGCCGAATACGGCAACGTCATCGTCGATCTTGGCCGCGGCGAAGGCATCGTCCGCCGCGACGAGCTGATCCCGCGCGAAATCTTCCGCACGGGCGACCGCATCCGCGCCATCATTTACGACGTTCGTCGCGAACAGCGCGGCCCGCAGATCTTCCTGTCGCGCACGCATCCGCAGTTCATGGCGAAGCTGTTTGCCCAGGAAGTTCCGGAAATCTACGACGGCGTCATCGAGATCAAGTCCGTTGCCCGTGACCCGGGTTCGCGCGCGAAAATCGCCGTGATCTCCAAGGACAGCTCCATCGACCCGGTCGGCGCCTGCGTGGGTATGCGCGGCAGCCGCGTCCAGGCCGTTGTTGGCGAGCTCCAGGGCGAAAAGATCGACATCATCCCGTGGAACGAAGAAGCGGCAACCTTCATCGTCAACGCCCTGCAGCCGGCCGAAGTTGCCAAGGTTGTTCTGGACGAAGACGCCGAACGTATTGAAGTTGTCGTTCCCGATGACCAACTATCACTGGCGATCGGCCGCCGCGGCCAGAACGTGCGTCTGGCCTCACAGCTGACCGGCTGGGCCATCGACATCATGACCGAGCAGGAAGAAAGCGACCGCCGCCAGAAGGAATTCCTGGAGCGCTCGCAGCTGTTCATGGAAGCCCTCAACGTGGACGAGATGGTCGGACAGTTGCTGGCGACCGAAGGCTTTACCTCGGTTGAGGAAGTTGCCTATGTGGAGCTCGACGAGATCTCCATGATCGAAGGCTTCGACGACGACACCGCCGTCGAAATCCAGGCACGTGCCCGGGATTACCTGGCCGAGCTGGAAGCAAAACTCGACGAAGAGCGTATTTCGCTCGGTGTTGCCGACGACTTGAGGTCGATTGATGGCCTGACAACGGCTATGCTGGTTGCCTTGGGCAAGGACGACATCAAGACGATGGAAGACCTCGCCGGTTGCGCTGCTGACGATCTCGTCGGCTGGACCGAACGCAAGGACGGCGAAACCAAGCGCTTCGAAGGTGCTCTTTCGGAATTCGACATGTCCCGCGCTGAAGCGGAAAACGTCGTGATGGCCGCCCGTCTGGCCGCCGGCTGGATCACCGAGGAAGAACTCGCAGCTCAGGCTGAGGCAGAAGAAGCCGAAGAAGAAGACGAGGCCGAAATGGCCGAGACCGTTGGAGAAGAGCCGCAGGGCGGCGCGATCCTGAACGGGTAACGAGAGAGGCAAAAGCCTCCTGTATGAGGCTTCCGGTCTGGCCCCGGCCGATCGGCAGCTTCGAATTCGCAAGTTCGATCAACTTTTCTGCGCCGAAGGTGTTCGCACCGGAAAGCAGGTTGATCTAAAGGAGTGGCAGCGTGCCCAGGAAGAGTGAGCCGACCGAACGGCAATGTGCCGTGACCCGGGAGGTTCAGCCCGTCAGTGCGCTGATCCGGTTCGTCCTCGACCCGCAAGGCGAGGTGGTTCCGGATCTGAAGCGGGTTCTTCCAGGGCGTGGTGTTTGGATAACCGCCACGAAAGAAGTCGTGGCTGTTGCCGAAAAGGACCGGAAAAAGGTCTTCGGCAGGGGTTTTAAAGGGGAAGCCTCTGTCGAGCCGGGACTGGCGGATCGGGTTGATGCGCTCATGGAACGATCGGCGCTGCAAGCGCTCTCCATGACGCGCAAGGCCGGCGAGCTGGTAACGGGATATGCGAAAGTTGAAGCAGCTCTGCGGCAGGAAGATGTCGCCGGGCTGGTCCATGCCTCGGACGCTGCAGAAGACGGGGTAAGGAAGCTGGCGGCACTGGCTGCCGGCACTCAGGAACACGCAAACGGATGCCAAATCGTCCGTTTGTTCGATTCGGACCAATTGGATTTGGCATTGGGCCGGTCAAATGTGATACATGCTGCACTGCTTGCGGGGCAGGCGAGCGAAAACTTCCTGTCGCGGGTGCGTGACCTGGAGCGTTTTCGCAACTCCTCCGGGGCAAGCAGCGATAATGGCAACGCTTGAAAAGGCGGTTGCGCAGGACTGAAGGCAATATGAGCGATACGAAAAATCCAGGCGACAAGACAATCAGCGTTGAGCGTGGCAAAACGCTTGGCCTAAAGCGCGGCGGTGGCGATCAGGGAACTGTTCGGCAGTCCTTCTCGCATGGCCGGACCAAAGCCGTCGTCGTGGAAAAGAAGAAGCGTCGTGTTGTACTCCCGGGGCAGGAAGCGAAAGCAGAAGCTCCTGCGCCGACAACACAGCGCCTCGAGCGGCCGGCTGAAGCGCCGCGTACGCCGCCACAGCCAGATCCACAGGCGACCAAGCAGGCCCGCCGGTCTGCCTCCGGCCAGCGCCAAAAGGGCAACGGCAACGTTCTGCGCACCCTGACCAAGGAAGAAGCGGCAGCCCGTGCGGCAGCCCTTCAGATGGCGAAGGTGCGCGACGAGGAAGACCGCAAGCGCCGCGAAGAAGAAGACAAGCGCCGGGCTGTTGAAGCCGCGCAGCGTCAGGCCGAAGAAGAGGCCCGCGCCAAGGTGGAAGCGGAAGAGCGCGCAAAGCGTGAAGCCGAAGAAGCTCTACAGGCTGCGGAACAGGCCAAGGCCGAACCGAAGAGCGAACCTGTTGCCGAAGCGGCAACGGAAGCTGCTGCGCCCGTGCGCAAGGAAGCAACCGGTCGCACCGTGGTTCGCAAGCCGGCTCACGCCGACGGCGGCAAGCCGCCCAGCCTTGACGACATGGGCAAGCGCAAGGCGCCGGAAGCTCCGGCCGCACGTGCGAAACCCGAACGCGGAGAATCCGAAGAAGACGATCGCAACAACAAGAGCGTTCGTGCGGTCAAGCGTCCGAAGCAGGCTCCGGCTCCCGCCGCGCGTCCGCGCACCGGAGACGATCGCCGCCGCTCCAAGCTGACCATCTCCGCCGCCACCGGTGGCGACGACGGCCAGCGTGCGCGGTCTCTGGCCTCCATGCGCCGTCGCCAGGAAAAGGCGAAGCGCGGGCAGCAGCAGGTCGTGCGTGAGAAGATCATGCGTGAAGTCGTTCTGCCGGAAGCCATCACGATCCAGGAACTCGCCAACCGTATGGCAGAGCGCGCCGTGGACGTGATCAAGCTTCTCATGAAGCAGGGCCAGATGCTCAAGATCAACGACGTTATCGACGCCGATACCGCCGAACTGATCGCCGAGGAAATGGGCCACACGGTCAAGCGCGTGTCTGAAGCAGACGTTGAAGAAGGTCTGTTCACCACGGAAGACGAACCGTCCACCCTGCTGCCGCGTCCTCCGGTCGTGACCATCATGGGTCACGTCGATCACGGCAAGACCTCGCTGCTCGATGCGATCCGCAAGTCGAAGGTTGTCACCGGCGAAGCCGGCGGCATTACCCAGCACATCGGCGCCTATCAGGTCGATCAGGACGGCAACAAGATCACCTTCATCGATACCCCGGGCCACGCTGCGTTCTCGCAGATGCGTGCTCGCGGTGCAAAGTCGACCGATATCGTGATCCTTGTTGTTGCTGCCGACGATGGCGTCATGCCGCAGACCAAGGAAGCCGTTGCGCACGCCAAGGCTGCCGACGTGCCGATCATCGTGGCCATCAATAAGATGGACAAGCCGGAAGCCGATCCGAACCGCGTCCGTACCGAACTTCTCAGCGAGAGCCTCGTTGTGGAATCGATGGGCGGTGACGTGATCGATGTGGAAGTCTCGGCCAAGAGTGGCCAGGGCCTCGACAAGCTTCTGGAAATGATCCTGCTGCAATCCGAAGTTCTGGAACTCCAGGCAAATCCGGACCGCAAGGCGGAAGGTATCGTCATCGAAGCGCAGCTCGACAAGGGTCGCGGTCCGGTTGCCACCGTTCTGGTGCAGAAGGGCACTCTCAAGCCGGGCGACATTCTTGTTGCCGGTGCCGAGTGGGGCCGCGTCCGCGCCATGCTCGACGAGAATGGCAACCAGGTGAAGGAAGCCGGTCCGGCCAAACCGGTCGAGGTTCTGGGCTTCCAGGGCACGCCGGAAGCCGGTGACATGGTTGCGGTCGTCGACAACGAAGCCCGCGCCCGTGAAATTACCGACTACCGTCAGCGCCAGATCCGCGAGAAGGCCTCCGTGGTCGCCTCCGGTACGCGTGGTTCGCTCGAGCAGATGATGAACCGTCTGCAGGAAACCGGCAAAAAAGAGTTCCCGCTGGTGCTCAAGGCCGACGTGCAGGGCTCCGCGGAAGCGATTGCCCATGCGCTCAACGAACTCGGCAACGAGGAAGTCGGCGCACGCATCCTGCTGTCCGGTGTCGGTGGCATCACCGAAAGCGACGTCACGCTGGCGCTCGCTTCCAAGGCTCCGATCATCGGCTTCAACGTGCGTGCCAACAAGCAGGCCCGTGAAGCGGCAAGCCGCGAAGGCATCGAGATCCGTTACTACAACGTGATCTACGACCTGGTCGATGACATCAAGGCGGCCCTGTCGGGCATGCTGTCGCCGGAGCGCCGCGAGACCTTCCTCGGCAATGCGGAGATCAAGGAAATCTTCCACATCTCCAAGGTAGGCAAGGTTGCAGGCTGTCTGGTCACCGAAGGTGTCGTGGAACGTGGCGCCAACGTTCGCCTCATTCGCGACGACGTGGTCATCCACGAAGGCGAACTGGGCACGCTCAAGCGCTTCAAGGACGAGGTCAAGTCTGTCGAATCCGGTCAGGAATGCGGCATGAACTTCGTCAAGTACCAGGACATGCGTCCGGGCGACGTCATCGAGTGCTTCCGCGTCGAGCAGATCGCACGGACACTCTGATCGAAGTCAGAAATTTACTTGAAACTGATGTCAGCGGCTTATTCAATTAAGCCGCTGACGTCGTATCTGGTCGCAGGTAACGCCGTCATGCCATGGCTCGGCCGTGGTATTCGCACCATCCAAATGGTCTCGCCACCGTCCGCGCTTCAGGCCCGGCAATGGCGCGGATCGCTGGGACCGGTCCGCCAACGGCACCCGAAACGTCGGGACGCATTGCGCTGCCAGAGATGCAGGAACAACAAAATGGCAAGACAACACGGACAGGACAGCCGCGGCCCCTCCCAGCGCCAGTTGCGCGTTGGCGAGACGGTCCGCAAGGAGCTGTCCGATATTCTGACCCGGGGTCGGTTCTCCGACCCCGATCTCGACGGGGTGATCGTCACGATCCCCGAAGTGCGCATGACGCCGGACCTGCGCCTGGCCACCTGCCTAGTGATGCCGCTTGGGGGCGTCAACGCTGAAAATGTCGAAAAGGCCCTGAACCGCAGCGCCAAATATCTGCGCGGCCAGGTGTCCCGCCGGCTGACCATGAAATACATGCCGGACCTGCGCTTCGTTCTCGACACCAGGTTCGACGACGACGACCGCATCGGCACGCTGCTGCATTCCCCGGAAGTCTCCCGCGATCTCGACGCGGACGAGGACGGCGACCCAACCAAGGACTGATTGCCGCGCTGAAACCACAATTCACGATTCAATTCGAAATTGCGTGAATTCGAGTTCTTAGCCCTCGGTAATTGTAGCCTCGCCGGGAAATGGAAAACTGAATTTGTCTGGTCGGTCGACTTGAATGTGTGCCGTGTCTGCAAGTCACTTGATGTGAAAGAAGATGGCGCTCTTCAGAACTATCGCAGCAATCGCACTTGGTGCAGCGACCTCTGCATGTGTCGTGTTTTCCGTTCTACGCGTCCTCGCGCCTGAGGTTTCGGGTGTGCTGTTAAACGATGGTATGCCGGTTGCAAATGCAGAGATTGAGTTGGTGGCAGCATTGGCTCCATCAGACGCATCAAAAGATAACCCGCCAGGGTCAAGGCATGCAGTCACCAGAACGGATGCAGATGGCAAATTCAAAGTGGGGCATGCGACTTGGCGAAGGCGCATAAAGTTGGAAACCAGGTGACTTACTGTGACCACAACAGACTTGAAAAACTCAAGAATGATCGCTGACGAAAGCTGATGTCTTCAGGGTCTCGCTGTTGCGCATGGATGGTGGGGCTGACCGTCAGTGTTTCTTTTGTCGCCGTAAAACAATTGCAAACGTATTGAAACGCACTCATGGCACGCCAAAAACAATTCAAAAGAAAAAAGAACGCAATCAACGGATGGCTCGTGCTGGACAAGCCATATGGCATCTCCTCCAACGAGGCGCTTGGCAAGATCAAGCGGATCTTCTCGCCGGAAAAGGTAGGCCATGCCGGAACGCTTGATCCGCGCGCGTCCGGCCTCCTGCCGGTTGCCTTCGGCGAAGCCACGAAAACCGTGCCCTTCGTCATGGATGGCCGCAAGGTCTACCGTTTCGAGGTGACCTGGGGCGTGGAAACCAATACCGACGACACCGAAGGCGAGGCGGTTGCAACGTCCGACGTGCGGCCGAGTGCGGATGAAATCTCGGCAGTCCTTGGCGAGTTTGTCGGCACGATCATGCAGGTCCCGCCAAAATTCTCCGCCATCAAGGTCGCCGGTGAACGGGCGTATGATCTGGCGCGTGACGGTGAGGAAGTCGAACTGGAAGCCCGTCCGATCGACGTGCACCGGCTGGATCTGGTTGAACGTCCGGATGAGAACCGCGCCGTCTTCGAGGCTGAATGCGGCAAGGGCACCTATGTGCGGGCCATCGCACGCGATCTCGGCCGCCGGCTCGGCAGCCGCGGTCACGTGACCGAGTTGCGCCGTTTGCTGGTCGGTCCGTTCGCCGAAGAGGACCTGATCGGGCTGGACGAAATCCAGGAAGCAGCCGAGGCGCTTGAGGAAGGCGCCGGCGTCGAGGCTCTGGTCGAGGAGTTCGTCCTGCCGGTTCGTGAGGCGATGGACAATCTGATCGAGGTACCCGTTTCGCTCGATGACGCCGCCAGGATCCGCAAAGGCATGGCCGTGCTGCTACGCGGCCGGGATGCTCCGCTCAACACGGAAGTCGCCTTTGCCAGCCACGCCAGCGTGCCGGTTGCCATCGGCTCAATTGACAAGGGCCGGTTCCAGCCGACCAGGGTGTTTCACCTGTAAATTCTGGTGTGGCGAAAAAACCTGAGAAACCTCTGGATTTTCGAAGGGTTTTCCGCCATATTCCGCCGCCATTGGGCACTGATGTTCAATTCGTCCGGACGGATCCTTTGCTGAACGACATCTCGGCTCTGGAAACATCCGGATCAGGCCGGTCTCCGGCATTTCAACGTGTCCGGTCAACGGACCCCACTCTTTGAAAGGAAAGAGCGATGTCGATTACTGCAGAGCGCAAAGCTGAGCTCATCAAGGAATACGCCATCAAAGAAGGCGACACCGGTTCCCCGGAAGTACAGGTCGCGATCCTCACCGAGCGGATCAACAACCTGACCGAACACTTCAAGGGTCATGGCAAGGATAACCACTCCCGCCGCGGTCTTCTGAAAATGGTTGCGCAGCGCCGGTCCCTTCTGGACTACACGCGCGGCAAGAGCGAAGAACGCTACAAGTCGCTGATCACGCGTCTTGGCATTCGCCGCTAAGAACTCAGAACCTGAAAGCGCGGTGGGTGAGAACCCGCCGCGTTTTTGTATTGCGTGACGGCATTTGCCGGACGCAGCTCTTGCGGGCAAAACACTGATCCACTTCGGGTCTTTGTTCCGCGAAAGAGCTTTGAGTGTTTCAAATTCGAATGGAACGCTCTATAGAGACCTCGTGACACGTCATGGGGCAGGATTGCCGGCTTCTTTCCGTCTTGAGCCGAAAGCAGCTCGTCGTCTTGCCCGTGACCTGTCCGCCGGTAACCGGCCCATACGGGGCCGACCGGGAATGTGTCTGCCATGACCGTGCTGTACCGAAAGCAGCCAAAGGCAGGCAAAGCTGTAAGGACAGATGATGTTTGATATTCATCGTGTAGAAGTCGAGTGGGGCGGACGCCCGCTCGTCCTCGAAACGGGCAAGGTTGCCCGTCAGGCCGACGGCGCCGTCATGGCGACCTATGGCGAAACGAAGGTTCTGGCGACGGTTGTTTCCGCCAAGTCTCCGAAGCCGGGCCAGGATTTTTTCCCGCTCACCGTGAACTACCAGGAAAAGGCATTTGCCGCTGGTAAGATCCCGGGTGGCTACTTCAAGCGTGAAGGCCGTCCGTCGGAGCACGAGACGCTGACGTCCCGCCTGATCGACCGTCCGATCCGCCCGCTGTTCGCAGACGGCTACAAGAACGACACCCAGGTGGTGATCACCGTTCTGTCGCACGATCTGGAAAACGCTCCGGACATCCTGGCGATGGTGGCTTCTTCCGCTGCTCTGACCCTGTCGGGCGTTCCCTTCATGGGTCCGATCGGCGGCGCGCGCGTTGGCTACATCAACGGCGAATACGTGCTGAACCCGCTGGTCGACGACATGCCGGAATCCTCGCTGGATCTGGTTGTTGCCGGTACCAATGACGCCGTTCTGATGGTTGAATCCGAAGCCAAGGAACTGAACGAAGACATCATGCTCGGCGCTGTGATGTTCGGCCACAAGGGCTTCCAGCCGGTGATCGACGCGATCATCAAACTGGCTGAAACCGCTGCCAAGGAACCGCGCGAGCTGGTCCTGCCGGATCATTCCGAGCTGTTCGGCAAGGTCAAGGCTCTGGCCGAAGCCGAGCTTGTTGCCGCTTACAAGATCACGTCCAAGACCGACCGCAAGAACGCAGTCGACGCTGCCAAGGCGAAGGTCGTTGAAGCGCTGATCACCAACGCTGCCGAAGGCGAAGCCGTCGAAAGCACCGTTCTGGGCGAGCAGTTCAAGAAACTGGAAGCTGAAATCGTTCGTGGCGCGATCCTCGACACCGGCACCCGTATCGACGGACGTGACCTGTCGACTGTCCGTGCGATCTCTTCAGAAGTCGGCATTCTGCCGCGTGCGCACGGTTCCGCACTCTTCACCCGTGGTGAAACCCAGGGCCTGGTCGTTGCCACCCTCGGCACCGGCGAAGACGAGCAGTTCATCGATCTTCTGGAAGGCACCGTGAAGTCTCACTTCATGCTGCACTACAACTTCCCGCCTTACTCCGTCGGTGAAACCGGCCGCATGGGCTCCCCGGGACGCCGCGAAATCGGTCACGGCAAGCTGGCATGGCGTGCAATCAACCCGATGATGCCTCCGCATCACGAGTTCCCGTATACCGTCCGCGTCGTTTCCGAAGTCACCGAATCCAACGGTTCGTCTTCCATGGCAACCGTCTGCGGCACTTCGCTGTCGCTGATGGATGCCGGCGTTCCGCTGAAGGCACCGGTTGCCGGTATCGCCATGGGCCTGATCAAGGACGGCGACCGTTTTGCGGTTCTGTCCGACATCCTGGGCGATGAAGATCACCTCGGCGACATGGACTTCAAGGTCGCCGGTACCCAGGACGGTATCACCTCGCTGCAGATGGACATCAAGATCGACGGTATCACCGAAGAGATCATGAAGGTCGCTCTGGGTCAGGCCAAGGACGGCCGTATCCACATCCTCGGCGAAATGTCCAAGGCCATCACCGAGGCTCGTGCCGAGCTCGGCGAACATGCTCCGCGCATCGAAGTGATGAAGATCCCGGTCGACAAGATCCGTGAAGTCATCGGTTCGGGCGGCAAGGTCATCCGCGAAATCGTGGAAAAGACCGGCGCGAAGGTCAACATCGAAGACGACGGCACCGTCAAGATCGCATCTGCCGACGGCAAGGCGATCAAGGCTGCCGTCAACTGGATCAACTCCATCGCCGCTGAGCCGGAAGTGGGCATGATCTACGAAGGCACCGTCGTCAAATGCGTTGATTTCGGCGCATTCGTGAACTTCTTCGGTGCGAAGGACGGTCTGGTCCACATCTCCCAGCTGGCTCCGAAGAAAGTTGCCAAGGTCACCGACGTGATCAAGGAAGGCGACAAGGTCTGGGTCAAGCTCATGGGCTTCGACGAGCGCGGCAAGGTCCGCCTGTCCATGAAGGTTGTCGACCAGGAAACCGGCAAGGAAATCGAAAAGAAGGAAGAAGCTGAATAAGCTTCCGTCCGACTGACGCAAGATATGAAACGGGGACCGAAAGGTCCCCGTTTTTGTTTGTCTTGAAGCGAGAAAGGCTGGTCAGCCAGCCCGGGCGGCAACTGAATCGACGCCGTTCATCTTGGCGAGATAGCGGTGGAAGTCGACGCCGGAAAGCGGGCGCGAAAAGCTGTACCCCTGGATGAGCGAGCAGCCGAAGGAATGGATCAGCTCGCATTGTTCGTGCGTTTCGGCTCCCTCGCACACGACTTCGATATGCAGCGAGCCGGCCATTGAAATGATCGCCTGAACCAGTGCCTGGCCGTCCACATCCCGCTCCAGGCCCATGATGAAGGTCCGGTCGATCTTGAGCGTGTCGATCGGCAGGCGCTTCAGGTAGCTGAGCGACGAATAGCCGGTGCCGAAATCATCCAGGGAGATCTTGATGCCGAGGTTGCTGATGGCTTCCAGAATTTCGACCGGGTTGACGCGCTGGTCGTCGAACATCACGCTTTCGGTGACTTCCAGTTGCAGACGTGTCGGGTCCATGCCGGTCTCGTCGAGGATTTCTCTCAGCCGAGGCAGGAAATCCGCATCCCTGCACTGGCGCGGCGAGATGTTGACGCTGATCCCGTCGAGCTGCAGGCCGTTACGGTTGCAGGACTGGAAGAATTCGCAGGCCTCGCGCAGCACCTGTTCACCAAGCGGCACGATGAGCCCACAGTCTTCGGCCACCTTGATGAATTCGGTCGGCGGAACGACGCCCAACTTGGGATCGGTCCAGCGTGCCAGGGTTTCGCAGCTCACCACGCGGTTCTTTTCATAGTCCACAATCGGCTGGAAATTCAGGTGCAGCTCGCCCTTGTCGATGGCTTGCCGGAGGCAGATCTCGATCTGGCTTGCGCGGGCTGCCTGTTCATTCATGCGCGTGGCAAAGAACCGGTAACTCGCACCGCTATCGGCCTTGGCCTGCAGCATGCTGGTGTCGGCCTGCATCAGCAGCGCTTCCTCGTGTGTGCCGTCGTGCGGGCAGACGGTAATGCCGAGACTGCCGGCAAGCACGGCATCATTGCCGTCTTCCAGTTCGATCGGGTCACCGATCGCCTTCAGAATGTCACGCGCGGTCTGTTCGATCTGCCAGCGATCTTCCGGGTTCGACAGGATAATGGCGAATTCGTCGCCACCCATGCGGGCCACGGTCTGGTCCGGGCCAAGGGTCCTGGTCAGACGCGCGGCTACGGTTTCGATGACCTTGTCCCCTGCCTTGGGGCCATAGGTTTCGTTGACGGTCTTGAACCTGTCGAGGTCGAGGATCATCAGCGCCGTCAGGTCGCCCATATGTTTGCCGCGCTGGATGGCCTGGCGCAAACGGTCCATGAACAGGCGCCGGTTCGGCAGACCGGTCAGAATGTCGAAGTTGGCATTCTTGGTTGCCAGTTCCTCCTGCCGCTTGCGCTCGCTGATATCTGTGATGGTGGCGTAATAGGCGCGTTCCCCGCGCCATTCCGTCAACCGGACATGCTGCTCCAGCCAGATCGTCTCGCCATCCTTGCGGATGCCCTTGACCTCATAGGCGCGGGGTGCGCCTTCGCCATTTTCACGCATGTTGTAATAGCTGCGCAACCGGCTGTGCTCTTCCGGCGCATAGATCACCAGTGTGGGGGACTCGACAAGCTGTTCGGGTTCTCCGGGGGCGTAACCACACATTTTCAGCAGGGCGTCGTTCACATAAAGGATGCGATGGTTGGCATGAACCAGCACGCCGTGCATCGAGCCGTCGATCATGTCCTTGAACTGGGCATCGCGGTCACGAACGGATTCAAACGCCGCCTGGAACATGGTCGCCAGTTTGTTGAATTCGAAGATCAGCCCGGGCGGCGGCGGCGACACCACCTTGTCCTGCCGCAGGCTCATCGCGTAGTTCAGCAGCCTGCCCAGGCCGGCCGTGGTGATGCGATTGACCAGAAGCGCGGCACCGATTGCCAGTATCGCCGTATAAAGCAGGAACGGCGTGAACAGCTGGCTGTAGGTTTCCTCGACCTTTTGCAGGGTGTCCACGGGCTGCTTGATCACGGTCGCAAGCATGTGGCCGTCCAGGCCCTGCATCAGCGGAGCAAAAACGAAAAGGTTCTCTCCGTTCAGCGCGTAATTGACGTCGTCAGGTGTAGCGTAGAGCCGTTCGGGAAGCACTTCCGTGGTCAGGTCACCCATGCCTGCCACAACATCCTCATGGTGATAGAAGGCGATATCTTCCACCCGTAGCGCCTTGGCGAGGACACCCGGCAGGGAGAAGGAATCGGTGATAGTCGTCCCGCCATAAATCCTGCCGAGGACTCGGCCGGTATCGGGATCGAGAACCAGAACAGAGAGCGCTGCGGTGATCTGTATGGGATCGGAATCATGGTCCGCGTAAGTTACCCAGATGTCGGGCGGCATGGCCGCACGTATCTTCACCGGCAACTGGTGGCTCAGGTCGATCAGGCCGAGACTGCCGTTTACCCAGCCGTTTTCACCTGGAAGATCGATCAGGAGAATGTCCAGAACCGCGCTGGTCATACCTTCGGAAGCGCGTTCAATGATGACCTTGGCGGTCTCCTTGTCGTTGTCCACCAGTGCCTGCCGGATATCCGGGTTGGCCGCGACCGCGCGGATCTGCGTTTCGAGTTTGTCCAGATGCTGGGTGAAGACGAGCCTTGCGAGTGTTGCCTTGGATTTCGCGCTGCGGGCAATTTCATGTTCGGCAATCGACAGGCTGCCAAGGTACGTAATCCAGAAGAGTGCGATCGCCGTTCCCATGAGGCCGAACGCAAACAGAGCCATGACAAGGCGGCTGAAGGGAATGGAAAAACTGGCCTTCAACGAAGCGCTCCTGAACCGGCGGGCATCATCTGACAGGATAATGGGACGTGACGGGAAGCAAGGCGGGGCGGGGTCCTTCTCGGTTGGAACAACAGGTTGTTGCTGGTCTTGCAAGTACAAGGCACCCGGCGGCGGGTGTGGACAGCTTCGGGAAAAGACAGCTTGTGACGAACCGATGCGTCCATAAGCACAGTATCATGAAACATGGTCCTCGTTTTGCAATTGTAAGAAAATACACTTACAGACTTAAACGTAACTGCTCGAGGTTTACCTTTGGTGAATTGGAATGGTGAAGATGTTGCGACTTTATTGTCAATTTAACTTGCTGTTCATTAATAATGTCGCGGTTGAATATAGTAATATTTGACAAGAGCTATTTCTATTGAGCGCTGCAGTCCCCTTGCATGATCGGGCGTTTGCCTCCCCCGGCGAAACTGGTATACCCCCATCGTGAAGTGAATTGAGGTCGATTGGCCTATTGCGGAAGACGGAGCCACTTGATGGGGCAGATGCGCTTGGTAGTCGTTGGAGCCGGTGGCCGAATGGGCCGGGCATTGACGCGGGCGGTCACGGAAACAACAGGTGCTACCGTCGTCGCGGCGATCGAACGCGAGGGCTCCGAGTTTCTTGGCAAGGATGTGGGCGACCTGGCAGGAACAGGTTCCTTGGGCGTTCCTGTCACCGACGATCCCTTGACCGCCTTTGCCGCCTCTGACGGCGTCCTGGATTTCACGGCTCCGGCGGCAAGCCTCTGGTTTGCCGAGCTGGCCGCGCAGGCTCGCATCGTCCATGTCATCGGCACCACCGGTTGGGCTGAAGGGCAGGACGAACCTCTGAAGGCGGCTGCCCGCCATGCCCGGATCGTCAAATCCGGAAACATGAGCCTGGGTGTCAATCTGCTGGCGAGCCTGGTGCGCAAGGCTGCCGCCGCGCTTGATGCGGATTTCGACATCGAGGTTCTGGAAATGCATCACAAGCACAAGGTGGATGCCCCCTCGGGCACGGCGCTGTTGCTTGGCGAAGCGGCTGCACAGGGCCGGGGCCTGGATCTGGCCGCCCATTCGGTCCGTTCGCGCGACGGTATCATGGACCCTCGCAAGACCGGCGACATAGGCTTTGCAACCCTGCGGGGCGGGTCGGTCATCGGGGAGCATTCAGTGATTTTTGCAGGTGAAGGCGAGCGCATCGAACTCACTCACCGGGCGGAAGACCGGCAACTGTTCGCCCGCGGGGCCGTCAAGGCGGCACTGTGGGGATTTGACCAGAAGCCCGGGTTTTATTCGATGGCCGATGTCCTCGGCCTGGATTCTTGAAGATACGCATTTAGCTTGAGGAGAATGGCATGGACCGCCTTCTTGTGCTTGTCCGTCACGGACAGAGCGACTGGAATTTGAAGAACCTGTTCACCGGCTGGAAAAACCCGGACCTGACCGAGCAGGGCGTGGCGGAGGCTCACAAGGCCGGCGAGCAGCTCAGGGATCTGAAGCTGTCCTTCGACGTTGCTTTCACCTCCGATCTGTCGCGTGCACAGAAGACGCTGGACATCATCCTGGAAGAACTGGGCCAGACCGGCCTTGAAACCTTCAAGGATCAGGCTCTCAACGAGCGTGACTACGGTGACATCACCGGCATGAACAAGGACGAAGCGCGCGAGAAATTCGGCGAAGAGCAGGTCCATATCTGGCGCCGCTCCTACGACATTCCGCCTCCGGGCGGTGAAAGCCTGAAGATGACCGCAGAGCGCGTTCTGCCTTACTACAAGTCGGAAATTCTGCCGCGCGTCCTGGCTGGCAGCCGCACGATCGTCGCCGCGCATGGCAACTCGCTGCGGTCGCTGATCATGGATCTGGAAGATCTTTCACCGGAAGAAATCCTGAAGCGTGAACTCGGCACCGGAACGCCGATCATCTATCGCCTCGATGAAAACGGCGGCGTGGTCAGCGTCCAGGATCTCGCCGACTAAGACCAGTCCGCATTGCCGAAATACATGTCCCGCTGCTTCCAGGAGGCAGCGGGACTTGTTTTTGAAAGGCAGCTTGCAGTCCGCCAGGTGCCTGCGTTGCCCGGGGCGTAACCGAATGAGCCTTTGAAGCGGGCGTGTGCCGTCTGCAATCCCCCGGCAATTTCTTCGCAAAAACAGTCCTGAATAGTGATTTGCATTCGATGTCTCTCCCATTTGAGGGAGGGCCGATCTGCCACGCCTCTGTAGGCTTCCAGCCGTCGACCACGGTTGGAGCATTTTTAGATGGCCGAATGCACGAAAGTTTCTTCCCGCTTGCAGAAGCTGGTGCGCAGATCAGGAAAATCGGGACGTTCGCTATTTCAGGCAGCTGCAGTTTTTCTGCTCGGCGCGGTTTCGGCGCAGGCCCAGACAAACCTGACAGCTGAAGAACAGGCCAGGCTGGCCGCAGCCGACAGCGGCCAGGCACCGACTGCCACCGCGATCGAACTTCCCTTCGAGGAGCCGTTTGACGGCAAGGATCTGGCCGGGCACTGGCAGCTCCTGAATGCTGACAAGGACTCCTTCGTTGTAGAGAACGGCATCCTGCTTGCGCTCACGAGTGGCGGCAAGAACAGTCTGCGAAATGCGGATACGAGCAACATCTTCGAGCTGCAAGGCGTGCCGCCTGAGGGAGACTTCGATCTTGCTATCAAGGGCAAGCTCGATCCGAAAACTGGTTACGACGAAGTCTGGCTGGGACTTCGGGAAAGTCCGGACAATTTTATTGCAGCCCATCTTTATGTGCTCACCAAGGGGTGCGGTCCTGCACTGTTCCTGCGGACTGTCGCCAATCAGCCGGTAATGCCGGAAGGCGAGCCGTTTTTGACCGCCGCCAACCACAGCCTGTTTGATGGTCCCATCATCAAGTCTGTTTGCGACAAGGCCGGCCGGCCCCTCGGGGATCAGATCCTGTCGAACCTGTTTGCAGAAGGTTTTGAGCTGACCCTTTCCAGAAGAGGGTTGCGCTACCGGACCTCCCTGACATTGACCGTTCCGGACAGAGGGGCGCAAAAGCCCGCCGGTCTCGAGACCGTTCACACCAACTGGATTGCCCGCATGGCGCCTTTCGGCAAACCGGTTTTCCTGCTTGGCCAGGGCAGCCGCGCCGGTAGCGGTGAAACGCTGGCCGAGTTCGACCACTTCAGCATCCGCCGTCCGCAACAATGAGCCCGGAGTTTCCCATGACTGCTCTTCCCTCTCGGGCGCGCGTACTGCGGCTCGTGGTTCCTTTCTCGTTCGCCCTTTGTGCAGCTTTACCTTCTCATGCTCAGCAAGGTGATGTCGCCGCCGCAGAGAACCTCGTGCGGCTGTTTTATGCCGAACATTCCAAGCGGTTCAACGACGGCGATACGCCGCTCCTGAACGACGCTCCGGCCGCAAAGGAGTTCCTCGTCGACGGCCTCGTGCAAGGGGAGCTTCAGGGGATTTTGCAATTCGATCCGGTCTATGATGCACAGGACGCGAGCATTTCCGATCTCAGCATTCAGCCCGATCCGGACGCACCCCTCTTGCAGGGCGCTGCCCGGATAAAGGTGACTTTTACCAACTTCGGAATGCCGATCCGGCACATCTACACGCTGATAACCGTGCCGGACGGTTCCTGGCAGATCAACGACATCTATTCCGAAACAAACGACTGGTCGCTGTCTGATCTCCTGCAGTCCGCCGGTGTGGACATCAGATCGGATCCAGGTTCCGAGATCACGCTCAAGGGCAGTTCAGCGGCCGGGTCCACCGTTGGATCGGGGCAGACACAGGCTGCAAACGGCGGAGACGCGGTAATACCCGGCATGGAAGAAGGGGACCTTCCCGGAAACGGCCTGTCCTCTGAAGGGAGCGACCTTCTGTTCGTTCTGGACGGTTCAGGCTCCATGTGGGGTCAGGTCGACGGTGTTGCCAAGATCACCACTGCGAAGCAGGCGCTGACAGGCCTTATCGGTGACCTGCCGGCTCAGACCAACGTCGGCCTCATGGCCTACGGACACCGCCGGGAAGGGGATTGCGGAGACACCGAGATCCTGTATCCGGTTTCCAACTTCGATACCGAACGTCTGAAGCCGGTTATCGACGCGATTACGCCTCGTGGAAAAACCCCCATCGCAGCCGCCCTGCAACAGGCGGCTTCCGCCATGCCCGCCTCCAACCGGCCGGCAAACGTGCTTCTGATTTCAGACGGGCTGGAAACCTGCGGCGGTGACCCATGCGCCGCGGCCAAGGCATTGGCCGAGCGGGGTATCAACGCCCGCGTCCATGTGGTCGGGTTTGACCTGACGCAGGAGGAGAACCAGGCCCTTCAGTGCATTGCCGAAAATGGCGGCGGCAACTATTACGCCGCCAACAATGCCGAAAGCTTCACCGAGGCCGTCAAGCAGGCTGTCGCGGACGCAGGCAAGGCAGCGGAACCTTCCGCACCGGCGCCGGAAGCTGAAGAGGTCGTTCCGGCCAGCACCCTTGTGTTTGAGGAAACATTTGACGGCCCGGAGCTGGCAGCCAGCTGGCAGACGCTGAATGGAACCGACAGGCTGACCAGGTTTACCGGAAGTGGCACCCTGTTTGTCTCCGCACTGGGGGGCGACACGATCTACGACAACAAGAACGCGCTGAACCGCCTCGTTCTTGACGAGCCGCTGCCTGACGGTGATTTCGACCTGAGTCTCAAGTTCAAGCTGCATGAACAAAGCGGTCATGAAAGCGTATCGTTGTCGCTGCTGGAGGATACGAACAACCAGATCGGCGCAATGGCCTGGATCTGGACGAAAGGCTGCGGTTCTTATCTGAACCTGTCCTTGACCCGCCTCTCCGGAGATCCTGAAGGCAAGCCTGAAGTATCGCGTTTCGATGTCAATCTGTTCAGCAAGCAGATCGTCAAGACCGTGTGCG
Organism: Labrenzia sp. C1B70; assembly: GCF_000475395.1. Taxonomy (NCBI): domain Bacteria; kingdom Pseudomonadati; phylum Pseudomonadota; class Alphaproteobacteria; order Hyphomicrobiales; family Stappiaceae; genus Labrenzia; species Labrenzia sp. C1B70. Next base: position 265,523 of record NZ_AXCE01000002.1, read on the forward strand.
ACAAGGCAGGCAGGGCTTATGGCAACAAGGTTCTGGAATCGCTTTCGACCGATGGTGCTCTGCTGCGTCTGAAACGGCGAGGACGTGCGCTCTCCGCTGCCATCGAACTGGAATTACCCGCTGCTGACGGTCAGGAGGGCGGCCCCTACGTCCTCGAGACCGATCCGGTTACCGTGCTGCGCCTTGCCGGCAAGCCGAGCGTGCTCGCCGGTCAGTGGAACAAGGCAAAGTCGCAAGAGAGCCATTTCGAGTTCGACAGGTTTGCAATCGAGCTGGTTTCGCAATGAGGATTCGTCCTCGCCGTGCTTATCTGGCCTTTGTAATCCCCTGGTTCCTGTTGGAAGCGGTTTTCGCGCAAGGTCCCGGCGTCCAGGCCCCAGGGGTCGAAGACCTCGCTTGTGCGGCGGGATATGGCTGCCAAGGCGTTTCGTCTTCGCAATGCGACGTCCTGGCGATGCTGGGCTTGATGACCACGGGAGAGGCCCGGGACCTGTTCGCCCAGGCTTATCCCGCACGGTTTACGGAGGTGGCAAGAAACGTATCCTTGCCACCGTCCGAATGCCTGCAGGCTGCCGGTTCCGGTATAGGCATCGGCGCGGGCAGCCTTTCAAGTTCGGGTATCGAGGACACCAGCGCATCGCCGAATGGCAGCGGTGCACAAGCCTTGCCCGACTTCGCAAGTCTCGACGGATTTTCCGAGACACCATGTCCGGGCAATGTGTCCGTCGATCCGATCTTCGTGCAGGGGCAACCGGACATCCGGGTGCTCGCCTGTTTCAAGGGAGCGGACAATCGCTACAGCGAATGCGGCAAGGCAGCGGCTCGTGCCTATTGTCTGAAATTCGGTCAGCCGGACGTTGCCTGTTTCGGCGACATCAAGCTCGTAGGAAAGGCCGCCACTGTCGACGCCTATTGCGAAGCTGGCGGGTGTCCCGCTTTTGGTTTCATTGTCTGCAAATAAGTGTCACCCGGCGCCGGAACCGCATCGATGCTCACCCAAATGGGAGAGGCTTCAGCCGGATCGAAACGTCAGTCTTGCGTCATCGACATGTCTCGCCAACAAGACCGGAGACTGAAATGCGGAAGATTTGGATGATACTTTTTCTGGCGCTGGGGACGAGTTTCCTGCTGCCAACCTTTTCGGCGCAGGCCAAGACGATCTGCACGATCCAGGCGGAGAGCGCTTTCAGCAAGGGTCACAAGACCCGGGCCGGTGCCGAGGCAAGAGCCTGGGTAAACTGGCAAGGCAAGATGAGGAACAGCCATGGCCGCCGGTTTGCCGTTTCCATGGCCCGGGTGACAAAAGGCTATCCCAAGTTCGATGGCACCCGGTTTAACCACAGGGTGGTGGTTCGCGCCCAGGGTTGCTACGTCAAAGGCGTTTCCTGCCTCACCGGCACTGGGATCACCCCTTCCTGCGAGTGCCAGAGCGACCGTCGCGCCGCCTTGAAGCAGGGATGTTCCGTCTACGCTGCTGGCAGGTGACAGGCGTTAGGAATACTTCCCGAATGGAATGCGTGCGGACGGTCTATTTCAACCAGCCGACAGGCCCGGCCATCAGCCGGGCCACAAGCTCCGACTGACTGTGCACGCCGATCTTCTGGAAACTCTTTTTGAGATGCCCGCGGGCCGTGCTGACCAGAATTCCCTGGTTGTCTGCAATCTGATCCAGCGATCGTCCTTCGGCGATCTCGAGGGCAATCTCCGCTTCCTTGCCGGTCAGGCCATAGGCCAGTTCTATCAGGGTCTTTCGGGTTTCGGAGGTGTCTTCGCCGGTCTGCACCCTCAACAACAACAAGCTGGCAGGCCCGTGCCTTTGAAGGCTGGTCTGTTTGAGGGCGGCAGGAAAAAACTGAAAGCCGACAGGCTTGCCCTCATGGATAATCAGTCTTTCCCCGTTCTGGCGAGAAATGACTGCCGCTTCGTTTTCTGCCAGAAGCGACTTTACCCGCGCCTTCGCGGTTTCTTGAATTTGACAAGCGTCGTCCTGCGGCAACAGGCTCGAGAGCGAGGTTTCGAAGGCGCCGTTGCAATGCAGGAGGTCGTTTTGCCTGTCCAGCAGGGCAACACCGATCTGCAGTCGCTCGATCACGCTTTCCAGAAGAACGCCGAGCGTCGCGCTCATCATGACCTGCTTGTTCAGGTTGAACGCCCGTTCCCAGTGCGGCATCAGCCGGCTGATGCGCTCGTGCAGTTCTTCCTCGTTGACGTTCCCGGAGAGTTCTGCCTCATGGATCATCCGGTAGATGATTTCCGTCCATCGGCTGTCGTCGTCGATGGCGTTGTAACAGAGCTCGACAAGTTCATCCGGCTCCAGCTGCCGTGCGCCGGTTTCGCTGATCCGGTTGAGGATGTCCGAGGCAAGCTCTTCCACGCCGACTTCCCTGATATCGGCCTCAGGGCGTCTGTTTTTCTGGACCCAGTCCAGGATCCGTCCGCTGATCGAGAATTTGTCCTCTTCCAGAAACAGCGCCGACCGGGCTCCGTCGACACGTTCGGAGGCAACGTCCTCAATGCCAATCCGCGACAGGAAGCGCTCGATGGGCGGCAGGAAACCGCCGTCGCGGAGCATTGCATCTTCGCCGCCGAAGACGACAAGGCACCGCGTGCCCGGTTTCATCTGAGCGTCACGCGGCCACGACCACGCACTGAGCATGCCTTCGAAAATCTGCTTCCAATATGCGGGTGTCGGTGTCGGCCAGCCGTGCGGGTCTTCCAGGACCTGCTGAATGACGCGGTGATCCGTACTCATGACATCAGCAAGGTGCCTGCGATCCTTCAGGTGCGCGCCAAGGAAGGAATAGAGATGGTGCAGGGTCTGTTCGTCGGGCGTATCCGCGCCTTTCAGGCGGATTCGAACCTCGGAAAAAGTCTTGCCGAACAACGCCAGCGTCTTCTGGTTGGGCGGCGGCGAGATGAACACGATGTGCCGGGCAAGGTCCGGCCAGGTCTTCATGACTTCCAAGGTCAGCAGGGCGGTGATATTGGGAACGACGATCAACCGGTCCTGCCAGGGCGTGTCCTCAAAGCTCTGCTCCAGCAGGTGCCGCATGTCTTCTACAGCCGATTTCCAGCCGTCTCGCGGATCCAGATGCCCGGCAACCGAGGTCTTGTCGAAACTCTTGCCGTGTCCCCGGATATCGCCGGAGTGGACGTCCCAGCCGGAGGCGCGGAACCCGGCTGCGAGTGGCTGCAGCATTCCTGAATGCGTTGGTTGGCTGTGGCCCAGGAAAACGGTTCTCTTTCCCGAATAGAGACGGCGCGTCATGTTGACGGGCCAATGACGGTAATAAAGCGAAGGCCCGTCAGGTCTCGGTAGGTATTTTGCTTCCATGCGCAGATCTCGTCTCAGAACCACATCTGCCCAATGTGTCAAAAGTCCCCTTGCAGACGCCCGCCGCGAGACTGCAGCAGAAAGCCGCCGTTGCAAATCTATGAAAATCCATAGGGTCTGGCTGCAAAAGCGGCGTTTCATGCCGAGAGCCCCTATTCGACGGTATTCTTGAGAGAGAACTTTGCAGCCTCGAACTCGGTCAGCAGGTCGACGAGATGTGCATCGACCCGGTCCGGATGCGCGTTGGCACCGACAAGCTTGTCCTGTGCCAGAAAGAACAGGACATCGTCGTCAACCACGAAGCCGACAGTATGATACCGCTCAAGCAGATCGAGCAGGGTGGTCTGAGTAGCAGGCGTCAGGATGCTGAGAACGGCAAGGTCTGCATCCGCTCCGACATCGTTTGAACAGGAGACATGGAATGCCTCGTTGAAGGCGATGGACTCCGTCTTGATGTCCCGATCCAGAGGGCCCTTGTGGAAGAGGTTCTCCGGTCGCACTGCGGCCCGGACGCCTGTCTTGCGGCCAAGTTTATAAGCGCCCAGGAGGGAGTAGAACACGCCGAAGCCCCCTCTGCCGCCACGGGCGTCACGCCTCAGGGCAGGGTTCGCCGCAAGGCCGGCTTCCATTTCCATGGCACCGATTGCGACCCAGAACGGCAATCCGTCGTTGCTGCTTGTGCCCCAGAATTCGCCATCGAATTGGGCACCGACAAAGGATCCGACCTGAAGCCTGGTCAGTTCGGGGACGCGGTCCTCTACGGCAAGCGCCCTTTCGGATTTGACCAGGTGCGTTCGGCGATCCGCGCCGTCCGATGTCATGACGGTGCCGAATTCGCGCACGCGCTCCATGAGCTTGCCACTGTAGCTCCAGCCTTTCCTGCGTGCGAGTTCGACCCGACGCTTCAGCTGTCGGCCGTCCCTGTTTTCAAGCTCCCCCGCCAGAAACATGAGCGCGAACATCACGGTCGTGACCGCAACAGGCACAAACGGAAAGCCGTCCGTCCAGAAGCCCTGCACTATGGTCCACAAAAGGGCAAGGATCGCCCCTATCGGCAGCATGCGCCGGAGCGGAGCCGGCAGAACAACACCGGATCGGATGTCGGAGACATCAGGGGTCTCCACGGAGATTTCACCCTTGATCGGGTCCCAGTGCGTGACGCGCCCACTCATGACGGCGCTCTTGTCAGGTCGATTGGCGGTACGGCTTCAACGGATTTCAACTGGTCTGCATCGAGTGCGAAAAACGCTGCCCGTTCGAAGCCGAGGATCGAGCCGACCCAACACGAAGGGATAGCATCCAGCAACGTGTTGTAGCGATCCACATTGCCGTTATAGAGCCGGCGCGCGGCACTGATCTGGTCCTCGGTTTCCTCCAGCTGTTTTTGCAGTTGAAGGATGTTCTCCGTCGAAGTCACATCAGGATGATGTTCCGTGTATCCAAGGAAGGTGCTCAGCCCCGCGGTCAGGTCGTTTTCGGCCCGTTCGATGTCTTCCAGGCTGCCCTGCCGGACCGCAATCGCCTTCTCCCGCACGTCCAGAAGACGGTCGAAGACATGGTTTTCCTGACGGATGGCGGAGCGGACCGCACTCACCAGCCCGGGAACAAGGTCATGCCGCCGCTTGAGTTGTACCTGAATGCCCGAACGCCCGTTCGCAACGGCATTTCTGGCCGCTGCCAGGCGATTCTGCAGGTAGACGAACCCGCCAAGGCTCATGATCAGTAGGATGAAAAGCGTCGTCATGCATGTCTCCGGAAAATCCATGTCCGGAAGACAACAGAACAGTTGGGGTGGCACGCGCCCTCTCCCATTTAAGGGAGCTTGAATACGTGAAAGGCACAGGACACCTTTCCCACATTCCTGACTAAGGGGAAATCAGCCCGTTGAGCAGCGCGATGGCAATTGCCTGTTCGCGGGTCGCGGCGCGAAGTTTTGTGCGGGCGTTCTTGAGATGGAGTTCGACGGTAACCGGCCTGAGGCCGAGCTTGTCTGCGATCTGCTTGCTGCGCAGGCCTTGCGCGACCCAAAGGAGGCATTCCTTTTCCCTCGGGCTCAGCGCGATGTCCCTGTGCTCGTTTTCCAGCGCGGCCTGCAGGCGCTGGTGCGCAAAGAAGGCTGTCAGGCGGAGCAGGTCGGCATGTTCTGAAAATATCTTCTCGATTTCGTGACGCGGCAGGCTTGATCCGAGGTTCCAGCCACCAGCTCCACCAGGGCCCGCTTGCCGCACGATACAGGACATGCCGGCACGCATGCCGGTTTCTCCAGCTTCCTGAATGAGTTGGCGCTGGGCGGTGCACAGATACGGGTAGTCCGAAAGATAGTCGATGCCTGTCCCCATAGGAGTAGTCGAGGTGCAGCAGTAGGCAAAGAAGGGGTCGATCCGCTCATAGGCGGCGGCGCGGTAATGAGAGGTCCAGCTTTCCGGAAAGGTGGTGAACATCGACAGACCCGCCATCGTGCGGTCGATGTAAATGAGCTTGTCGAAGCCAAAGGATTCGAAGAATTGCGCACTGGCTGTCCAGGCACTGTTGGAAGAAATTCCTTCAGGCAATTTCTCGATCAAACTGGGCGGCACTGCGTCTGTCCAAGCATAAACTATGGTTTTCCATATATTGGAGATCATAGGGTGCCGGGTTACATCGGACAACGGTTAGAGTTCACGGGGATTTTTACCTGACCAGGGCCCGTCGGACGGAACACGTTTTCGAGGGGCCGCTTCTGACGTGACAGGTACGGGATCACAGACAATCGTCCTTGGAACGCTTCTGTTGGGGCCGCTGGTTTACGCCTTCTGGCGCAGCCGCAAGGGGACGCGAGCCGACTACATTTTCAACTCGGGTCGCACGGGGTTGCTGGCCACGGTCGCCGGTATCATTTGCGGCAATATCGGCATCGGTACATTCGTTGCCCTGGTGCTGTTTTCCGCGGCAAGCCCGGTCATCGGCCTGTCGCTCGCGCTGGCCTATGGCTCCGGGCTGATGATGTGTGCCCTTGTCGCTCCGGGTGTCCACAGATTGTCGCAAAAATACGGGGTGAGGGGGCTGATCGACCTCATCGTGGTCACCCACAAGGTGCGGCACCCGATCCTGATATGGGTGCCGGTTGCCTTTGTCTTTCTTCTGCGGGCCTCGGTACAATTGATTGCCCTGGCCGTTATCCTGACGGCTGTCCTTCCAATTCCGCCGCTTGCGGCAGTCGTGCTCGCAACATTCGTTGCAGGAGCCTATACGGCGATTGGCGGCTACAGGGTAGCAACGGAAACCGACATTCCGCAGGCCGTGGTCATTCTCGTCGGCATTGCGATCCTCGGGATGTGGAACATGGAAGCGCCTACGCGGGAGCTCGTGTTTTTCGACCTTGGTCCCTACCGCTTTCCGATCCTGATCGGCATCTGGCTGTTCATACCGGCAAGCGCTGTTCTGGCCGTCGACAACTGGCAGCGGATGGCGACCGCACGGGAGCCGTCGGTTGCCCGGCGGGCATTCCTGCTCGGAGCCCCGATATGCCTTGCGGGATACCTCATAATCGTCTGGCTCGGGCTGCACAGCATGCCTGGCGGGGACGTGATGCAGATCCTGCACACGTCGGTGCCGCAGACCTGGATATGGCTTGTCGACCTGATGCTCATCGCCGTGGTGATGTCGACGATGGACACGTTCGTGATGCCGCTGATGGCCGGTCTGGAACGGACAGAACTGTCGCTGGGGAGATTGCAGCTTATCGTTGCCGCGCTGTTCACGTTGCTCGGTCTTTCAGCGGCCTTGTTCGCGGATGTCCTGAACTCGATCATTTCCGCCTTCAGTTCGCTGGCGGTTTTCTTGCCGGTTGTCTGGGCGTCGGTTCGCGGCCGGCGCGTGAGCGCGCCGGCGGCAATCGTGTCGCTGAACGTCGGGATCGCGGTCACCGTGCTGCTGACAACGGTGGACCTGAATTCCGCGGCTTTGGTCGGCTGTCTTCTGTCCTGGCTGCTGTATGAGACAGTGTCACGCTTTGCCCCGGGCCAGTCCCTGGCGCTTCGCAAGGTTGCTGAAAGAGACGCGAGAGCTTGATGCTTCGCTGCCTAAGTAACTGCGATTTCCGCTCAAGCTCTCCCATATGGGACATTTGCGGTCTGCAAGGATCGCCTACTCCTTGCCGAGTTTCGGCTCAAAGGAGACAATCTGATGAAATACGCCTACGCTCTTGCAGCTGGCCTTCTGCTGGGTCTGCCGGCAGAATTTGCGATAGCACAGTCGCGCTCCAATGAGGGAGTGACAGGTCAACCACAGGCCTGTCCGTTCAACCATCCTGTTGGTTGCTTCATCAAGACCGGTTCCAAGGGGCCGGTGAAGTCCGTCTACTTCTTCAACGACTACAAGCAAAACCGGTGCGGGGTTCATACGCAGGTCTGCCCCGAAGGGCGCAAATGTTTCACGCGCACGGAGAAACTGAGCCTGAACACAGCGACGGGAGAATTCTATTCAAGCCGGATCAATGGAGCGGTCACCGTGACGAACAGTTACGGGTTCTCGACCAAGACGATTGGCGCCGGTTACCCCGCCTTCATGCGGGCGAAGGTCAAATATGTCGGGAAAAACGGCAAGGCGAGAACCAGCACATTGTCCTTCAAGGCGTCGTCTGAAGGGTGCTGACGAGCGTTCATGGTTCGCAGCAATCAGCTCCTGCCAGCTTGAAGGCCAAGGTCCTGTTTCAAAAGGAGCACTTGTTGTCCCGAAAGGTCACCTCCCTGCGCAAAAGCGCAGGGAGCACCATAAATCATCAGCGAGATGCCGATGGCTGCAATAATCTTGCTGATCATCCGTTTGCTCCCGAAAAATCAAACCTGGAAAGCGGCAGGCTCCGGATCCGTTCGCCGGTGAGAACAGCTACGGCATTTGCGACTGCCGGCGGCACGCCAGGAAGCCCGGGTTCACCGACACCTCCCATCGGCGCACCGCTCTCCACGATACGGACATGAACGCGCGGCATGCGCTCAGGAGGCAGGATCGGATACATGTCGTAATTGCGGGCTTCGGGCATACCATCGGTGTAGACGACCTCTTCCAGCAATGCGGAAGAGAGACCGAGTGCCACGGCGGAGTTTACCTGGGCTTCGATAATCGCTGGATTGACGATGCTGCCCGGATCGATAGCGACCCAGACATCGTGAACGACCACTTCGCCGCCATCCAGGGAGACTTCTGCAATCGTTGCCACCTTGCTGCCGAAAGGAGAGGCCATTGCAACACCGCGGGCGCGCCGCGTTCCGTCTTCCGCCTCAAAGGGCCCTCTTTTCCAACCACCGGACAAGTCACCAACCGTCTGCAGGAGTGTCTTGTGGCGTGGGCTGTGGTCCAGCAACTTGAGACGCAGTTCAAAGGGATCCTGCTCGCCGGCATCAGCCATTTCGTCGAAAAAGGACTCATAGAAGAAATCATTCATCGAATGACCGACGGAACGCCAGAACCCGATAATGGCCGGATCGTCGACATGGATCTGGCCCACACGCTTGTTTGCGATCGCGTAGGGCTTGCCGGCAATTCCCTCGACCGATGAGCTGTCGACCTTGTCCGGCTGACGACCGTACCAGCGTCCGGTGGGGCCTTCGCCGACGGCAACCGCATCGAAAGCCAGGGGATGGCCATCCGGGTCGATCGCAGCCCTGAACCGCACCGTGCCAATTGGCCGAAGAGCGTCGCGCAGGAATTCTTCCTCGCGGCTCCAAAGGAGTTTTACCGGGCGGCCTGCCGCCTTGGACAGCTGGATCGCCTGCGGATAGGGATTTGCCGTCTGATAGAGGAAATGACGGCCGAAGAAGCCCCCAAGCATCGGGGAATGAACAATGACCTTGTCCGCAGATATCCCGGCCACCTTCGCGGCATCGGCCTGGAACATCTCGGGAGCCTGGTTCGGGACCCACATTTCCAGCGTGCCGTCATCGTTCCAGCGCACAAGTGCAGAGGGCGGCTCAAGCTGACCGTGTGCCAGATAGGGGGCGTCATAGGCGGCTTCGATCACCTTGGCGGATGATGATAGCGCGGCATCGGCATCGCCTTCGGCTTCAAACGCGATCCCTTGACCAGCCGTCGCCTTGAGCATTTCCTTGTGCGCTTCGGAGGAGAAGGTGTCCGGCATGGCGCGAGCGGTACCTGCGGGAGCTTCTCTCCACTCGACTTCCAGCTTCTCAACGGCCATCCGGGCGCGCCACCAGCTGTCGGCCAGAACCGCGACGGCACCGGGCAATTTGTGAAGGGAATGCACACCGGGCATCGCCGCGACGTCTGCCTCATTGGCGTATGCGCCAGGTTGCTGGCCAAGACGCGGCGCATGTTGTACCGCACCGTAGAGCATGCCATCGACCGAAAGATCGATCGCGTATTGCGCCTGTCCCGTGGACTTGTCGAGAACGTCCAGCCTGTCGTGCGGCTTTCCGATCCAGCGGAATTCATCCTTCGACCGCAATTCGACAGTTTCCGGCACCGGAAGGTCCGCCGCAGCTGTCGCAAGGTCTCCGTAGGGGATCGATTGCCCGGAGGCCGGATGAACCACTTTCCCGGGTTCGGTCGTGAGGGTTTCAATCGGCACGCCAAGGCGCCCAGAAGCGGCTTGCAGCAGCATCTGACGGGCAGTCGCACCAAGCTTGCGCATGGCGTCATAGCTCATGCGCACGGACATGCTGCCGCCGGTAAAGCGAATTTGCCCGCCGATCAGCAGGTAGTCGGGTCCCGGGGGCGCCGTTTCAACTTGAAAGTTGCCCGGCTCGACATCCAGTTCCTCACCGACAATCTGGGCCATGGCAGTGTAGATACCCTGCCCACCTTCCACAAAAGCGCTGCGGAATTTCACCGTACTGTCGGCCAGAATTTCCAGGTAGGCATCGATCCGGGTACCCGGCGTGGTCTGGCCGGCCTGCGCAATCGCCCGCCCGGTTCCAGCAGGAAGAGATACGGTCAGAACCAGCGCGCTGATAGAACCGGCGAGAAAGCCACGGCGTGAGACGTTCAGCGGGCGCGCTGCGTTTATATCGGCGCGCGTGAAACCGGAATTTTCATCATTTTTCATGGGAGCGCCTCCTTAAGCTTCAGCAGCCTGACGCACGGCTTTCGAAATCGCATTGTAAGTGCCGCATCGGCACAGATTGGTCATTGCTGCGGCAATGTCGTCTTCCGATGGGCTGGCGTTTTCCTTGAGAAGGGACGTGGCAGCCATGACCTGGCCAGACTGGCAATAGCCGCATTGCGGCACCTGGTTTTCCACCCAGGCGTCGACCACTTTCCTGCCGATCGGATCTTGTTCAATTGCTTCGATTGTCGTGATCTCGGAACCGGCGACACTTTCGACCGGGGTGACACAGGTACGGGTCGCGTAACCGTCGACAAGCACCGTGCAGGCTCCGCATTGAGCAAGGCCACATCCGTATTTGGTGCCGGTCATTCCGAGCGTGTCCCGCAATACCCACAGCAACGGGGTGTCGGGTTCAACGTCAACCTGGTGCCGGGATCCATTGATGTTCAGTTCCATGGTGCCTCTCCTCGAGCTTTCATGAAGGCGTGCCGACGGCTGATTGCGCAACGCGGCAACATACTTGCGTCCGTATCGCTTCAGGCAGCGTCATGCCCGGCGCGTCACGGGTAATATGAAGTCATCAGGCCGGGGGATTAAGGCGCGTCTCTTGAAACGAGTTATGATCTGGCCTCATGAAACGAACCGGGCGAACCAAGTGGATGTCCCTGGCCTGCACACAGCGACAGCCCACTGACAAAGCAGGCAAGGTCTGGTCATTGAGCGATGTCGAGGGCGCTTCTGCCGCCGGCGTCACACTGTCGGTCGGGTACCACGACGACTGACGAACAGCATGGCTGCAACGCCGATCAGGCTGCTGACGGTGCTGACAATGACCGCCCCATGCCAGCCGGCAAAAAAGCCCTCGACCGTCGGTTCTGCAATCAGAAGGGAGACAAGTGCAATGCCGATGGCCGAACCGAGGTAGCGGGCCGTGTTGTTGGCGGCGGACCCCATGGCACTGCGTTCTGGGGGGACCGTCTGCACAGCTTCGTGGCCCAGGGAAGCGTTCAGGACGCCATTGGCCAGCCCGGCGATGAACAGACCGGGAAGAACGGCCGCCCAGGTCGTATCGGCATCAGCGGCAATCAGCAGGAACTGGGCAAGTGCACAACCGAGAATGGCCCAGATAACCCTTTGTCTAGAAGTGAACCGGTCCGGCAGCAGGCGTGCCGCAAGAGCGGCGATAACGGTGACACCGGACCAGGCGACAAGAACAACGGCAGTAAACAGCGGTTCCATTCCAAGGCCGCGGACCAGAACGGTCGGAACCATGGACATAAGGGCAAGCACACCCGCGCCCGAGGCGAAGGCCGCAATTGTGGCTCCCGCGAAATTGGCATCACCGAAAAGATCCAGTGTCAGGATCGGATTTCTGACCCGTTTTTCGATCGCCAGAAAAATCGCGACGAGCAGAAGACCGGAAGCCGAAAGGATTACGACCGTCATCGCGGACCCGACCCGCGCCTCGGTCAATGCCGAAAGAAGGCATCCGAGCCCGGCCATCAGAACGACGCTTCCCGCCAGATCGACCTTCTGACCGCTGGGTTGGCTTTCCGGAAGGCGTGCCCGGGCCGCGAGGGCGAGCAGGGCCGAGGTCACCGCTATCAGCCAGTGTATCGCGGCCCAGCCCGAAACCCCGAGGAGGAGCGATGCGATGATCGGACCTGCAGCCACACCGCCGCCAAGTGCCGCCGCCCAGATCGCCGCTGCGTGCCGGCGAGCTTCGCCCTGGTAGATCTGTCCGAGCAACCCGAGGCCACAGGCCATGATGCCGGCACTTCCAAGGCCCTGTACGATGCGCATGAGGATCAGAAACAGGCCGCTGGTGGCAAGCGCTGCGGCAACCGACGACAGAACCGTGAGCCACAATCCACCGGTGAACGTCATTCGCCGGCCGAGTGTATCGCCGAGGGCGCCTGCGGTCAGCAGGCCGCAGGCCGCACCCAGTGGCATGCCGCCCATGACCCACGCCTGACCGGCCGACGACAGGTTCAGTTCACGTGTCATCGCTTCCAGCGTCGTCAGCGGCGCGGTGAAGACGACGAGTGCAAGGAACGTCGCGAAGGTTATGATGATCAGGGCCCCGGCAGGGGGATGAGATTCAGATGTCACTGTCATTCCGGTCTCGATGGGACGTGTCCCGGATCACCTTGTGGCGGATCCAGATGGTTCCGTCGTCGAATGTGCTGGAGGAGATGAGTTCGAGCCTGCGGGCATCACACGGTTGCGTATGCTCGTAAATGGCTGGAATGCCGCTCTGTCCATCAATAACAGGGAAGACGAGTGTGCTGGTTTCATCGATCATGTCGGCTGCCAGAAACGCGCCGTTGAGAGTACCGCCGCCTTCCAGCAACAGACGCCGGCAATCGAAGGCTTCCGAAATCCTGGTCAGCGCAACGAACAGGTCGGTTCCCTCCGCACCGGCAAAGAAAACGGAAATGCCGCGGGCGTACAGATCCTGGACATGGTCATCCGCAACTCTTTCCGAGAGCACGATCACGAGATGATCGCCGTCGAGGTCTCCGGTTTCGGGGCGTAGACGTCCGGAGCGGTCAAAGCAGATTGCGACCTTGTTTCCAGAAGAGCCGGCTATGAGATCCGGACGCGGAACTGGACCTGTAGAGATGCAGGGTTCAGCTGAGGCAATGAAATCTTCCATTGTGCGCCGACCGACAATCCAGCCGTCATTGTCCAGACGTTCGGCAGCGCTTTCGTAGGCTGTCATGACTTCTTCCTCGTTGGCCGGCCAGCGACCGGGAAGGAGGCGGCCGTCGAGAGAGGTGATCATGTGGCAGATGATGAAGGGGCGTTGCATTTGATGCGTTGCTTCCGGTTTCAAGGCGCTTGGGAGGCAAGTCGAATTTGGAGCTGACACATTACCCCGCAGACCGGATGGAAAATATGCCCTGAGCCCAGCTTGCACTGATGAGAAGGACTCATGAAACAAGCCGGCTTTCTTTGACGAAATTGGCTCAACACCAGCTTCAATCAAACACGGGGTTCAATACAACCATACCGATGTATGAGCGGTAAGACCTGCCGTACAATGGTTCCACGGTGCCCTTTCCCGCAGGCTGATGACGTCACCGCAGGCACCGCCTGCATCAGCTACGGGGAACAACATGTCCATGAAATCTGTCACGCGACGCTTCGTTCTTGAAGGACTGGCATCGGCCCCCGCGATCGGCGGGGCCGTATCCATCGTTATGCAACCGACCCCCGCCACGGCGGAAGAAATCAGGGGAACAAGCCAGATGACCGCGCAATTCGTTACCACCGCAGACGGCACCGAAATCTTTTACAAGGATTGGGGTCCGAAAAATGCCCAGCCGATCCTGTTTCACCACGGCTGGCCGCTTTCTGCCGATGACTGGGACGCCCAGATGATGTTCTTTCTGGCGAAGGGGTACCGGGTGCTGGCGCACGACCGGCGCGGCCACGGCCGTTCGACCCAGACCTTCGACGGCAACGAGATGGACACTTACGCCGATGACGTGAAGGCGCTGGTGGAAGCGTTGGACCTGCAAAACGTCATCCACGTCGGCCACAGCACCGGCGGTGGCGAGGTGGCCCGCTACCTCGGCCGTCACGGTACAGCCCGTGCTTCAAAGGCCGTGCTGCTTGGCGCTGTGCCGCCGTTGATGGTCAAGACAGCGGCCAATCCGGGTGGTCTGCCGCTGGAAGTGTTCGACGGTTTCCGGGAAACCTTTCTGGCCAACCGTTCGCAGTTCTTCCACGATATTCCGGCAGGCCCGTTTTACGGTTTCAACCGGCCGGGTGCCGTTGTCAGCCAGGGCATCGTCGACAATTGGTGGCGCCAGGGCATGATGGGGGGAGCAAAGGCTCATTACGACTGCATCAAGGCGTTTTCCCAGACCGACTTCACGGAAGACCTGAAAAAAATCGATATTCCGGTTCTGGTCATGCACGGCGACGACGACCAGATCGTCCCGATCGGGGCCTCGGCACTGGAAAGCATCAAGCTGCTGCCGAAAGGCACGCTGAAGGCCTATGAGGGGCTGCCGCACGGCCTTGCAACGACCCATCCGGACATCGTCAATCCCGATCTTCAGGAGTTCTTCGTCCAGCCGGCGTGAGGACTCGGTTTCAGCCAGATAAACGGGAGGACGGCAGCGTCCTCCCGATCATGTTTGCACCGCTGCAGAGGCAACGGGCAGCTCCACCTGGAACCGTGCACCGCCGAGCGGTGAACCGTCCGCCAGGATCCTGCCGCCATGACCTTCCACGATATTGCGGCAGATGGACAGGCCGATGCCAAGTCCGGTCTGTTTGGTGGTGTAGAAGCTTTCGAATATACGCTCGCGCATCTCCGCCGGAATGCCGGCACCGGTATCTTCCACGCGGATGACAACCCTGTTGTCCACCTGCGAGGTCGTGACTTCGATCAGCGGGAAGGGGATGTTCTTGCGGGCAAGTTCCTGGACGGCGTTGAGAATGAGATTGACCACCACCTGCTGGATCTGCACCCGGTCGACAAGGACATCCGGCAGGCCGTCCTTCAGCGCGGTTCGTGTATTTGTGCCGTGGGCTTGCAGCTCGTGGGAAAGAAAAACCAGAGCCTCCTCGATGATCCGATTGACTGATGCTGCAAGCTGCTGGGTCTCCCGCTTGGTGGCCATGGAGCGGATCCTGGACACGATGTCGGCCGCGCGCCTTGCGTCGCAGACCATCGCCTCGTTGATGGCCATCAGTTCCTCAAGATCGGGGTCGGGCCGCTTCAGCCAGCGGCTGGCGGCTGACCCGTTTGCGGCGATTGCCGCCAGCGGCTGGTTGACCTCATGGGCGATGGAGGCTGCCAGTTCCCCGAGCACCGAAAGCCGGGAAGCATGGGCGAATTCGGCCTGAAGCTTTTGCAGGGCGGACCTTGCCTCGACTTCATCCGTGATGTCGACGAGCCCGACAAGCGTCATCTTCCTTGCCCGCAGGATCGGCGAGGCATTGACCAGAAACATCGTGTCGAACTCGCTGCCGTCGAGGCGGCAGTTCCGGGCGCGGACTTCGAACGGGGTTGCCGAGGCGAAGCTGTGCTGAAGCACGGCCCGGAAGGCCTCTTCACCGGACGCTGGCCAGAAGCGGGATACTGTCTGGCCTATGAGGTCCTCTGCCGTTTCCGCACCAAGTATCTTGAGAGCGGCTGTATTGACCTCAACGATGAGGCAGCCCTCCATAGCGCTCCTGAGATCCTCCGGATGGTCGTCAAGATGAGCGCCCATGTCGGTAATGCCTTGGGCTTGCAAGTCGTCATAGAAGCCAAGCAAGCCCGCAGTGTCGAGCTGGAACAAGGCCGTGGACATGGCCTGGAAAAGATCGCGGAAACGCAGTTCCGACTGTCTCAGTTCCTCTTCCGCCTTGACGCGGTCGGTAAGGTCAATGACACCGACCAGAACCGAGCCACGACCATGATGGCCCTCCGGCCAACACACCGTGAAGAGCGCATCGATCAGCTGCCCGTCGAGCGTCGATAGCCGGGTTTCAGTCTGCAAGTTGGGTTCACGCCGCAGGGCGGCCAGCAAGGATCGGGCATAGATGGTCCGGCTTTCCTGCGGCCAGAATGGCGAGATGTTTCGGCCGATCATGCCGTCCCGGTCCTTGCCCCCGAACAGCCGCACAGTCGCATCGTTGACATCCAGGATCGTCGTGCGGGCAATGGCCTCGTCGATAAACTCGGGATGGTTTTGAAAATAGGCCGCGAAATCGGTGACGCCGGATTGCAGCAGGCCGCCGATCATCTGGCGGACTTCGGTGAAGTCCAGTTCCCAGAACGAGGCTGCCATGGCCTGGAACACGTTGGTATACTGGTGGGTGAGTGTGCGGACGGAGATTTCCGCATCACTCAACGCGGTGATGTCGCGTCCGTATTCGATGATCCACTCGGACTGCCCGTCTGCCGCTGGCACCATCGCCCAGGTCGTTTCGACGGTGAGAGTGTTGCCGGAGGCGGTGGTGCGTTCCAGATCACCGTCCCAGGCCCGGTGCGTTGAGAAAGTCTGCTGCAGGGCCTGGACGGGTTGGGGATGCCGGCTTTGCAGCAGCGTGTTCAGCTCCTGTCCGAGTACTTGAGCCGATGTCCAGCCATAGAGCGTTTCGCTCGCCCGGTTCCAGTATGCGATGCGCCAGGTTCCGTCGCACAGGACGACGCTTTGCGGGGCATGGTCCAGAAGGGCGGTTGCTGCCGCGTCAGGGCGCTGCAATTCAGAAAGAGGGATAGGTCCTTCCAGCATGCGGCATCTCCCGTTCAGTCGGCAAGGGCCTGCTCGATCGTGTTGAGTAAGTCGTCGGTATCGAAGGGTTTCCGGAACACCGAGTAGGCTCCCGAGGCCTCCGCCCGGTCAAGCAGATTCTGCTCGGTCTTGGCGGTGATCATGATCACGGGGACCTGGCAGTCCAGATCGTCGAGCCGGTCTTTCAACTCGATGCCGGACATGCCCGGCATGTGAATGTCTGTAATGATCAGATCGGTGTCGCCAAGCACCGCGCGGTTCAGGAAAAGGTCGGCGGTGGCAAAGGTTGAAACGCGCATTCCCACTGAACGCAGCAGCGACGAAATGGCGTTGCGCAGCGATTCATCGTCATCGATGACCGCCACGCAGGCTGCCTCAGAGGTCATGACTGTCGAGCCTCGCCAATCCGGAGGCATCCACATGAGGGTCTTTCAGACCGAGGATCTGGGCCATGCGCACAAGGTCGGCCAGGGTTCTGGCTCTCATTTTTTTCATCATCGTTCCACGGTGGATCTTTACTGTGATTTCGCTGAGGTCGAGATCCGCTGCGACCTGCTTGTTGAGGCGTCCGGCGCAGACACGCGTCATCACCTGCCGTTCGCGCCGGGTCAGGCTTTCGTACAGAGCCTGCAACTGGTCTTTTTCCCGATTGTCGGTCCGATTGCGGCTGTCGCGTTCGATTGCAATTGCCACCGCATCCAGAAGGTCCTGGTCGCGGAAAGGCTTCGGCAAAAAGTCGACTGCACCCGCCTTCATCGCGCTGACGGACATCGGGATATCTCCGTGGCCGGTCATCATGATGGCCGGCATACGGATCCCGAGATCCTCCAGTTGACGTTGAAAGTCGAGACCGCTCATGCCGGGCAAGCGCACATCGAGCAAAAGACACCCCGGAGTGTCGTTGTTGCCGGCCTCAAGAAAAGCCGCGACGGACACATAAGGCCTCGCCTCAAGACCAACGGACCGGAACAGCCGGACCAGGGCTTCGCGTAGCGAGGTGTCATCGTCGATGATGTGAACAATCGGATTGTCAGTCATGGCCAAGTCCTCGCATGGGCCTGCAGTCCGTTCAATCATACGCCAGTATAAGTGCAGCATCCTGGCAGATAATGGTTCCGGGACCCGTCTTGGCTCACCTTCTAGCCATCAGCCGGAAAGGCAAGCGATCCGGCGCTATTCGGCAAGGAGCAGAGGAGACGGACATGCTCGACAAGATTGCAGAAAACGATGCCCTGACGGCACCGACCCAATTCATCGAAACCGGTGGCAGAACTCTGGCTTACAGGTCCATCGGCAAAGGCAAGCCGATCCTGCTGGCAACGCGCTTTCGCGGCACTCTGGATCTCTGGGATCCGGCCTTCCTGAACGGGCTTGCCGAAAAAGGCTTTCGTGTCATCACCTTCGACTATTCCGGCCTTGGCCTGTCCACCGGCACACCCAGTTACAATCCCCTGGAGATGGCCGCAGATCCGCGTGATCTTATCCAGGCGCTGGGCCTGAAGGACGTGATCCTGCTCGGTTGGTCGATCGGCGGCATGGCGGCCCAGGTGGCGCTGACGCTTTATCCGCAGGAGATCAGCCACCTTGTGCTCTTGGGCTCGACACCTCCCGGCGATCTGGTGAAACCGGCAGAGCAGCTTTTTTACGACCTTGCCGGCAAGGACGTGAACGACTTCGAAGACGTGGTTGCCCTTTTCTTCGAACCGAAATCGGCTTCAAGCCGTGCGGCCGCAAGCCGGTCCCAGGCACGCATCGAAGCGCGTGAGGGCGATACCAGCCCGGCAGTTCCGATAGATTTTGCACGGGCTCGCATTGCCGGTGGTCCGGCCAATCCGGCTTTCCCGGCTCCGCCGGTGATGGAGATGCTGAAGACGACCAGCGTGCCGGTCCTGCATATCGGCGGAGATCACGACATCATCTTCCCGGTCGAGAACTGGTACGCGCTGAACGGGGTCCTGCCAACAGTCACACTGGTGACTTACCCCAGCGCAGGCCATGGGCCCCAGCATCAGCATCCTGAACTGACGGCGGACATCATCGCCAGTTTTGTCCGCAACGCCTGATGCAGGTTGAAACTTCGGCGCCGGCAGATTTCGGTTCGAAATTGCCGGCGCTGAAGCTCCCGGGCGCACAGACTCTTCCCGCCACTTACGCAGGCCGGATTGAATTGTTCAATATTCGATTACAATGTGATCTGATTTTGATGGCTTATAATCAGATAAGTAGACGATATCTTTTAACCAGGCCCGGACGAATAAGGAAAGTCCGGCAAAACAGGAGTACTGAAAATGGCAAATCTCGATGTATCGGCCGCACCTGAAGGCGGCTCCGCACTCACCCGCAGTCTGGACGGCGCCGTGCCGCTGGCCGCACGCCTGCTGATCGCCCCTTTGTTTCTGCTTTCCGGCATTTCCAAACTTGGGTCTGCAGAAGCTACCATCGCCTGGATCGATGCGGCAGGCCTGCCCTTCGCAACGCTCGCCTATGTCGGCGCAGTTGCAGTTGAAATCGTCGGCAGTCTGGCGCTGATCGCGGGTTATCAGACCCGTCTCGTTGCCGCAGTCATGGCGCTCTTTACTGTGGCAGCAGCTCTGACCTTCCACAATCAGCTCGGTGATCAGAACCAGTTCATCCACTTCTTCAAGAACATATCGATCGCCGGTGGACTGTTGCAGATCGTAGCCTATGGCGCCGGCCGCTTTAGCGTCGATGCCCGGATCGGCACTCGACTGCAGTAATCGCATCCCTGTAAAAACTGAAAAACGCTTCACGGCCTCCGCCCATCCCGGAGGCCGTGCGCGTTTGTGCCGGGTGCAATGGGGCGTGAAATGAACAGCAATCGCGCCAAGGCAATACTGTGCCCCCATGCGAAGAGATGTCATACTCCTGCCCATGATGCGGCGTGGAGTTCCAAAACAAGACATCTTCTTTGTCACCGCCAAAGATGGTGCGCGCATTGCCTGCGCCTCGTCAGGGCGTGGGCCGACCATCGTTCGAGCCGCTCACTGGCTGACCCATATCTCCCGCGATCTTGACAGTCCCGTCTGGCAACACTGGCTTGCCGAGTTGACTGGCTTCGGACGTCTCGTGCGATACGACCTTCGCGGCTGTGGTCTTTCTTCGCGAAACATCTCCGAGATCAGCTTCGAGGCCTGGCTGTCGGACCTGGAAGCCGTGACCGAAGCAATCGACGAACCCTTTACCCTGCTCGGCATGTCTCAAGGTGCCGCGCTTTCCATCGCTTACGCGCTTCGCCATCCGGACAAGGTGGAACGACTGGTCTTGATCGGCGGTTACGCGCGCGGACTGTTGGCTCGCGACACCAGCGACAGGGCAAGACTGGAAGCGGCCACGCTGACCAACCTGATGCGGCTGGGGTGGGGCAGGGACGATACTGCTTTCAATCAGGTTTTTACGCATCTCTTCATTCCGGACGGAACGCTTGCGCAGCACAAATGGTGGCGGTCTCTTGAACAAGACACCGCATCTGCAGACATTGCAGCCCGCACGATGGAAACGCTTCATCGTATCGACGTCCTGAATCTGGCTGCGCAATTGAAAGTGCCGACGCTGGTGCTGCACGCAAATGGCGACGCACGTGTTCCCTTCGCTCAGGGACGCGAGCTTGCCATGACCATCCCCGATGCCAAATTCGTGCCCCTGGACAGCAACAATCACGTATTGCTGGACACGGAACCTGCGTGGAACGTTCTTCTTTCATCCTTGCGGGACTTCCTCGGAACCAGCGCCGACCTCGCGGTATCCGACACGGATTTCGGGCTCACCACCGCGGAGGAACAAGTGCTGACTTTGGTGGCGAAGGGGCTGAGCAATTCGGAAATTGCGGAGCTTCTGGACAAGAGCGAAAAGACCGTGAGAAATCAGGTCTCTTCGCTCTTCGACAAGGTTGGGGTGCACACCCGTTCCGAGTTGATCGTGCGCGTTCTGTCGGCACAGACGGGACAAACACCCTAGGCAATACGTCACTTTATCAAGCGCAGCGGGACATCGATCTCATGTGCGCCGGTCGGTTTTGGCGTCTGATCTCCACAGATCAAGCCGAAGGATGACCGAAAGATGAGACAAGCAATCCAAAAAGACACCACGGCGGCAATTGCCGCGCTCGTTTTTGCGACCCTGTTCTGGTCGGGAAACTTTATCGCCGGACGTGCGATCCGCGGTGAGATCACGCCCCTGGAACTCAACACGATCCGATGGGGCCTTTGCCTGGCGATGATGCTGCCTTTCACGTTGCGAGGCCTGGTCTCCTATCGCCGGGAGCTTGTTGCATCATGGCGCGTGGTCGCATTGCTTGGGATCACCGGCATCGCCGCGTTTCACACGATGGTCTACCAGGCGCTCTCGCAGACTGCCGCGGTGAACTGTCTCCTGATCCTGGCGCTGGCTCCGGTCGCGACAGTTGCCGGTGGAATGATCTGGAGCGGGTTCCGGCCGACCTTGTTCCAGATCGCCGGGCTGCTTGTGTCGCTGCTGGGTGCCTCGGTTCTGGTCCTGGCTGGCGGAACCGTCGGCGTGTCCCTTCTTCAGGTTGATACCGGCAAGGTCTGGATGCTCGGCGCGATTTTGATCTGGGCCTGGTATACGCTTTTGCTGCGCCACAAGCCGTCCGCCGTGCCGCAGAGCGTGACGCTGGTGGCAAGCATTCTGGTGGCGCTTTGCGTGATGGCGGCTTTCCTCCTCGTACGCGGGGTGGAACGGCCTGAGTTCACCGAAGAGTCGCTGCTTGCTGTCGCCTATATTGCGGTTTTTGCGTCGGCGATCGGGTTTCTGCTGTGGTCCTACGGCATTGGCGTCATCGGCCCGGAACGCGGCGGGCAATTTGTCCACCTGATGCCAATCTTCGGCAGCATCCTGGCAGTGCTCCTGCTGGGGGAGCAGCTGACTTTTTCACTTCTTGCAGGAGCGGCATTCGTCGTCGCCGGGATCGTACTTGTCAATCGATGAGTGACCCGGAACTTGGGGAAGTCCAGCCTTTGCACGGTGATGTGGCACGCGGAAAGTGATCGATTTGAAGAAGCCGAAATTTGTCCTTGACCTCAACTTAGGTTGAGGTCTTAAGAAGGCGTCCGGGTCTGCGTCTACAGGCTCATCGGCGTGCCCAAACCTGCCGCCGGTACCTCGTACTCATTACCGGATAACCAATGCACGTCAGGCTCTTTCCCGACTTACTCCCGCTCCTTGCGGTTCTGATAATACTCAGTGGCTGCAGTCCTTCCGAAGAAACTTCGCATGCCAGTTTCCCGCCGCCGGCCGTGAAGACGATCACGGTGGCCGGCGAGGACATGCCGCTCAAGAAAGATTATCCGGGTCGACTGGTGCCCATTCGTCTGGCCGAAGTCAGGGCGCGGGTTTCCGGCATCGTACTGGAACGGCAATTCGAACAGGGTAGCGACGTCCACAAGGGCGACGTGTTGTTCGAAATCGACCCGGCCAAATTCGCGGCCGCCGTGGCTTCCGCAAAGGCGCAGCTTTCGCGGGCGGAAGCAGCGCTCAGCCTGGCGAACCAGCGGGCAGACCGGGTGAAGCGTCTGCTCGCGCGAAATGTCGCCAGCACGGAACAGCACGATGTTGCGCTGGCGGACCGCAAGCAGGCCCAGGCGGAAGTTGCCGTTGCCAAGGCCAATCTCCAGACCGCGGAACTTGAACTCAGCTATGCCTCGGTCCGCTCACCAATTGACGGTCATATTGGCGCTGCGCTGGTGTCCGAAGGCGCTCTGGTTCGCCAGGAGGACGGAACGCAAATGGCGATCGTGCGGGATATCAGTTCACTCTATGTGGACTTCATCGCGCCGCTCGCGGAATTGTCCAGGGTCCGCCGCGAAATCGATGCTGGCGACATGCAGCCGGTTGAAAGCAGCAATGCCATCGAGCTGATCCTTGACGACGGCAGCACCTATGAACATCCGGGCCGATTGCTGTTTTCATCCGCCGTGGTCGATGAAACCACGGGTCAGGTGCTGCTCCGCGCCGAGTTCGAAAATCCGCAGGGCAAACTGTTGCCCGGCACCTATGTCCGCGTCCGTGTGACGGAAGGCGTCGCTCACCAGGCGGTGCTCGTTCCGCAAAGGGCCGTCCAGTGGGACACGCTGGGCCAGGCGAGCGTGATGACGGTCAGGGACGGCAAGGCGGCCGCACAGCCTATCCTGACAAGTCGTTCCGTCGGCGACCGTTGGCTCGTCACCCAGGGACTGAAGTCAGGCGATCAGGTGATCGTCGACGGCCTCGATCGTGCGATGCCCGGTCAGCCCGTCTCGGCCGCACCGGCGGAAGCGGCTGCAGAAAAGGCCGCCGAACGCGGCACCGTATCAGACTGCAGTGCCGCAGAACCGTGCGATATCCCGAGCTAGAACAGGTCCTTCCAAATGCCGCAGTATTTCATCGAACGGCCCGTTTTTGCCTGGGTCATCGCACTTGCCATTGCCCTGGCAGGTGCGATCGCAATTCCGTTCCTGCCCATCTCGCAATATCCGAACGTGGCACCAACCACGATTGCGGTGACAACCAGCTATCCCGGCGCGACGCCTGAAAATCTCTATGACAGTGTCACCAAGCTCATCGAACAGGAGATGAACGGCGCGACGGGGATGCTCTATTTCGATTCCGTCAGCGATGCGCAAGGCAGCGTGACCATCAACATCACGTTCGAAGCGGGCACCGATCCGCAGGTCGCGACCGTGGATGTGCAGAACCGGATCAGCCGTGTGGAGGCGCGCTTGCCGCCTTCGGTTCGCCAGCAAGGGGTGCGGGTCGAGGAAACGAGCAGCTCCTTTCTGCTCTTTGTCGGCCTTGTCTCGACGGATGGCCGTTTGAACGCTGTCGACCTGGGCGAGTTCGCAGCCAGGAATGTGATTGATGAATTGCGGCGTTTGCCTGGTGTCGGCAAGGCGCAACTGTTCGCAACAGAACGGGCGATGCGCGTCTGGATCGACACGAAAAAGCTCGTCGGCCTCAACCTGACAGCAAGGGACGTGACTGGCGCGATTGCTGGACAGAACGCACAGGTGTCGTCCGGCAGCATTGGAGCCCAGCCGAGTGCGGCTGGCCAGGAAATTACGGCCACCGTCTCGACCACGGGTCAGTTGTCGACCACCGAGGAGTTTGCGGAAATCGTACTGCGGGCCAACCCCGACGGATCCGTGGTGCGCCTCGGAGACGTGGCGCGCGTGGAATTCGGCGCGCAAAGTTATGCGATCTCCTCGAGTATCAACGGTCAGGAAGCCGCGATGATCGGCATCCAGCTGAATGCGAGTGGAAACGCGCTGGTGACCGCCGACGCTGTCAAGTCGAGGATGGCGGAACTGGCGGCAAACTTTCCCCAGGGCGTCAGTTTCGAGATCCCTTATGACACCACGCCCTTTGTTTCGATTTCCATCGAGAAGGTCATTCACACGCTGATCGAGGCGGTGGTGCTGGTCTTCGTCATCATGTTCCTGTTCCTGCAGAACCTCCGCTACACGCTGATCCCGTCGCTTGTCGTGCCGATCGCCTTGCTGGGAACATGTGCCGCGCTGCAGCTATTCGGGTTCTCGATCAACGTGCTGACCATGTTCGCGATGGTGCTTGCGATCGGTATCCTGGTCGATGATGCGATCGTGGTTGTCGAAAACGTCGAGCGCATCATGGCCGAGGAAGGTCTTCCGCCGAAAGAGGCGACCGTCAAGGCTATGAAGCAGATCACGGGTGCCGTCATCGGCATCACGGTCGTCCTGATTGCGGTGTTTGTGCCGATGGCGTTCTTTCCCGGGGCCATCGGGATCATCTACAAGCAGTTCTCCGTGACGATCGTCATGTCGATGGTGTTTTCGGCCTTCATGGCTCTGACCCTTACGCCGGCGCTGTGCGCGACGATCCTGAAACCAATCCCCGAAGGCCATGCCCATCACAAGAACTGGTTCTTCCGTGGGTTCGACTGGTTGATCGGCAAGACGACAAATGGCTACGGCCACGTCGTCGGCGGGGCCGTGAAACGCAATTACCGCATGATGGTGATCTACATGGCGATCCTGGCGGGCCTGGGTTACACCTATGTTCGCCTGCCTTCGGGCTTTCTGCCGGTGGAAGACCAGGGATATGCTATCGCCGCGACGCAATTGCCAGCCGGGTCTACCGCGCAGCGGACCGCCGGTGTTCTCGATCAGGTCGATGACTTCTTCATGAACAGGTCAGGCGTCAGGAAAATCGTCTCGATCCTTGGCTTCGGGTTCAACGGCAACGGCCAGAACGCGGGGATCTCCTTCGCAACCTACGAGGACTGGGCGGAAAGAGGACCGGGGGATTCTTCCGAAGCCATCGTCGGTTCGGCCCTGGGAGCACTTGCTGGCATTCCGGAAGGCTCCGTGTTCACCCTGACGCCGCCGCCCATTACAGCGCTCGGCAATGCCAGCGGGTTCAGTTTCCGTTTGCAGGACCGTGCCAATCACGGAAATGACGCGCTTGTGCAGGCTGCCAACGCCCTTTTGGGCATGGCCTGGCAAAGCCCGATCCTGCAATACCCTTACATCGAAGGTCTGCCGCCTGCTCCGCAGATCATGCTCGATATCGATCGCCGGCAGGCGAACGCCTATGGGGTCGCCTTCGATGAAATCAATGCGGTCTTGTCCACGTCGATCGGATCGAGCTATGTCGCGGACTTTCCGAACGCTGGCCGGATGCAGCGTGTCATCGTTCAGGCAGAAGCGGCCGAACGGATGGACGTTGCGAGCCTGCTTGACCTGAACGCCCGCAACAGCCGCGGCGAGATGGTGCCGCTCTCCGCCTTCGCGAGTGCGCGCTGGGAATTGGGACCGACGCAAGTGGTCGGGTACAACGGTCTCCAGGCGATCAAGATCAGCGGCAGCCCTGCGCCCGGCCACACCAGTGGCGAGGCGATGGCAGAAATGGAACGGCTTTTCCAGTCTTTGCCGCATGGTTTCGGCTACGAATGGACGGGCTTGTCGTACCAGGAAAAGGCTTCAGGCAACGCAGCTCCCTTCCTGCTCGGCCTGTCGCTCGTCTTCGTGTTCCTGTGCCTTGCCGCGCTCTACGAAAGCTGGTCGGTTCCAATCGCCGTGATGCTTGTCGTTCCGCTTGGCGCAGTCGGGGCCATCGTTGCGGTCACCATGCGAAACCTGCCCAACGACATCTATTTCACGGTGGGGCTGATCACGATCATCGGACTGTCTGCCAAGAACGCCATCCTGATCATCGAGTTTGCCCGGGATCTCAGGAACGAGGGGCGTTCCCTGCTGGAAGCAACGGTCGAAGCGTCGAAACTGCGCTTCCGGCCGATCCTGATGACGTCGTTCGCCTTCATTCTCGGCGTGGTTCCGCTTGCTTTTGCGACGGGCGCCAGTTCGGCCAGCCAGCGAGCAATCGGTACGGGTGTTCTTGGAGGAATGATATCGGCAACGGTGCTTGCGGTGCTTCTGGTGCCGACATTCTACGTCGTCGTTTCGAAGCTCTTCGGCCGCAGGTCCAAGGCCGCCGATTCCACTCCCCGGAGTGCCGAAGACGAGGAATTGCCTGACGGGAACAGCCGGCAATCGGCGTGAATACGTGAACGTCCTCCAGCCGTTGGTGAACAGCACGGGGGACGTCAGTCGCAGGTGTCGAAAAACGGACATTCTCCGAGGCATGGCAGCCGGGCCTTTGGGCCCGGCTGGCGGTCGTTCAGCCGGTGTAATCTTCGTCCGAGACCTTCTCCATCCAGGTGACGGGGGAGCCGTCGATGCTTTCCTGAATGGCGATGTGGCTCATGGCTGTGTCGGGTGCGGCACCGTGCCAATGCTTTTCTCCGGCGGGAAACCAGACGACGTCACCCTGGGAAATCTCTTCCACGGGACCGCCTTCGCGCTGAACCCGGCCACGGCCGAAGGTCACGATCAGCGTCTGTCCGGCAGGATGGGTGTGCCAGGCCGTGCGTGCGCCGGGCTCGAAGGTGACATGGGCACCGCCGGTCCGGCCGGGTTCTTCGGCCTGGAAAAGCGGGTCGATGCGCACAGTGCCAGTGAACCAGTCGTCGGGCCCCTTGACGGACGAAGCAGTCCCGGAACGGATGATTTTCATTTTCAACTCCCTGTTGCTTGTCGCGCGGTCAGCCGCGCAGCTTTTCAAAACGGTAGGTTAGGGCAGGCCCCCCGGGTTGGCTGTAGGCCAACTCGGCGGTGACCATGGCAAAGGGCTCTGCGAAGCGGGCCGTGCGAAGTGGGCCGGCTTCAAGAGGATCGAAACCGATGTCCCGGATCAGGAGACCGGCGACTTCCTTTGCACCGGCATCGTCCCCATAAACCATGACTTGCGGCCTTGGTGTCCGCTCCTTTTGCGAAAAAACCGGCATGAATGCCTCGGAGGGAACCGTGTTAAAACAGGAAACCCAGCGGGCCTGCGGCCGCATGGCGGCCAGCTCTTCGGCTCCGGACGACTGGATACCGACCACCAGATCCGTGTTCGTTGGATCGAGGGGCACGCAGCAGTTCAGCACCACGGCTCCGGCAAGATCGCCGGCTTGCGCGAGGACGTCGTTCACCCGCGACCAGTGAACGGCCAGCAGCAGCACGTCCGCGTTCTCGACCGCATCCGCCACCGACCCGTGCGAAGCGCCTGCCGCCTGGGCGAGACGCTCGAGCTTCGAGCGGCTGCGGGAATAGGCGAAGGTCACTTCATGGCCGCAACGTGCCCAGAGCTGTCCAAGCTTGGCGCCCATAAGACCCGACCCCAGAATGCCTATCTTCATGTCTCAGTTCCGATCTTTCGTGCGGCAAGGCCGGCTCCGGCGGGAACCGGTTACTGCGCGCGTTTTTCGAACACGGCCTTGGCAACCGGCAATGCCGAAAACACCTTCGGCCAACCGGCATAGAATGCCAGGTGAGAAAGCATGGCACCGGCTTCTTCCTGTGTCAGGCCATTGTCCATGGCGCGGTTGAGGTGAAATGTCATCTGTTCGGGCTGACCGGCTGCAATCAAGGCGGCTACCGTCACGAGGCTCCGGTCGCGGGGTGCGAGATCTGGACGCAGCCAGAGGTCGCGGAACAGCAGCTCACGCGTGTTGTCCACGACACCCATGCTCACATCCGCATAGTTGCCGCGTACGAGGTTTTCACGGGCAGCTTCGGCCTCTTCGTTGAGCGGCAGCAGGTCCGGGTCGGAGGCCGGCAGGTCTTCAATGGTGATCTCCCTTTCCTCAAACACCGGCGCGGCTGCTTCGGCGGCCGCGGTGGCATTGCCCCAGCCTGTATAGAAGGCGAGATGGGTGATGGTTTCGGAGATCTCTGCCGGGGTAACGCCTGAATCGAGAGCCAACGATACATGGCTTGCAAGATTTCCGGTCTCGTGCCGCGTCATGAGGGCGGCAAAGGTGACCAGTGCCCGGTCTCTCTTGGAAAGGCCTGCCCCGTTCCATTCCGCACCGAATAGATCGTCCTTCGCATAGGCTTCAAGTGCCGGGGCAACGCGGCCAACGGCTGCAGGCAAGGTTCCTGCCGCGTCCTGAGCGGCTGCAGTCGTGGCCATCAACGCCAGACCGGCTGCGGTGAGAATGGATTTCATCGGGAGCTCCCTTTCGGCAAGTGGGCAATTACCCTGCTAATCTGGAGCGCAAAAAACGTATCTTAATAACCGGGTCTTTCAAACCACTCATGACGTCACCTCATGAGTGGGCTCAACCACGATCCCGCAGGGCATCCAGGACGACCTGGAAGGCGAACGAGGGCTTTTGCCGGCTGGGGTAATAAAGGTGAAAACCGGGAAACGACGGGCTGAAGTCACAAAGACATGTGCGCAAGGTTCCGGCCGCAAGATGTTCCTGCGCCAACCTTTCGGGAACCAGTGCCAGTCCATGACCGTCCACGGACGCACGCATGACCGGGTTGATCGTATTGAAGCAGGCTTGTCCCTTTACCTTCACCCGGATTTCGTTGCCGTCCTTGTCTTCGAACTCCCAGGCATAGAGTGCGCCATGGGTGGAAAGCCGCAGGTTGATGCAACTATGGTCCGCGAGATCCTGGGGTGTTTCCGGCTCGCCAACCCTGTCCAGATAGTCGGGTGATCCGACACAGACCATGCGCTCGTCCGGACCGATACGCATCGAGATCATGCCCTCGCTGACCTGTTCGCCATACCGCACACCTGCGTCACATTGGGAATCGGCAAGGTCCGTGTAACCGTAGTCCATGACGAATTCGACATTGACCAGCGGATGGGCCTTGAGAACCGGAGAAAGCTTCGGCCAGAGGAGGCTTTCTATGGCGTATTCCGTGGCGACGATCCTTACTGTTCCTGTGGGCTGGTCACGTGCATCGTTGAGTGCCTGAAGCCGGGCTTCGATCTTTTCGAGGCATGGTGTCAGGGTAGCCAGAAGGTCTTCGCCTTCGATCGTGGGAGCGACGGAGCGGGTCGTCCGCGTCAAAAGCCTCAGGCCCAGGCGTTGCTCCAGTCCCTTGATCGTGTGGCTCAGGGCGGACTGAGACACGTTCAACCGCGCTGCGGCCCGCGTGAAACTGCGTTCCTCCGCAACAGCCGCAAGCGCGATGAGATCATTGATATTTTCTCGGAGCATGTGGGAGGTCCCGTTCTGATCATCCAGAATCATCACTGTCTCTCCCACATATATGTGCCGGGCTCATGAGGTCCATCGATTATGCAATCAGGGATCAAGCCGGATCAGCCTGTCTTCAGAAGCCCCTTCCCGCCGGGGAGACCGGTTTGTGGTGATTGCATAGATCACGCCATCCGACACAAGCACGTCCCGGATACGTTCTCCGGCCTGGTAGGCTTCGGATACCCGGCCATCGGTGGTCACTTCCAGAATGCCGTTCACTCTCAAGCCCGCAAGAAGCAGCCGGTCACCGTCCGAGGTCAGGCCTGAAGGCGCCCAGGTGCTCTGGCCCGAATGCGCCAGCGGT
The DNA here is from genome assembly GCF_000475395.1 of Labrenzia sp. C1B70. NCBI lineage: Bacteria > Pseudomonadati > Pseudomonadota > Alphaproteobacteria > Hyphomicrobiales > Stappiaceae > Labrenzia > Labrenzia sp. C1B70. The sequence continues at coordinate 295,043 of NZ_AXCE01000002.1, forward strand.
GCGAGCAGGCCGTCGCGGGTTTCATCGCCCTGGATCAGCGGCCAGCCGTAGTTGCCGCCCCGCTCAATCCGGTTCACCTCGTCATGGCCGGACTGCCCGTGCTCGGCTGCGAAGAGCTGCCCGGAGGCGTCCCAGGCAAGGCCCTGGGGATTGCGATGGCCGAGCGACCAGACCGGTGAACCCGCGAACGGATTGTCTGAAGGGATTTCGCCGTCCGGCGTCACGCGCAATATCTTCCCGGCAAGGCTGCTGAGGTCTTGCGGACGCTCCCTGTTTTCGGTCCAACCGGTGGTGACATAAAGCATGCCGTCGGGACCGAAGGCCACGCGTCCGCCGTTGTAGAGCGGGTGGCCCGGAATGGCGTCGATAAGAACACGTGTCTCTTTCCATTGATCCCCGAGACGCTCGGCCTCGATGACACGGTTCATCCGGGCGTCCGGGGTGCCGTAGTGCTGGAAGAGCACGATGCGGCCGGTGTCCGGGAAGTCCGGGCTGATGGCCAGACCAAGCAGGCCGCCGCCGCGGTCATCCAGGATCGGCTGACTGGTCTCGACGGGAAGGCGCGTGAAGGAACCTTCGGCAAGAATGCCGACTGTTCCGCTCTTCTCTGTCACATAGATCTTGCCGCCATGGGTTTCGATATCCCAGGGATAGTCAAGGCCGTTCAGCACGGTGTCCGCTGCAGAGGCGGACACCGGTACCAGCATCGCAAACAAGACGCCACAAAAGTGGACGGCAAGCTTACTGGCCATATTCTTCGTCCGTCACATGATCGCCCCAGGCAACGGCGGACCCGTCAACCGTCGCCTGAATTGCGTAATGGGAAACGGCCGTGGTGTCGGTCGCGCCGTGCCAATGCTCGACATCAGGCGGGCACCAGACCACATCACCGGCCTGCATGATCTGCTTTTCCTGGCCGCGCTCCTGCACCCAGCCGGTCCCCGATGTCACGACAAGCATCTGGCCCGCAGGATGCGTGTGCCAGGCGGAGCGGGCTCCGGGCAGAAACGTGACGTGACCGGCGCTGACATCGTTCATGACAGGCGGGAAAACAGGGGCGACATAGGCAGTACCGGTAAAATAGTCGCCGCTTCCCAATTGGCCCGCCAGGGTTTCGGAGCGGGTTATTTCCATGGATTGTGCAAATGCAGCCGGAGCCGCAAGAACGAGTGCGAGCGTTGCAAGGGTGCGTTTCATCTCAGGTCGTCTCCATCAGTCGTGAGGCGGCCTTTCGGCCTTCCTCAAGAACGTAGGCAACTCGCACGCGTGGATAATGGTGGCTCTGTCGGAAGCAGTCATGAGGATCACTCATGAACCCGGTGGAGCTGTCCGTCTGTCCACGAGCTCCACTCCTTCCGGTGTGACCTGGGCGCGGATTAATGAGTGCTGCTCATGAGAGGCAGTACCTGAAGGGGGCTTAATCCTTGTCGGTCTGACGCCTAGATTGGAAGCAACAGAACGGAGGAACCCCGCAATGCCCGCTTTCAGGTCAAGATTGCTCTCGTTGGCAATGACACTGTTTTGCGCCGGGGCGGGGGCTTCCGGAAACGCAACCGAACCATCGAACGAGGCTCGCATGATCCGCATCAAGGTGATCGTTGAAGACGTGGTTCTTCCGGCGACGCTCGACGATACGCTCGCCGGCAGGGACTTCGCGGCCCTGTTGCCACTCGACCTGACCCTGACCGACTATCACGGGACAGAAAAGGTCGCGGACCTGCCACGCAAGCTCGATATCTCCGAAGCCCCGGCAAGCTACACGCCGCGAAAGGGCGATATCACGCACTACGCGCCCTGGGGAAACATCGCGATCTTCTACAAGCCGTTTCAGAATTCCCGGGGCCTCGTGAGGCTCGGCGCATTCGACGGATCGATCGATGCCCTTCTGGGCGATGGACCGCTTTCGGTCCGCATCGAAGCGGCCGACTGATACGGCCAAAGATCGGCAAATTCTGGAACGGGCTGTCCACCCGTCGGGATTGCCTGACTGCAGGTGTCTTCATTTTCGACACCTTCGAAAACGCTTTCGCTTCCGCAGAACGGATCTGTCTGGACCCGGTGAACCGGGCCATTCCTCTGCCTGAACAAGAACACTCAGAACCCAAGGAGACTATCATGTCCGACAACATCAAGGGAAAAGTCGTCATCATTACCGGAGCCTCCTCCGGCATCGGCGAAGCAACCGCAAAGCTGCTGGCCAGCAAGGGGGCGAAGATCGTGCTGGGTGCACGGCGCACCGACAAGCTGGAAACCATCGCGAACGAGATCAAGGCTGCTGGCGGCGAAGCCATCTATCAGGCGCTGGACGTCACCGTGCCGGCTGAAAACGAGGCTATCGTCAAACTGGCGAAGGACACTTACGGAAAACTCGACGTCATTTTCCTGAACGCGGGGCTCATGCCGTCCTCGCCGATTTCCGCACTCAAGACGAACGAGTGGGAGCAGATGGTCGACGTCAACGTCAAGGGCGTGCTGAACGGTGTTGCAGCCGTCATGCCCACCTTTGCCGAACAGAAGTCCGGCCATGTCATCGCGACCTCTTCCGTTGCAGGTCTGAAAGCTTATCCTGGCGGTGCGGTCTATTGCGGCACCAAGTGGTTCGTGCGCTCGTTCATGGAAGTCCTGCGGATGGAATCTGCCATGGAAGGCACCAACATCCGTACGGCAACCATCTACCCGGCGGCAATCAACACCGAACTTCTGAACACGATCAGCGACAAGGGCAGTTCCGAAGCGTTCCAGGCCCTTTACGACCAGTACGGCATCTCCGCCGACCGGATCGCGGCGGTCGTCGAGTTTGCAGTGTCGCTGCCGGAGGACACGACGGTCAACGAATTCACCGTCGGTCCGGCCAATCAGCCCTGGTAAGACCCGGTGAAATGACCGGTGGCGGCGGCAAATTTACGCTGCCGTCACCGGTCTCATACGCGGTTAAAAACCATGCGCATCCAATGAGGCATCTATACGGGCACGCCATTGCGGGTCTTTGAAGGGAAAAGCCTCCAGAAACATTTGCCTGGTCGCGTCGGCACGTCGGGACCGTACATCTTTCGCCCAACGCTCGGCCCGTTCGGTTTGTCCGGCCAGGGTTGCAAATGAAACGACGATCATGCTGACAAGGTAGTGGGCTCCCGGTGTCAGCGCACTGCGTTCGGCCATTTCGGCAGCCTCGGCAAGCCTGTGCTGATGCAGGAAACCCATGGCCTGCGTACCGAATGTTCCGTAGGCCAGCGGGTCAAGAGGGCTCAGGCGATAGGAAAGACGGCCGCGCGAAATCGCCTCTTCCGCGTTTCCCGACAACCCCTGAAGAAAGCCGAGCGCATAGTGTCCTTGCGCGTAATTCGGGTTGAGGGATACGGCACGCTCAATGTGCACGATGCCGGTATCCAGCTCACCATCCAGCCAGAATGTCCGTCCCCAGACATAATTCGAAAACGGATCGAAGGAATCCGCTTCCATCGCTTTTGCCGCATGGGCCTTGGCCTGTGTGAGGGCCGCCTCTCGGTTGCCGTCGTAGTGTGCAAATGCGTCCTGGAACCGGGTGAACGACAGGCCTGCATGCGCACGGGCGAACTTGGGGTCGAGTTCGACGGCCCTGCGGAAATGCGTTGCGGCAACCGCATTGGCATTCGCGTTGAAGCGGTACATCTGCTGCAGGCCAAGGTGATAGGACGACCAGGCGTCGAGCTGGTCCGTTCCCGTTTTCTGGGCGTGGGCAGCTTCGAGCGCATGAATTCTGAGATCAATTTCCGCTGTGATCGCGCTCGCGATGACAGCCCGCGCATGAAGAAGATCGTCTTTCGCAAGCAGGTACCGTTCCGCCCAGACGACGGTGTCGCAGTCCGTGTCGAGCAACTGAACCGTTGCCGCAAAGTGTGTACCGTCTCTTTCAAGCTGACCGAACAGAAGGTAGCGGGCATCCAGGGCTGCGCCGATCGTCTCCGCCTTTGCCTCCGGCAGGGACCGGAAGCGAAATGTCGTGCCACGTGAAATGACGGTCAGCCAGCGCAAGCGCGACAGCTGCAGGATGAGTTCGTGCGGCAAGGCTTCGGCCAGAAGCTGAAGGTCCGGATCCGGTTCGTAGGTCTGAAGCGGCAGGATGCCGATCGAGGGCGGGCCTCGCTCGGTGCGCTCAGGACCTGCCTGCCCGAAAGTGACACGTCCCAGAAAGCGAAAACCTTTTCCGTGAACGGTGCGCACCAGCCGTTGTTCGCGCCCAGCATCACCGACGGCGGCACGCACGGCGCTGATGCGGCTGTCGATCGCGGCGTCGGAGATGGGCCGACCATCCCATATGCTTTCGACGATCTCGTCACGTGTCGTCAACCGATCGCCGTTGGACACCAGCAACAGAAGCAATTGGTAGACTTGCCGTTCCAGAGGCACAGCCGTGCCGTCGGATCTTCTCAGCTCAACCCGATCCGTATCCAGTTCGAAAGTGTCAAAACGGAATAGCATCCCTCGAGATTATCAAAAAAACGGGGGTTCTAAAGTTTTTCTGAAGGTTCTCTCCAAGCTTCCAGGCCACGAAAGGAGGAATGTCAAACGAGCAGCACCGCCCGCGTTGAAAGACGCAGGCATCAGCTGGGTCGATGATCATCGCGGTCGCAATTCGCATTCCGTGCGTTCGTTCCAATCGAGGGAGAGCAGTAATGATATACGAGGCAGGCGCCGTATCCCGCAAGGCCGAGGAAACGCTTGATCCCGATGATTGGGACCGGATGGAAGCCACGGCGCGAAAGGCGCTTGCGTATTCGCTCGCGCATATCCGCAACGTTCGCTCCAGACCACTCTGGCGCCAGATGCCGCCCGAGGTGCGCGCCAGATTTACCGGAGGCGTGCCCCATGCATCCACGTCGCTCGACAACGTCCTGGAAGAACTCAAGGAAGACCTGCTTCCCTACTCGATGGGAAACCTGCATCCACGCTTCTGGATGTGGTTCATGGGATCGGGCAGCTTTACAGGTGCACTCGCAGACTTCCTGGCTGCTATCGACGGTTCCAATCTTGGTGGCGGCGACACGGCGGCTGCCCTCGTCGACAGACAGGTCGTCGGTTGGCTCAAGCAGATGGTCGGGTTTCCCGAGGGTGCAAGTGGCACAATCGTCAGCGGTGGATCCATGGCGAACATGATCGGCCTGACCATTGCCCGCAACCAGATGGCGGGCGTGGATGTTCGAAGCGAAGGGGTGGCGGCAATCCCCTCGCAGTTGCGTTTCTACGCATCCGATCAGGTCCACTCTTGCCACCAGAAGTCGCTTGAAGCCTTGGGGCTTGGCAACAAGGCGCTGGTTCGTGTCGCAACCGGACCTGATGGAAACATTGATCTTTCAGCACTGGAAAAAGCGATAGCCGGCGATCGTGCCGGCGGGAAGAAGCCTGCTTGCGTGATCGCGACTGCAGGCACCGTAAACACGGGCGCCATTGATGACCTGAATGCAATCGGTGCCTTGTGCAAACGCGAGGGGCTCTGGTTTCATGTCGACGGCTGCATCGGTGCCCTGATCGCGATTGCTCCGGAAAGCCGCGGGCTTGTTGCCGGACTGGAGACCGCGGATTCATTGGCGCTCGATCCGCACAAATGGCTGCATGTTCCGTTTACTGCAGGGTGCGCGCTGGTGCGCGATGCCCAGGCTCACCGAAAGGCCTTTACCCTGTCGCCGGAATACCTGGAGGAGAAACCTCGCGGGATCGCCGGTGCGCCGTTTCTGCACGATCTCAACATGGGCACATCCGCGGGATTTGCAGCACTGAAGATCTGGATGGCGCTGAAGGAAAACGGCGTCGAAAAATTCGGACGCCTGATCGATCAGAACATCTCTCAGGCAAAAGAGCTCTCGGCAAGGATCGAAAACGAACCGCGGCTGCAGCTCATGGCCCCGACCGTGATCAATATCGTGAATTTTCGGTACGACCCGGGCGGAATGGACGAAGCTTCGCTGAAAGCTCTGAATACGGAAATCATGCTTCGCCTTCAGGAGGAAGGTATTGCAGCGCTCTCGGATACCACTGTCAGGGGTCGCCATAGCCTTCGCGTCGCCATTTGCAACCACCGTACACGAAGCGAAGACCTCGAGTTGCTTGTCAGGGAAATTTTGCGCGTTACAGACGCGATTGAAGTTGCCGCCTAACCGGGTAGGCTAACTTCATTATTTTTGAGAACAGCAAGTGACAAGGGCTGCAAACAAGCGATGATATGAAGGTTCCGATGCTTGGGGTGAAACCGACATGGATTTTTGGCGGCTGACAGTTGTTGAAGCAGTGGAGATGTTTCGAGGCCGCAGAATGTCCTGCCGAGACTATGTCGAGGCGTTGATTGACAGATCAGAACGGTTCGTTGACCTGAATGCCTTCACCCAGTTTGCCCCGGAAAATATCCGCAGCGCTGCGCGCAAGGCCGATGAGCACCAGGCAAACGGTGGGTTTTTGGGGCCACTGCATGGCATTCCCGTCGCCATCAAGGACTGCATCGACGTTGCCGGCATGGCGACGACTGCTGCAACGCCAGGCCTGAAAGATCACGTGGTCAAGAGGACCGCATCGGTGGTCACGAAACTGGAAAACGCCGGGGCACTGGTCTTCGGCAAGACCAACATGTACGAGCTCGCCTTCGGCATCACCAGCAACAACGATCACACTGGCCCCGTTCGAAACCCGCACGATCCTTCTCGTTCAGCGGGGGGAAGCAGCAGTGGTTCTGCCGCTGCCGTGGCCGCGGGTCTGGTTCCGGCTGCTCTTGGCACGGACACGGCAGGTTCGGTGCGAATTCCGGCATCATTTTGCGGGGTTTTCGGCTTTCGCCCCACAAGTGGCCGCTACAAGACTGACGGTGTCATGCCTTTGTTTCCAACGCGCGATGTGCCTGGCTCATTTGCGCGATCTGCAGAAGATCTGCTGCTTCTGGATGCCGTTTTGTGTGGGCAGAGTGAGCGGTCTGCCATCGATCTTCGAAGCCTGCGGCTTGGCCTTCCCGGAAAGTATTTCCTGTCCGGCCTGGAAAGCGGCGTCGCCCGGGCGTTTGAGGAAACCGTTGACCAGCTTGTCTCTTGGGGCGTCACGGTCGTTGAGGCAGAGATGCCGGAGGTTTCAAGCTGGCTTGGCGAAATGTCGGAGCCAATCCGTGCGTGGGAGCTGGAAAGATCGCTGGAAGAGTACTTGTCGGATTCTGGCGCTGCCGTCGATGTTCGGTCGCTCGTTGCCGGCATAGCCGGGCAATACGTTCGTGAGGAATTCGACGAGGCTTTGCGTGGTGCGGACGCCAAGGACCTGGCAGCACGATACGAGCATGTGATTTCCGTGTCGCTCCCCCGGTGTCGCAAGCAATACTGCGCGCATTTGGAGCAGTACAAACTTGACGCGATCGTTTTTCCAACGACACCGATTGCGGCAACGGCACTGGGTGAAGAAGGGCGTGTCGTCGTTGACGGCAAGGAAGTGTCTGTCTGGAAGACCATGCGCAACACGGTGCCGGCGACATTCTTTGGCGCCCCTGGCGTGAGTTTGCCAATGGCACGGAGTGTTCGCGGAGTACCCGCAGGCCTGGAAATCGATGGGCTACCGGGGGCAGATCGAAAGGTGCTGGCAATCGCGGCAGCGATTGAAGCAATGCAATCGAAGGAAAACGGCATGCGTCGGTAGCAGTTGCCGGTTCTGAAAAGGGCGGCCCGAAGGCCGCCCCTGAAAAGGTTCAGATCTCGAAGCCGCTCTGGCCGGCGATGTTTTTCAAGGCCCGTTCCGGCCGGGCGCCGACGTGGCTGATGACGCTCGCGGCGCACAGGCAACCAAGCTCGGTGGCTTCCGCGAGCTTGTAGTCGCGGGCAAGTCCGAACAGGAAGCCGGAGGCGAACAGGTCGCCGGCGCCTGTCAGGTCAACCACGTTGTCGACAGTCTGCGCGGGAACCTTGACAGTTTCCTCGCGGCTGATTGCCATCGCACCGTTCTCGCCGAGGGTCAGGGCGGTCAGGGCACCGGAGTCCCGGGCCGCATTTACCGCACTGTCCAGATCCGATGTTTCGTAAAGGGCCTTCAGCTCATGCTCGTTGGCAAACATCAAGTCGACGACACCATCGGTCAGAAGGGCCTGAAATTCGCTGCGGTAGCGGTCGACACAGAACGAGTCGGACAGGGTGATCGCGACCTGACGCCCGTTAGCATGCGCGATTTCCGCAGCTTTCAGGAACGCCTTCTTGGCGTCTGCCGGGTCCCACAGATAGCCTTCCATGTAGGTGACGGCTGCGGCGGCAACGACTTCCTCGTCAACATCGGCGATGCCGAATTCGGTGCATGCACCCAGATAGGTGTTCATCGTGCGTTCGCCGTCCGGCGTGATCAGGATCATCGACCGGGCGGTCGGCTTGCCTTCCTTGAGGCGGGGCGTGTTGAAATAGACGCCGGTGCCGTTCATGTCGTGATAATAGCTGTCGCCCAGTTCGTCCTCGGCAACCTTGCCGAAATAGGCAGGGCGTCCGCCGAGCGAGGCAATGCCAGCCGCCGTGTTGCCGGCGCTGCCGCCGGAAATGCGGACGGTCTGTCCCATCTTGTCGAACAGGCGTACTGCCTCGTCGGTGTCGATCAGGCGCATGGAGCCTTTGACGAGGTTTTCCTGAAGCAGGAAATCCTCTTCGACATGGGCGAAGACGTCGCAAATGGCATTGCCGATGCACAGGGCATCAAATCTTGTTTCAGTCATAGAGTTCCTCTGGTGGTGTCGGGTAGCCGCCGTTACGAGTAGGGATTGGGCCGGAGAGCACGGTTGGATTCCGGCTCCCTGATCTTGTCCCTGAACGGGCTTGCCCGGTAGACGCCGAGCATGTTCAGCTCGGCACAGAAGAAGGCCAGCTCCTCGAGCGCCAGGGCCACCTTCGGATCTTCCGGATGGCCTTCGACGTCCGCATAGAACATCGACGCGAAAAACTGCCCTTCAAGCTGATAGGATTCCAGCTTGGTCATGTTGACCCCGTTGGTGGCAAATCCTCCCAGGGCCTTGTAGAGCGCTGCCGGGACGTTGCGAACCCGGAAGATGAAAGTCGTGATGACCGGCTGGCCGTTGTGCGCGGCCTCCATCTTGTCGCGCGAGAGAATGACGAAGCGGGTCGTGTTGTGCGCCTCATCCTCCACATCCCGGCGCAGAATGTCCAGACCGTAGATTTCGGCGGCCATTTCCGGCGCAAGAGCGCCGACGCTGGGATCACCCAGCTCGGCGATCTGCCGGGCGGAGCCCGCGGTATCGCCGCCGACGACTGCCGTCAGGCCGAGTTCACGGATCACGTTCCGGCACTGGCCAAGGGCATGCACATGGCTTTGCACCTTTTTCAGATCTTCGATCTTTGCACCCTTGACCGCCATGAGCTGAAACCGGATCGGCATGAAATATTCGCCGATGATGTGCAGGTCCGATTTGGGCAGCAGATGATGAATGTCCGCGACGCGGCCGGCAACGGAGTTCTCGATCGGGATCATGGCAAGGTCTGCCGACCCGTCGGCCATGGCCGAAAAGCAGTCCTCGAAGGTGGCGCAGGGGATGGCTTCGTAATCGGGATAAACGCTCCGGCAGGCCATGTGCGAGTTGGCACCGGTTTCTCCCTGGAACACGATTCTTTTTCTGTCGGTCATATGTCTTTCCGCCTTTCGGCAGTCTTTCGTCAGTTTGTCTGATAGGCCGCCCGGGCTCGTTCCAGATCTTCGGGCGTGTTCACGTCCATCGGCGCGCTGTCGATGACGGAGGCATCAATCCGCATGCCCGCTTCCAGGGCCCGCAACTGCTCCAGCTTTTCACGCTGTTCCAGCGGCGAAGGCGGCAGCTGGACGAATTTCGCCAGGGCTGCCCTGCGGTAGGCATAGATGCCGATGTGGTGGTAGTACGGGCCGTCACCGTGCGGGGCGACGGCCCTGGTAAAGTAAAGCGCGCGATGATGGCCGTGGCCGTTGGGCGTGGTGACTGCCTTGACGAAATTCGGATCGTCCCGGAAGGCGGTATTGGTGAACTCGGTCATGATGGTGCCCAGGTCGACATCGGCAATGGCGAGCGGTGCAAAGGCCGCCCGGATGGCTTCCGGTGCGATCAGCGGTACATCGCCCTGCACGTTCAGGATGACATCGTGCTTTCCGTCCGGATCGATCAGTCCCGCTGCCTCGTGAATGCGATCGGATCCGGAGGCGTGGTCGGCACGCGTCATGACCGCCTTGCCGCCGTGGTCCTGCACCGCTTCGAAAATGTCCTTGTCGTCACATGCAACGGCCACCGGACCGATATCCGCGTTGCGAGCCTGTTCCAGAACACGCACGATCATGGGTTTTCCGCAGATGTCGGCAAGCGGTTTGCGCGGCAGTCGGGTGGCAGCGAGGCGGGCCGGGATTATCACAAGAGCAGCGGTCAATCGGGTCTCCATGGAGCCGGACGGGCGGAAGAAATGCAAAAAAACACGTGCCGCGTCCGTTTGTCGTATCAGATGCCCTTTTAAAGCTATGGACAGCAAGGTCAAAAAATTTGTAGGTTCCGGCAAAATTCGAAAAGCTGATAGGGGTCGCAGCGACGCTGCGGGCCCGGACGCGTATGAGCTTGGAGCCGGAGAGAATGGATTCCTTCACGCTGAACAAGGCCGCTGGTGCGGTACTGATGGTTCTGATTCTGACTATGGGTGTCGGCATTGTCTCCGACATCATCTTCCATCCGACGATCCCGGGTAAACCGGGTTATGAAATCGTCGTGGCGTCTGCAGAGGATAGCACCTCGGAAGTCGGCGCGGTTCCGGAAGTGGTGCCGATCTCCGAGCGTCTGGTCGAAGCATCTGCTGAAGACGGCGCGAAGGTGGCCAAGAAATGCGCCGCCTGCCACGACTTCACGCAGGGCGGTGCCAACAAGGTTGGCCCGGGTCTTTGGGATGTCGTCGGCCGCAAGCCGGGTTCCCACGAAGGTTTCGGCTATTCTTCCGCAATGACCGCATTCGGTGAAGAAAATCCGGAGTGGACCTACGAAGAGCTGGATCACTTCCTGGAGTCCCCGAAGAACTTCATCTCCGGCACCACGATGGGTTTTGCCGGTCTGCGTAAACCGGAAGACCGGGCAGACCTGATTGCCTACCTGCGTGAACAGGCCGATTCGCCTGCACCGCTGCCGACCGAGTAAAATCTCGTCGACATCGCAGACGTGACTTGAATTGTAGAGAAGCCGGGTTAACTACCCGGCTTTTTTATTTGATTTATAAGAAAAATTAACAAATCTTACGTTACGTAGTTCTGTTGAAAGTGGGCTAAGGTCGGGCAAGGACCCTATGGGCATCAACTTGACGAGGAATGTATTTTCTAAGTCGAATGGAACGTGGATCGCTTCCATCGTTGCTGCCGTCTGTTTTCTCGCTGGTATCGCCGTCACTGCGCACGTCGGTCAACTGGTTCGCAACGAACTTGTTTCCCAGCACAAACGTCAGGCCGTCGCCTCGCTCTCCGAAGCGCGGGCGCGCCTTGAAGGCGAAATCAACCGGACAGTGGCCCACGGTCTCGGGATCCGGGCCTATGTGTCCCAGTTCGTCGAACAGCCATTCGATATGGAAGACTACCGGGAAATCGCGGTCGAACTGATCGAGGAAAATCCGTCCATCCGCTCTATCGGCCTGGCACCCAACAACATTCTTCGCGCGGTGTTTCCGCTGGAGCCAAACCAGGCGGCGCTCGGTCTGAACTACCGCATGAACACGGCGCAGTGGCCCGCAATCCAGCAGGCAATGGTGACGCGTGAAGTCGTTATTGCAGGCCCACTGGAACTTGTGCAGGGGGGCAGGGCCCTCCTGATCCGAATTCCCATCTTTCCAGCCAGCTTCCTTGGGCAACCGCTCAAGGAACGCAGTTACTGGGGTGTCGCCACCCTGGTGCTGGACGAAGAGGGCATGATGAAGACTGCCGGCATCACGGATGTCATCAACGGCATCCGTATCGGCCTTGTGAACCGGAGCGCGGTTGCCTCCAACAACATGATTTTTGGCAGCCAGTCTCTCCTTGAAAAGGACCATGTGTCCCTGCCTCTGCATCTTCCCGGCGGTCTGAACTGGGAGCTTGTCGGCCTTCCGGAGGCCGGCTGGTCGAGCACGGGCAACCAGGTCTGGATCACGCAACTCGTCGGCAGCCTGATCTCGCTTGTCTTTGGCGCCATGGCGTTTCTGTTGATCAGCGAAGTCTACAAGGTTCGCTCCATGGCGCTGCATGACCCGCTGACAGGACTGGCGAACCGGCGCCTGCTGGAAGACCGCATGCACCAGCTTGCCGCCATGTGCGAGCGCAGTGGCGCGGGCTTCGAGATTTTTTACGTCGATCTGGATGCCTTCAAGCCGGTCAACGACAACTATGGTCACGCAGTTGGCGATCAGCTTCTGATCGAGGTCGGGCAGCGGCTGCAGAACCAGATCCGGCAGACGGATACCGTCGCCAGGGTCGGTGGCGACGAGTTCATCGTGTTGACGCCAGGCAACATGCGGCGCCAGGAGAAGGACACCTTTCTCAATCGACTTGGTGAGCGTGTGACCGAGGCTTTCGAGTATTCGGGTGCCCGTATCGACGTGAAGGCCAGTATTGGTTCTGCAAGCTATCCCGGCGATGCCGCTACGGTGGAAGATTTACTTAGGGTTGCTGACGGTAGAATGTACGCGCAAAAGGCAAAGTCCAAGAGAAATTCACAGGATATTCCCGGAAACGGCCTCCCCCAGACAGGTTAAATTTCTGTCATCTCGGCAGCCAGCAGGTGACGCAGGGCCAACAGGTCCCTACACTGATTCTCTAAACCCGTGATTTGGGTTCAGGAACCGGAAGGGGACGGAGAAGCCGATGGTGTTCAAATGGCATGTAGGGAAGCGGGCCGCAGCTGGGCTTGCACTGGCAAGTGTGGTGGTGATGTCGGGGATCGGATCCGTACCGGCTGTCGCAGCTGAACCGGAATGGCATCATGCGGCCGCCCTCAACGGAACACCTAAATACGGCGCCGATGCCAGGCATTTCGATTACGTCAATCCCGATGCCCCCAAGGGCGGCACGGTTCGGCTAGCCGCCAGCGGCGGTTTCGATACGTTCAACATTCTGGCGCAGAAGGGCAATATCGCCCCCGGCATCCTGAATATCTACGAAAGCCTGATGGAGCCTTCTCTGGACGAAGAGGACATCAGTGCCCAATACGGTGTCTTGGCCGAAGCGGTCCGCTTTCCCGACGACTATTCCTGGGTCGAATATAGGCTCAACCCGGATGCAAGGTGGCATGACGGCGAGCCGGTAACCGCCGACGATGTCATCTGGTCGTTTGAAAAGTCCATCGAGCTGGACCCGCAGCGCAAGTACTACTTCCAGAATGTCCAGAAGTCCGAGATTGTCGGCGATGGCACCGTGCGTTTCACCTTTGATGTCAGCGGAAACCGCGAGCTTCCCAAGATCATGGGCCAGCTGACTGTCCTGCCCAGACACTGGTGGGAAGGCACGAACAGCAAGGGAGAACAGCGTGACATCTCCCGCACCACTCTGGAGCCGCCACTCGGTTCCGGTGCCTACAAGATGAAAGAGTTCTCGCCCAACCGTCAGGTGATCTACGAGCGCGTGCCGGACTATTGGGGAAAGGACCTGCCGATCCGCGTCGGAACCGATAATTTCGAGGAGATCCGTTACATCTCCTTCCTCGATGATTCCGTGCAGTTCGAAGCCTTCAAGGGTGACCAGTACGACTTCCATACCGAGCGCAGCTCGAGCCAGTGGGCCAAGCGCTACGACTTCCCAGCCATCAAGGATGGCCGGGTGGTGAAGGAAATCTTCCCGGACAAGTCCAGGGGCGTCATGCAGGGCTTCTTCCTGAACCAGCGCCGTGAAAAATTCCAGAACCCTGATGTCCGTCAGGCATTGAACTATGCCTACGATTTCGAAACCACCAACGAGATCGTTTCCGCCAATCTTCTCAAGAGGGTCAATTCCTATTTCGCCGGCACGGAGCTGGCATCCAGCGGTCTGCCGCAGGGCAAGGAGTTGGAGATCCTGGAGGAAGTGCGGGACATGGTGCCGCCCGAAGTCTTCACGGAAGAATTCAAGAACCCGGTTGGCGGCAATCCGCAGAACGTGCGCGCGAACCTGCGTGAAGCCGTCAAGTTGCTCCGCAAGGCCGGCTATGAGCTGAAAGACCGCAAGATGGTCGATCCGAAAACCGGCGAACAGCTCAGCATCGAATTCCTCTACCGTGACAAGGCCAGCGAACGCACTCTTCTGCCGTATTCGCAGAACCTGGAAGCCATCGGCATCAAGCCGATCCTGCGTCTGGTCGATACGTCGCAGTTCGTCAATCGTGTCCGCAGCCGTGATTTCGACACCGTGGTCCTGGCGATCGGCCAGTCCCTGTCGCCCGGAAACGAGCAGCGGGAGTACTGGGGGTCTGAATCTGCTGATAACGAAAGTTCGGCCAACTATGCCGGCATCAAGAACCCCGCGATCGACAAGCTGATCGACAAGGTCATCTTTGCCGAAGACCGGGAAACGCTGGTGGCTGCCACCCGCGCGCTCGACCGCGTGTTGCTGTGGAACCATTATGTGGTGCCGCAGTTCTATTCCGACGAAACTCGCACGGCACGCTGGAACCGCTTCGGCCATCCGCAACAGATGCCGGAATACAGCACCGGGTTCCCGACCATCTGGTGGTACGACGAGGCCCTGGCCGCCAAGACGGGAGCTGCGCGATGAGTGGGGCTCTGACGACTTCCCGGCGCCGTTTCCTGCAAATGAGCAGCGCCGCGGCGTTTGCGTCGGCAGCACCCTGGCCGGTGTCCACGGCCTTCGCGTCACAAACCGCCTATCCGGACGGTCCCGTACACGGCCTGTCCGTGTTCGGCGATCTGAAATACGGACCGGACTTCACCCAGTTCGACTATGTCAACCGGCTGGCTCCGAAAGGCGGAACGTTCTCGTTTCAGGCGCCTTACTGGTACTTCAACCAGAATGTCCTGACCTATAACACTTTCAATGCCTTTATCCTGAAAGGCGATGCCCCGCCCCGCATGGAGCTGTGTTTCGACACCTTGATGGTGCGCGCTTACGATGAGCCGGACGCGGTCTACGGCCTGCTGGCGGAAACGGTAAAGGTGTCGGAGGACGGCAACGTCTTCACGTTCAGTCTGAGGCCTGAAGCCAGATTTCACGACGGCTCCAAACTGACTGCAGAGGACGTCGCCTTTTCGCTGCTGCTTCTGAAAGCCGATGGTCACCCCATGCTCAGCCAGCCGTTGTCGTCATTGAAGGACGCGGTCATTCTGGACGACCACAAGGTCGCGCTGCAGTTCGACGGCTCGCAGTCGCGCAACCTGCCGCTCGTCGTTGCGGCCGATTATCCGATCTTTTCCAAGCGGTATTACACCGCCTACGATTTCAAGCAATCGACCCTGACACCGCCCCTGTCCTCCGGTCCCTACAAGGTCGGAAAACACGCCGTCGGTCACTATGTCGAATACCACCAGGTCGAAAACTACTGGGCAAAGGATCTGCCGGTCAGGGTCGGGCACTGCAATTTCGCGGTTATACGGGTGGAGTTCTACCGTGAACGCCAGACGGCATTCGAAGCCTTCAAGAAGGGCAAGACGTTCTA
The DNA here is from genome assembly GCF_000475395.1 of Labrenzia sp. C1B70. Classification (NCBI taxonomy): domain Bacteria; kingdom Pseudomonadati; phylum Pseudomonadota; class Alphaproteobacteria; order Hyphomicrobiales; family Stappiaceae; genus Labrenzia; species Labrenzia sp. C1B70. Next base: position 310,635 of record NZ_AXCE01000002.1, read on the forward strand.
CCGCGAGGAATTCACGTCCAAGAACTGGGCGACGGAGTACAATTTTCCGGCTGTGGAAGAAGGCAAGGTCATCCGCCGCGAGTTTCCCGATGGCCGACCGTCAGGGGCGCAGGGCTGGTTCATCAACACCCGGCTCGACAAGTTCAAGGACCCGCGCGTGCGCGAGGCTCTTGGATACGCCTTCGATTTCGAATGGTCGAACCAGAACCTGTTCTACGGGCTTTATACGAGAACCCAGTCCTTCTTCGAAAACTCCGACATGAAGGCGGAGGGGATGCCCTCGACCGCGGAGCTTGCGTTGCTGGAGCCCTTCCGGGACCAGTTGCCGGAGGCTGTCTTCGGCGAAGCGGTGATGCAGCCCGTCAGCGATGGATCCGGCAATGACCGCAAGCTGCTGAAACGGGCGAGCGAACTTCTGGCCGAAGCCGGGTTTACCCGGAAAGGCACCGACCTGATCGGCCCGGACGGAAATCAGCTGACGATCGAATTCCTGAACAACACCGCCGCTTACGAACGGATCGTCAATCCGATGATCAAGAACCTGGAACGGCTCGGCATCAAGGCGAGCCTGCGGATCGTCGATCCGGCGCAATATGAGGCCAGGCTCAACGACTACGACTTTGATATCGCCAGCCGCAGGCTCAGCCTTTCGCCGACACTGTCGGATACCATACGCGAGATGTGGGGCTCCAAGGCGGCGACAATTCCGGGCACCTACAACACATCCGGCATATCCAGCCCGGTTGTCGATGCGCTGATCGACAAGGCCATCGCGGCGACAACGCGCGATGAGATGACCAACGCGGCGCGGGCCCTCGACCGCGTGTTGCGGGCCGGTCATTACTGGATCCCGCAATGGTTCAAGAACGTCCACACTGTTGCCATGTGGGATGTCTACGGCTTTCCCGAAGAAACTCCGCGCTACTTCTTCCCGGTTGAAGAACTGTGGTGGATAGACAAGGAAAAGGCGGAAAAACTCGGCAAAGCCGGGTAATATTTCCAGCGAAACCTCGGGCCCGCTCCAGAAGGCCAAGACAAAAGGGACTGCACACACTCCATGGGCGCCTACATCCTCCGCCGCTTGCTGCTGATGATACCGACGCTGGTCGGGATCATGGCAATCAACTTCGTCATCATCCAGTTTGCGCCAGGTGGTCCGGTCGAGCGGGTCATTGCCCAGTTGCAGGGAACGGACGTTTCGGCGACATCACGCATCAGCGGTGGTGGCAGCGACATGCTGGGGGGCGGCAACGACGCCTCCGGTGGCAGTGGTGGCGCAACTGCAGACTCGGCCAGTTCGAAATATCGCGGTGCCCAGGGGCTTGACCCGGAATTCATCAAGGAACTGGAAGCGCAGTTCGGTTTCGACAAGCCGCCGCTGGAACGCTTCCTGAAGATGCTGGGCGACTATGCCCGCTTCGATTTCGGTGAAAGCTATTTCCGCGATATCAAGATCATCGATCTGATTGCCGAAAAACTGCCGGTTTCGATCTCGCTCGGCCTCTGGATGACGTTGATATCCTACGCGGTGTCGATACCGCTCGGGATCCGCAAGGCCGTTTCGGACGGTTCGCGGTTCGACGTCTGGACCTCCGGTGTCATCGTCGTGGCTTACGCCATACCGGGCTTTCTCTTTGCGGTTCTCTTGATCGTGCTTTTCGCCGGCGGGTCCTTCTGGGATATCTTTCCCTTGCGGGGGCTGGTGTCTGACAATTGGGAACAGCTCTCGTGGCCTGCCCGGATCGCCGACTATTTCTGGCACCTTGCCCTGCCCTTGACGGCCATGGCTCTGTCGGCCTTTGCCACCACCACCTTGCTGACCAAGAACTCGTTCCTGGATGAAATCCGCAAGCAATACGTGATCACCGCAAGGGCAAAGGGACTGACGGAAAGCCAGGTGCTTTACGGACATGTGTTCCGCAACGCCATGCTGATCGTGGTGGCCGGTTTTCCGGGGGCCTTCATCTCGTCCTTCTTTGCCGGCTCGCTCCTCATCGAGACGATCTTCTCGCTCGATGGCCTGGGATTGCTCAGTTTTGAATCGGTGATCAATCGCGACTACGCGGTTGTTTTCGCAACCCTCTACATCTTCTCGCTCATGGGCCTTCTGGTGAACCTCATTTCCGACCTGACCTACACCTGGATCGATCCGCGGATCGACTTCGAAAGCAGGGAGGTCTGATCGATGGCGACCGATTCAGACAGTGATGCAGGAAGTGCAAACTACGAGACCGGCAGTGGCGGACATGAGGCTGGCGGATATGAAGCCGAAAGCCGCGAGCGGTCCAGGGCGGCCTACTTCGAAGCAGCTGTAACGGATGATCGCGAGGCGTTTGTCGTCCCGGCAAAGGGTTCCAAGGCACGCCTCTCGCCGATAAACCAGCGGCGACTGGTGAACTTCAAGGCCAACAGGCGCGGATATTGGTCGCTTTGGATCTTCCTGGTGCTGTTCGTCATGGCCATGCTGGCAGAATTCCTGACCAATGATCGGCCGATCCTTGTTTCCTACAACGGCGAATTGCTGGCGCCGGTCTTCGTCGACTACCCGGAAGAAAAGTTCGGCGGCTTCCTGGCGGTGACCGACTACCGCGATCCGTTCATCCAGGAAGAGATCAGCGCCAACGGCTGGATGCTGTGGCCGCCGGTGCGTTATTCCTACCGATCGGTCAACAATGATATTCCGGTCCCGGCACCCGCACCTCCCTCCTGGACGATGGACAAGGAAAAGCGTTGCTCGCGCTATCCGCTTGGCGCGGAAGATCCCAATTGCGTCATGGGCAACTGGAACTGGCTCGGTACGGACGACCAGGGCCGGGATGTGCTTGCGCGTCTCGTCTACGGCTTCCGGATTTCCGTGCTGTTCGGCCTGGCGCTGACGCTGGCATCCTCCGTCATCGGCATCGCGGCAGGGGCCGTGCAGGGCTATTATGGCGGCTGGACCGATCTCCTGTTCCAGCGTTTCATCGAGATCTGGACAGCGGTGCCAACGCTTTACCTCATCCTGATCGTGTCGTCGTTTCTGGTGCCCGGCTTCTGGACCCTTTTCACCATCCTGCTGGCATTTTCCTGGGTGGCACTCGTGGGTGTCGTGCGCGCGGAATTCCTGCGCGGCCGGAACCTGGAATACATATCCGCAGCCCGGGCACTCGGCGTTTCCAATCCGGTGATCATGTGGCGGCACCTGCTTCCCAACGCCATGGTGGCGACGCTTACCTTCATGCCGTTCATTCTCAACGGTTCGATTTCCACCCTGACGGCGCTGGATTTCCTCGGCTTCGGCCTGCCGCCAGGGTCGGCATCACTTGGCGAACTGCTGGCGCAGGGCAAGAACAACCTTCAGGCGCCCTGGCTCGGGATCACCGGATTCATGGTCATTTCACTGATGTTGAGCCTGTTGATCTTTATCGGCGAGGCAGTGCGTGATGCGTTCGACCCGCGCAAGAGTCTGGGGTGAGGAACACAAGATGACAAAAGAAACGCTCCTCTCCGTAGAAGACCTGTCCGTCGCCTTTTCCCAAGGCGGCAGCAAGAACCTTGCGGTCGACCGGATCACCTTCGACATCAAGAAGGGTGAGACCGTCGCACTGGTGGGGGAAAGCGGCTCGGGTAAGTCCGTAACCGCTCAGTCGATCTTGCGGCTTCTGCCTTATCCCGCAGCCTCGCACCCCTCCGGCAGGATCCTGATGAACGGTCAGGATCTTCTGGCGGTTGAAGAAGCCGAACTGCGCAAGGTACGCGGCAACGGCATCTCGATGATTTTCCAGGAACCGATGACCTCGCTCAATCCGCTGCACTCGGTGGAAAAGCAGGTTTCGGAAATTCTGAAGATCCACCGGGGCATGAGCGATACAAAGGCGCGTGAGCGCGTGCTGGAACTGCTCAACCAGGTGGGTATCCGCGATCCTGAAAAACGTCTCAACTCCTATCCGCACCAGCTTTCCGGCGGCCAGCGCCAGCGCGTGATGATTGCCATGTCGCTGGCCAACGAACCGGATCTGCTGATTGCCGACGAACCGACGACGGCGCTCGACGTCACGGTTCAGGCGCAGATCCTGGAGTTGCTGAAGGACCTTCAGCGCCGCCACGGCATGGCAATGCTGTTCATTACCCACGACCTTGGGATCGTGCGCAAGTTCGCCGACCGGGTCTGCGTGATGACCAAGGGCAAGATCGTCGAGCAGGGACCGGTCGCCGATATCTTCGACCGGCCGCAGCACGCCTACACCAAGCACCTTCTCACCGCGGAGCCCAAGGGCGAACCACCGGCGACGGACAAGAGCAAGCCGATTGTCGTTCAGGCAGATGATCTGAAGGTGTGGTTCCCGGTCAAGCGGGGCTTCCTGCGCAAGACCGTCGACCACATCAAGGCGGTGGACGGGATCGATGTGGAAGTGCGGCAGGGCCAGACGCTCGGGATCGTCGGCGAAAGCGGATCGGGCAAGACAACACTCGGTCTTGCGATCCTGCGCATGATTTCCTCCACCGGGCGGATTGCCTTCAACGGTGCCGAAATCCAGAAGAATTCCTGGAAGGAAATGCGCCCGCTGCGCCGGGACATGCAGATCGTGTTTCAGGATCCCTTTGGTGCGCTGAGCCCGCGCATGTCGGTGGCTGAAATCGTCGGTGAGGGACTGCAGGTGCATTTCCCCGGTATTTCGGCCGATGAGCGCGACCGCAAGGTCGCCAAGGCCCTGGAGGAAGTCGGGCTCGATGCGTCCACCCGGCATCGCTATCCGCATGAATTCTCAGGCGGCCAGCGTCAGCGCATCTCCATCGCACGGGCCATGGTTCTTGAGCCGAAGTTCGTCATGCTGGACGAGCCGACTTCAGCCCTCGACATGAGTGTCCAGGCCCAGGTGGTCGATCTGTTGCGAGATCTGCAGAAGGCGCACGGTCTTGCCTATCTGTTCATTTCACACGACCTGAAGGTTGTCCGCGCCCTGGCCAACGAGGTTATCGTCATGCGGCAGGGCAAGGTGGTGGAACAGGGCGCCTCCGAACAGATCTTCGATGCGCCCCGGACTGATTACACCAAGGCCCTGATGGCTGCCGCCTTCCGCCTGGAAGCCGCACCGGAAGGTGTGGTGAGCGCGTAATCCTGTTGGACCGGGCAGGGCACATGCGCTGCCTCGTCCAAAGGTGTGCCGTCTGCCGGTCTCGACGGACGGACAGTGCACTCGCTTGAGCCGTTATCCTTCAGTAGCGGCGCGGGCGTCCGTACAGCGCGGCAGGCCACCATCGACGCCGTACTTGCCGTCAGCCATCTGTTCCTCAAGATCGACATCGCGCAGCAGTGGTATGTAGCCGCCCAGCTCATCCGCTTTCAGATAGGTGCTGACGAGGATACGCGCGGGCCGGTGCTCGAAAGCAAGGCAGCCGTCGACGCCGACTTCCATATTGCCTTCGATCTCGTCCCGTTCAGCCTTGTCCATTGTCAGAAGATACGTCTGAAAGGCCTTGAAGGCGGGGATCTTGTCGTTGGGTAGCCGGTAGATCGCAATCCGCCGGCCTTCCTGCAGTTCGGCGCTCAGCTCCGCCCGCTCGGCCTTGGACGATACGCGGACGAAAGCAAGTTTCTCCTCCATAACCAGCTTGCCGGTCTTCTTGTCCTTCACCGTCAGCATCATGCGTGCTCCGCCTTCCGGGATACGGATGCTGGCCGGATATCGGACGGCAACTCGCAAGCCTGCCGGGTTGGTTTTCAGAAGGTCGAAGTTTGCCAGTTTGACCATGGTGGCAACTGGAACATGACTGCAGGCAGCCAACAGAAACAGGGGCAGGCAAAGCATAACCGCAAGCAGTGAGCGGCTTGAAAAAGTGGTCGACATGGGAAGTGCGTTTCGATCCTAAGACAGGAATGTGTGATTGTCCGTGGCAAGGGTGGGCAAGGTCTGGGGTGACCTTGCCCGCTTCCCCGGTCATGAACAGGGCGGGATCGAGTTCTCGAGGTCGTTGCGGCTTGAAGCCTGCGTGTTTCGCAGGTCGAAATTCTCCGCCAGAGCCACGAAGGTCTCCAGTTCCGATGTCTTGAGATAAGTCGAAATCAGCATTTCGCCGGTATCGTCAGCATCGAGCTTGCAGCCGGTGACGTCGATCGACAGGGATCCGCCAATCGTTTGCTGACGAGACTGGGGCATGGCCAGATACTTGGCCTGCAGTGCTCGCAATTCAGCTACCTGTTTTGCCGGGATCCGATACACAGTCACCACGTTTTCCGGTGCCTCCGTACGCACTTCAGCTGCCTGTTCGCCGGTTGTGGTCCTTTGCAGCTCGATCCGCTTTTCCTGGACAACGCGCCCCGTTTCCTTGTCGGACAGGACAACATGAACCGTTGCGGCTCCATCTGGAACCTTCATTCTGTCGGGATGACGGACCGCTAGCCGGAAGAGGTTCGGGTCGGTCGTGGCGGGATTGAACCGGTCGAGTGGGTCCGCAAAGGACGATGCGGTGCCAAAGGCCGTCAGAAAAAGAGCAATAAGAAGGGTTCTCGCGCGCACCCGAGGGTTCGCGCCGCAAGACGACAAAACAGACATGTGGAGTGGCTCCAATTTAAGTTGCAGCGATTAATTATCGTAAAACAATAAAAAATAAAAGCAGAAAATATATGCAACGCACACGGCATCAGGCCTTTGGCTGGTCGTAACCAAAGGGGAAACTGGGAATTCCAGCTGAAAACTTTGTGTTTTGAATGTCCTGCAGGCGGTGACCGGGCGTGTCAGCGTTCCGGCATCGACCAGTCGTCCGGCTGCTTCTTGCGTTCGCGCAGCCTGAGGGCAAGACCGATTGAAACGCCAACGCCGATGGCGACGGTCAGATCGATCAGGACCGTCAGGATCAGCGTGGTCAACAGCAACATGCGGTCGGCCATCGGGGCGCTCAGATAAGATTTCCACTTGTGCGGTTCGCTCATGCTCCAGGCAGTGAGAACCAGCAAGGCCGCCATGGCGGGCAAGGCAAGGTATCCGGCCAGGGGGGCGGCAACCAGCATGATCAGCAAGATGGCAAGCGCATGCACCAGCCCGGATACCGGCGTCTTGCCACCGGCACGGACGTTTGTGGCCGTGCGGGCAATGGCACCGGTGGCCGGAAGGCCGCCAAAAAGGGCAGACGCGATATTGGCGGTTCCCTGTGCCAGCATCTCGGCGTTGGGGCGGTGGCTTCCTTCGATCATCCTGTCGGCCACCATCGCGGACAGAAGTGATTCCACGCCGGCAAGGAACGCGATCACGATGGCGGAGGGAAACAGCTCCACGACCCGCTCGACAGTGACGCTCGGCAGCGCCGGAAGTGGCAGCGTGTTGGGCAGGGCACCGAAGCGCGAGGCTATGGTCTCTACCGGCAGGGTGGCCAGAACGACAGCCAGCGAGGCCAGTGACACGGCAACGATCAGCCCCGGAAAGGCCGGAGCCATCCGGCGCAGGGTGACGATCATCACCAGCGTGACCAGGGCAAGTCCGCTGGCGGCCAGCGAGGCGGTGTCACGTGCCTCCCAGAGAACGGGAAGTTTTTCCAGAAAGTCCGCCGGTACCTCGGAGATCTGAAGGCCGAAGAAATCCTTGATCTGGCTGGAGGCGATGATGATCGCGATGCCGATGGTGAACCCGTTGACCACGGCTTCCGGCACATAGCGGATCAGCCTGCCGATCCGGAAATACCCGCCGATCAATAGCAGTATGCCTGCCATGAAGGTTGCCAGCACCAGCCCGTCGTAACCGTGATCGGCAATGACGCCGTAAACCACCACGATGAAAGCGCCGGTCGGCCCGCCAATCTGCACCCGGCTGCCGCCAAGAAGCGAGATGAAGAACCCGCCGACAATCGCCGTCACCAGCCCTTTCGCTGGATCGGCCCCCGAAGCAATGGCGATCGCCAGGCTGAGCGGCAGGGCAACCATGGCAACGGTGATCCCGGCGACGAGGTCGGCACGGAAGAGCGGCAGGGAATAATCCTGCAATGTGGTAACGATCTTGGGGAGCCGCATGAAGGCACCGGAGAAGCAGTAAGGAAGGATGTGGACACAGTCTTCCGCACTGCACGCCCAAAATCAACTGTTTGTTGAAACGGGCATCCCGCGGCGCTTGGTCACGGGATACTTCTACCTGGAAACAGCAGTTTTGTGGGCATCTTGAAAAACAACCCAGGAGAGTGGACAGGGTGTGTTCTAGCCGACCCAGCAAGTCGCGAAGAAGCCGTTCTTCTCCTGGTCCTTGCCGATGGATCGACGGGTCTTGAAGCCGATCAGGCCATCGGCGCCCCCCACGTCATGCCCCAGTCCCTCAAGCCTCTGCTGAAGGTTCCGTACCGCGCCTCTGGTTGTTTCCTTCATCGGTTTCCAGTCGCCGACAAAACCGCTGTTGTTGCCATACCTGTCCGCCAGGTGACCGACGAAGAGCGCATAGGTGTCGCTCTCGTTGTAGTCCTTGATGACGTAGAAGTTTTCCGTGGCAATGAAGGCTGGGCCGTAGCGGCCGGCAGGCAGCAGGATGTTCCCCGGCCGGTTGACCTCGTTGGCAGGAAAAGGCTTGCCGCTGACGCGCTTGACGCCTTCACGCACGAAGTCGGAAATCTTCTGGCGGTTGTCCGGACCTTCCCGCGTACATGAGACGTTGTCGGGAAGATGGACTTCATATCCCCAGTCGCGGTCAGCTACCCAGCCATGTGCCGAGAGATAATGGGCAATGGAGGCCATCGTGTCGATGTCGGAGGTCCAGATGTTACGCTTGCCGTCACCGTCGAAATCGACCGCATACTTCCAGAAGGAAGACGGCAGAAACTGTGGTTGTCCCATGGCTCCACCCCAGGAACTTTTCATGCCCTGCCTGGATACATCGCCATTTTGCAGGATCTTCAATCCGGCGATCAATTCGCCTTTGAAGAAGTCCGGCCTCTGGCCCATGAAGGCCTGCGTCGCCAGAACGCGGATCGCGTCATAGGGGATCTTGGCCCCGCCATAGCCTGATTCCCTTGCCCAGATGGCCAGGATGATCCGGCTGGGTACACCGTATTTCGCTTCGATCCGCGACAGCACGGCCGCGTGTTTCTGCATCAGCGATCGCCCGCGCGGCACAAGGGCGTTGAATTGGCTGTCTCGGAAGTAGCGGCTTGGGGAACCGAACTCGGCCTGAAAGTTGATCTTGGGCGGCGTGCCCTTGCCGCCCGGCCCGACCAGCCCCGGCAGGGAAGTGTCGGGTGTCAGACCTTTCAGTTCCCGGTCGAGAGTTGCCTGGGAGATGCCTTGCTGGCGCGCCGCCGGAGCAACTTCTGAAGACAGGAACTGCCGGAATTGGGCATCATATTGACCCGCGTTGGCGGGCAGGAATGTAACGGCGAGGCAGCTCAGGGTCGCAAGAACAAGCTTCGGCAAACGGCAGATCACATCGGGCTCCCGGATCACGACAGGTCGGGGCAGCCTAACATGTTCCGGGTCTTCGTCCGACCGTGCTTAAAGGTCTGTCCAAGCCAAATTGCGCCCGGCCTGGCTCATCAGCCAGGATTTCTCGAAGCGGTACCAGCTGCCGCCGCGTCTCTGGTCATGATGGCGGGAAATCGGTGTGGCCATCAGATGGCACATCAGCAAGGTGCCGACGGCGCCATGACCGACGAACAGGACCGGGTCTTCCTCGGGAATGTGGCGCAGGGCGCTTTTAACACCATTGACGATCCGGTCCTGGGCGTCGATCGCACGTTCCCAGCCGCGAACGGAGTGATGCGGATCGGCAAAGAAAAGATCTGCAGTCTGCTCGAACTCTTCAGGTGGCAGAAAGCCGGTCGCACTCCGGTCATTCTCGTGCAGGAACGGAAGCGACCGCTGAAAGACGCGGAGGCGGCCGGAGAAGACCTGCGCGGTATCAAGCGCCTTCTTTTCGGCACTGGAGATTACCTGTCGGATGTCCTTGGCAAACGGCAGGACAGTGGCTTTCGCCGCACGCTCCCGGCCCGTATCCGACAGGCCCCACTCGGGAACGGGAACGTCCGGGTCGATAAGGACTTCCGGATGGGTCAGGTAAGCGCACCAGGTCATCAGAGCGTTCCGTCGAGCCAGCCCTTGATCAGTTCAAAGGCGATTGAAATCGAAGGCGGTATCTTGTGACCCTCGGGATGCGTATCGGCCAGCATTTGCCGCACTTCGTCCCGGTCGCACCACTTGCAGGCTTCCAGCTCGTCGTCCTCGATGGCGATGTCGAAGGAGGTCGCCTTGCCGATACAGCCGAGCATCAGGTTTGCCGGAAACGGCCAGGGCTGGTTGGCAATCAGGCGGACGTCGCCAACAATGATCCCGCTTTCCTCCAGCGTTTCGCGCCGCACGGCCTGTTCGATTGTTTCTCCCGGTTCCATGAAACCGGCAAGCGTGGTGTAAATGCCCTCCGGAAGTCGGGCCGGGCGGCCCAGCAGGGCCTTGTCTCCGCTCTCGTCGGTAATCAGCATGATGACACAGGGGTCTGTGCGCGGAAAATGCTGGCCGCCACAGGACGGGCAATCGCGACGGTATCCGGCTTCGGACAGATGGCTTTTCTCGCCGCAGCGCGAACAGAACTGATGCGTGCGATGCCAGTGGATCAGGGCGCGGGCCTGGGCAAGTGCGCCCATGTCCTGCGGTGCAAAAGCGTTCTGCAGGGCAAGGGTGCGCAAGTCGATAAGCTGAAGGTCCGTGCGATCCGCAAGGTCTTCGTCTGTCGCGGGCAAGGCCGTTGCGAACAGGGCCTCGCCGTTTTCCGGGCGCAGTCCCAGGAAAATCATCTCCTCCCGCACGGCCCCGAGCGAAAGGGCCACCTCCAGCCGATGCCCGACGGTAAGGTTTCCGCCCGCGACAAAGACCAAAGTCCGGTCCGTCGACAGCACGATGCGCGTATCGGGCTTTTCCAGAAGACTTGCCAGATAGGCGATATCGCCACGCCGTGTCGATTGCCGGTCAAGCGTGTTGCCGAGGAAACTCATTTCCATGGCCAGGGAACCGGCTGGGTTGGCGTTCATTTCAAAGTCCTTGGAAGAGAAAAGGGCGGGAGGTCAATCGATGCTGGTTCTTCACGTAGTGCATTTTTCAGTTCGGAGAAACTGCTTCCTGCCGGTGCCGCCGATCACATCTGAATGCAGATTGAAACAGCTACGAGGCAGGATGTTGGACCGGTCCGGCAATCAGTCGTCGTCACCGGCAAGGGTATCCCGCAACTTCTCGATCAGGGTTTCCACCCTGTCGTGGGAATACTCCTGCGCCGGAACCGCACCCCAGACCGGCCCGGGCCAGGCCGGATCGTCCCGATAACGGGCGATCACATGGACATGCAGTTGGGACACCTGATTGCCGAGAGCGCCGACATTCAGCTTCTCGCAGTCGGTCACTTCGCGCAGCACCCGGCTGGCCAGGGCGATTTCTCGCATCAACTGCATCTGGTCGGCCTCCTCCAGATCGATGATCTCGACGAGGTCCGACTGGCGCGGAATGAGCAGCAGCCAGGGATAGTTGGCATCTTTCAGCAAACGGACGGTGCACAGCGTCAGATCGCTGACGAAGTAGCTGTCGCCTTCGAGACGGGCATTGAGGGCAAAGGATGACATGAAACACTCCGGGCAGAATTTCCCGAAGGCTACACGCTTCGTGGCGGGTTTGGGAGTGTGATTTCCCGGCGAACAAAAAACCGTGTTGCCCTCTTGCCAAACCCCATCCTTCTTCTGATATAAGGCCCTCGGGAGGTTGGTGGTGGACGAGCCACTCGCCAACCGGGTCAGGTCCGGAAGGAAGCAGCCCTAACGAGCCTCGGCACGGGTCGCCGTGCCAGCCTCCCACCCTATCCAAAGCATCAGCTTTACCAAAAAGCACCGCCGGTTCTCCGCGGTGCTTTTTTGTTTTTCGGGCTAGGGCTCTCCGCATCTCAAATCGACAAGTTGACTTACATGGTACATTGGTACCATGATAACATCATGGAGAAATCAGTTGAGCGCGTTCAAACCGGTGTGCGCCTGGAAAAACGGTTGCTGAAGGTCCTGAAAGGGCTCGCCGAACATCTGGACATCAGTCTTGGCGACCTGATCGAGGGCATGGCGCTGCATGCTTTTGAGAACAAGCCGCCGTTTTCGAAGGAGACGCTGGACAAGATCCGGCAACTCAAGAGCGTTTACGACCTCGATCTGAGCGCGGCCGACAGCCACAAACTGAAGGACGAAACAAATGCCGGAGCTTAGGGATTACGCGCAGCTTTCCGATCGCTTCGAAGCTGGCCAGCTGGATGCAAAAGGCTTCAGCCATGTGGACCATATCGGCGTTGCCTGCCAGATGCTGCAGAAGTACGAGTTTCTGGAAGCGGCTTGCCGATATGGCAACGCCTTGCGTGGCCTTGCCTCCAGAGCAGGCGTGCCGGAGAAATTCAACACCACCATCACCCTGGCCTTCCTGGGCATCTTGTCGGAGCGGATGGCCGAGACGCCGCATGAAACCTTCGGCGAATTTCTTGCCAAGAACCCGGATCTCAGCTCAAGGGCGTTGATGGCAACGTGGTATTCGGACGCGCGGCTTGGGTCGCCAGGCGCAAGGCAACGGTTTTTGTTGCCGGACAGATATCAGGGTTGAGGAAATAGGATAACTACTGCGGTTTCCTGCTCAGGCGCTTGGCGTTTGCGCGGACACGCTTCGCATAGGGCCGTGTGCCCTTTGCCGCGATTGATTGCCCACCCAGCCAGTACCGCTGAAACGACGTCATTCCATCACGTAGCAGCGCCCTGTTCATGGCCAGCGCGCTTTCCGTCGCAGCTGCAGCCTTTTCGCTGATCATCCGATGAAGCTCCGGATTGGTCCAGGCCGTGCCCGCCGCAAGGTTTGCGGTCCAGTTCTGGCAGCGCAGGGTGATGACGACAGGCGCCTGGAACCAGAGGCTGAACAGGTCGTGCGAGAGTTTTCCAGACATATCGTCTCCCTGATGAAAACCGGCTGAAAATAACGGCCGGCAGTTACTCAATGCGTGGCTTGGGCAAAGGGTTCCCTGAAGGTATTGCGGCCCGGGGCAGTCCGACGCACAAAAACTTTCAAAAGCCCGTCCCACTTTTCGAAAAAATGGTTATGGTGCGGCTCATGGACGAGACAGGCTTTTCCGAAAGTGACGGCGGGCAGACGCCGGGGTTGATGGCGGATCAGGGCGCGGTGAAACCGGCGACCGACGATGGTGCTTACCGCGTTCTTGCGCGCAAGTACCGGCCGAAGACGTTTGAGGATCTGGTCGGCCAGGAGCCGATGGTGCAGACGCTGGAAAATGCGTTTGAAACCGGGCGGATTGCGCAGGCCTGGATGCTGACCGGGGTGCGCGGCGTTGGCAAGACCACCACCGCCCGCATCCTCGCGCGGGGCCTAAACTACGAAGTGCCGGGCGTTGCCGACAAGCCGACGGTGAAGCTCACCCAGGAAGGCACGCACTGCAAGGCCATCATGGAAGGCCGCCATGTCGACGTCATCGAGATGGACGCCGCCTCCCACACCGGCATCAACGATATTCGCGAAATCATCGATGCGGCCCGCTACCGCCCGGCAACGGCGCGCTACAAGGTCTACATCATCGACGAAGTGCACATGCTTTCGAACGCCGCCTTCAACGGTCTGCTGAAGACCCTTGAAGAGCCGCCGGAGCACGTGAAGTTCATCTTCGCGACGACGGAGATCCGCAAGGTACCGATCACGGTCCTGTCGCGCTGCCAGCGTTTCGACCTGCGCCGGATCGAACAATCCAAGCTGATCGGTCTGCTGCGCCGGATCTCCGATGCCGAGGGCATCCAGATTTCCGACGAAGCCCTGATGCTGATTGCCCGTGCGGGGGAGGGATCGGCGCGCGATTCCCTGTCCCTGCTCGATCAGGCCATGGCCCATGGCGCCGGCGCCATCGAGGCGGAAGACCTGCGTCAGATGCTGGGTCTTGCGGACCGTGCCCGGGTGATAGACCTTTTCGGCCACATCATGGCCGGCCGGATCGAGGACGCCCTGGGCGAACTGCAGGCGCAATATGAGGTAGGTGCGGATCCGGCCATCGTGCTGACGGATCTGGCGGACTTCACGCACCTTGTCACGCGCATGAAGGTTGCGCCGAAATCGGCTGACGAAGCGTCCGTGACCGAAGCTGAACGGGCGCGCGGCCGTGAGTTTGCAGAGCAGATTTCCGTTCGGCTTCTGTCCCGCGCCTGGCAGATCCTCTTGAAGGGTGTCCAGGAAGTTCAGTCCGCGTCCAAGCCACTGGCCGCTGCCGACATGGTGTTGGTGCGCCTTGCCTATGCCGCGGACCTGCCGGATCCGGGCGACCTGATGGCACAGATCAAGAATGGCCAGAACCCGTTTGGCGGTGCGGCACCATCTGGTGGTGGCGGAGCACCTGCCGGTGGTGGCGGTGGTACATCTGCCATGGCTGTCGGCATGAACTACGCGCCTGGCAGTTCAGGCAGTGGCCCGACCATGCAGGCAAGCGCCCGTCCTCAGCTCTCGGCCATCCAGGGTGGCAGGCCCGCGCCTCAGGGAGTGCCGCAAGCCGCGCCCGAACCGCAGGCTCAGCCGGCGTATAATCTCAAGAGCCTCTACGATTGCGCCGCCCTTGCGTCCGAGAAGGGCGACATTCCGTTCAAGGTCAAGATCCAGCGCCTCATGCGTCTGGTGAAATTCGAACCCGGCAAGATCGAGATCCAGCCGACGGACGACGCCCCGGCCGATATCGCCGGCGAGTTCGGCCGCAAACTGACCGAATGGACCGGACAGCGCTGGTTTGTCGTGGTTTCCCGCAATCAGGGACGCCCGACCATCCACGAGGAGCAGGAGGCCAACCAGCAGCAACTCCTGTCCGACGCGAAGTCGCACCCAACCGTTGCTGCCCTGCTGGCGCAGTTCCCGGGTGCCCGTGTTGTCGACGTGAAGGTTCAGGTTACCGAAGAAGACGACGCTGCTCTGGCCGACCCGATGGTCAGCGATCCGCTCCTGAGCGAAGCGCTCGGGGATGACGAAGACGATTGATCCGCGCTTCTTGTTCTTCTAAATGCAGTTCCCAGATAGGTAAGGTCGCGGAAATCCGCGCCATGTGAGGGTTTGGAAGGAGTCGTTCCATGGATTTCCTCAAGATGATGAAACAGGCCAAGCAAATGCAGGAGCAGATGGGCTCGCTGCAGGAGCAGATCGTTGAGATCGAGGCCGAAGGCTCGGCCGGTGGCGGCCTGGTCACCGTGCGTCTCAACGGCAAGAGCGATCTGAAGTCGCTGTCGATCGATCCGTCTCTTCTGAAGGAAGAGGAAAAGGAGATCCTTGAGGATCTGCTGATTGCTGCCCACACCGAAGCCCGTGCCAAGGTCGAGCAGGCAATTCAGGAAAAGACCCAGGAACTGATGGGTGGTCTGGGCCTGCCTGCCGGCATGAAACTGCCGTTCTGATACCAACTGAAGTGCGTGGCGGCCGTAAGGGCCTCGCGCCATGCCTCGTAAGCCAGCCTCTTGGTCGCTTCCTGGAAATCAGGGGAGCGATCCGGCCGGTTTGACGCAGCAGGTCTTTCAGGTGGTCGTCAACGCGCGCTGAAGAGAAAACCATGGCACAGAAAAGTGTGGCAGGACCGGAAATCGAACGGCTGATCCAGCTCCTGGCGAAATTGCCGGGGCTTGGCCCGCGTTCGGCGCGCCGTGCCGCGCTGCATCTGATCAAGAAAAAGGATCAGCTGCTGGTGCCGCTGGCGGACGCCATGGGCATTGCTGTTCGGGAAATCGGCATCTGCTCGACTTGTGGCACTGTCGATACGTCCGATCCCTGTACCATCTGTTCAGATCCGAAACGCGATCAGAGTGTTCTGGTGGTGGTCGAGGATGTTGCCGATCTTTGGGCGCTGGAACGTGCCGGTGCGGTCAATGCCCGGTATCACGTCCTGGGCGGTACCCTGTCGCCTCTCGACGGCATCGGCCCGGAGGATCTCAATCTCGCCTCGCTGATCGACCGTTGCGGGTCGGAAGGCTTTTCGGAAGTCATTCTGGCGATAAACGCCACCGTCGAGGGGCAGACAACGGCCCACTACATCATGGACCAGCTGTCCCATCTTGAGGTCAATGTCACCCGCCTGGCCCATGGGGTGCCCGTCGGCGGCGAACTGGACTATCTGGACGAAGGCACGCTGGCGCAGGCGCTGCGCGCCCGGACGCGGTTCTAGAAACACGCTGGAAACCAGGCACCTCGCACACTGCCGAAACCGACAGCCTCACTTCTCATACAAAAACGCCGCGCAAAACAGATCGCCGGGAAACCGGAAGATCTCTCGGCTCGATGTAAAACCAGCTGTCTCGCCCATCGCCAACCAGTCTTCCGGGGTTTCGGGAAAGTCGTGCGTGCTGATGTGTTCCCAGAGGTGGTCATATTCGGCGTCGGTTAGTGAACGAAACCGGTGGCGCAGTTCTTTCTGCCAGCGGTGTGTGTAATCGGCTCGTGTTTCGCCGGGCAGGCACACAGGCTCCGCGCAGACGAAGACGCCGCCCGGCTTGAGCGCGTTGCAGACCGCTGACAGCATTTCCTGCTTTTGCGCGCGCTGAAGATGATGGATGGAATAACCACACCAGATGAAGTTGGCGCTGGCCGGACGGCTCACGATGCCTTCCACCATGTCTTCTTCGGCAAGTTCCACATCATACGGCACGTCCTTCATCACCCGGGCGGCGCATTGCAGCGCCGGGCGTGACAGGTCGAGGGCCTCGTAGGTCGCGACCTTGCTGTCCTGAAGCACCGTTTGCGCAAGACTGGCGTCGCCGCAGGCCAGATCCAGAAAAGCGAAAGGCCTGTCAAAACGTTTGCCGATCTCGTCGCGCAAGAGCTGGCCGATTTCCCGGTGGTGCATTTCGTTGGCACGCACCAGCTTGTGATAGATGTTCCACTCGAACTGGAACATTTTCAGGGCTTCGGGTGCCAGCCCTTTGGTGATGTCGGTGTCGGGGGCGAAATGAAGATGCAGCATCGTGCGGTCCGAACCTGGGGTGTAAAGTACCGGCAACGAACAACCGTTTACCAAATGCTAGTTTCAGAAGCTGGTTTGCACAACAATAAGTTTAGTTTTCGGTCGCCTATCGTCCGCGGGCTTGCACATGATCGGCGCTGCACTTATGTCGAGGCGGTCGTTCACGAGAAATTTGAAGGTGTCATGTTCCAAGCTGCTTCCCGCGCCATGTCCGAGGTGTTCGAACCGCCGTTCCGGGCAATTTTCTGGAAGATGCTTGGCTTTACACTTGGCGTGCTGGTTGTCATCTGGATCGCCCTGCAGGGCGTGATCGCGGCCTTCGTCGCGCTGCCCTATGCCTGGATGGACACGGCAATTTCCGTTCTGACGGGCATTGGCGCAATTTTCGTACTCGGCTTCCTGATTGCGCCTATTTCAGCGCTTTTCGCCGGCCTCTTTCAGGACGAGATCGCGGATATCGTCGACAAGAAGGACTATCCGCACGATCAGCCGGGCCGCGCACTGCCGCTGTCGCAGTCGATCGTGCAGACCATCAAGTTCACCGGCGTCGTGATTTTGGGCAACCTGTTTGCCCTGGTGCTGCTGCTTGTGCCCGGTGTCAATCTGGTCGCCTTCTTCATCGTCAACGGTTACCTGCTCGGCCGGGAATTCTTCGAATTCGCCGCCATGCGGTTTCTTCCGGCGGCCGAGGCGAAGGCATTCCGCAAGGCGCGGGGCGGTACCGTTTTTCTCGGTGGACTGATCATCGCCGGCTTGCTTGCCGTGCCGATTCTCAACCTGGTGACACCGATCTTTGCGACCATCTTCATGCTGCACCTTTTCAAGCTGCTGGCAGCGCAGCGACAGAATGTGGCGCGCGCCTGAAGATTGTCTCGCTCTTGCGAGGCGGGAGACGGCACCCTGCAATTGAGGCTGCCAGGATGGCGCCACGTCACCCGACACTTGCATATCCCATGGCAATCTGACCAAGTGCCCCTCCGAACCGGAGGAGCACATGCAGGAATTGCTGACGGAAATCGCGGAAGCCGCTGCGGCCAATCCCGACAAAGGCAATGTCGCGACCTATATTCCCGAACTGGCAGGCATCGATCCCAACCAGTTCGGCATAGCCGTCGCCCTGGCCGATGGCAGGGTGTTTACCGCCGGCAATGCCGATGTGCCGTTCTCCATCCAGTCCGTCTCCAAGATTTTTGCCCTTGCTCTGGCGCTCGGCCGGGTCGGAGATCAGCTCTGGTACAGGGTTGGGCGCGAACCCTCCGGGCTGTCCTTCGATTCGATCCTGCTTCTGGAGCGGGAAGACGGCATTCCCCGCAATCCGTTCATCAATGCTGGGGCGCTGGTGACGACGGATACCTATCTGGCCGGATCAACGCCACGGGAAGCTCTGGGCGAACTGCTGCGCTTTATTCGCGCCGCCTGCGACGACGACAGCATCCACATGAACGAGAAGGTCGCGAAGTCGGAACTCGCCACCGGACACCGCAATTTCTCCCTTGCCCATTATCTGGCGTCCTACGGCAATCTGCGGGCTTCCGTCGACAAGGTGCTTGGCACCTACTGCCATCAATGCGCCATTGAGATGTCCTGCCGGCAGCTTGCGCTTGCCGGCCGCTTTCTGGTGGATGCGCCCCGGATGCCGGGCCTTGTTTCGATCGAGCGCCGGAGGCGGATCAATGCCCTCATGATGACTTGTGGCCATTACGACGGTTCGGGCGATTTCGCCTTTCGTGTCGGCATGCCGGGCAAAAGTGGTGTCGGCGGCGGCATTCTCGTGATTTCACCAAGCCGGGCGTCGATCGCCGTCTGGTCGCCAGGTCTCAACAAGTACGGCAATTCCAAGCTGGGCACGGAAGCAATGGAGCATTTTGCTCACAAAACCGGCTGGTCGGTGTTCGGCGTTCCCCACGGGGGCGAAGGGGCTCACGTTTAGGTCACTTTCTGTCACCGGATGAATTTAAACGATATAGAAGTAGTTTCCTTGCAATTAGGCCTATAGGATATTTTGACCTTTTGAAGCGTTGGCGCTATTACGCACCTAGACAACGCTTTGATTTGCTTACGTTTGCGTAAACGTAAACTGGGGTGAGGTGAGTTGAGGTTGGGTCGTTTGGCCAGAAGGCTGCGCCGGTTCGTCCGGGGTCGGAATCAGGTTCAAACGGGTCATCTTAAGCGCATTTCGCTCTAGCGTCGTACGGGAGAGGAATTCCATGTCGAACGCCGATCTGCGGGGCAACCGCCCGCTGTCGCCCCATCTTCAGATTTACAAGCCCATTCTGACGATGGTCATGTCGATTCTGCACCGCATCACTGGCGCGGCGCTCTATTTCGGCACTGTCCTGCTGGCCTGGTGGCTGATCGCCGCTGCGGCGGGCCCCAGCTACTTCGATTTCGTCAACGGCATCTACGGCTCGATCATCGGCCGTCTGATCGTGTTCGGCTTCACCTGGGCGCTTGTGCATCACATGCTCGGCGGCCTGCGCCACTTCATCTGGGACATGGGTGCGGGCTTCGGCAAGGAAGCGCGCGAGTGGCTCGCCAAGGCGACCATCATCGGGTCCGTTGCCGTCACGCTGATCCTCTGGATCATCGGCTACGCGGTTCGCTAAGGAGAGTGTCATGACAGATATGCGCACACCCCTGAACAAGGTACGCGGCCTTGGATCTGCCAAGGAAGGCACCGATCACTTCTGGAAGCAGCGTCTGACCGCTGTCGCCAACGTGTTCCTGATCTCGTTCTTCGTGATCCTGGTGATCGCGATGCAGGGCTCCTCCCACGGAGACGTGGTCGAGACCCTCAAGAACCCGCTCGTTTCGATCATCCTGCTCCTGGTTATCCTCTCCGGCGTCTATCACATGAAGCTCGGCATGCAGGTGATCATCGAAGACTATGTGCATGGCGAAGGCATCAAGTTCCTCACGTTGATGGCGAACACCTTCTTCTGCGCCTTTATCGGTTTCGGCTGCGTCTTCGCAGTGCTCAAGATTGGCTTTGGAGGCTGACCCGAATGGCCAAGACGTATGAATTTGTCGACCACACCTATGATGTGGTGGTCGTCGGCGCCGGTGGCGCAGGCCTGCGGGCCACGCTCGGCATGGCCGAGCAGGGCCTGAGAACGGCCTGCATCACCAAGGTGTTTCCGACCCGCTCCCACACCGTTGCTGCCCAGGGCGGCATCGCCGCGTCGCTCAAGAACATGACGCCGGACTGCTGGGAATGGCACATGTACGACACGGTGAAGGGGTCCGACTGGCTCGGGGACACCGACGCCATGGAATACCTGGCCCGTGAAGCGCCAAAGGCGGTCTACGAACTGGAACACTATGGTGTGCCGTTCTCCCGGACCGAAGACGGCCGCATCTATCAGCGCCCGTTCGGCGGCCACATGCAGAACTACGGTGAAGGTCCTCCCGTTCAGCGCACTTGCGCAGCAGCCGACCGGACCGGACACGCCATCCTGCACACGCTGTACGGCCAGTCCCTGCGCAACAATGCCGAATTCTACATCGAGTATTTCGCGCTCGACCTGATCATGTCCGAAGACGGCGTGTGCCAGGGCGTGATCGCGTGGAACCTCGATGACGGCACCATGCATCGCTTTGCCGCCAAGATGGTGGTTCTGGCGACCGGCGGTTACGGCCGCGCCTTCTTCTCGGCAACCTCCGCCCACACCTGCACCGGTGACGGCGGCGGCATGGTGGCCCGTGCGGGCCTGCCGCTTCAGGACATGGAATTCGTCCAGTTCCACCCGACCGGTATCTACGGCTCCGGCTGCCTGATCACCGAAGGGGCACGCGGCGAAGGCGGTTATCTGGTCAACTCCGAGGGCGAACGCTTCATGGAGCGCTACGCACCGTCGGCCAAGGACCTTGCCTCCCGTGACGTGGTCTCGCGCTGCATGACCATGGAAATCCGCGAAGGCCGCGGCGTCGGCAAGGACAAGGACCACATCTTCCTGCACCTGGATCACCTCGATCCGGCTCTGCTGGCCGAACGTCTGCCGGGCATTTCCGAAAGCGCCCGCATCTTCGCCGGCGTGGATGTGACCAAGGATCCGATCCCGGTCCTGCCGACCGTTCACTACAACATGGGCGGCATTCCGACCAACTACTGGGGCGAAGTGCTGAACGCGGACGGCAACAATCCGAACCGCATTCAGGAAGGCCTGATGGCCGTCGGGGAAGCCGGCTGTGCATCGGTTCACGGTGCCAACCGTCTCGGCTCCAACTCGCTGATCGACCTTGTGGTCTTCGGCCGCGCGGCGGCGATCAAGGCAGGCGAGGTCGTCGATCCGAAATCGGCCGTGCCGGCGCCGAACGAAGCTTCCTGTGAAAAGATCATGGACCGCTTCGACAAGCTGCGGAACGCTTCCGGTTCCATCCCGACCGCCGATCTTCGCGACAAGATGCAGCGCGCCATGCAGGAAGATGCTGCCGTCTTCCGGACCCAGGAAAGCCTGGAGCAGGGCTGCAAGCGTCTGACCGAGATCTGGGGCGAAACGAAGGACCTCAAGGTCTCCGACCGTTCGCTGATCTGGAACTCCGATCTGGTGGAAACACTGGAGCTGGAGAACCTGATGGCCAACGCCATCACCACGGTCTACGGCGCGGAAGCCCGCAAGGAAAGCCGCGGCGCCCATGCCCGCGAGGACTACAAGGACGGTCCGTTCGCCGGCCGCGACGACGAGAACTGGCGCAAGCACACGCTCTCGTGGGTCGACGAAGCCGGCAACGTCAAGCTGGACTACCGTCCGGTGGTGCTCGATCCGCTGACCACCCTTGAAGAGGGTGGCATCGATCCGAAGAAGATCGCGCCGAAAGCGCGCGTCTACTAAGGAGACGGCACGGTGAGCCAGGTGGCAACCCTTTTGGACACGAGAAGTCCGTTCGGCACATATCCCGCCGAGCGGATGGTCCGGGCTGCCTGGCGTCTTGCCGACCGGCACGACCTTTCAAAGGGCCTGCGCAAGCGTATCCGCTCCCTCGTGGCGCGGTTCTTCAAGGGCCCCTACGACCTGGAAGCCGACGGTCTGAAGTTCCGGATCTATCCGGGTGAAAACTATGACGACCGCAAGATCCTGGCCAAGGGCCGCCTGCCGGAGCGCGAAGAGCACAAGCTGATCGAACCGCATCTGGGCAAGGGCAAGGTGTTTGTCGATATCGGCGCCAACATCGGCTCCTATTCGATCTTTGCCGCCGGTCTCGGCGCGGAGGTTGTTGCAATAGAGGCCAACCCGCAGACGGCAACGAAGCTCGGCTTCAACGTACGTGCAAACGACCTGGACACCGTGACGGTGGTCAATTCAGCCGTTGGCCCGCGCGACGATACGCTGCCGCTGTGGCAGGAACCGAGCAACTGCGGCTTTGCCACCTTCGTGAAGGACCTGACCACCGGCGAATGGGCTGGCGACTGGACACCGACCTTCGTGAAGGTTCGTCCGCTGACGGCCATAGCCGACGATCAGGGCCTCACCCGGATCGATGTTTTGAAAGTTGATGTGGAAGGCTTTGAGGACCGTGTGGTCCTGCCTTTCCTGAGGCACGCGGACCGGAGCCTCTGGCCCCGCGTGATCCTGCTTGAAACCAATTGCCGGCCCTACTGGACCGAGGATTGCCTGAGTGAACTGGCAAACCGCGGCTACGGGGTAACCGGCCAGACGAATGACAACATGGTCTTTGAGCTCTCTGCCTGAGCGAAAGACGATTTGGCCCTGGACGCGAAACCAAGGGCCCAACGCGGAGCAGTAACGAGATGGTTCAGCTGACGCTTCCCCGGAACTCCCAGGTGACGGAAGGCAAGGTGTGGGACAAGCCGGAAGGCGCCACCAACCTGCGTGAATACCGCATCTATCGCTGGAACCCGGACGATGGCCGCAACCCGCGCGTCGATACCTATTTCATCAATGCGGACGATTGTGGGCCGATGGTGCTCGACGGCCTCATCTACATCAAGAACAAGATCGATCCGACACTGACCTTCCGCCGGTCCTGCCGCGAAGGTATCTGCGGGTCCTGCGCGATGAACATCGACGGCACCAATACTCTGGCCTGCACCAAGGGCATGGACGAGATTGCCGGCGACGTCGTCAAGATCTACCCGCTGCCGCACATGCCGGTGGTCAAGGACCTTGTGCCGGATCTGACCAATTTCTATGCCCAGCACCGCTCGATCGAGCCGTGGCTGAAGACAGTATCGCCAGCCCCGGAAAAGGAATGGCGCCAGTCGCATGAAGACCGGGTGAAGCTTGATGGCCTGTATGAGTGCATTCTGTGCGCCTGCTGTTCCACGTCCTGCCCGAGTTACTGGTGGAACGGCGACCGCTATCTCGGCCCGGCCGTCCTTCTGCAGGCCTATCGCTGGCTGATCGACAGCCGGGACGAGGCCACCGGCGAGCGTCTGGACAATCTGGAAGACCCCTTCCGTCTCTATCGCTGCCACACCATCATGAACTGCTCGCAAGCCTGCCCGAAGGGCCTGAACCCGGCGAAGGCCATTGCCGAGATCAAGAAGATGATGGTCGAACGCCGGGTTTGATTGACCGGTCAGATTTGTTCTGCGATTTGGCCGCCCTCGGGCGGCCATTTCTTTGGGAGGACATGGTCCATGGATCCGCAAATTGTATATGAAATTCAAGCTCGGCTGAAAGAGCTGGAGACTCGGGAGCGGATCACCATTCCGCTGGCCATCGAAAGCGGCAGCAGGGCATGGGGGTTTCCTTCAGCCGACAGTGACTATGACTGCCGCTTTGTCTACGTCCGCACAGTCGAGAAGACGGTGACACTGTTTCCGGTGCGCGACGTCATCGAGGAGCCGCTGACACCGGTCTTCGACATAAACGGCTGGGACCTGGCGAAGGCCCTGCGGCTCATGTATGCGGGCAATGCGGTGATTGTGGAGTGGTTGAAGTCGGTATTCGCCTATCAACTGCACGAACCTTTTCGCGACGCCGCGCTTGACCTAGCAGATGTCGTGTGTGACCGCAGACTAATCTGCAAGCACTACTATCATCTCGCCAAAGCACAGATCCATAGGCAGAATTTTTTCCAAGGCGATGTATCCCTGAAGAAGACGCTCTATTGCCTCAGGCCGCTCGCAGCGCTCATGTGGTTAAGTCACCATCCCGAGCGCGCGGTCGCACCGATGAATTTTCAGGATCTACGTCAGAACGCCGGTTTCCCGGATGTCGTTTCCCGCGAGATCGACATCTTGCTGGAACGCAAAGCGTTGAGTTCCGAAATGGGCTCCGAAAGGTTGAACCCCGTATTGTCTGGGTTCATTCTCGATACTTTCGACGGTTTCCAGTCCTTTGCCAACGCAGGCGAGCCCTGTGCGGTGCATCAGGGCCGAATAGATGATTTCTGGCGGCATTGGTCTGCCGAGCTTAGTCCTCGCTAGAGTGCAAGACCGGCTAGCCCTGAAAACTCACACCTTAGCCCGGCACACCAGAAGCGAGCTGTTGCACCAGCCCCTGAACCCGGGAACACGACCAAGCGTGCGGGTAAGGGCGATTTCAGCGGGTTTCAGCGGGCCCCATTCGAAGGTCTTTCCGCGCAGGTGGTGGAACAGTTTCCCGTGGCGGTTGGTTTCCTCGTACCAGGGGCTGAGCATCGGCAGATAGGGCAGGCACGAGAGATAGCCGATGCCGTGCACCGACTCGATCGTGACCGCGCGGCCGATGATCTCCGACCATTCGTTCAAGGTCATGCGGACCTGGTGCTCGGCGTAGTGCAGGTGGCTCAGCTTTAGCCGGTCGAGACGGTAGAGCTGCGGGACCACGGCTAGGATCAGTCCACCCGGCGCAATGACCTCACCACATTGACGCATCACGGATTCGATCGCCGGTCCACGGCCTGGCAGATGCTCCAGCACGTCCAGAAGGGCGATCACATCCGGTTGCCAGGGAAGGTCGTCGCGGTGTTCGGAAAGACGGGTGGCATCCAGCACGATGTCCGGTTCGAACGCCGCTTCATAATCGGCACCGCAATAGTCGAAATCCAGGCCGGTGTCGGCGAGATATTCTTTCGAAATCGAGGTCGAGCAACCGATATCGAGAATGCGCGGCGGCCGACCAAGGTCTTGTGCCCAGTCCCGGATGGTGCGGGCGACAATGTCGAACTTCACCGTTCCGTACAGGTTTCTCTGGGCGTTCGCGAGCTTCTTGACCAGATACTGCGAATGGACCGTAACTTCGGATTGCTCATCATCCGCTAGGTCTGGTCTCTCTGTTCGATCCAGAGTTTGGTGCACACTGCCTCTCCTTCTGTCGCCAAGCGGTGAATGCCGGGTTCGTAGGTGTAGGTGGTCAGGTCGGCCATCAGCACGATCAGTTCGCCGAGGATCAGCTCGACCACTTCATCGGCAACGCTGCCGGAGCCGGGAATGAAATTGGCCGGGTAGCCGTCGTTGACGAGGCAGATCTGCTTGTCCGCCCCCTGTTGGCCGGGAAGCTGGAAAGCCTTGATTGACGGATGAATGTCGCAGGCTGGCGACTGTTCCAGAAAATCGACGTCGATTTCGATACGCCGGGAACTGGCGCTCGCCACCAGGCAGCCGTTGCGAAGCTGCTGCAGCACGTCCCGGGTTATCGACAAGCGCCCTGCCGCCCCGACGACCAGGTCGCATTGCTCGAGATCCGTGGGATGAAGGGTCGCCGGATAACCTGACAACCTTGCTTCTGCGATTTTCAGCGGGTCGACATCGATCAGCGAGACGATGACATCCAGCCGGCGCAGGGCCTTGGCCACGCCGAAGCCGATCCAGCCTGCTCCGAAGACAGCAGCGCGCCGGCCGGCCAGGGAGTTGCCGAGATCGCGCATGAGCCCATCCAGGCACCGGGCAATGGTCTCGCCGCAACGTACCGCTTCCAGGCGCTTCAGCTCGCTGTCGGCACAGTGGAGCACAGGCACCCGCAGCCGTGTCTGCCCGGCCCGCCAGACGCCTTGCTTGGTGATCTCCACCACGCCTTCGACAAGGTGCAGCTGATCCTGAAACCGCTCGTGCAGCAATTCGACGGCATAACCGCCGACTTCCTGAATGACGAGCTTCTGGTCGGAGGCCCGGCAGGCATCCAGGCTCTTCTGCAAGGCCTTGGCCAGGACCTCTTTGAATTCTGGCTCGGTCTTCGGGCACTGGACCTTGTCGCCGTATACGGCCTGCCATTTAAGACGTGTCACATCACTACCGGAGGAATACGGGATGCCGATGATTGCATCGAAATCCATGACCCCTTCCAGCGCATCGATCATGCGCCTTGTGTCGTCAAACAGATGCGCCACCAGCAGATACCGGTGCGCTTCACTCTTGAAGAGATCGAGCCGCTTGACCAGCGCCGGCAGATAGTCCGCACGTCGGGCATAGGCGGGCGCGGCCGCGGTAGATATGTCGCTTAATGGATGCATTGTTAGTTATTCCGAGGGTTCTGCCATTCTGGCACTGCGCCGCCGGTACGCACAAGTGCGAGTTGTGAAATAGACAGGAAAAATGAGGCAGCAATCCAACAACTTTTGAGCCACTGCACAGGAACTGCACAAACAATACTGAAAAGCCGCTCGGCCACGCCCTTTTGTGTCCTGTTCTGTCTTCAATGATCGCCCTGTTGACCGGGTGTCCGCCTGACGGGACATCCTTCTGGCAGAGGGTTGATTTGCATGACAAGCGATACTGAAAACGACACCATTGAACAACCGCAGGAGCGACCTCAATTTTCGCAGCCCCGCTCACCCCGTGAACAGCCGGTGCGCCGAACGTCTTTTCTTGGGTCTCCGGCAGTCAAGTTCGTGATCATCGGAGTGTTGACCGTGATGCTGCTGGTGCCGAGCCTGTTTGTCTGGCTGCTGGTGGAAGAACGGGCCGAAAGGGCCCGGGATGTCGCTCAGGACATCGCCCGGTCCTGGGGTGGCGTCCAGGAGATCAACGGACCCTACCTGGTTGTTCCGTTCAGCGAGACCTTCACTGTTTCCACCGGAGAAAACGCCAAGACCGAAATTCGCTGGCACACTGCAATCCTGTTTCCGGAAAAGCTGGATGTGAGTGGCGACATCTCCGTTCAGGAGCGCAGGAAATCGATCTATTCGCTGCCCGTCTATCATGGCGACGTGACATTGAAGGGCCGGTTCGCGGCAACGTCGTCCGAAAACTTTCAGCCGCAGTTCGGTGGGCAAATCGACATTGCCGGGGACAAGGCGGTTCTTGTGGTCGGCATCGGCGACATCGCAGCGCTGAAAAGCGAGGTCGCACTGGTCCTGAACGACAGTGGTTCCGTGCCGTTCGAGCCTGGGCTCGGGCCGCTGACAATGGAGCCGATACGGCGGTCTGTTGCCGCGATCAACGCGTCCGGTATCAACGCACCTGTCGCTGCGGGTTTGTGGCGAAACGGCTTTTCTTTCGACATCCCGATGCAGCTGAACGGCTCCACCGCCTTCTACGTTGCCCCGGCCGGTCAAACGACCAGCGTATCCCTTCAATCCGACTGGCCGCATCCCGGCTTCACCGGCGCATTCCTGCCGGAAGCCCGAGAAATCGGTGATGCCGGTTTCAACGCATCCTGGACCATCCCCTATCTTGCCCGCGGCATTCCCAAACTGGTGCTCGGCCCGCAAATGCCGTTGCAAAACAAGGTTCTGGGAGTGCAATTCGTTGAACCCGTCAATTTCTATCAGACCATTTCCAGGTCGTTGAAATACGCAGTCTGCTTCATCAGTCTGACCTTCCTGGCGGTCTTCGTTCTGGAAATGCGCTCCGGATGGCGGGTCCATTGGATCCAGTATGGCCTGGTCGGACTGTCCCTGATCGTCTTCTACGTCATGCTGCTTGCCTTTGCAGAGCATGTTGGCTACGGCCTGGCCTATCTTGTCGCCGCTGCCGCCGCGACGCTGCTGAATGCGCTCTATATCGGGACTTCGCTCAAGAGCCGTCTTGCCGGAAGCGTGATGCTTGCGGTCCTGGCTGCGATATTCGGCGTGCTTTATGCGCTCATGCAGGAGCAGGACTACGCGCTCCTGATCGGTTCGATGATCGGGTTCCTGTCACTTGCCGTTACCATGTTTGCCACCCAGCGGATCGACTGGTCCGGGCAACAACAGGTCGGCATGAGGCCGCAAGCCGAAGCGGTCTGACGGTCATTCTGTCATTCCGGTATGTCGCCAATCCGGTCGGCGGTGTGGCTTCGCTGCGCCGCCGATTTTGCTTGGCATTTGCCGGTTGAGCGCATCGCAGCTCTAAAACGAGGCTTGCAATTTCCCCTTGAGTGTTCTTATTTTGTTCTATTGAGGTGAGTGGGAGGACGTGATGTCCATTCTTGATCATATCGGTTTTGCGGTCAGCGATTTTCCGGCGTCTCGTGCGTTCTACGAAAAGGCCCTGGCGCCACTTGACATCAAGGTGTTGATGGACGTCACCGCTGAAATGACGGGTGGACCCGCCTATTGCGGTTTCGGCAAGGACAAGCCGGACTTCTGGATTGGTGAAGGCAAAGCCCCCGGAACACCGGTGCATGTCGCCTTTGCTGCTTCGAACCGGGCGCTCGTCGATGCCTTCTACGAGGCTGCGATCGCAGCCGGCGGCAAGGATAACGGCGCACCGGGTCTGCGGCCGCAGTACCACGAAAATTACTACGGTGCTTTCGTACTCGACCCGGATGGTCTGAATATCGAGGCGGTCTGTCACCTGCCTGAATAAGTCTTTGTTTCCTGATTTCAATTTGGAGAAAAAAATGCACAAGAGCCGGCTGGGAGATCTGGTGATCGACTGTGAAGGTGGCGATATCGACCGCCATGCGGAATTCTGGGCCGGTGCGCTCGGGCGCACTGTTGAAGCTGAGCCGAAAAACCCACGCTATCGCCGCCTGATCGGCACGGAAGATGAAATCGGCATCCTGCTCCAGTCGGTCGAGCATCCTTCCCGCATGCACCTGGATATCGAAACCGACGATCCGGAAAAGGAAGTTGCCCGGCTTGAAGGTCTGGGCGCGACTATCGTTCAGAAACTGGACGGCTGGACAGTGATGCAGGCAACCAGCGGTCACCGGTTCTGCGTCGTCAAACCGCAACTCGCCGGTTTTGAGGAGGCTGCCAAGGCCTGGGAGGCCTGAGAACGGCCTGATCGGACATGGCTTTGGCTGCCCGAAACGAGGGGACACACGCCAGGCTCACGGGCATGTGCTGGTTTGGGGAGCGGAGTTGAGTTTGTCTCAGCCGCCGGGCGCGTTACCTCTTTCGGGTAGAACTCGAAATGCCTTCACGGATCTTCCAACCCATGAAGCGTATTTCAAAGTCGAAGACCACAGCTCGAAACCCAAGCGCGCTGGTCGTCTTTCCGGTCGGGGTTTCGCCATCATCACCAGGTTGGCGCCCCCTTAGGAAAGGTCGACCACAACCAACTGCCCGGAGGACCTGACATGAAACGCCTGCTCCCGCTCACTTTCTTTGCCGCGCTCGTGGCGTCGATGCCTCCGGGTACCGCACAGGCCGAAACCGCGGTGCTTGCCGGAGGATGCTTCTGGTGCGTTGAATCCGATCTTGAGAAACTTCCCGGCGTGCGCGATGTCGTTTCCGGCTATGCCGGTGGGGAGACCCAGAATCCTACCTACAAGGATTATGATCGTGGCGGTCACCGGGAGGTCGTCAAGGTCGATTTCGACGAGAACAAGATCAGTTACGCCGAACTTGTCGGGATCTTCCTGCGCACCGTCGATGTGACGGATGCCGGCGGTCAATTCTGCGACCGGGGACATGCCTATTCCACCGCCATCTATCCTCTGGACGAAACCCAGGCGAAACAGGCCAGGGCGGAAATCGCGAAGGCGGAAAAGGCACTCGGCGGAAAGATCGTAACGCCGGTCGAGGCTCCGGCCGTTTTCTGGCCCGCCGAGGACTACCACCAGGCCTATTACAAGAGCCAGGTTCGTACGCTCACCCGCTTCGGCTACGTCACCCGCGCCGACGCCTACAAAGGCTACAGGAAAGGGTGCGGCAGGGATGCACAGGTCAAGGCTGTGTGGGGCAGCGAAGCCTTCAAGGGGCTGCCCAAGGCAGGATCATAACATTCGAAAATGGGCCGTTTCCGCGGGGAACGGCCCAAAAGAACAGCATTTTCGTCGAATTTTCAGGCATCAATTTGCCGTAGGGTAAGGTGTACACTACATACTTTCAGTGGGCTTACGTCTGAAAGGACGCTAACATGCTGAGCTTGTTTGGAAGTCGCGTTACAGCAGAGCCGGAATTTATTTCTGAATTGAGAGCCGTCGAGACGGAAGACCGCCTTCGAAGATCCACCGCCGCCATGCTGGAAGCAGCAGGGTTGGAGATCTGTGACACCAACACACCGACCGAATTTGCGGCAGCTGCCACCGTGTCGATCATGAAGCTCGTGCTGAAAGTGGTCGAGCGCGACTTTGACGAACTGTGCTTCGAAAACCGATTTGTCACCGGCCTGTTCGGGTTCCTGATTGCCCATAACCTGACGCGCCGCACCAATGCTGATCTTGGTGTCGTGCTGGGTATTGCGGGTCTGGACCTCTTCTCGCATGAGGAAATCGAACAGATCTACAAGCTCGGCTCGTCCTACAGGCGTCTGCGCCAGCACCGGAACATGCATCTGGCGCTCAGGGACATCATCGACAGTTTCCTGTCGCATCCTGATGAAGAAACCTTGTCGGATCTTGCCGGGGTTTATCAGCTCTGCCTGCAGCAGGACGGTTGACCGGATTTCATCGGCAACCATCGTGGCGGTCATACGCCGGCTTCAAATGCCTCGACCAGCTCGAGGAACGCCTCGCCGTATTTTTCAAGTTTGGACTGCCCGACACCGGAAACGGCCAGCAGCGCATCTTCGGTCACCGGGCGCGCAGCGGAAATCCCGGCCAGCGTCGCGTCCGTGAACACCACATAGGGCGGTACGCCCTGATCGCGGGCAATCTGGGTCCGCAGCCTGCGCAAGCGTTCAAACAGCAGCCTGTCTTCATGGTCCAGTTCATCGGCGATGGAGGCCGTACGTGAAGAACTCGTCCGTTTCAGGCCTGCCGCGCTCCGGTCCTTGCGCAAGGCGAGCTTCTCGTCACCGCGCAGGACGCTCCGCGCCTTTTCCGTCAGAACCAGAGCACCGAACTGGGCATGGTCGACATCGACATAGCCTGCGGCGACAAGCTGACGGGCAATCGACTGCCAGGTCTTCTGCGGGACGTCCTGACCAATTCCGAAAACCGACAGCGTGTCATGGCCGAAGCGGGTGCTTTTCTCGTTGGTCTTGCCCAGAAGCACATCTATGACATGCGCCGTGCCGAAACGTTGACCAGTACGATAGATCGCCGACATCAGCTTTTGGGCAGCTTCCGTGCCGTCCCAGGTCTCCACCGGGGACAGGCAGGTGTCGCAGTTGCCACAGGGTTTGGGGTAGGTCTCGCCAAAATGGGCCAGCAGGGCCTGACGACGGCAACCGGCCGTTTCACAAATGCCGAGAAGCGCATTCAGCTTGGCATTTTCCGCGCGCTTGACCTCCTCGGGCGCATCGCCCTCGGCAATCATGCGTCGGCGCTGCACCAGATCTGCCATGCCGTAAGCCATAAAGGCTTCGGAGGGAGCGCCGTCGCGGCCTGCGCGGCCGGTTTCCTGGTAATAGGCCTCGACCGAAGACGGCAGATCCAGATGCGCGACATAGCGCACATCCGGCTTGTCGATACCCATGCCGAAGGCAACCGTCGCCACCAGGCACAGCCCTTCTTCCAGCAGAAACGCATCCTGGTTGGCGGAGCGCTGTTCCGCAGGCAATCCGGCGTGATAGGGCAGGGCCCTGATGCCCTTAGAGGTCAGCCATTCGGCGATATCCTCGACCTTTGCCCGCGACAGGCAATAAACGATGCCGCTCTCGCCGGAGTGTTTCTTCAGGAAATCCAGCAGCTGCTGGCGCTGGTTGGTGCGCTCGACAATCTCGTAGCGGATGTTGGGCCGGTCGAAGCTGGTGGAAAAGACGGCGGCGTCTTCCAGCTGCAGGCGGGCCAGAATGTCTTTTTGGGTGTGCGGGTCGGCAGTCGCGGTCAACGCCACACGCGGCACGCCCGGATAGCGGTCGCGCAGACAGGACAGCGACATGTACTCCGGACGGAAGTCATGTCCCCACTGGCTGACGCAATGCGCTTCATCGATGGCAAAAAGGGCAATCTGCAGCGTGTCCAGGAACTTGCGGAAGCTCTCGGTGCCCAGCCGCTCCGGTGTCACGTAGAGCAGGTCGATTTCACCGCGGCGCAGGGCACTGCGAATGCCGTCCTGTTCTTCCGGTGACAGCGTGGAATTGAGGGCCGCGGCCTGAACGCCAGCGGCGCGAAGCGCACCGACCTGGTCTTTCATCAGCGCGATCAGTGGCGAGACGACAATGCCCACCCCACGCCGGCACAGTGCCGGGATCTGGTAACAGAGCGACTTGCCTGCGCCGGTTGGAAACAGAACGACAGCGTCGTTGCCGTCCACAAGCGTTTCGATCACCGCCTGCTGTTTGCCCCTGAAGCTGCTGTAGCCGAAAACCTTCTGCAGAACCGCAAGCGGCTTCGGCTCCGGACGCACGGTCGGAGCAACGGCATGCTGCACTGGAATGACTTCCTCCGCGGCAACAGCGGGCGAAACGGGCATGGGTGAGACGGGTCCTTTGATTCTCCCGCACAATGTCTTATTCGCGGAAGAAGGGCAATGAAGGCGGAACCGCGCCTGTGGATGACGTGCAGGCCCTGGTCAGAGCATCAAAAAATCAGATGCTTAGGAGACGCGTGGAGGCGGTGCGTTGGCACCTAGAACTCGGCGTCCGGATCCGTCGCCAGCGTTTCGGCGCAGTGAATGCGCATCTGTTCAGTCAGATCGCCAAGGTCGCCTTCAAGTTTTTCCGGCCGGATCGGCTTGCCGAAATGCACGTTGAACTTGGCATGTTCCTTGTTGAGCAATTCGTTGAAGACCGTCATGTCGCGCAATTCGGTCGACACTCTTGCAAGGAAATAGAACAGGCCGGAATTGCGCCCGCCCATGTGCATGGGAATGATCGGGGCCTTGTTCTTGCGTGCCAGCGCCAGGGCTGACGTCATCCAGGGCCGTTCTGTCAGCTTGCCGTCGTGCCAATAGGCCAGGCGCCCGGAGGGAAACAGCACCACCACCCGCTCCTTGGCAAAGGCGGAGGAGGCGAGCTTGATCGTTTCCTTGGATTTTTCGCGGGTCTTGAAGTCAGCACGCCATTCGACCGGAATGATCATGTCGGCAAGGCGCGGGTTGATGCGGATGGCATCGCGATTGGCAAAGATCGCAAGATCGTTCCGGCGGGACTTGATCGCATCATAAAGCACGATGCCGTCGGCAATGCCGGTCGGGTGGTTGGACACCAGAACGACGGGGCCTTCCTGCGGAACCCGTTCAAGGCCAAGCGTGGTGACGTCAAGCGACAGCAATCCGCTCAAATGGGCAAAAACCTCCAGCGCTTCCATCTGCGCAATGGTGTCGGCCATTTCGACGGCGGACTTGTAGCGAAGGATCTTGTGAGCGAAGGGTCTGATGAAGGGCCACCACGGGCTGGCCATCACCAGCTTGCCCCGTTCGGCAATCAGAAGGTCGACGATATGCTGCTCAGAAATCTGCCTCTGTGCCGCGGCCTGACGGCGCGTCGGCAAGGTGTCTGTCGTCTGGTCGGTCGTCCGCACAATGCACCTCTGCCCACGAGATTACTGCCTCACTCCGATGCATCGTTAACGAAATCAGCCTCTTGGTGCAAATGATCGTTGTACGAATTTCAGGATCGGAATCCGCCCATCGGCGGCTCAGCTCCATAGGGAACTGGTGAAAATTGCCAGCGATGTCAAGAAGGAGGCTGCCCAGGCAAGCGAGCGCGGCGAGGCGCGGTCCGCCCAGTAGCAGCCGATATAAATGATCCTCAGTAACACGAAAAGCACGGCGAGCCTGTCGATCCAGTGCGGGTCGCCGCCCTGGTTGAGGCCAACGAAAACGGCAACCGCAAACAGGGGAAATGCCTCGAAGCCATTCGCCTGTGCCCCCTGTGCGCGGGCGCGGAAACCGTCTCGCCAATAGTCCGGGTCACGTGGGCGGGCGTTGTCGAAGGACTTGTCCAGTTTTGCCGGAAAGACGGAAAGCAGCGGCAGGATGGCGGCGGCAAGGACACACCAGAAGGCGACGGGCATGTGGGCTCCTCAGGAACGTGTTGCAGGTCTTGCGCGCGAATACCCGGAATGAGGCTGCAGCGGGGTACCGGGCTGCACGCGAGCGTTTGTGCGCATATCTATCAGGCTCGTGGAAGATATCCTCATGATTTTCGATGTTGCCCCGGGTTTGTCATAAAGTCTTCCCGTCCCGGCGCTAGGGGGAGGCCGCCCATGACGTGATTGGCATGGGCCGCAGCCGCGAAGGAATACCCCTTGTCGAAAACAACCGTTCTGTTCGTCTGTCCGGACAACAGCCTGCTGTCGCCCCTGGCCGAAGCCTATCTGAATTTTCGGGCAGGTGGTCTGATGCGGGCGTTCTCCGCAGGTGTGGCTCCTTCCCAGGAGCTGAGCCGGCATGTGCGCCGGATACTGTCGGCACGGGGAATTGATGCCAAAGGGCTTGCGCCCAAGCCGATCGACATTTTCCTGATGCCGCATGCTGAAATTCCCGACAGGGTCGTCTATCTCGCTGACCAGGCGCCGGTGGCCTTGCCGCCGCAGTGGAAGACCACGACATCGAGCCATTGGTGGAACATTGCCGCAAAACCGCCTTTTCCGGATGGTTTTGGTGCCTGCGCCACTTATTTCGAGAAGATTGCCGAGGCGATCGACAGGCTTGTGGAGCCGCCAAAAACAGCAGGCAAGGCCGTCTCGAACCGGGTTGCCTGAGTGATCTGAAAACGGTCGATTCTCAGGATTTTGGATTTTCGACAAATTGTGGGCTAAGAGTTGCTCCCATATTGGGACGAAGGTGAGGGATTGATTCGTCATGATGCGCGCGGGAAAGTTTGTTTTGATCGTCGGCCTGGTGGTCCTGGCAGCTGGTTGCCAGAGATTGTCCGGAGGCCGGAATTATGCCGAACCGCTGCCGGCGACCCCGACTACACCCGTAGGCTCGGGACAGCTTGCACCGCTTGATCCCAACGCGCCGGCCGGCGGTCTCAACGATCCGTCGGCTCAGCCGACCGACCTGGCCAGCAACCCGGTTGCAGCGCCTGCCGATGCCAAGGAAGTTGGCCGGACAGACCTTCTGGGTGGCTGGAAAATCACCTCCGCTGGCGACAACTGCATGGCCTTCATGACGCTGACAACATGGTCCGGCGGCTACCGTGCAAATACCAGAGGTTGTGCTTCGCCTGTACTGTCCGGGATCTCTGCATGGGACCTGAGCGGCAATCAGGTGGTTCTGAAGGACGGCACCGGCCTGATCGTTGCACAGCTTTACTCCAGCGCTTCCGGCCAGTTCAACGGTCAGACCTCTACCGGATCGCCGATCTCGCTGTACCGTTAAGGCCCCTCCGTATTTATGCTGGACAGCTCGCGCTATAGGTGTATATTTGCATAGCTACCGGAAAGGCTGTGCAAATGTCAAAATATGAACCACTGCGGGAACACTTGGCACGACTGGAAGATGTTGTCTGGGCGGCCAAGCTGAACGAAGTCGAAGATATCATAGGCTCGTCGCTGCCCAAGAGCGCCCGGGAACACCGGACATGGTGGGCAAATTCCGGCGGCAGTCTCGTTCACCAGAACGCCTGGCTTGATGCCGGCTGGCGGGTAGAGCGAACCGATCTCATGCGCGATGTCATCGTCTTCCGCCGGTTGCGCATCGGCGGAACCGTGGCCGGGGTGTCCGCCCGTATGGATCGGACCGCCAAGAATCCGCAGAAAACTGCAGAAAAGCGGCTCACCAAGGAAATGGCGGCCCTTCGTCAGCCTGCAACCGTAACGTTGCGCTCCGAATGGACCACGCTTGGCGATGTCCAGCGCACGCCCTGTTCCAATTCCATCATTCCGCAGGAGGGCGGCGTTGTGCGCTTTGCGGCCATGGAAGGCGACGAAGTCGTCACTGCCATCGTCGCAACCTTGTCGGTTCACAAGGCCTATCGCAGCCTGCGCATGGCGATGAAGGGTCTGGACGACGATACCGGCAGCCGTGTCGGCACGGAGCTGTTCAAGAAAGCCGGTTTTGATGCCGCCGCACCAATCGAATGCGATGTCGTCAAGTCCGGCAATGCCTGGCTGCTGACCGACGGTCGTGGCCGCAAGGCCAATCTGGACGACCAGTCCGAGTGTTATCTGGTTGCCCAGCTGCTCTATCTTCAGGAAGTTCAGAACGGTCGAAAGACAGCCCTTTACCTGCGCTAAGCGTTGTCTGAGTGCTTTTTGCGCTCAGCCGGGCACAGGCATGATGGCCGGGTCCAGTCAGGCCGAGCCGTTTGGGTGTTCATGATTGCGTTCCTCCCGCACAGGACCCCTCCCTGTGCCCTGCGCCCGTAACCCTCCCACCGGTTGCGGGCGCTGTTTGTTCAGAGGGCGTGCTGCCTTCCTGTTTCGAGTTCCTCAAGGCTTGGCCTGTGCTTTTCTGTCCCTAATCAGTGAATTTCGAACCGGGCTGCTGGGTGCAGTGTTCCGTTAAGTGGGGCAGTGATGGCGGCGCCGGAAGGAGCGTCATCGCTGGATCAGTCGCATACCTTCCGCTGAGAGCACGCCTTCGATGAAGGATGTCTTGCCGGAATTGTATGTTTCCCAGTCGGGGGTCGAACCGGCCTTGAGGGCAAGGCCCTGTTTCAATACGGCATAGCGCCCAGCAAGGCTGGCATCGCCGCGCAAGGCGTCGCGAAACTTGCGCCGCTGATCAGGTGAGGGGCAATCGGATGCACACAGACACAGCCGATGCGCGATAATCAGCTCGTGATTTTCCCTCTCGTTCGACCGGAGACCTGGTCCGGCTGGCCGGGTCATTTGCACTTCGTCTTCCCGAAAGCGGGCGCCGAGATCATGGTAGCCATACAGCAGGAGGTCGTTGCTGAGTGCAGCCGGTGAAAATCCGGGAGCCAGCGTTACATCGATATGAAGTTTGGGTTTGGCAATCAGCCCAGGGACGGCCGTGGACCCGACATGGTCCAGGCGCAGGGCCTTAGCTCCCAGGAGATGTCCGAGGTCGTCGATCAGCAGGTCAGCCTGGCGAAACCAGTCCGGATTATGTGGGAGTAACGGAATGGACATGAGGTCTGAAATCCTTAAATTTCAAACGGTTGAAAAACAAATCCGTAAGAATGTGTGATCGTATGCAACCATATCATGACTTGCATCTGCGACGTTTTGACCTTATTCCGCCGTGCAAATAGATACGTCCAAGACCCCATGAATTCTCATGGAGGGAGCAGCACCCTTGAAGATGGAACTGCCGGTCAACCGCGCCCTGAGCGCCCGCTACGACGCGCTCATCGCGTCGGGTGAGATCAAGGAAGACCCCGTGCAACGGGAGGCGGTGCGCCAGCTCGATCTCCTGAACACCCGTCTTGCCGAAACCCGCCTGGCCTCCAAGAAAAGTTCACTTGGCTGGCTGTTCGCCAACAAGAAGAACCAGCTCTGGGCCTCCGTACAGGGGCTGTACATGTGGGGCGGTGTCGGGCGCGGCAAGACGATGCTGATGGACCTCTTTTACGAGGTCACGGTCATCCGCCGCAAAAGGCGTGTGCATTTCCACGAATTCATGACCGATGTGCACGAGCGCATTCATGCCCACCGCCAGGCGCACAAGCGCGGCGAGGTCAAGGGTGACGATCCGATCCCGCCCGTGGCGAGCCAGATTGCCGAAGAAACGCGGCTGCTGCTGTTTGATGAGTTCTCGGTGACCGACATTGCCGATGCGATGATCCTCGGCCGCCTGTTCACCCAGCTTTTCGAGCGCGGCGTCATCGTTGTCGCCACGTCCAACGTCGAGCCGTCTCTCCTGTACAAGGACGGGCTCAATCGCCAGCTGTTCCTGCCCTTCATCAAGATGCTGACCTCCAAGGTGGAAGTGCTGCATCTGGACAGTCCGACGGATTACCGGCTGGAGAAGCTTGCTGGTGCGCCGGTCTATGTCACGCCTCTTGGCGAGAGTGCAAACGCCCAGATGGATGAGCTCTTTGCCAAGCTGACGCACGGCATGACACCGCATTCCGAAGAGCTGGAGAACAAGGGCCGCAAGATCGCCGTTCCCTGTGTCGCGGCCGGAGCGGCCAGGTTCACCTTCGACGACCTGTGCATGCAGCCGTTGGGGGCAAGTGATTATCTGCGCATCGCTCATGCCTTCGGCACGGTGTTTCTGGACAACGTGCCCGTGCTGTCCAAGGCGCGGCGCAACGAAGCCAAGCGCTTCATCAATCTGATCGATACGCTTTACGATAACGGCATCAAGCTGGTGGTATCGGCTGAGGCTGAGCCGCAGGATCTTTACGTCGGCGAGGACGGCACGGAAGCCTTTGAATTCGACCGGACAGCCTCCCGGTTGATCGAGATGCGGTCCGAGGCGTACCTTGCGGGAGAAAGACGACAAGTACACGCATAGGTCTGCATTCCCTATAGGTGAATTATGCAGGCGGGAAGATCTGAGAAAATTTGTCCGGCATCGCGCAATATTCTTTTGGCGAGGTTGCGCGGGCGGATCAAAGGGAGTAGTGCCATCCTCAGTCATCAGAGGATGGCATGGAGTTCCATCTTACGTAAAGGGAAACTTTCGAAATGGCGCGGAACAAGATTGCCTTGATCGGCTCTGGTCAGATCGGCGGCACGCTCGCACATCTGGCAGGTTTGAAGGAACTGGGAGACATCGTGCTCTTCGACATCGCGGAAGGTGTTCCGCAGGGTAAGGCGCTCGACCTGGCCGAGTCCTCCCCGGTCGATGGCTTCGATGCCAAAATGGCGGGTGCCAACAGCTACGAAGCCATCGAAGGCTCGGATGTTGTCATTGTGACCGCCGGTGTTCCGCGTAAACCCGGCATGAGCCGCGACGACCTTCTGGAAATCAACCTGAAGGTTATGGAGCAGGTTGGCGCCGGCATCGCAAAGTATGCCCCGAACGCATTCGTCATCTGCATCACCAACCCGCTCGACGCGATGGTCTGGGCCCTGCAGAAGTTCTCCGGTCTGCCGAAGAACAAGGTCGTCGGCATGGCAGGCGTACTGGATAGCGCCCGTTTCCGTTACTTCCTGGCAGACGAGTTCAACGTCTCCATCGAAGATGTGACCGCATTCGTTCTCGGCGGCCACGGCGACACCATGGTGCCGCTGACCCGCTACTCCACCGTTGCCGGCATCCCGCTCACCGATCTGGTCAAGATGGGCTGGTGCACCGCCGAGCGTCTGGAAGAAATCGTCCAGCGCACCCGTGACGGCGGCGCGGAGATCGTCGGCCTCCTGAAGACCGGCTCCGCTTTCTACGCACCTGCTGCTTCCGCCATCGCAATGGCCGAAAGCTACCTGAAGGACAAGAAGCGCGTTCTGCCGTGTGCAGCTGCTCTCGACGGTCAGTACGGCCTGAAGGACACCTATGTGGGCGTTCCGGTCGTGATCGGCGCCGATGGCGTCGAGCGCATCATCGAGATCGACCTGCAGGGCGACGAAAAGGCCAACTTCGACAAGTCTGTCGCTTCCGTCGACGGTCTGGTCGAGGCCTGCAAGAAAATTCAGCCGGCGCTCGCCTGAACCGGGCCCGCCTAAGGGAATTTGCGGCCGTTCTTCCTGCCGGGAAGAACGGTCCTCCGACAACGGGGGAAACACATGAACATTCATGAATACCAGGCCAAGGCCGTTCTGAAGGAATACGGTGCACCGGTGGCCGAAGGCGTTGCCATCTTCTCCGCCGACGAAGCCGAAGCAGCCGCCAAGAGCCTTCCGGGCCCGCTCTGGGTCGTGAAGTCGCAGATCCACGCTGGTGGCCGCGGCAAGGGCAAGTTCAAGGAACTGTCCGCTGATGCCAAGGGCGGTGTCCGTCTGGCTTTCTCGCTGGACGAAGTCACGTCCAACGCCAAGGAAATGCTCGGCAACACGCTGGTCACCAAACAGACCGGTGCCGCAGGCAAGGTAGTCAACCGTCTCTACATCGAAGACGGCGCCGACATCGAGCGTGAGCTTTACCTCTCCAT
Organism: Labrenzia sp. C1B70; assembly: GCF_000475395.1. Classification (NCBI taxonomy): domain Bacteria; kingdom Pseudomonadati; phylum Pseudomonadota; class Alphaproteobacteria; order Hyphomicrobiales; family Stappiaceae; genus Labrenzia; species Labrenzia sp. C1B70. Next base: position 350,667 of record NZ_AXCE01000002.1, read on the forward strand.
TCTGGTCGACCGGACCGTTGGCCGCCCGGCTTTCGTTGTCTCCACCGAAGGTGGCATGGACATTGAAGCGGTTGCCGAAGAAACCCCTGAAAAGATCGTCACCCTGCCGATCGATCCGGAAACCGGTGTGACCGAAGCCGATGCCGCCAAGCTGTGCGACGCGCTGGAACTGACCGGTGCGGCACGCGAAGACGGCATGAAGCTGTTCCCGATCCTGCACACGGCTTTCGTCGAGAAGGACATGAGCCTTCTGGAAGTCAACCCGCTGATCGTCATGAAGGACGGCCGCCTGCGCGTACTGGACGCCAAGGTTTCCTTCGACGGCAACGCCCTGTTCCGTCATCCGGACATCATGGAGCTGCGCGACGTCACCGAGGAAGACGACAAGGAAATCGAGGCCTCCAAGTATGACCTCGCATATGTCGCTCTCGACGGTGACATCGGCTGCATGGTCAACGGTGCCGGCCTTGCCATGGCGACCATGGACATCATCAAGCTCTACGGCGCCGAGCCGGCCAACTTCCTCGATGTTGGCGGTGGCGCTTCCAAGGAGAAGGTGACGGCCGCGTTCAAGATCATCACGTCCGATCCGAACGTGAAGGGCATCCTGGTCAACATCTTCGGCGGCATCATGCGCTGCGACGTGATCGCGGAAGGCGTGGTTGCAGCCGTCAAGGAAGTCGGCCTGCAGGTTCCGCTCGTTGTTCGCCTGGAAGGCACCAACGTGGAACTCGGCAAGAAGATCATCAACGAAAGCGGTCTGAACGTGATCGCCGCTGACGATCTCGACGACGCCGCCCAGAAAATCGTGAAAGCCGTGAAGGGCTGAATGTGAAAACGGCAGCGCTCAAATTGCTTTGCTTAGCGGCTATTACGACCCTGGTTTCTGCCGGGGTGGCTGTTGCGCGCTGCCCGCTTGAGGACTTTGCCAAAGTCTGTCTCCATAATTCGAGCAAACAAGAACTGCTCACCTGGGTTGAAGCCAACGGCTGGAAGATCCTTGGTTCTGACGGTTCATTGTCAGGTGACGGATTCCTAAGACTACAATCTTCGGACGGACTGGTTTTCGTGTCGGATTTTGTGGATTTCGACCAAGTCGTTCACATGGAATGTTCGACAACGTTGGAAACTCCGGTGGGGTTCGAAAAGGGAATAGTCTCGGACAGTTCAGGTTTGGACGGGAAACAATTTGTTGTCGCACCACCGGCTTGGGGGGCTCCGACATTGCAATGCTTGAACATGAAAGATCAGCTTCAGGCTTTGCTTCCCACTGAAAGTGTCGTTTTGCAGGAAGCAGAAGGCGCTCTCAAATTACGGACCGAACTTGATGGAAACTATTTGATCGTTATCGGTTCTCAAGCGGCTCACAATGCCTCGCATTCCACTTTTACTGCGACCAAAATCATCTTTAGGGAAGGCAGCTAAATGTCCATCCTCGTCAATAAAGACACGAAAATCATCGTTCAGGGCCTGACCGGCAAGACCGGCACGTTCCACACGGAACAGGCACTTGAATATTACGGCACCAAGATGGTCGCCGGTGTGCACCCGAAAAAGGGTGGCGAAACCTGGTCTTCCGGTGTCGACAGCGCGGCCTCTCTGCCGATCTTTGCGAGCGTTGGCGAAGCCAGGGAAGCAACCGGTGCCGACGCCTCCGTGATCTACGTTCCGCCGGCAGGCGCGGGCGCCGCGATCATCGAGGCCATCGAAGCGGAAGTTCCGTTCATCGTCTGCATCACCGAAGGCATCCCGGTTGCCGACATGGTCAAGGTCAAGGCCAAGCTGGAGAAATCCAAGTCGCGCCTCCTCGGCCCGAACTGCCCCGGTATCCTGACCCCGGAAGAATGCAAGATCGGCATCATGCCGGGCTCCATCTTCAAGAAAGGCTCCGTCGGTGTTGTTTCCCGCTCCGGCACCCTTACTTATGAAGCTGTTTTCCAGACCACAAATGCCGGCCTCGGCCAGACGACGGCTGTCGGCATCGGTGGCGACCCGGTCAAGGGCACCGAGTTCATCGACGTCCTGGAAATGTTCCTGGCCGACGACGAAACCCAGTCGATCATCATGATCGGCGAAATCGGTGGCTCCGCGGAAGAAGACGCGGCGCAGTTCCTGAAGGACGAAGCCAAGCGCGGCCGGTCCAAGCCGATGGCTGGTTTCATCGCCGGACGGACAGCGCCTCCGGGCCGCACCATGGGCCACGCCGGTGCCGTTATTTCAGGCGGCAAGGGCGGTGCAGAAGACAAGATCGCTGCGATGGAAGCTGCTGGCATCAAGGTGTCACCGTCTCCTGCGAAGCTCGGCGAGACCCTTCTCGAAGTCTTGAAGGGCTGATTCTGCAAGAATCTTTAGCGATGGGGACGGAAACTGTTTACGTTTCCTGTCGCATGATGAAAGGATGGGTTCCGGCGCGGTTGACGTGCCGTAACCATTTTTCGAGGGGTCGGTGGAAACCATCGGCCATTGTAGGGAAACCGGCCGCGGGTCAATTTTTCGGGCCCGCCTAAACAAAAGGGCGGAGGATACCTCCGCTAAAGGACATGGCACGGCAGGAAGCGAACAACGTATTCGCACTGACGTCGTTGCTTTACGGCGCCAACGCAGCCTATATCGAAGACCTCTACGCACAGTACAAGACAGATCCGAGCTCGGTCGACGCCGAGTGGCAGGACTTCTTTGCGGCCTTCCAGGACGAGAAGGAAGCCGTGCTGAAAGAGGCTCGCGGGGCGACCTGGAAACGCAAGGACTGGCCGATCGAGGCCAATGGCGACCTCGTCAATGCATTCGACGGCAATTGGGGCCCGATTGAGCAGAAGCTCGGCGACAAACTGAAAAAGAAGGCTGAAGCCAAGGGCGAGCCGGTTTCGGATCAGGAAGTTCATCAGGCGACCCGCGATTCCGTTCGCGCCCTGATGATGATCCGCGCCTATCGCATGCGCGGCCATCTTCATGCAGATCTCGACCCCCTCGGCCTGGCCGGCAAGGGCGATCACGAGGAGCTGCATCCCTCCTCCTACGGCTTTACCGAAGCCGACTGGGACCACAAGATCTTCATCGACCACGTGCTGGGTCTGGAATACGCCACCATCCGCGAGATGATGGACATCCTGAAGCGGACCTATTGCTCGACGCTGGGTGTCGAGTTCATGCATATCTCCGATCCGGCGGCCAAGGCCTGGATCCAGGAGCGCATTGAAGGTCCGGACAAGCAGGTTGCCTTCACCACGGAAGGCAAGAAGGCGATCCTGAACAAGCTGGTCGAAGCCGAAGGTTTCGAAAAGTTTCTGGACGTCAAATACACCGGCACCAAGCGCTTCGGCCTGGATGGCGGTGAAGCGCTGATCCCGGCGCTGGAACAGATCATCAAACGCGGCGGCTCGATGGGCCTTAAGGAAATCGTGTTCGGCATGGCCCACCGCGGCCGCCTGAACGTGCTTTCCCAGGTGATGGCCAAGCCGCACCGGGCAATCTTCCACGAGTTCAAGGGCGGCTCCTACGCGCCGGACGATGTGGAAGGCTCCGGCGACGTGAAGTATCACCTCGGCGCGTCTTCCGACCGGACGTTCGACGGCAATGACGTGCACCTGTCGCTGACGGCAAACCCCTCGCACCTGGAAATCGTCAACCCGGTGGTTCTGGGCAAGGCGCGCGCCAAGCAGGATCAGCTGGCTGCCGACGAGAACGGCAATTTCGTCGATACGACCGAAATCGACCGCGGCACGGTTCTGCCGCTGCTGCTGCACGGCGACGCCGCATTCGCCGGCCAGGGCGTTGTTGCGGAATGCTTTGGCCTGTCCGCGCTGCGTGGCCACCGCACCGGCGGTTCGGTCCATGTGATCATCAACAACCAGATCGGCTTCACCACCAACCCGCGCTTCTCGCGGTCTTCGCCCTATCCGTCGGATATGGCGAAGGTGATCGAGGCACCGATCTTCCACGTCAACGCGGATGATCCGGAAGCCGTCGTCTTTGCGGCCAAGATCGCGATTGAATATCGCCAGACGTTCCATCGTCCGGTGGTCATCGACATGATCTGCTATCGCCGCTTCGGCCACAACGAGGGCGACGAGCCGGCGTTCACGCAGCCGATCATGTACCGCAAGATCCGCAAGCATGCGACGACGCTGCAGCTCTACTCCGAACGCCTGATCAAGGAAGGTGTTCTGACGCAGGACGAAGTCGAGCACATGAAAGCCGACTGGCGCAAGCATCTGGACGACGAGTTCGATGCCGGTCAGGCCTTCAAGCCGAACAAGGCCGACTGGCTGGACGGCAAGTGGGCAGGCATGAAACGGGCCGACGACGAGGACGATCCGCGTCGCGGTGAAACCGGTCTGCCAATGGATGAACTGAAGTCGATCGGCCGGGCTCTGACCCACGTGCCGGACGGTTTCAACATCCACCGCACGATCGCGCGCTTCATGAACCAGCGCGAGCGCATGATCGAGACCGGCGAAGGCATCGACTGGGCAACCGCTGAAGCGCTTGCCTTCGGTTCGCTGCTGAAGGAAGGCCACCCGGTGCGCCTGTCCGGTCAGGATTGCGAACGCGGCACGTTCTCGCAGCGCCATTCGGTTCTGTATGATCAGGAAGACGAGAGCCGGTACATTCCGCTCAACAACGTCTCTCCCGATCAGCAGCGCTACGAGGTCATCAACTCGATGCTCTCGGAAGAAGCCGTACTCGGCTTCGAATATGGCTACTCGCTGGCAGAGCCGCGTGCTCTGACACTCTGGGAAGCCCAGTTCGGCGATTTCGCCAACGGCGCCCAGGTGGTGTTCGACCAGTTCATCTCTTCGGGTGAGCGCAAGTGGCTGCGCATGTCCGGCCTCGTCTGCCTGCTGCCGCATGGCTACGAAGGTCAGGGACCTGAGCACTCTTCCGCCCGTCTGGAGCGTTACCTCCAGCTTTGCGCTGAAGACAACATGCAGGTTGCGAATTGTTCGACGCCGTCGAACTACTTCCACATCCTGCGTCGTCAGCTGCGCCGCGATATCCGCAAGCCGCTTATCCTCATGACGCCGAAATCCTTGCTGCGTCACAAGAAGGCGGTATCCACGCTGCAGGAACTCGGTCCGGAGTCCTCCTTCCACCGTCTGTTGTGGGACGACTGGGGCCCCAACCTGAATTCGGAAGGCAAGCTGGTTTCAGACGACAAGATCCGGCGCGTCGTGATGTGCTCGGGCAAGGTCTACTACGATCTGTTCGAAGAGCGCGAAAAGCGCGGCGTCAACGACGTCTACCTGCTCCGCGTCGAACAGCTCTATCCGTTCCCGAAAAAGGCGCTGATGCTGGAACTAGCGCGCTTCCCGCAGGCCGAAATGGTCTGGTGTCAGGAAGAGCCCAAGAACATGGGCAGCTGGTTCTTCGTCGAGTCCTACATCGAATGGGTCCTGGAGCAGATCGACGCCAAGCACAAGCGCCCGCGCTATGCTGGCCGCAATGCGATGGCATCGACCGCAACCGGCCTGATGTCCTCGCATCTGGCGCAGTTGCAGGCGTTCCTCGAAGAGGCTCTGGGAAGTTAGTCACAAGAGGGCCTTCGGGCCCTCTTTCAAAAATTTGGCCAGGTAATTTTAAGAGAAGGCGACCATGGCAACCGAAATTCGCGTCCCCACGCTGGGTGAATCCGTTTCCGAAGCGACTATTGCGCAGTGGTTCAAGAAACCGGGCGACGCCGTCAGCCAGGACGAGCCCCTTGTGGAACTGGAAACCGACAAGGTAACCGTCGAAGTTCCGGCACCGGCCGCGGGCACGCTGGAAAGCATCGTGGTCAAGGAAGGCGACACCGTTGAAGTTGGCGCCCTGCTCGGTCAGATCGCAGAAGGCGCCGGTGCTCCGGCCGCGAAGGCTGAAGCGGCTCCGGCAAAGGCTGACGCCAAGGCCGAAACCAAATCCGAAAAGGCTCAGCTGGTCGATGTCGTCACGCCGAGCGCGGGCGAATCCGTCACCGAGGCGGAAGTCGGCGAATGGAGCGTGAAGGTCGGTGATGTGGTCAAGGCCGACGACACGCTGGTGGAACTGGAAACCGACAAGGCGGCCCAGGAAGTTCCGGCCCCGGTTGCCGGCACCATCGTCAAGATCGCAGTCGAAACCGGTACGACCGTTGAGCCCGGCGTTCTGCTCTGCCAGATCGATCCGTCAGGCGAAGGTGCTGCCGCCGCTCCGGCAGCCGCTGCACCGGCACCGGCTGCGTCCGCTCCGGCCGCAAGCGGCGGGTCTTCCATGCCGCCGGCTCCGTCTGCTCAGAAGATGATGGCTGAAAACAACCTTTCCGCCGACCAGGTTGCCGGGTCCGGCAAGCGTGGTCAGGTACTGAAGGAAGACGTCATCAACGCGATCGCCTCCGGTGCAACCTCTTCGTCGGCAGCCCCGTCGGCTGCTCCCGTTGCCCGTGGCCCGGTTGCCGCCCAGGACGAAATTCGCGAAGAACGCGTTCGCATGACCAAGCTGCGCCAGACCATTGCGCGCCGCCTGAAAGACGCACAGAACTCCGCGGCCATGCTTACCACCTACAACGAAGTGGACATGGGCCCGGTCATGGAACTGCGCAAGCAGTACAAGGACCTGTTTGAGAAGAAACACGGCGTCAAGCTCGGCTTCATGGGCTTCTTCACCAAGGCGGTGACCCATGCGCTGAAAGAGATCCCGGCAGTCAATGCCGAGATCGACGGCACCGACATCATCTACAAGAACTTCTGCCACATCGGCGTCGCCGTCGGCACGGACAAGGGTCTCGTGGTTCCGGTTGTGCGCGACGCGGACCAGATGTCCATCGCAGAGATCGAGCAGGAAATCGGCAATCTCGGCCGCAAGGCGCGCGACGGCAAGCTGGGCATGGCTGATATGTCCGGCGGCACCTTCACCATCTCCAATGGCGGGGTGTATGGTTCACTGATGTCTTCGCCGATCCTGAACGCGCCGCAGTCCGGTATCCTGGGCATGCACAAGATCCAGGAACGTCCGATGGCTGTGAACGGCCAGGTGGTGATCCGCCCGATGATGTATCTGGCGCTCTCCTATGACCACCGGATTGTCGACGGCAAGGAAGCCGTGACCTTCCTGGTTCGCGTCAAGGAAAGCCTGGAAGATCCGCAGCGTCTGGTTCTGGATCTCTGATCCGGTTCAGGGCCTAGCTTGTGCCTTGCCGGGAACGCTCCGGCAGGGTACCCGGACATTTTAAGGTTGCCTGGCCAGCGGCGTTCCAGCTCTCGCGGTTGAATGCCCGTCGGTCTGGCCCAGGAGGAGCCGCATTGTGAGCCTGGAATTTCTGATTACTGCTCTTGTCGTGGTGCTCGTTCCGGGCACCGGTGTTGTTTATACGGTTGCCGTCGGACTTGGCAGAGGCCGTCAGGCATCCGTTGCCGCGGCCTTCGGCTGCACCCTCGGTATCATTCCCGCAATTCTGGCGTCCGTCGTGGGCCTGGCGGCGCTGATGCACACCAGTGCCCTGGTGTTCCAGGGCGTGAAATACGCCGGTGTCGCCTATCTTCTCTACCTTGCCTGGCAGACGCTGAAAGACAGCGGACCGATGGAACTGAAAGCCGACAGGGGTTCGCGCAAGAGCTTCCTTGCAACGGCGCGCACCGGCTTCCTGATCAACATCCTCAATCCCAAGCTGACGGTATTCTTCCTCGCCTTCCTGCCGCAATTCGTCAGCCATGATGCCGTCAATCCAACGCTCGACATGCTGCTGATGGGCGGCGTCTTCATGGCAATGACCTTCGTTGTCTTTGTCATCTATGGCGCGTTTGCTTCACTGGTCGGCGAGAAGGTGTTGAAGAGCGATCGCGTGATGGTCTGGATGCGCCGGACGGTGGCTGCAACCTTTGCCGGGTTCGGCTTGCGGCTGGCTCTGGCGGAGCAATAATCGGATCATCGCCGACACGGTGTGAGACGGTCAGGAGGAACAGGAATATGAACGCCATAAAGCGTTATGCCCTTTCGGTTGTTCTTGTCGTCTGGACCGTCCTCGGACTGATAGTCGCTTCGCACGCAAGCGAACAACGCACTGCGCTTGTGATCGGAAACGCGCAATATGGCTATGGCCCGCTCGCCAATCCGGTCAATGACGCTCTGGCCATCGCCCGCGCCCTCGACAAGGCGGGTTTCGAGGTGATCCTTCAGACTGACGCCAACCGCGATGCCATGGAGCAGGCAATCCGGGCCTTCGGTGATCGGCTGAAAAAGGAGGGTGGCGTCGGCCTGTTCTATTACGCCGGCCACGGTATCCAGATTAAGGGCGAAAACTACCTGCTGCCTGTGGCAGGAGATGCGCCGGCGGACGAGGTCCTGCAGCAGCAGTCGGTCGCGGTCAGCGAGGCCGTGGAAGTAATGACGTCGTCCCATGACGGGCTCAACATCGTCGTGCTGGACGCTTGCCGCAACAATCCCCTCGGTGGGGCATCGTCCGGCCTGTCGCGGATCGACAGCAATGCGCGCCTGTTCGTCTCGTATTCGACGTCTCCTGGCTCCGTGGCTCTGGACGGGCAGGGCAGCAACAGCCCTTTCACCAAGCATCTGGCCAGCGCCATCGCAACCCCGGCGCTCAATCTGGAAGAAACCTTCAAGCGCACGCTGAAGGGCGTCTTTCAGGAAACGAACGGCCAGCAAACGCCCTGGATTTCCTCGTCCTTCTTCGGAGATTTTACCTTCGTTGACGGTGGCACGGATAATCCGGCAGGATCAGTGCCCAAGATGGCCGCTCTTGCGGCAATCGGAACCGCGCTCAAGGAGAGCACCGCGCGCACCGGTCCGGCCCGCCAGATTTCGGGTGTTTACCGGGTTGAGGGAACCAACCCGAACGGAACGACCTACGACGGCATGCTGGCAATCACGCCGGAAGACCGGAATGTGCGGCTCACCTGGTGGATCGGGACCGACGTCTTCACCGGCGTCGGCGAGTTCGCCGGCCGCATGCTGGTGGTCAACTGGGGAGACAAGCACCCTGTCGTCTATTCCTTCACTGGCGCGGAAACGCTGGATGGTGAATGGGCGGACGGCTCGGCCAGCGAAAAGCTGACGCTCTATTCGCGCACTGCACCGGTCGAGGCGGAAGGGCTGACTGGCAACTATTCGGTTGCCGGCCGAAATCCGGACGGCACGACATATGACGGTACGGTCGTGTTGACGCAGCAGGGCCGGACATTCACGCTGATCTGGACAGTCGGCACCGACAGCTATCGCGGCGTGGGCGAACTGGATGGCAACGTGCTGACGGTGGACTGGGGCGACAAGACGCCGGTGGTTTACGCGGTCATGGCGGACGGGCATTTGAAAGGCCTCTGGGCCGCGGGCCGCGGCGCTGAAGAACTGACGCGCATTCAAGGGCAATAGGAACGGGAGCCGGTGGGAATTCATGACTGACACGGTTGTATTGGTAACGGGCGGGAGCCGGGGGATCGGCGCTGCCGTCAGCCGCAAGGTTGCGGCGCTCGGTCACAAGGTGATCGTCAACTACACGCACAACCAGGCTGCCGCTGATGCTCTCGTCGAGGAAATCAAGGCGGCCGGCGGCGAGGCCGTGGCAGTTCAGGGGGACGTCCAGAATGAAGCCGACGTGCTGCATCTTTTCGCCGAAGCCGACAAGCTCGGCACTCTCAAGGGCCTGGTCAACAATGCCGGTGTTGTCGACTATTCCCAGCGCGTCGATGAAATGACCCTGGAACGTCTGACACGAATGTTCTCCATCAACGTGATCGGCGCCTTCCTGTGTGCCCGCGAAGCGGTCAGACGCATGTCGACCAAGCATGGCGGCACCGGCGGTGTGATCGTCAATCTCGGGTCTGCAGCCTCCAAGCTGGGGTCACCTTCCCAATATGTCGACTATGCTGCCTCCAAGGGGGCTATCGATACCATGACTGTCGGATTGGCGCTGGAAGTTGCCGACGAAGGTGTTCGCGTCAACGGTATTCGTCCCGGCATTATCGACACCGATATCCATGCCTCGGGGGGCCATCCTGACCGGGTGGCCCAGCTCAGGTCCAAACTGCCGATGAAACGTGCCGGAACCGCCGACGAGGTGGCCGAAGCGATTCTGTGGCTTCTCTCCGACCAGTCCAGCTATACGACCGGTGCCATCCTCGATGTCTCCGGCGGCCGGGCAATCCTTCCCTAACCCCCATTCAAACCAGAAATGAAAGAGGCAAAGGCGACCAAAATGTCCCAATATGATCTCGTCGTCATCGGAACCGGTCCTGGCGGCTACGTCTGCGCGATCAAGGCTGCGCAGCTCGGCCTGAAAACGGCTGTCGTCGAAAAACGCGCAACGCTTGGCGGCACCTGCCTCAACATCGGCTGCATTCCGTCCAAGGCGCTGCTGCATGCCTCGGAAATGTTCGAGGAAGCCGGCCACGGTTTCGAAAAACTCGGCATCAAGGTCGCGAAGCCCAAGCTCGATTTGCCGGCGATGATGGAACACAAGACCGGTGTGGTCGATGCCAATGTGAACGGCGTTGCCTTCCTGATGAAGAAGAACAAGATCGACGTTCACACCGGTACCGGCAAGATCCTGGCCAAAGGCAAGGTCGAGGTTACCGATGCCGACGGCAAGGCAAGCGTACTGGAAACGAAGAACATCGTGATTGCCACCGGTTCCGACGTCATGCCGCTGCCGGGTGTCGAGATCGATGAGAAGCAGGTGGTTTCTTCCACCGGCGCTCTGGAACTGGACAAGGTGCCTGGCAAGCTGCTCGTCGTTGGTGGTGGTGTCATCGGCCTTGAGCTCGGCTCCGTCTGGAACCGTCTCGGGTCGGAAGTGACCGTGGTGGAGTTCATGGACAAGATCCTCGGCCCGATGGACGGTGACGTTTCCAAGAACTTCCAGCGCATGCTGAAAAAGCAGGGCATGGAATTCAAGTTGTCCTCCAAGGTCACGGGCGTCGAAAAGAAAGGCAAGGGCCTTGCCGTGACTGTCGAGCCGGCAAAGGGTGGCGATGCGCAGGTTCTCGAGGCCGACATCGTTCTGGTTGCCATCGGTCGCCGTCCATACACGGAAGGCCTGGGCCTTGATGGGGCAGGTGTTGCCCTGGACGAGCGCGGCCGTGTCAAGATCGACACCCACTACAAGACCAATGTCGACGGCATCTACGCCATCGGCGATGTGGTCGTCGGTCCGATGCTGGCCCACAAGGCCGAGGACGAAGGCGTTGCCGTTGCCGAAATGCTGGCAGGCCAGGCTGGTCACGTGAACTATGATGTCATCCCGGGTGTTGTCTACACCCAGCCGGAAGTCGCTTCCGTCGGCAAGACCGAGGAAGAACTGAAGGCGGCCGGCGTCGAGTACAAGACCGGCAAATTTGTCTTCTCCGCAAACGGCCGCGCGCGCGCCATGAACAAGACCGACGGCTTTGCCAAGGTTCTGGCGGACGCAAAGACCGACCGCGTGCTTGGTGTTCACATCGTCGGCTTCGGTGCCGGTGAGATGATCCACGAAGCTGCTGTCCTGATGGAGTTCGGTGGATCTTCCGAAGACCTTGCGCGCACCTGCCACGCCCACCCGACCATGTCGGAAGCGGTCAAGGAAGCAGCCCTCGGCGCATTTGCGAAGTCGATCCACGCGTAATCAACGCTTGAACGATGTCTTTTCGATATCGGTCGGGGCATCCGGTCACCGGGTGCCCCGTAACATTTTTGTTGGATCGGCCGTCCTGCGGACCGGCAGACGCCATTCAAGTTTGAAGTTATGCAAGTAAACGTAAAAAATGCCGCGCATCTGCAACTAATGCGCTAGAGTGTTGTCCTGTCAGGGGTGGTGCATTTCAACAAAAGGCAGGAGATGCTTTGCTTGAAAGGCAACGGGGCAACAATCAAAATCTGAATCTCACCCGCGGCTGGCTGCCAGTCGTTGCAGGGGGCGTATTGCCGTTGGTTTGCGGCCTGGTGTTTTTCTGGCCGGAGCGAACCATTCCCTACGTGGATGACCTCTTCTTTATTCCCTGGGCATCCGAATTTGCGCAAACGGGCCGTCACTTGAATCCGCTTCTTGCGGTCCAGTTCCCGGGGCTGGAATCCTATCATCTCCAGCCAAGGCTTCATTTCATTCTGTCCGGATGGTTTTTGAAAGCCGCGGGGATCAGCACCGCGACAATCGTCCTGTACGAATTCCTCTGTTACGTGGCGACCAGCCTGGTCTTCGTAGTGTTCTGCCTCAGATTGAACCTTCGCACCGCTGCGCTTTTCACACCGTTGATCTTTGCGCCCATGTATGTCGTTTCCGGCTTCCGGCTGGAACTGACGGGTTCATTCATCTGGATGCTCGGGCTGCTGCTGGTCCTGCCGGTTGCAGTCAGGGCAGGTACGGGTGACACACGGCAGACCGGTCCGGAAACCGTTGCCGGCGTTGCGGGTACCGCGCTTTTGGGAATTGCTCCGCTGACTGCACTGTCCATGCTTGCCTGGAGTGTTGGCGTCATTGCCGTTCTTCAGATCTGGAGGCTCAGGACGCGGCAGGCAAGCCTCGTTCGTGTGCTGAGTGAAGGCCTTGTCGCCCTCGCGATTGCCGTTGCCCTGTTTGCGGTCTCGGTGAACTTCGAGTTCGCCGAGTTCTTCCGGCAGATCGCCTATCACTCCAGCCGGTCACATGGCTCCGGCAAGTTCAATGTCGAAGCGATCTTCCGGGCTGCCATGTTTGCAGGCGTATCTTGGGTTGTTTTCCGCAAGTCCCGCACTGCCGGGATAATCGGCTTTTGCCTTGCCGCTGGACAATTCTTCGGCGCCTTCGTGCATGACCGGCCGCTGATCCGGAATCTTGCGGCCGCAATGTTGTTTCTGCTGGCGGTCGACGTGCTGTTGAAAGACCGCTGGCACTGTGTGAAGCTTGGCCTTTGCGCCGCATTGGTGCTGGCGCTTTCCTCCAACTTCATCGTTTTCTATGTGCTGTCGGAACCTTTGCCCAACAGGCAAGCGGTGGTCGAGGCCTACCGGCAGGATCTGGCGGACGGAAAGCGAGTCTTTATCGACGAAACGATGGCCCACCATTTTCTGGATCAGAAAACGTCCGGTGCCGTGTCCTGGACCTGGGGAGGTACTTTTCCCAAGGGGCGGCCGACCAGTATGGGAGACCTGAAGGAAGGCGACGTCTGGTATGTCAGCGAATATACCCTGCTCGGATACCTGAAGGGCAGGCATGACGTTGCTGAAAGGGTTTGGCCGAAGAACGACTATCCCCACGTCCTCCAGTTCTCATGCATTCTGGGCCGTCATTCCTGTAATCTGCCTGCCAAACGCTGGACAATGATGCGTCTGGAAAGGCTAGGGGGAACGGTGATGGCAACGGAACTCGGCTCAGGCACCGGACCAAGACCGATAGACGAAAGCTAGCAGCACGCTCCCTGGTGGTTGCCATCGGCACGAACGTGCATGCCGTAGGGGAGACACAGGACTGGACAAGGCTTGCCTGAAGCCGGGCAAAAAGGCTTGTCAGTGCTCCTTCAGGCAGAGGCCATGGTCGCCGAAAGCCTTCAGAACGTTGCATTCGGTCACCGTGTGGTCGCCTTCGCAGCTTGTTGCGATGCGCTTCAATTCCGCCTCCAGTTTGCGCAGGTGGGCAATCCGCTGGCGCACTGCCTTCAACTGATCTTCGGCAATCCGGTTGGCGGTTTCGCACGGTTTGTCCGGATGCTGGCTGAGGTCTATCAGGTCGCGGATGGCCGGCATTGGCAGGCCGAGGTCGCGGCAATGCTTGATGAAGCCAAGCCTTTCCAGGTCGCTGGACCGGTAGCGCCTCTGGTTGCCCTCGCTGCGGATCGGCGCTTCCAGTAGGCCTTCCTTTTCGTAATAGCGAATCGTCGGAACCTTTACGCCGGTTCGTCTTGAAAGGTCACCAATTGAAAAATCCATAAAAAGCCTCTTGAAGCTCTAGTCGCTATAGCAATTACAAGGGACAGGAACCGAAAATCAAGCGACTCGAACAAGGAGTGCATCATGGGTGCCTGTTGCGGACATTCCCACGGAACATTTGACGGAATGTCGAAGGACTATCGCCGCCGTCTCTGGCTGGTGATCGCGTTGAACGGTGGCATGTTCATCGTCGAGATGATTGCTGGCCAGGCAGCCGGCTCAAAGGCGCTGCAGGCCGACGCCCTCGATTTCTTCGGCGACGCGGTCACCTACGGCATATCATTGGCTGTCATTGGCGCATCGCTAAAGACCCGGGCCCTGGCCGCGCTTGCAAAGGGCACAAGCCTGTTTCTGATGGGCGTCTGGGTGGCTGCCACCACGCTCTATCAGGTGTTCGTGCTTGGCGTGCCGCAGGCCGCGGTGATGGGCTCCATCGGCTTTCTGGCGCTGGCCGTAAACCTTGCCAGTGTCCTGCTGCTGGTCCGATACAAGGATGGTGATGCCAATGTGCGCTCCGTCTGGCTGTGTTCGCGCAACGATGCCATAGGCAACGTCGCCGTCATGCTGGCGGCCGCCGGTGTCTGGGGAACGGCAAGCGCCTGGCCGGACCTGATTGTCGCCGGTCTCATGGCGGCTCTCTTCGTCAGTTCCTCGGTCCAGATCCTGAGCCAGGCCATAAAGGAATACCGGCACAAGACGGAGCACGAAGTGGCGGCTGAATAATTCGCCCTTTCCGGAACATGACTCAAGTGGTGGTGCTTCCCAGATGCACCACCGTTATTTCCGGAGGAACACCGAATCGGACCGGCAGGATCGAGCAGCCAAGACCTCCGGAAACGATGAGGTGGCGGGGCTCCGTTTCAAAGCCCAGGTGCCTTGCCAGCTTCGTCCCTTCCGTTTCAACGATGTGGCCATAGGCGTAGCTTTTGACGCTGCGTTTGGGAAAGGCAGGTTTGTAACCGAAACAGTTGACCTGCCCGCCATGGGTGTGACCGCTGAGCGTCAGGCTGATGCGGCCCGGCACTTCGCGGATGATGTCAGGCTCATGTGCCATCAGCAGCACGGGCGCATCGTCCGTCACCTGGGCAAGCGTGCCGGTTAGGTCATCCAAACCTTTCCAGCGGTGCCGTTTGATCTTGCGGTGCGGTCTCAGCGCCAACTGGTCGTCGACGCCGGCAAGCCAGAAAGCCTGGCCGTCCTTCTCGAACCGTTGAGCCCGGTTCTGGTAAAGGGGAATGCCGGCGTTCAGCAACGCCTGACCATATCTGGTCGGTCCACCGCCAGTCAGCTGTGCGTCCGCGTCGTCCCACCAGTCGTGATTGCCGAGAATGGCGTGGGTCCCGAGCGGGGCCGACAGATCACCGAAAAGATCAGCCCACGCCTGTGGCGGGATCGGGTCGTATTGCCATTTGTGGCTGGCCACATAGTCGCCCAGCATCAGGATGATGTCGGGCTTCAGAGCATTGGTCTGCCGGACGATGGAGCGAACCCGCTCCAGTCCCATCCAGGGATCGCAGACATGCGGGTCGGCTATCAGCGCGGCTTTCAGGTTCAGCCCTGTGGGCCATCGTGGAGGCGTCAGGTGATAATGCTTCAGGCTGAGCCGAAAAGGCTCAACGCCAATCGCATAGGCAGGAGCGGAAACGGCACCCAGCATTGCGATGCCACAGGTTTGCAGGAAACGGCGTCTGGAAATCATGAGACTGTATCAACCGGTTCTTCAGGATAATCGCGAGTGAACCGGGCTATTGAGGCGTCGATACGGCCCGATGAAGGCAGGTTTCAGCAGATTTCGTGCAGATGGTATTCAGCCGAAAAAAAGCCCGCTGCGGAGCAGCGGGTCTTGGTCTGGAGCTTGTTTACCGGTGGGGGTCACTCCGACACGGCTTCGCCGGTGGTCGGCTGAATTACGGTCTCGCTTACGATTGCATCGCTGAGATCGTTGGTGGCGATGGCCACATCCGAGTCGGTGTCCGGGAGGACGGGCGTTTCCGCCACTGTCATCTGTTTGGACTGGGCTGTCTTGTTCCAGCTGCATGCAGCGGCCGGTGCAATTGCAAACGCGGTTACGGCAAGGGCCGCAATGCCGGTGCTCAATAGGCGCATGTTACATCTCCGTCCGTTGGCCTGCGGTATACTTACGCAGTCTTACGTAAGGTAAGGGAAAACGGAGATCTGACAAGGAAAAAGCGAAAGGCGATTGTCGTCGCACTACCCCTGACCTGTTACTCGCGCTGGAGATTGTAGGTGGTCTCGGTTCGCGGTTCGGACAGATCGTTGACGACGTTGATCACGTGAACATCCAGAAGCTCGCCAAAGGCCCGCAATGTCAGTTGCTTGCTGCTCAAGAATCCGATCAGCAGCACCTGGATGGCACCATCTGAGCGCATTTCCCCTTTGGTCCAGCCCCACTTGCAGTCACGCGGAATGCAGGAGGTGAACGCGCGTACGCGCACATGCACCGCTTCATTCTCGCAGCGGCTTTCTACCTCGACGCGCGAGATTTCCTTCGGTTTGGCATTCGGATTGACCCAGACGCCGTCTTCGGGAAGTGGACAGTAGACGCGCTGCGCCAGCGAGGGCGCTGCCGACAGTAGAAGAAGACCGGCTGCGAGTAGTATCAGACGCATTCGTTATCTCCCGGCGAAACAGGCTGTTTCAGCAACCTAACCGTTTGTGGCGGAAGCGGCTACAACGGAGTTGGAACCAACATGGGAATCGAACGAAATTCCCCGCAAACAACAGAGACTTATCATGCAATCACTCGAAACGTCGCGGTTTCGTCTGCGCTTGCCGGAAGAACCGGACTATCCAGTCTACAAGGCGTTCTTCGAGAACGGCGAGGCCTCACACTTCTATGGTGGGCCGTCGCGCGCGGACTCTGCCTGGCGCGTGCTGGCAAACCACCTCGGCCACTGGCAACTGCGCGGCTATGGCATGTGGGTTATCGAACCGAAAACGGGCGCAGATATCATCGGCGGTTGCGGCTTCGTTTGGCCCGAAGGCTGGCCAAGACGGGAGCTGACCTGGTGGCTGATGCCCCAGGCACGCGGCACCGGTGCAGCCGTGGAAGTCTCGCAGGCGACAATCCGCCATGCTTACGAAGTCTATGGCTGGCCTCTGGTTGAAACGCATATGAAGGATGACAACGAGGCAGCAAGGGGACTGGTGCGCAAACTTGGCGGCGAGCCGATTGCGCGCGAGATGTTTCCTGATGGCAAGGAACGGACAGTCTACGGATTTCCGAAACCTGACGGATCCTAACGGCGCGGATGAGCCCTGTCGTAGGCAGACAGGAGATGGGCGCTGTCGATTTCCGTATAGATCTGCGTTGAGGCCAGACTGGCGTGGCCGAGCAGTTCCTGGATAGTCCTGAGATCTCCGCCGCCAGCCAGCAGATGTGTGGCAAAGGAATGGCGCAGGGCATGCGGGGTCGCGCTGTCCGGCAGGCCCAATGCACCGCGCAGGCGTGCCATGGCCAGCTGGATCATGCGCGGGTTCAGCGGACCGCCGCGGGCACCGAGAAACAGGGGGCCGTCGGGCGAAATCGCGTAAGGGCAAAGTTTCAGATAGTGCTCCACCGCCTGGCAGACCGCCGGCAGGATCGGGACAATCCGCTCCTTGCCGCCTTTGCCGACGACACGAAGTGTCTTCGTTCCGGTTTTGGGGGCCATGGCACCGGTCAGCGACAGAGCTTCCGAAATCCGCAGGCCGCAGCCGTACAGCAGGGTCAGGACGGCGGCGTTGCGGGCTTCCAGCCACGGTTCGCGTTCCATCGCCAGGTCTCCGCTGGTCACGTCGATGGCGTCCTTGGAGGAGACGGGTTTCGGCAGGGATCGGGCCTGCCGTGGTGGCCGCACGGCGGAAGACGCCGCGGCGTTCACTTCTCCGCGCCGCTCCAGGTACCTGAGGAACGACCGGATCCCGGCAAGGCCGCGGGCGAGCGATCGACTCTGGGCACCATCACGGCGGCGGCTTGCCAGAAAGCCTCGAAAGTCGGCCGGGCGGAGCGCTGCAATTTCCTTGAGGTCCGGCGCCCCGCCCAGATGGTTGGTCAGGAACCGCAGGAACTGGCGCAGGTCGCGTTCGTAGGCAAGCAGGGTCTTGTCGGAAAGGCGTCGCTCATCGGACAGGTGGTCAAGCCACTGGTCGATGCGGCGGTTGAGTTCCGGCCGGGCGGTGACAAGCAGCGATTCGGATTTGGAGGATGCGGCACACATGGTGCCAATGTGATGCCGGATCCCCAACGGTTCCGTTAACATCGCGCCACATGGCGGCTATTTTTCGTCAAACCGGCCGACAGATGGTCCTCCCCCCACCAGGAGGTGAACAGGACCGTCGAGATCTCCGAGCCTGATCGACTTGTCCCGCAACACGAGGCAAAAGGAATTGGAGCGTCCTGTTACCTTGGCAGGCACTGGAAACGACAACAAAAACGGCCCGGAAATCCGGGCCGTTCGTTCGTCTTAAAGGTCGGTGATCAGAGAATGCTCTGGCCGGTCTTGGCCCAATCAGCCAGGAAAGCTTCAAGGCCCTTGTCGGTCAGCGGATGCTTGACCAGGGCCTTCAGCGTTGCCGGCGGTACGGTCGCGACGTCGGCGCCGATGATGGCGCAATCCTTCACGTGGTTCGGCGTGCGGATCGACGCAGCCAGAATTTCCGTGTCGAAGCCGTAGTTGTCGTAGATCACGCGGATTTCGCGGATCAGCTCAAGCCCGTCGGCATGAATATCATCCAGACGGCCGATGAATGGCGAAATGTAGGTTGCACCGGCCTTGGCTGCGAGCAGGGCCTGGTTGGCCGAGAAGCACAGGGTGACGTTGGTCTTGGTGCCTTCTTCGGTCAGCTGCTTGCACGCCTTCAGGCCATCGAACGTCAGCGGCAGCTTGATGACCACGTTGTTTGCGATCGCGCCAAGGACGTGTGCTTCCTTCATGATCGTGTCGAAATCGGTTGCGGCCACTTCGGCGGAAACATCGCCTTCGGTGATGGCGCAGATTTCTGCGATGACTTCCTTGAAGTCCCGACCGGACTTTGCGATCAGCGAGGGGTTGGTGGTGACACCGTCAAGGAGGCCGGTTGCTTCCAGTTCCTTGATTTCAGCCGTGTCGGCCGTATCGACGAAGAATTTCATCTGTCTTTACTCCCTGTAGGGCTACCGGAGCGTCGCCGGAAACCTGGTCCCGGCTAGCGGGACAAAACGATTGCGTGGTCAGCTGGGCTCTCTTTACCCTAGGATGATGACAAGAAGAACCCCTGATTCTCTGGTGGACGAAATTTTTGCGGTACGTACCTCAAGAATGGCGAGGCTTGATCCCGACGACCGGACGGGCAATGTCACGCCAGGGTTCGGGCCGTGCCTGGCGCATGGTTTCGCGGCCGTTCCCGGAGCGATGAGGACCTGACACCCAGTGCTGTTCGACGATCCAGACTTCCAGGAAACCATTGCCAGCGTGCTGGTGCCGGTCGCGGTTGCGGGGGCCTATACCTACAAGGTGCCGCCCGGCCAGTCCGTGGTTCCGGGCACCATCGTCAAGGTGCCGCTCGGCCCGCGCGAGGTGATCGGCGCTGTCTGGGATATCGAGCCGGACGCGGCCATCAATCCCAAGAAACTGAAGACGATTTCCCATGTCTACGACAAGACGCCGCCGCTTGATGATGATCTGCGCCGGTTCGTCGACTGGGTAGCGAACTGGACACTTGGCGCACCGGGGATGGTGCTGCGCATGGTGTTGCGGTCCGAAGAAGCGCTGGAGCCGGAAGCGCCCGTTCCCGGTGTCCGCCGTATCGAAGGTGCCGAGCCTGATCGTCTGACGCCGGCACGCGGGCGCGTTCTGGCGACCATGGAAGACGGCTTTGCCTGGACGAAAAGCGGCCTTGCCCATGCTGCCGGCGTGTCCGCTTCCGTCATCGACGGCCTGCTTCAGCAAGATGTCCTGGAAACCGTCCTGATGCCGGCGGCTCCTCCGCCGCCGAAACCGCAACTGGACTACGCCCAAAAACCGCTGACCCCGGCGCAGCAGGCTGCGGCAGACGGCCTGACGGCCTGTTTCGGCAAGGGTGGGGCAGTTGCCCTGATCGACGGTGTCACCGGCTCGGGCAAGACGGAAGTCTATTTCGAGGCGATTGCCGAAGCCTTGCGCCGGGGAAAGCAGGCGCTGGTGCTGCTGCCTGAAATCGCACTCACCGAACAGTTCCTGCGGCGCTTCGAACAACGCTTCGGGGTCTATCCGGCCGAATGGCATTCGCAGATCACGGTCAAGAAACGCTCGCGGGTCTGGCGCGGGGTGGCCTCCGGTGATGTGCGGGTGGTGATAGGGGCCCGCTCCTCGCTGTTTCTGCCGTTCAAGGAACTGGGCCTGATCATTGTGGACGAAGAACACGATGCAGCCTTCAAGCAGGATGACCGGGTGCCTTACAGCGCACGCGACATGGCTGTTGTCCGCGGCCATCTCTCCGGCTTCCCCGTTGTTCTGGCGTCGGCCACGCCATCCGTGGAAAGCATCGTCAACGCAGAGGTCGGCCGCTACAAGCTGTTTGAGCTGCCCGAACGGGCATCCGGTGCTGCCCTGCCGGACCTCATGGCCATCGATATGCGCCAGGACGGGCCGGAACGCGGACGCTGGCTGGCACCTGGCCTGGTCCACGGCATCGCCGGCACCTTCGCCGAAGGGGGGCAGTCGCTACTGTTTCTCAATCGGCGCGGTTATGCACCGCTGACCCTTTGCCGTACCTGCGGCCACAGGTTCCAATGCGCTCATTGCAGCGCCTGGCTGGTGGAGCATCGTTTTCAGAAAAAACTCGTCTGTCACCACTGCGGCCATCAGGAGCCGGTTCCCAAGGCCTGTCCGTCCTGCCAGTCGGTAGACAGTCTGGTTGCCTGCGGTCCCGGCGTGGAAAGAATCGCCGAGGAAGTGACCGAGCTCTTTCCGCAGGCGCGTGTGCTCGTGCTTTCGTCGGATATTGCCGGCGGGCCGGATCGGCTGAAGCGCGAAATGAAGATTGTCGAGGAAGGCGGGGCCGACATCGTCATCGGCACGCAGCTGGTTGCCAAGGGGCATAACTTCCCGCTGATGAAACTGGTTGGCGTGGTGGATGCGGACCTTGGCCTTGCCCATGGCGATCCGAGAGCTGCGGAAAAAACCTTCCAGCTGCTTGCCCAGGTGACAGGCCGTGCGGGCCGCGTCACCGGCGGCGGTAAGGGTTTCCTGCAGACCTACAATGCGGATCATCCCGTCATCAAGGCGCTGCTTTCAAGTGACAAGAAGGCGTTCTATCAGGCCGAGATCGAGGCAAGGCGGGCAGCAGGTCTGCCGCCGTTCGGGCGTCTTGCCGCCGTCATCGTCTCCGGACCAGACAGAGGATTTGCAGAAGGCTTCTCGAGGGCCCTTGCCCGTGCCGCACCGCCGGATCAGGCCGTCACGCTCCTTGGGCCTGCGGAAGCCGCCCTTGCCATGGTGCGCGGACGCTATCGTTTCCGCCTGCTGGCAATGGCCCCCCGCCAGTACGATCTGCAGGCCTATCTGCGGCATTGGCTGAGCATCGGCCCGAAGCCCACGAAGGGGCTGCGCCTGCAAGTGGACATCGACCCGCAGCATTTTCTCTAGGTGGTTTTTGCGTTCATCGGAAAAAGCGCCTGCCGTTCATACGAGTTCGGCGTGGGAGAATCGGGTGGAACCGCAAGGTCATTGTTTGCAATTGTGGCAACGCTGCTGACGGCAATAATCCCGCCTTCCGCGCAGCTGCGGCAAAAACGCCCTCCTAGCTTGCCCCTTTCAGCCCTGCGCAAAGGCCTTTTTGCCTGCTCTGCAGAAAACCGTCTAAAGGTTTATGACGGTGCGGAGACGTTGATCTGAAACGTTTTTTATCGACCTTTGACAAAAAACACCGAGGAATCGGCAATAACAGTCTTTAGGCGAAGTTGCACACTGAGAAACCCTGTGCTAATTGAGGCGCGGCTTTGGGGGCAGCGGTTTAACCGTCATACCTTCTGACCTTGAAATCATTCATTTTTTCAATGCTTTGCGAGCGCTAGCCGTTTCGTGGGCATGAAAAACGTCAGAGAGCACGGACCTGGTGACTGACAACGTATCTCTCGTATCCGGCGTGGCACAGCGTTATGCGTCCGCCCTTCTCGACCTCGCCGAAGGCGAAGGTGTAACGGCTGACGTGGAGCGGGATCTGACAGCTTTCGAAGGCATGCTTGCCGAAAGCGAAGATCTCGTCCGTCTCGTGAAAAGCCCGGTATTCAGTGTGGAGGAGCAGCTTGCAGCGCTTACCGCACTTCTCGACAAGGCAGGCATCAAAGGCCTGGCTGCTAATTTCGTGAAGCTGGCAGCCCGTAACCGGCGCCTCTTCGTTCTTCCCGGCATGATCAAGGCATTCCGCACCCTGCTTGCGCAAAAGCGTGGTGAGGAAACGGCTGAGGTAACCTCCGCAGCTGCCCTTTCCGACGATCATGTCGCTGCCCTGAAAGAAGCTCTCTCGGCTTCCACGGGCAAATCTGTAAACATCGTGGCAAAGGTTGATCCTGCCCTGATCGGTGGCCTCGTGGTCAAGGTCGGCTCCCGCATGATCGACACGTCGCTGCGTACCAAGCTCAATTCACTCAAGTTCGCGATGAAAGAGGTCGGCTGATGGATATTCGGGCCGCGGAAATCTCCGCAATCCTCAAGGACCAGATCAAGAGCTTTGGCCAGGAAGCCGAAGTTTCTGAAGTCGGTCAGGTGCTCTCCGTCGGTGACGGTATCGCCCGTGTTTATGGTCTGGACAAAGTCCAGGCTGGTGAAATGGTCGAATTCCCGGGTGGTATCAAGGGCATGGCCCTGAACCTGGAAACCGACAACGTTGGTGTCGTTATCTTCGGCTCCGACCGTGACATTAAAGAAGGCGACACCGTCAAGCGGACCGGCGCCATCGTGGAAGTGCCGGTCGGCAAGGGCCTCCTGGGCCGCGTTGTTGACCCGCTTGGCAACCCGATCGACGGCAAAGGCCCGATCGAGGCAACCGAAAAGCGCCGCGTGGACGTCAAGGCGCCGGGCATTCTGCCGCGCAAGTCCGTGCACGAGCCGATGTCTACCGGCCTGAAAGCCATCGACGCCCTGATCCCGGTTGGCCGTGGTCAGCGCGAGCTGGTCATCGGTGACCGTCAGACCGGCAAGACCGCGATCATTCTCGACACCTTCCTGAACCAGAAGCCGCTGCATGCTTCTGACGACGAAGACGCCAAGCTGTACTGCATTTACGTTGCTGTCGGCCAGAAGCGCTCCACCGTCGCTCAGTTCGTGAAGACCCTGGAAGACGCCGGCGCGCTGGAATACTCCATCGTCGTCGCAGCTACCGCTTCCGACGCTGCTCCGCTGCAGTTCCTGGCACCGTTTGCCGGCTGCGCGATGGGCGAGTTCTTCCGTGACAACTCCATGCACGCCGTGATCGGCTACGACGATCTGACCAAGCAGGCTGTGGCCTACCGTCAGATGTCCCTGCTGCTCCGTCGTCCGCCGGGACGTGAAGCTTTCCCGGGTGACGTTTTCTACCTGCACTCCCGTCTGCTGGAACGTGCTGCGAAGCTGAACGAAGACCATGGCAAGGGCTCTCTGACCGCACTGCCGGTTATTGAAACCCAGGGCAACGACGTGTCCGCGTTTATTCCGACCAACGTGATCTCGATCACCGACGGTCAGATCTTCCTGGAAACGGATCTGTTCTACCAGGGTATCCGCCCGGCCGTGAACGTTGGTCTGTCGGTGTCCCGCGTGGGTTCCTCCGCTCAGATCAAGGCGATGAAACAGGTTGCCGGCCCGATTAAGGGTGAACTGGCTCAGTACCGCGAAATGGCGGCCTTTGCACAGTTCGGCTCCGACCTCGACGCCACGACCCAGCGCCTCCTGAACCGTGGTGCACGTCTGACCGAACTTCTGAAGCAGCCGCAGTTCTCGCCGCTGAAGACCGAAGAACAGGTTGCAGTCATCTATGCCGGCGTGAACGGCTACCTGGATGCAATCCCGGTCAACCGCGTGAAGGACTTCGAAGAAGGCCTGCTTCTGTTCCTTCGTGGCGAGCACAAAGCGCTGCTCGACGCCATCTGGGAGAAGAAGGCACTCGACGACGAGCTGACTGGCAAGCTGAAAGCTGCCATCGACGCGTTCGCCAAGAACTTCGCTTAAGACCACGCCGGGATAAGGAGCAGGGGCGGCCATGCCGAGCCTGAAGGACTTACGAAACCGCATCGCTTCCGTTAAGGCGACGCAGAAAATCACCAAGGCCATGCAAATGGTGGCCGCGGCGAAGCTGCGTCGTGCTCAGGAAGCTGCGGAGGCCGCTCGCCCCTATGCGGAACGCATGGGTGCGGTGCTGGCCAACCTCGCGGTGGCCTTCGAGGGGCGCGACGACGCTCCGAAGCTCATGTCCGGCACCGGCAATGACCAGGTTCATCTCCTGCTCGTTGCCACGGCCGAACGTGGGCTGTGTGGGGGCTTCAACACCAACATTGCAAAGCTTGCGCGTGAAAAAGCGCGCAGCCTGCTGAAGCAGGGCAAGACGGTCAAGATCATCTGTGTCGGCAAGAAGGGCTACGACGCTCTGAAGCGCGAGCTCGGCCAGCACATCATCAAGACCATCGACCTGCGCAGTGTTAAGAACGTTGGCTTCAACAACGCGGACGACATCGGCCGCGAAGTGCTCTCCATGTACGACAATGGCGAGTTCGACGTTTGCACGCTGTTCTATTCGACTTTCAAATCCGTGATCGCGCAGGAACCGACTGCAACTCAGCTGATCCCGGCCCATTTCGAGGCTGGCAGCACTGATGCAGGCGCAGGTGCCAACGCGGTTTACGAATATGAACCGGAAGAGACAGAGATCCTTGCGGATCTGCTGCCGCGCAACATCTCCGTTCAGATTTTCCGGGCACTTCTGGAAAATGCTGCGTCTGAACAGGGTGCACGTATGTCCGCAATGGACAACGCGACCCGCAACGCCGGCGAGATGATCGACAAACTGACGATCAACTACAACCGCCAGCGCCAGGCTCAGATTACGACGGAACTGATTGAAATTATCTCGGGCGCGGAAGCGCTCTAACGGGATCGAGACGAGGATTAGGGATATGGCTGACAAAAAGGTCGGACGGATCACCCAGGTCATCGGCGCCGTTGTCGACGTCAAGTTCGATGACCACCTGCCGCTGATCCTGAACGCTCTTGAAGTTGACAACCAGGGCACGCGTCTTGTGCTTGAAGTTGCTCAGCACCTTGGCGAAAACACGGTACGTACCATCGCGATGGACTCCACCGAGGGTCTGGTGCGCGGTCAGGAAGTGGTCGACACCGATGCACCGATCGTGGTGCCGGTTGGCGACGGCACCCTGGGCCGTATCATGAACGTGATCGGCGAGCCGGTCGACGAAGCCGGTGAGATCCCGCACGAAAGCAAGCGTGCGATCCACCAGGACGCTCCGGAGTTCATCGAACAGTCCACCGAAGCTGAAATCCTTGTGACGGGCATCAAGGTCGTTGACCTTCTGGCTCCGTACGCAAAGGGCGGTAAGATCGGCCTGTTCGGCGGCGCCGGCGTGGGCAAGACCGTTCTCATCATGGAACTGATCAACAACGTCGCCAAGGCGCACGGCGGTTACTCCGTGTTCGCAGGTGTTGGCGAGCGTACCCGTGAAGGTAACGACCTTTACTGGGAAATGATCGAATCCGGCGTGAACAAGGAAGGCGGCGGAGAAGGCTCCAAGGCTGCGCTGGTTTACGGCCAGATGAACGAGCCCCCGGGAGCCCGTGCACGTGTTGCTCTGACCGGTCTGACCGTTGCAGAACACTTCCGTGACCAGGGCCAGGACGTGCTGTTCTTCGTGGACAACATCTTCCGCTTTACCCAGGCAGGTTCCGAAGTGTCCGCACTTCTCGGCCGTATCCCGTCCGCTGTGGGCTACCAGCCGACGCTGGCCACCGACATGGGCGGCATGCAGGAGCGCATCACCACCACGAACAAGGGCTCGATCACGTCCGTGCAGGCCGTGTACGTTCCGGCCGATGACTTGACCGACCCGGCACCGGCTTCGACCTTTGCTCACTTGGACGCAACGACGGTTCTTAACCGCTCGATCGCTGAAAAAGGCATCTACCCGGCTGTGGATCCGCTGGACTCCACTTCCCGTATGCTTGATGCCCGCATCATCGGTGAAGAGCACTACGAAACGGCTCGTGCGGTTCAGGTTACTCTGCAGCGCTACAAGGCTCTGCAGGACATCATCGCCATCCTGGGCATGGACGAACTGTCTGAAGAAGACAAACTCACCGTTGCCCGCGCACGTAAGATCGAGCGCTTCCTGTCCCAGCCGTTCTTCGTGGCTGAAGTCTTCACCGGTTCTCCGGGCAAGCTGGTTGCCCTCGAAGACACCATCAAGGGCTTCAAGGGTCTGGTCGAAGGCGAATACGACCACCTGCCGGAAGCTGCTTTCTACATGGTTGGCTCCATCGATGAAGCCATCGAGAAAGCACAGCGCCTGGCTGCTGAAGCCGCTTGATCGGCGAATTGACCGGACGCCCGTTATCGGGCGTCCGTCTTCTTCATGCTTGATGGCTTGCCATCAGAATTAGACTGACAAGGAAGACGCCAAATGGCTGAACTTTTCCAGTTTGAGTTGGTCTCGCCGGAGCGCCAGCTCCTCTCCGAACAGGTCGCAGAGGTCGTTGTACCGGGCGCCGAAGGCGAGTTTGGCGTTCTGAAGAACCATGCCCCGTTCATCTCCACCATCCTGCCGGGCATCCTGAAGGTGCGCAGCAGCGAAAATGGTGGCTGGGACGAATATTTCGTCCGCGGTGGTTTTGCCGATGTTGCAGCAGGCGGTCTCACCGTTCTGGCCGAACAGGCCGTTCCGGTTGGCGAGATCAGCCGTGAGCAGCTCGACCAGGCAATCCAGGATGCGCAGGAAGATGTTTCCGACGCCAAGGACGATGCCTCGCGGCAGAAAGCCGAAATGACACTGGCTCAGCTCAAGGACGTCGCAGAAGCCCTCACCAAGGCCTGATACGACCCCCTCAAGCTTCATTCAATGACGCGGTCCGGCAACGGGCCGCGTTTTTTGTTCTTGGGGGAAGCGATCGGTCAAGTATGCAAGAGGCACGGTTCTGACGTGTCTGGCAGGCTACCTCTCAAACAGTCGGCTCTCGATCAGAAGGCCGAACGTCAGGCGCGAGCAAACCGCGCGACGTCTTCCTCTTCGAAGAACTTGAACCCGTTACGCCCGTTATGCTTGACCTCGTATAGCGCCATATCAGCGCGCTTTATCACTGGACGAGGATCCAGTTCCGTGCCCGTTATCGGAGAAATTCCGACGCTGACGCCAACCGAAATAATGTGATCATGGACAGCGAAAGGTGCCCCGATCTTGCGGACGATACGATCGGCTATCTCGGCTGTACTGGCGTTGCCGGAACCGGTTCCGGTCAGGATGATCCCGAATTCGTCGCCGCCGAGACGAGCGACCAGATCTGAGGACCGGACACACTCGCGCAGTCGCTGTGCGACTGTTTTAAGAAGTTCGTCACCGACATCATGACCGAAGCTGTCATTCACCGGTTTGAACTTGTCGAGATCAAGCAGCATCAGGTCGCCTGCAATGCCATTGGCCGATGCCGCATTCAGGGCTTCATCCAGCTTTGCATTGAAAAGCGTTCGGTTCGCGAGCCCGGTCAAGGTGTCATGGTGAGCGGCAAACTGGATCTTTTCAGCCGCCAGTTCACGGGACGTGACATCTTCATGCGTACCGATCCAGCCGCCCGCCGGCAAGGGCGCATGGACCGCGCTGACAATCCTGCCGTTGGGATGTTTGAACTTGGAACGGACCACTTCGCCTGCCGAAAGACGGATCATCAGATCCATGACGTGTTCCTTAACGTCGCCTTCGAATTCGCCGCGATCCTTCTCGGCCTGGATCAATTCGATGAGGCTGACACCCTCGTAAACATCGCCCTCAGGTTTGTTGAAGATTTCGATGTACTGCCGGTTCCACAATGACAGTCGGCCACGCGCATCAAAGACGCTGACCCCCTGGCGCATATTGGCGAGAATGGCTTCGAGTTCCTGCGAGCGATGCCGTGCCAGCCGTTCGTTCGCGGCAAGTTGTTCTTCCAGGTTCTTGCGGTCGGTGATGTCGTAAAAATTATGGATCAGACCACCTGACGGCAGTGGCGTGCTCCGGGTTTCGATGTACGTGCCGTTTGCTGCACGCCGTTCGAACACCTGCGATTTTTTCAGGTCGTACTTCCTAAACCGCTCCAGAGCGAGAGCCTCTGGGTCGCCAGGGCCATAGTCACCTCTTCGAGCGTTGAAGAGAAAGAAGTCGTAAAGATAAGGCCGATCTTCAATCAACTCATCAGAATATTCGAGAAGGTCACGGAACTGCTGATTGCTCGATGCGAGCCGGAGCGTTTCATCGTAGTGAACGATCCCACCCGGAAAGTTGTCGAAGATGCTTTGCAGCGTGTCGGCCTGTTGCTTGGTCTCGGTAATGTCCGTCAGGGAGACGACGACACCGTCCAGATCGAACTCCTGATCGTCGTCGATTGGCATGGCGCTCAGGCGAAGCCACTTCCTCGGATGCCCGTTGGTGGGGGAGAGACGGGCGATGACGTCCCTCAGTGATCCCGGGTCGCGGGCAGCAAGCTCCAGCGGTGCATCGCACGGACCCTTGCCTTCAAGGTCACAGCGAAGGCCAAAATCAATGTCGGTTACGTTCAACCCGACCAGCTCCCTGCCGGTCACGCCCAAGAGGTCGATCGCAGCAGGATTGGCTGACTGGATCTCGCCGGTATGTGTCAGCAGAAGAATACCTTCGCTGAGAGACTCGAGCGTTGTCCTTTGGACGGCCTCGGAATACCGCAAGACGTTCTCTGCCCGCTTGCGCTCCGAAATATCAAAGAAACTGGTGATAAGGCCGCCGCTCGGCAGAGGGATCCCACGGACTTCCAGATGTGTCCCATCGGGGCTGACGCGCTCGTAAATATGCGGTTTGGGATCATTGAAATACCTGAACCGTTCTTCCAGAAGCTTGTCCGGGTCTCCCGGACCGTAGTCTCCCCGCTTTGCCAGATATGTCGCCACCTCCAGCAACGGCGCCTTGCGATCAATAAATTCCTGCGGCAGTTGCAGAAGGCGCTGAAAATCCTTGTTGCAGACCGCAAGCCGTCTGTCGGGATCATAATAGACGAGGCCACCCGGCAGGTTGTCGAAAATGGCTTGCAGAGCGATGAGCTGCCGCTTGGTCGCGGTGACGTCGGTCAGGGAAAGGACAACGCCGTCGAGGCCATACGCATTGTCGTCGCCAATCGATTTCGCATTCAGCCGCAGCCAGACGGACTGGTCGGTCCCGCGGCGGGTCACGTTTGCAACGACGTTACAAACCTTGTCTGGATTGACCGCTGCCTGTTGCAGGGGATTGCAGCCGGAAACGTGGCCGTCTTCTTCGCATTCGATATCGAGGTCGAGATCCTGAAGCTTTTGACCTTTCATTTCCCCGACGGTGTAGCCGAGCAATGCAGCTGCTGCAGGATTGAAGGACTGGATCTGTCCGGCTCTGTTGACGAGGAGAATCCCTTCACTCAGGGATTCCAGGGTGGTGCGATGGACCGCTTCGGAATGAAGCACGGCCTGTTCGGATTGCTTGCGTTCGGTAATGTCCTGGAAGGCACCGATCAAACGGGTCGCGCGACCATCTTCGATGATGGGCCTGCCCGCGGTGCGAACCCAGATCTCACGCCCCCTGGCGGTCACGAACGGGAGTTCAAGATCCCAGGCAACGCCTTCCTTGACACTTTTGATGACGGCATCCGAGATCTGGCGACGGCAATCCGGTGCGTAGAAGGAAAGCGCCATATCGACAGTCGGAACAAAGTCGTCATCCACTTCATGGATTTCGCAGGTTTTTTCCGTCCAGGTTACTGTGTCGGTATCAATATCCACTTCCCAGCCGCCAACACCGGAAACGGCCGTGATCTCTTCCAGCAGATCGCTCTTGCGCATCGCAAGCCGTTGCTGTTCTTCGGTCGCCCGAAGGGCAGATTGCGTTTCACTCTGGGCGCGATGAGACTTCATCAGACCGAGGACGATCGATCCCATACGCTGTAATTGGCGGAGCTGTGTTTCGCTTGGCTGCCGTGGTTTGGTGTCGACGACGCAGAGTGTCCCAAGGATGTGCGTGCCATCCAGGCACAACGGCAAACCTGCATAAAAGCGTGTGTAGGGTGGACCGGCAACGAGGCTCGTATCGCGGAAGCGGGGGTCTTCAAGGGCGTTGGGAACGACCATCAACTCACGCGAGAGGATCGCCTGATCGCAAAAAGTGCCCTTTCTTGGAGTGCCGTCGACGTCTATGCCGATCTTGGCCTTGAACCAGAGGTCATCCTTCCCGACGATGGAAATGAAGGCCATCGGGGCATCGAAGATCGTGGCAAGGGTCTCCACGAGATCGTCATATTCCGGCAGGCGTTCAGAATTGAGAATCTGAAGGGTCGCCAGTGCGTCCAGGCGGTCCTGTTCGCTGTCTCCCTGCACAGGGGTCATGATGCACTGTGCCTCTCTGCCGAACGCGTCACTATCTCGGTTTTAGTTTGTTTACTCTTAGGTATAGAACTAAAACAAAGTATTAACTTTGCGAGATTGAATTAAATTGTCCATAAAGGCAGGGTTGTTTTGCGCGGTGAGGGTGATTGTATTTTAACGAAGAATCGCCTCTAGGTAATATTCAGTAAGAATATTTGCTTAGATCGAAAAAATCGCATGAAATCTTCTGTTCACGCAGAGGTTGCTCGATGTTGACATGCTTTTCGTCCAGCCTTGCGGGCTTGAAATCCAGCACGGGAAAATCCGGGCAATAAAAAACCCGGCCTGAGGGCCGGGTTTCGAGGTACGTGGTGTTCCACGGAATATCTGCTTTTTTAGTTCAAGCAGCTTGTATTCTTATGCCGCGCGGCGGAAGGACAGGCTCATGCCACCACCGGAACGGTTGCGGCGGCGCTCTTCCGGCGGGATGTAGACGATGGCGCTATGTTCGGTGCAATAGGAGACACCTGCTTCGACGCGCGTGCTGCACGGGAAGATGTAGTTACCAGAATCACCTTCTGCCCATTTGCAGCAGCCCGGGCGCGGGAGAGACAAGTCAGCCATGACGTTTTCCTTCGTTCTTCTTTTAACCAAGCGACAAAAGCGCTCGAGCATCCTCGGGAGGGAGGATCCGAACAGCTTTCGACAGGAATCGGATGTAAGCGGCGCCCGGGACGTCATCCGTTGTCCAACCCAATTGGGTGCCCTTCAGCAAGCGCAGGCATTACATAAGCGGCATGTCACAAAATTGCAATAGAATAGCTGGCAATTCCGGCCTGCACTCAGTGCATACCGGGTTAATGTAATGTTATCGTTTGGCTTTATTGCTTCGGCTTACTTTACCAGGCCAAAGGTTTAGCCTTTTGGCTCAGGCAACTTGCCTCCAGCCTGCCGAAGCGCATCGGGTGTATCAAGATCCAGTCTTGCGGCGGATCCGATCTCGACTTCGGCCACGAACCCGGGGTTTTCGCCAATGATGTGGCGTGCTCCAACGTCGCCGCTCAAGGATTTCAGGGCTTCGAAGAAGCGTCGGTCCCACAAGACCGGATTGCCCCGTTTCCCATCCGCCGTTGCGGTGACGATCAGACTGTTGTCGTTTTCGCGGTAAGTGCCGATCAGCCTCTTCAGAACATCGCTGCCGATGCGTGGCATGTCGCCCAGAAGAACGATCACCGCATCGGTATCTGCGGCGAGAGCATTCATGCCGGTGCGGATGGACCCGGCCATGCCGTCTGCAAAATCCGGGTTGTGCACCAGCGTAACATCCAGATCTTCGACCTGAGCGCCGACTTCTTCAGCCAGATGCCCGGTTACCAGAACGGTCTGTGACAGACCGGCGCCGGCGGCAGCTTCCGCGGCATGCCGGATCAGGGTCTTGCCGTCCAGCGTCGCAAGCAGCTTGTTCGGACCGCCCATGCGGGACGACTTGCCTGCGCCAAGGATCAGTGCCGCGATCCTGGCAGCTTCGCCCTTGCGTTTGCCTTCGCGGGGCTGCGGCCGTGTCCCGATTTCCATCAAGAGGCCTCCAACACCCATCGCGGTAATGTCGTCGGGGTGAACTTCCAGTCCGGCAAGCAGGCGGTCCAGAACCCAGTCGAAACCGTTCTCCTTCGGGCTTCGGGCGCAGCCCGGTGCGCCCAGCACGGGAATGCCGTCGAGACTTCCGAGCATCAGCAGGTTGCCGGGGTCCACCGGCATGCCCAGGTGGTGCACCGTCCCGCCGGCAAGATCCAGACCCGCAGGCAGCACGTCCTGCCTGTCGACAACGGCAGAAGCCCCGAACAGGATCAGAAAATTAGCGCCTTCTTCCTTCAGCGACCGCAAGGCTTCGGCAACGGCCTCCCTGCTGTGGGCGACCCTGTGCTCGTTCAGGACGGTTGATCCGCTCGGCAACAGCCTGTCTTCCAGCACGCGGCGGGTCTTGTCCATGGTCGAGGGCTTGAGATGCGGCAGTTGCGTTGCGACAAGGCCAACCTTGCGCGGACTGAAGCCGGCAACGCGGACTGCACCCCTGAGAGCGTTTGCGGCGGCTCCCAGTTGTTCTTCTGGAACGGCAAAGGAAATGATCTTCGCGGTTGCAACCATACGGCCGGCCAGAACCTTGCTGTAGTTCGGCAGGGTCGCAAAGGTGATGGCCGGATCAATCCGGTTGGCCGCGGTAACCGCATCCGCATCGACCACCAGGACGCCGTTGGTGGCGGCATAGAGGTTCATGCGCCCCGTAAAGGCGGTGTCGGTCTCAAGACCCGCACCTGCAGCAGCCGTGGCGAGCTGCTCAGCCGCGGCATCCTCTCCGGTGTCGCCGGGTTCTATCCGGGCAACCATGAGGCTGTCGATGCCGGCGGCGGCAATCTCGGCGCAGTCTTGTCCCGTCAGGCGGCGGCCTTTTTTCAGCACACGCTTCGGCAGGGCTGTCCGGTGCGCGAGAATACAGCCTTCGGCATCTTCCGGCGGACAAGGGCCGAATATCATGCGGCAGCTCCCGGAGCGGTCCGTAACGCCTTGATGATGGCGCCCAGCACGGCCACCGCAATTTCCTCCGGCGAAGCTGCTCCGATATCGAGACCGATCGGAGCATCGATCCGGTCAAACAGCTCAGGTGCCAGGCCGGCTTCGGTAAAGCGTTCCAGACGCTTGCCGTGGGTCTTGCGGCTGCCGAGCGCCCCGACATAGAAACATCCCGTCTTCAGCGCTTCCATCAGGGGGAAGTCATCTATCTTCGGATCATGAGTGACAGCGGCAACGGCCGTGAAGGCATCAAGGGGCGCATCCTTCAAGACCTCTTCGGGCCAGTCCGCCTTGAGTGTGCTTCCGGGAAAGCGGTCTTCGGTGGCAAAGGCCGTGCGCGGATCAATGACGGTCACATCAAGCCCCGCAATCTCCGCCATCGGAACAAGCGCCTGGCTGATGTGCACTGCGCCGATGATGACCAGGCGCGGCGCAGGCAAGGATACGTTCAGGAAGACTTCGCCACTTTCTCCGGTGATCATGCCGGATTTACCTGAGCGGAAACGCCTTGCAAGTTCCTCAGCCAGGGGATCGCCGGAAAAATCGTCGGATTTGCGGACGAGGCGTTGCTGCCCGTCCACCATGTCGGTCACCAGGATCGCCGCACGGCGCGCGGCACGGTCCTTGTTGAGGTCACTTAGCAGGGAAAAGTCCATGGTCTATGCGCGGTCCGTTGCCAGTTTCAATCCAAGTCCCACCAGAAGCGATCCTCCAAGCCAGCGAGTGAGGCTCTGGAACTTCGATGTCCTGGTCAGCCGCTTTTTCACTTGGCTTGCAAAAAGAACGGTGACGATATCTGCCGAGGTGAAAGCGAAGTTGACGAACGTTCCCAGGATCAGAAACTGCGCCCAGATCGGCAGGCTTGCGTCAGAGGTGACGAACTGAGGCAGGAAGGCGATGAAGAAGATGGCGACCTTGGGATTGAGAACCTCCACCAGCACGCTGTCTGCAAAGGCCCGTTTCTCGGATTTTTGGGGCAGATTGGGTGTCGGTCCGGCCACTACGCGGGTCCGGATCATCTGGATGCCGAGAAAGATCAGGTAAAGCCCGCCAACCAGCTTCAGCGCAAAATAGAGTGTCGGTACGACACTGAAGATAGCCGACAGGCCAAAGGCCGCGGCAAAGACATGCACATAACAGCCCAGGTGAATACCCGCGGCAGCCATGAAACCGGCCCGCTGTCCGCGGGCGATCGTCTGTGCGGCGGTATAAAGCAGGGCCGGGCCAGGCATATAGGCAAAAAGAGCCGTAGCGGCGACGAAGGCAAGCAGGGTTTCCGTGGTCATCGAGATCAGGTCCGGGATCAGGTGACGGGTTCGACGTAGACGCGAATGCGGCCGCCGCATGAAAGGCCGACACGCCAGGCTGTCTCATCGGCAACGCCAAATTCCAGCGTGGTCGGCTTGCCGGTCTCGATGACGTCGATTGCCTCGGACACCACCGCCCCTTCGACACAGCCGCCGGAGACGGAGCCTTCGAAGTTGCCTTCGGCATCAATGACAAGATGGGACCCGACCGGGCGTGGCGCGGAACCCCAGGTCTCGACCACGGTCGCCAGTGCAACGGAACGTCCCGCACCGCGCCAGCTTTCGGCTGTCTTCAAAACGTCGGGAATGGAAGTCGTCTCTGTGGCCGTCATGAGGTCGCCCCTTCAAGGTAGGACCTTCAATATAGATCTTTCTGAATTTGATGAAAGAGAGCAGGCGAGGGAAAGCAAGCGCAGCATCACCCTGTGCTCCTCGCGCCAACGGCGGACGTTCTCAGCGATCATCCATCCGGCGCGACGTCGTGATCGGGAAGCACAAGAGCGTTGTCTACCCATGAAAAAACGGCTCCTCGAGGGGGAGGAGCCGTTCAGGTTTTGCGGGGTATTATTTTCGGGCTTATTCGGCAGCCATACGCACGGCGGGAGCGGCATTCAGCACGGCACCGTCGACATGGGCTTCAAAGGTCGCGAAGTTCTTGACGAACATTTGCACCAGCTTGGCGGCCTGAACGTCATAGGCATCCTTGTCCGTCCAGGTTTCGCGCGGGGTCAGGATCGTATCGTCGACACCTTCGACGGAAACCGGCACATCGAAGCCGAAGTTCGCATCGGTGCGGAACTCGGCGTCCTTCAGGCTGCCGTTCAGTGCGGAAGTGAGCAGCGTGCGGGTGGCCTTGATCGGCATGCGCTGCCCGGTGCCGTATGCACCGCCGGTCCAGCCGGTGTTGACCAGCCAGCAATCCACATTGTGCTTGGCAATGAGGTCCTTCAACAGGTTGCCGTATTCGGACGGATGCCTCGGCAGGAACGGCGCGCCGAAGCAGGTCGAGAAGGTCGCCTGCGGCTCGGTAACACCCTTTTCCGTGCCGGCCACCTTGGCGGTGTACCCGGACAGGAAGTGATACATTGCCTGGGCTGGTGTCAGACGCGCGATCGGCGGCATGACGCCGAAGGCATCGGCCGTCAGCATGATGATGGTCTTCGGCATCGGCGCGCAGCCGGTGTCGCTGGCATTGGAGATGAAGTGGATCGGGTAGGCAGCACGGGTGTTTTCGGTTTTCGAACCGTCGTCGAAATCCGGCACCCGGTTCTCGTCCAGAACCACGTTTTCCAGAACAGTGCCGAAGCGCTGGGTGGTGGAGTAGATCTCCGG
Source organism: Labrenzia sp. C1B70 (assembly GCF_000475395.1). Taxonomy (NCBI): domain Bacteria; kingdom Pseudomonadati; phylum Pseudomonadota; class Alphaproteobacteria; order Hyphomicrobiales; family Stappiaceae; genus Labrenzia; species Labrenzia sp. C1B70. Next base: position 386,261 of record NZ_AXCE01000002.1, read on the forward strand.
CTCGGCTTCAGCGGAAAGCTTGATGGTCTTGGCGTAGCAGCCGCCTTCGAAGTTGAAGACGCCGCTTTCACCCCAGCCGTGCTCGTCGTCGCCGATCAGCGTGCGGGACGGGTCGGCGGAGAGCGTGGTCTTGCCTGTGCCGGACAGGCCAAAGAACACTGCGGTATCGCCTGCATCGCCCAAGTTCGCCGAGCAGTGCATGGACATGACGCCCTTTGCCGGCAGCAGGTGGTTCAGCATGGTGAAGACGGACTTCTTCATTTCGCCTGCATAGGAGGTTCCGCCGATCAGGACGATCTTGCGGGTCAGGTCGCAGGCGATCACGGTTTCTGTCCGGCAGCCGTAGCGTTCCGGATCCGCCTTGAAGCTTGGCAGATCGATAATTGTCATGTCCGGCGCAAAGCCTTCCAGCTCGGAACTCTCGGGCCTTAGAAGGAGGTTGCGGATGAACAGCGAATGCCAGGCATATTCCGTATAGACGCGTACAGGCAGGCGATGGGTCTTGTCAGCGCCGCCGTAAAGGTCCTGTGCGAACAGCTCCATGCCCTCGGCGTGCGCGAGGAAATCGGACAGCAGCAGGTCGAAATTGGCTTTCGACATCTGGGCGTTGTTGTCCCACCACACGGTGTCGCGGGTCTCGTCGTCCAGAACCACGAACTTGTCTTTCGGCGAGCGGCCGGTGTGAACACCGGTTTCGGCAACAATCGCGCCGCCGGCAGCTAGCTTTGCTTCGCCGCGGGAGAGGGAATATTCATAAAGAGCAGGCTCGTTCTGGTTCCAATAGAGCGCTTTCAGGCCTTTGAAGCCGAAAGTTTCGCAACCAATTGAGGGATTCCTGACACCTACTTCTTGCATGTTCCCGCAGTCCTCGTGATGGGGGCTAGTTTTGTCACGGCCGGAGAAAGTTAAGAAAAGCTAAATCTGGCTGTGAGGGCTGCGAACGTAGTGGAATGACTAAACGGCAGCAAGACTACCAAAGGTGCTATGTAATTGTTTAATCGATTAAAAATCACCATTAAATTGCCAATGATTAATTTGGACGTCGAACTAAAATTCGAAACTTTCGGAATGTTCGAAATGTTGATTGAATCGAAAGAAAGTGCGTTCATTTCGCACTTGTAGTAGAGACTCGACTGAGCCCCGCCACCAATGTACGAGACTTGACGTTAAGTTGGTCTCTTGAAATCTTTTACAGTGATCCCCACCAATGCAGCCGGCTGGGCGGTCTTTGTGTCATGCAAGCATATCCGGAGGCGGATTGCCTTAATTTATGCGCATTTAGCAGGCCAAAGGCTGTGTGTTACATTAATGCCGATGCGCGCCATCGGTGCGTTGCCGGAAATGGAAAAACAAAGCATGCCGACAATTGCCCTGGTCGATGACGACCGCAACATTTTGACTTCGGTCTCTATCGCATTGGAAGCGGAAGGCTATCGCGTTCAAACCTACACCGACGGTACATCGGCGCTCGACGGCCTGCAGAGCGACCCGCCGGAACTCGCGATTTTCGATATCAAGATGCCACGTATGGACGGCATGGAACTGCTGCGCCGCCTGCGCCAGAACTCCGATCTGCCGGTAATCTTCCTGACCTCCAAGGATGACGAGATCGACGAACTCTTCGGCCTGAAGATGGGCGCCGACGATTTCATCCGCAAACCCTTTTCGCAGCGGCTTCTGGTCGAGCGTGTGCGAGCGGTGCTGCGCCGGGCGCAACCGCGTGACGCATCCACGCCGCGCGACGATGCCGACAAACTGCTGGAACGTGGCCAGCTTGTGATGGACCAGGAGCGTCACACCTGCACCTGGAACGGCAAACCTGTCACGCTGACCGTGACCGAATTCCTGATCCTGTCCGCGCTCGCGCAGCGGCCCGGTGTCGTCAAGAGCCGTAACGCGCTCATGGACGCGGCCTATGACGATCAGGTCTATGTGGATGACCGCACCATCGATAGCCACATCAAGCGGCTGCGCAAGAAGTTCAAGGTTGTTGATGACGACTTCGACATGATCGAAACCCTCTACGGTGTCGGGTATCGTTTCCGGGAAGTCTGAAACGGACCGGTAGAGCGACTGTCCCGGTAAAACCTGGAAACGATCTGCTTTTGGCTGTTCAGTCGGTTTCGATTGAACAGCCTTTGATCTAATGTGAGCCTGAATGGCGGTGGAAAGCGAGAGCGCGGAAGAGATTGGTGCCTCTGAACCTCAGAACGGTTCGGATCGCTCCCGTCTGCGCCGGCTTGGCAACAAGCGCATCCGTCGCCGTCTGCTCAGCCAGTTGGGCCGTATCTTCGGAACCTATGTTCTCTCGTCGCTGACGCGCCGGATCATCGCCATCAACCTCGTGGGTCTGCTGGCACTGGTGATCGGTATCCTGTACCTCAACCAGTTTCGCGCGGGTCTGATCGATGCACGGGTGCAGAGCCTTCTGACCCAGGGCGAAATCATTGCTGGCGCCATTGCCGCTTCCGCCACCGTCGATACGGGCACGATCACCGTCGACCCCGAACGCCTGTTGCAGTTGCAGGCGGGCGAAAGCATCACCCCGACCCAGGAAGATCTCGACAGTCTCGACTTTCCGATCAACCCGGAACGGGTCGGTCCCGTGCTGCGCCGCCTGATTTCGCCGACCAAGACCCGGGCGCGGATCTATGATCCGGAAGGCATTCTCATCCTCGACAGCCGCCACCTTTATACCAGCGCCCAGATCCTGCGCTTCGATCTGCCGCCTCCGACGGCGGAGGAGGAAGGCTTCTGGGATTCGACCTGGCAATGGGTCAAGCGCTGGCTGCGCCAGGGTGACCTGCCGATCTATCAGGACGTAGGCGGCGGCGATGGCCGTGCCTATCCGGAAGTGGAGGCGGCGCTTGCCGGGTCCCCGGCCAGCGTGACGCGGATCTCGCAACGGGGCGAGCTGATCGTTTCCGTTGCCGTGCCGATACAGCGGTTCCGCGCGGTCCTTGGGGCCTTGCTCCTGTCGACACAGGGCGGTGACATCGACGCCATCGTGCGGGCTGAACGTATCGCCATCATTCGCGTGTTCCTGTTTGCCGCCACAGTGACCATCCTTCTGTCGATCCTTTTGGCCGGGACGATTGCCGGCCCGGTCCGGCGCCTTGCGGCTGCCGCGGACCGCGTGCGGCGAGGCTCGACCTCTCGCGAGGAGATACCGGACTTTTCGGATCGGCAGGACGAGATCGGCCATCTGGCGCGTTCGTTCCGGGAAATGACCCACGCACTCTACAACAAGATCGATGCGATCGAGCAGTTTGCCGCCGATGTCGCGCACGAATTGAAGAACCCGCTGACATCGCTGCGCAGTGCCGTGGAAACCCTGCCGCTGGCCAAGTCCAAGAATTCGCAGGACCGGTTGATGGAAGTGATCCAGCATGACGTGCGCCGCCTCGATCGTCTGATCAGCGACATCTCCGATGCTTCCCGCCTTGATGCGGAACTGGCCCGCATCCAGGCCGAGCCGATCGACCTGGCCGAGCTGCTGCGCAACATGGCCGATGCCGCCAACCAGCGGTCCGGAGCGGAAGAGGCAAGTGTCAAGCTGGCCGTTGCAGATGCTCAGGGCAGCAAGCCTTATCAGATGCAAGGCCATGATATTCGCCTCGGACAGGTCGTCAGCAACCTTCTGGACAACGCCAGGTCCTTCTCGCCCGCCGGCGGAACGGTTCGGGTGGATCTCAGCCGGGACGGCCGGATGATCAAGATCATCGTGGACGATGATGGCCCCGGCATCCGTGCTGAAAACACCGAACGCATTTTTGAACGCTTCTATACCGACAGGCCGGAAGGCGAAGGCTTCGGCAACAATTCCGGTCTGGGCCTGTCGATCTCCCGGCAGATCATCGAAGCCCATGGCGGGACCATAGTTGCCACCAACCGGCTGGTGCCCGGTCGGGACGGCAAGCAGAAGATTGCAGGTGCTCGTTTCACCATCTATCTGCCGGCAGGGCGGAGCAAGTGACGCCTCCGGCGGTTCATGCCAATTGCGTGGTGGTGGGCACAGCCGGCCTTCTGATCCGGGGTGGTGCCGGAAGCGGCAAGACAACCCTTTCGGATATTCTCATCGAGGCGGCACGGGCCAAAGGCAATCTCGGCCTTCTGGTGGCTGACGACTACACGCATGTTGCTGCAGCCGATGGACGGCTCGAGGCGCATGCGCCGCGGACGATAGAAGGCCGCATGGAAGTACGCGGTTTCGGTGTTGTCGAAACGCGCTTTCTGCCGTACGCGCAAGTGCATCTGCTGGTCGAACTGAAGCAGGCCGACGCCATCGAGAGGATGCCGGAGCAGGTTCTCGCGACGACCTGCCTTGAAGGCGTGCATTTACCGGTGGTTATGTGCCCGCAAAACGACCCTGAGCACAGCCTGCGCCTGATCCGTTGGGCGTTACGGCACCTTTTCCCCAAAGGACCGGATTATATTTGAGGCAGCAGGGGCGTTTTTTGCTTGCAACTGACGAAGCGGTTGAAGAGAGTGCATCAGACTGATAAACGCCCGGCTCTTTCCGGATCTCTTTTGGGATCCTGAGCTTAACGCACTCGATAATCAGGCTAACTGACGCATGATCGGACTTGTACTTGTTACGCACGGGCGCCTTGCTGAGGAATTCAAAGCGGCGCTGGAACATGTTGTCGGTCCACAGGAACAGGTTGAAACCATCTCCATTGGTCCGGATGACGACATGGAGCAGCGGCGCCAGGACATTCTGGCCGCTGTGGAAGCTGCCAATTCCGGCAAGGGTGTGGTGCTTCTGACGGACATGTTCGGTGGCACACCTTCCAACCTCGCAATTTCCGTGATGGACAGCAAATCCGTTGAAGTGGTGGCCGGTGTCAATCTGCCGATGCTGATCAAGCTTGCCAGCGTGCGCGCAGATCGCGAACTGGCCGATGCTGTCGATGAAGCCCGTCAGGCCGGCCAGAAATACATCTCGGTTGCCAGCCAGGTGCTGTCGGGACAGAACTAAAACAACAATGACAGCGCAGACCGTGTTGGAAAAAGACCTGACAATCGTCAACCGCCGTGGCCTGCATGCCAGGGCTTCCGCAAAGCTGGTGAAGCTGGTGGAGACGTTTGACGCAGACGTCCAGGTTTCCAAGGACGGCCAGACCGTCGGCGGAACGTCGATCATGGGTCTCATGATGCTCGCCGCCAGCCCGGGTTGCTTTATCACTGTCAGCGTCACCGGCTCTGATGCAGGAGACGCCATGGCGGCGATTGCCGAACTCGTCGAAAGCGGCTTTGGCGAAGAAGATTGATTTTGACATTTCGTGCCGCCACCCTGCGGTGCACATTCCTGCTGCGGTCGATCGAGTGAATTCCGGGCATCGGCCACACCCTTCCAAACCGAACCGGGGGCCGACATGGCGAGCCACACTCAGGACCGACTGATTTCCGCCGCGCGCACTGCACTTACCCATGTCCATGAGGCGTTGGACCTTCAATTCGCGTTCGAACTCTGGGACGGATCCCGGGTACCTGCCGATGCGCCGGCGGACGGTCTGCGGCTTGCTCTTTCCGAAACGGCGCTGACGCGTCTTCTTCGCCGTCCCGGCATCAAGACGCTGATCGATCTCTATGCAAATGGCGACGTCGACCCGCGCGGTGGCAGCATTTTCGACTTTGCCGAAAAGCGGCCGACACTCAAAAGCCGGGAAATTCGCAAACGCCTCAACAAGACCCTGCTGCTGAAAACCGGATTTTCGCTCTGGCGCGGTTCTGGTCGCAAGGCTGAAGCCAACCCGGACGGGCTTGATGCCGGTCAGTCAGCGGACCGAAGCTCCGGCAGCCGCAAGGACGACATCGCGTTCCATTACGACGTTTCCAACGACTTCTATCGGCTCTTTCTCGATCCGGAGATGGTCTACACCTGCGCCTATTTCTCCGACTGGTCGAACGATCTGGCGACGGCGCAGAAAGACAAGCTCGACATGATCTGCCGCAAGTTGCGGCTGAAGCCGGGTGACCGGATGCTCGATATCGGTTGCGGCTGGGGCGCCCTGATTTGCCACGCCGCCGAACATTATGGCGTGACAGCCGTTGGGGTCACGCTGGCGGAAGAACAGCTGAAGCTTGCCGAGGAGCGGATCAAGGCGCGTGGCCTTGAAGACAAGGTCTCGGTCAAGCTGATCGACTATCGCGACATGGACGGCAAGTTCGACAAGATCTCATCCATCGGCATGTTCGAGGCGGTCGGGCTGGACAATTACGATAATTATTTCCAGAGCGTGCACCGCCTGCTGAAACCGCGGGGTGTCTACCTGCACCATGCGATCACCCGCCGCGGCAAAAAGGATCTGAAGGCGTTCCGCCGCAAGAAGCCGGAATACCAGGCGCTGGTACGCTATATCTTCCCGGGAGGGGAGGTCGACCACATTGGCTGGACGCTGACCAATCTGGAAGCGCACGGCTTCGAGGTGCACGACGTCGAAGCCTGGCGCGAGCACTATGCTCGCACGACACGGCAGTGGGCGGAAAACCTGATGAAGGTAAAGGACGCGGCTGTCGCGGAAATAGGCGAGCACAAATATCGTCTGTGGCTGGCCTATCTCATTGGCGTCTCGCTCGGCTTTGAACGCGGCTCCATCGGCATCTTCCAAACGGTCGCGACGCGTCGCACCAAGGGTCCGTCGGGCATGCCGCCATCACGCGCGGATCTCTACCGGACGTGATTGGGATATATGATATAAAGAATTCTTTATATCTTTATTGCGTGATGACCCTGCTGACGCTATAACCCCTTCCAACGATTTCCGGAGCCTTCCGGATTTCGGCTGTCGCCCGCCCCTGGCGCCGTTTTGGCACTGGTTCACGAGATGGCGGCGACACTCAAGGGGCCTTGCGCCTGAAGCTGGCTCAAAACAGCAGGACTTATTCATGACCGACTACATCGTTAAAGACATCGGGCTCGCAGACTGGGGCCGCACCGAAATCGAGATCGCCGAGCACGAAATGCCGGGCCTGATGGCCTGCCGCGCCGAATTCGGTGACTCCAAGCCGCTCAAGGGCGCCCGCATTGCCGGTTCCCTGCACATGACCATTCAGACCGCCGTTCTGATCGAAACGCTGGTTGCACTGGGTGCGGAAGTCCGTTGGGCGTCCTGCAACATCTATTCCACGCAGGATCAGGCAGCCGCTGCGATTGCAGCTGCAGGCATTCCGGTTTTCGCAACCAAGGGCGAAACCCTGGAAGAATACTGGGATTATGCCGACAAGATCTTCGACTTCCCCGAAGGTGCGAACATGATCCTGGACGATGGCGGCGACGCCACGCTCTACATCCTGCTCGGTGCACGGGTCGAAGCCGGTGAAACCGGTCTGATCGATAACCCGAAGTCGGACGAGGAAGTGTGCCTGTTCGCGCAGATCAAGAAGCGCATGGCTGCCAACCCGGGCTGGTTCACCAAGCAGAAAGAGCTGATCCAGGGCGTTTCGGAAGAAACCACCACTGGCGTTCTGCGTCTTTATGAAATGCAGAAGAAGGGCGACCTGCCGTTCCCGGCGATCAACGTCAACGACAGCGTCACCAAGTCCAAGTTCGACAACCGTTATGGCTGCCGTGAGTCCCTGGTCGACGGTATCCGCCGCGGCACCGACGTGATGATGTCCGGCAAGGTTGCCGTTGTCTGCGGTTACGGCGACGTCGGCAAAGGTTCCGCTCAGTCCCTGGCTGGTGCCGGTGCCCGCGTGATCGTCACCGAAATCGACCCGATCTGCGCCCTGCAGGCTTCCATGGACGGTTTCGAGGTCAAGACCATCGAGCAGGCTCTTCCGGAAGGCGATATCTACGTCACCGCGACCGGCAACAAGGACATCATCACCTTCGACCACATGCGTGGCATGAAGGACATGGCGATCGTCTGTAACATCGGCCACTTCGACAACGAGATCCAGGTTGCTGCCCTCAAGAACACCAAGTGCCGCCCGGTCAAGGACCAGGTCGACATGTATGTGTTCCCGGATGGCAAGCGCATGATCCTGCTCTCGCAGGGCCGTCTGGTGAACCTCGGCAATGCGACCGGCCACCCGAGCTTCGTGATGTCCGCAAGCTTTACCAACCAGGTTCTGGCGCAGATCGAACTCTTCACCAAGGGCGATCAGTACAAGAACGAAGTCTACGTGCTGCCGAAACATCTGGACGAGAAGGTTGCCCGCCTTCACCTGGAGAAGCTGGGCGTCACGTTAACCGAATTGTCGGACGAGCAATCTCAATATCTGGGGATTAATAAGGCTGGTCCGTTCAAGTCGGAACACTACAAATACTGATTCCGGCGAGGCGGCCCACTAGATGTGGTGATCGCCTCGATTCGGGTCTGTGAACAAAAAAATGCAGGACCCTTTAATTTTAAGGGTCCTGTTAACTTTTCAATAACGGACTCTTCTGCGTGATTCTCAAAAAGGTTATGGTTTAGGCGAATCAAAGGCCACGAGGCGGATGTCTTTGATTTGCTCCCAGAAACCGGGAGCTGCGGCCCACAAGAACAGGGCAAGGCGGCACAAGGGGATCACAATATGCCGATAAGCGGCAGGAACGACGCGCGGCCACGCGCGGCGTGGCGAGATTGGAGTCTGAAATCGGTGAAGCTCGGCGGAACGGCGCTGGCAGGCTGGAGCCTGTCTTGCGGTTCAGCGGCAGCCGACATGCTCGCCGACACGACTGCTGCCATTTCCCCCGATAACATGATTCTTTTTGGTGCGTTAGGCGGAATGTGCGCCTTTGCCGTCACCGCATCTGTCGCTCTCGTGCGTCATCGCAAACAATCCGGATTGCTGACCGACGCGCTGGAAAAGGAAAAGAGCGATCTCAAATTCCGGGTCGACCGCCTGGAGGCGATGCTCAATACCGATGAGCAACGCGTCATCGTCTGGACCGGTAACGGCGCCATGCCCCAGATCTGGGGCATCCTTCCCGAAAAATCTGGCGTGCCGCGCCCCCCGGCGCAACTTCTTGCGTTCGGCAGCTGGCTGACGGCGAAATGCGCCGGCGACCTGGAACGTCATCTGGACATGCTGTTCCGTACCGGCGAAGCCTTCACCACCACCTTGAAGACCCGCACCGGAACCTACGTGGAAGCGCTGGGGCGCACCACCGGCGGTGCTGTGGTCCTGCGTCTGCGCGATCTGACAGGCGAACGTCAGATGCAGGCGGAACTTGCTGCCCGCAATGCCAAGATCTCGGGCGAACTGCATATGCTGCACGCGCTGCTGGATGCGATGCCGGCACCGGCCTGGCAGCGCGATGCGGAAGGAAATCTCATCTGGGCCAACCAGGCCTATGCGGAAGCGGTCGACATGACCGACGCCGATCTTGCGATCAAGGAAGGGGCAACCTTCCTCGACGCTGCTGCGCGCACCGCCATGGCCGTCCAGCGGAACGAAGACGGCTGTTTCAACGCACGCATTCCCATCGTTGCCTCCGGTGAACGCCGGGTGTTCGAAGTGACCGATGTCAATGCCAATGTCGGCGGAGCCGGCATTGCCGTGGACATCAGCGAACTGGAACAGGCCCAGAAGGAACTCGGCCGCGCCGAGGACTTCCACGGCCGCACGCTGGACCAGCTGGCGGCTGCGGTTGCCATCTACAGCGCCGATCGCAAGCTACAATTCTACAACGCGGCCTTCCGCCAGTTGTGGGATCTCGATCCCGCTTTCCTGGAAAGCCGGCCGGAAGACAGCGCGGTTCTGGATGCCTTGCGCGCGGCGCGCAAGATCCCGGAACAGGCGGACTATCGCGTCTGGCGCAACAAGATGATGGAGAGCTACCAGTCACTGGAAGCTCGCGAAAGCTGGTGGCATCTTCCCGATGGCCGCACCCTGCGCGTCATTGCCAATCCGCACCCGCAAGGCGGCGTCACCTATATCTATGAAAACGTCACCGAGCAGCTCGATCTGGAAAGCCGCTACAACGCGCTGACCCGCGTCCAGGGGGAAACCCTCGACAATCTGTCGGAAGCCGTTGCCGTGTTCGGGTCCGACGGGCGTCTGCGCCTTTGGAACCCTGCTTTCGGTCGTATCTGGGGTCTGGAAGAGGATCAGCTGTCCGAACTGCCGCACGTCAAGGAAGTCGTCTCCGCCTGCACGCTCAATGAAACCGAGCGCGATGCCTGGGAACAGCTTGCCGGCAATGTAACGGGACTCCTCGACAACCGCACCCAGAAGGTCAGCCGTCTGGAACGCCACAACGGCGATGTCGTCGACTATGCCACTGTTCCGCTGCCCGACGGCGGTACGCTGGTGACCTTTGTCGACGTAACGGACAGCGTCAATGTCGAGCGGGCTCTTCTGGAAAAGAACGAGGCACTGGAACAGGCCGACCAGATCAAGAACGCCTTCATCCAGCATGTTTCCTACGAGCTGCGCTCGCCGCTGACCAACATCATCGGCTTCGCCCAGTTGCTGGCAGATCCGAAATTCGGAGAGCTCTCCGACAAGCAGAGCGAATATGCGGACTACATCCAGTCGTCCTCCTCGGCGTTGCTTGCCATCATCAACGACATTCTGGATCTGGCAACGTTGGATGCCGGCATCATGGAACTGGACCTGGGTGAAGTCGACGTCGCACCGACGGTTGCGGCCGCCGTCGAAGGGCTGAAGGACCGGATCGCCGAAGCACGCATCAACCTGCGGACCCATGTGCCGGGTGATGTCGGCATGATGGTTGCCGACGAAAAACGCCTGCGCCAGGTCCTGTTCAACCTCATCTCCAATGCCGTGCGCTATTCCGAGCCCGACGGTGTGGTCGATGTCAGCTGCAGCCGCGAAGACGACAAGGTGACCTTCGTCGTTCAGGATCATGGCTATGGCATTCCCGCTGAAATCCTCACCCAGGTCTTCAACCGCTTTGTCGGGCATGACACAGGATCGCGCCGTCAGGGCGCAGGTCTCGGCCTTGCCATCGTCAAGAGCTTTGTCGAACTCCATGGCGGCACGGTCGACATTCAGTCCGCCGAAGGCAAGGGCACGACGGTGACCTGCGTTTTCCCCGCACGGCCCGAACTGGCGGACCAGGCGGCGGCCGAGTAGGACGCCGGATGGCAGACCACCAGCTGCAAGCCCTGTCGGGCGCCTTTCAGACAATCGAAATTGCCGACGAACAGGGCACGCGGCGACTTGCCAACGACATCGCGATGGTCCTGAAGCCCGGCGATGTCATTTGCCTGTCGGGCGATCTTGGTGCCGGGAAGTCCACGTTCACCAGGGCGCTGATCCGGGCCTTTGCCGGTGAGCCGGAGCTGGAAGTGCCGAGCCCGACCTTCACGCTCGTGCAGACCTACGATTTGCCGCGTTTCGACCTGTCCCACTTCGATCTTTACCGGCTTGAAGAGCCCGAAGAACTGGAAGAGCTCGGGCTGGATGACCTTCTGGAAACGGGAGCCGCGCTGATCGAATGGCCGGAGAAGGCGAACGAGCTGCTGCCCGGCAATGCCCTCTGGATCCAGATCACCCAGCCGACTGACAGCGATGACCATCGCCGGTTCAGCCTCTATTCGGACGCCCCGCACTGGCAGAACCGGATCGGGCAATCGCTGGCAACGCGGTCCTTTCTGGGGACCGCTGGTCTTCCGGATGCCGAGCGCCGTTTCCTGGCAGGCGATGCCTCCCTGCGAACGTTCGAGACGGTTGCAACAGGGTCTTCGACAGCTGTTCTGATGCGCTGGCCTTTCCAGGGGGACGCGGTGCCGGAAGCTGTCCGCGCCTACATGGAAAAGGTGCATCTGGCGCGCGACTGCCGGGCGATTGTCGCGGTGGGAACGGAACTCAGGAACCATGGTCTTCGCGCGCCCGATCTTTTGGCGAGCGACCTGGAAAACGGGCTGATCCTCTCGTCCGATCTTGGCCGGGATACCATCGTGGTAGACGGCAAACCGGTGCGCGAAAGATATTTTGCTGCCGTCGATGTCCTGGCGAAGATGCATGGTGAGGCCTGGCCAAAAACGGTCTCGCTCGCTGATGGTGGGCTGTATCGGGTCCCAGACTATTCAGCGGACGCGCTTGTTGCCGAAGCGGCGCTGTTTCTGGATTGGTATGTCCCGAAGGTTGCCGGAAAGCCGGCCGACGAGAGCACGCGCTCGGAATTCGAACGGCTATGGCGCGAAGCACTTGAAGACATAAGCGAGGCCCAGACAGGTTGGGTGCTGCGCGATTTTCATTCGCCGAACCTCCTTTGGCAGGCGGGTGCTGAAGGAACCGACAGGATCGGCCTGATCGATTTCCAGGACACAGTCTATGGCCCGGTTGCCTATGATGTTGCATCCCTGCTGCTGGACGCCCGCACGGACATGGACGAAGCTCTGGAAACGGCGCTCTACGATGCTTATCTCTCGGCAAGAAAAATGCAGTCCGCAGAGTTCGATGAAGTTGGTTTTTCGAAAGCCTTTGCGGTCATGGCGGCGCAGCGGATCTCCAAGATCCTCGGCATCTTCGTCCGTCTGGCCGAGCGCGATGGTAAGCCGGCTTACTTGAGCCATTTGCCGCGCATGCTAGGCTATCTCGACCGGGTGCTTGACAGGCCGTTCCTGTCGGATTTGAAAGACTGGTACGCACGCTACCGGCACTGAACGCGCCGCGTTCAACCGGTCGCACATTTGAGACAGATGATGACAGACAAGCGGTTTCGCCCTTCCAAAGCCATGATCCTGGCCGCAGGCCTCGGCAAGCGCATGCGCCCGCTGACGGCAACGACGCCCAAGCCCCTGATCGAGGTCAACGGTCAGGCCCTGATCGACCATGGCATGGACCGGCTGGCGGCAGCCGGCGTGAAGACCTGTGTGGTCAACGTGCACTACCTTGCCGATCTGGTGGAGGTTCATGTCCGTCGCCGCCCTGATATGGAAATCCTGATTTCCGACGAACGCGATCAGCTTCTGGAAACCGGGGGCGGTATCAAGAAAGCGCTGCCGCTATTGGGCGAAGAGCCGTTCTTTCAGCTCAATGCCGACACCTGCTACTGGATCGAAGGCGTCAAACCCAACCTGGAACACATGATCGAAGCCTGGGACGAGAGCCGCATGGACGCCCTGCTTCTGGTTGCCGAAACCGTGAAAGCGGTCGGTTATTCCGGCCGTGGTGATTTCGACATGGCAAAGGATGGGGCGTTGACCCGGCGGCAGGAAAAGGGCGTGACGCCCTTTGCCTATGCAGGAGCAACCATTTTGCACCCGCGCCTGTTCGAAGATGCCCCGGACGGGCCGTTCTCCATGAACAGGCTTTTCGACAGGGCGATTGAAGCCGGGCGTCTTTACGGCGTTCAGATGGAAGGCCTGTGGCTGCATATCGGAACCCCGGAGGCCATTCGTGCCGCCGAATATGCCGTTCGCGAGAGTGCCGCCTGAGGATGGCCCGCAGCGCGCGCCTCTGGTCTGTCCCGCCGTCCGTCCCTTTCCTGAAAACGCTGGTCGACACACTGGTCGACGGCAGCCTGATCCCTGGCTTTCGCCCGCTGGACGATCCACTGCTGCTGCCGTCGGTCACGCTATATCTGCCGACGCGCCGCGCCGCGCGCCTGCTGCCGGAGCTTTTCCAGCAGCGGTTTGGTGGCCGGCCGGTTCTCCTGCCTGCCATCCGCCCGGTGGGCGATGCCGACGAGGATGCGCAGAGCCTGACCGCCAATGCGGATCTGGAACCTCTGCCGCCGGCAATGCCCCTTCTGGAACGTCATCTTGCGATGACGCGGCTGGTGAAGGCCTGGAAGGGCATGCTGCGCCGGGAAGCGCTCAGTCTGAGGTCCGACGAACCTCTCGGCCTTCCGGCGTCGACGGCCGATGCAGCCTGGTTGGCGGCAGACCTGCTGACGCTGATGGACGAGGTTGAAACGGAAGAAGCCGACTGGACGGAACTGTCCGGTCTGGTGCCGGAGGACCACGCCCGGTACTGGCAGATCACGCTCGATTTCCTGCAGATCGTGCGGGAGGCCTGGCCCGCGCATCTGGCCGAACTGAAAATGATGGACCCGAAGGCACGCCGCTCGGCCCTTATCCGGCGCGAGGCCGAGCGCCTGGAACGGACACCTCCTCGTGGCCCGGTCATTGTTGCGGGTGTCACCGGCTCGGTTCCGGCCACCGCCGAATTGCTGAAGGTTGTCTCCCGGCTTGAAACCGGCGTCGTCGTGCTGCCTGGACTGGACCGCTATCTGGACAGCCGCTCCTGGGCCGTATTGGGAGAAAAGACGGGCAAGGCCTCGACCCGCAAGGGGGTGATGCAGAAAGACGCGGCAACCCTGCCTTCACATCCGCAGTATTCGCTGAAGCAGTTGCTTGATCGGCTGGGTGCCGGGCGGGAAGAGGTCGTAACACTCGGGCCAAACCCGGACCGGGGGCTCCTGCTGCGTGAGGAACTGGTCTCCGAGGCCCTGCGTCCCGCCGATACCTCCGATGGCTGGACAGCCTATCTGGACGCCCGTCCCGAAACGGACAGGGCCGAGGCGCTGGATGGTGTTTCGATCATGACTGCCCGCAACGAGGCGGACGAAGCCTTGAGCGTGGCGATTGCCTTGCGCGAAGCGATCGAGCGGCAGGAAAGTGCGGCCCTCATTTCGCCGGACCGCATGTTGACGCGCCGGGTTGCGGCGGAGCTTGCTCGCTGGAACATCCAGGTGGACGACAGTGCCGGCCGTCCGCTCGATCAGACCGCACCGGCGATCCTGGCGATCCTGGCAGCAAAACTCGCACTTGGCGGCTGCGAGCCTATCGATCTTCTGGCGCTTCTGAAGCATCCGCTGACACGGCTGGGCCTGCCGGTGAAGGACATCCGGTCTGCCGCCCGCGCGCTGGAGCGTGGCGTGGTTCGCGGACCGCGCGCCCGGCCGGGAACGGCAGGTTTGCGGCTGGCTGTCGAGGCGAGCCGGGAAGATGCGGGCAAGGCACATACGCCACGCTGGAAAAAGATCCACGACGAAGACTGGGATGTGATTGCGAACCTTGTCGACCGGCTGGCGAACGCACTGAAACCGCTGGAAGAACTTGCCGCAGAAGGCGGCACGATCCTTCTGACCGACCTCGCACGGCGGCATGTCGATGTGATCGAGGCGATCTCGATCGATCACGAAGGTTCGGTGGCCGAACTTTACGACGGTGAGGCGGGCGAGGCGCTGGCCCAGTTCCTGACCGGTCTTCTGGAAGCAAGCTCCAGCGGACTGGAAATTCCCGCCGGCGAATGGCCGTCGGTACTGCCTGCGCTGATGTCCGGTCAGGCCGTACGGCGCAGGCTGCCGGGCGACCAGCGGGTGCAGATCCTCGGTCCCATGGAAGCACGGCTTCAGGCCTTTGATTTTGCGATCCTGGGTGGCCTCAATGAGGGCGTCTGGCCTCAACGCACGCGCAATGATCCATGGCTGAACCGGCCGATGAAGCGCGACATGGGGCTGGAACCCCCGGAACGCCGGCTCGGTGCGGCCGCACATGACTTTGCGCAAGGCATGGGTGCACGGCGGGTCCTTCTGTCGCGTGCCGCACGCTCCGACGGCGCTCCCACTGTCGCATCGCGCTGGCTGCAGCGCCTGACCACGCTTGCCGGGCCTGACCTGACGAAGAAACTGGAAGCGCAAGGGGCGGTATATTCCGCCCTTGCAGCACAGCTCGACCGGCCGGAAGGCGCAGTGCGGCCCGCGTCCCGGCCTCACCCTCGTCCGCCCTTGGCAGCGCGCCCGAAATCGCTCTCCATCACCGAAATCGAACGCTTGATCCGCGATCCCTACGCGATCTTTGCCCGTCACGTGCTTGAGCTGCAGCCGGTCGACCCGATCGGCGGCGAACCCGGTGCGGCCGACAAGGGCAACCTCATTCACGATGCGCTGGCAGATTTCCTGCTGACCTGGACCGGCGCATTCGACGACAGTGCCGTAAAGGCCCTGACAGAGATCGGCGAGGAGCTGTTTGAGCCTCTTGATGCGTTTCCGGCGATCCGGGCGCTCTGGTGGCCGCGTTTCCAGAAGATCGCGGCTGGCTTCGTTGCCTACGAAGCGAGGCGGTCGCAACACGTCAGTCAGCGGTTCCTGGAAATCGGGGGCGGTGTGGAATTGAAGTTGCCCGGCTTCGATTTCCGCCTGCGCGGCCGGGCAGACCGGATCGACCTTCTGAGTGGCGGCGGGCTGTCCGTGGTCGACTACAAGACAGGGCAGGTGCCCTCGCAAAAGCAGGTCGACGCGCTCCTGTCGCCGCAATTGCCGCTGGAGGCCGCGATGGTCCGGCGGTTCGGGTTCAAGGATGTGCCGGCTGATGCGCCCATATCCGAGCTTTTGTATCTGCAGCTGAAGGGCGGCAGCGAACCTGTGATCGAAGCGCCGCGAAACCCGAAGGATACGCCGCTGGAAGATCTGGTGGAAGACGCCTGGACGCGGCTGGAACAGTTGATCGCCCACTATGTCAGGGAAGACATTGGTTACCTGTCCCGTGCCCGCGTCATGCGTGAGCGGCAGATGGGCGGTGACTATGATCATCTTGCCAGAACGCAGGAATGGGCACTTGGATCGGAGGAGCCTTCATGAGCTTTCAGATCCCTGAAGTGACAAGGCAACGGCAGGACCTTGCCTCCCGCCCACGGGCCTCGGCCTGGGTGAGTGCCAATGCCGGATCGGGCAAGACCTTCGTTCTGTCCCGCAGGGTGGTGCGGCTGCTGCTGGATGGCACCGATCCCTCTCGTATTCTTGCGCTGACCTTTACCAAGGCCGCTGCTGCCGAAATGGCGACCCGCGTTTTCAAGATCCTCGGCGAATGGGTCACCAAGGATGATGCCGCACTCGCGGCCGAATTGCAGGATATTGAAGGCCGCAAACCAGACGCCGCGCGCCTGGCGATGGCGCGTCGCCTGTTTGCCCGGGCACTGGAAACACCGGGCGGGTTGAAGATCCAGACCATTCACGGTTTCTGCGAATCCCTGCTGCACCAGTTTCCGCTGGAAGCAAACGTCGCGGGCCATTTTGCAGTGCTCGACGACCGGGTGGCCGCGGAACTCATGGCGACCTCTCGCGCGACCGTGCTGCATGTTGCCGAGACCCAGCCGGAAAGCGCCTTTGGCAGGGCTCTGGCGTCTGTCATTGATCTGATGAGCGACGGCGGCGCCCAGAAGGCTCTGGACGAGTTGATCCAGAGCCGTGACGCCTTCCGCCGCTGGACGATTGATGCCGGCGATCTGGAAACCGCGCTCGCCGAGCTTGCCGGTCTTCTGGAAACCGATCCGGCTCTGCGGCTCGCGGATTTCGACGAGCAGTTTCGGTCCGCATGCTCGTTTGATCTGAACACCTGTCTTGCCTATGCCGAGGCACTGCGAACCGGCACCAAGACCGATCAGGCGCGTGCGGACGATCTGGTTGCCGCCGCGAGGCTCACGGACATAACCGCTTTCCGCGAGGCCTGGCAGGCGATTTTCCTGACAGCCAAGCTTGAGCCGCGAAAGTCGCTCGCCACCAAGAAGGTCGCTGAAACGTTCCCCCAGATGCTTGAGGCGCTGGAGGCGGAACAACATCGCCTGCTGGAGCTGCTGGACCAGCGCCGGAAGGTGGCGACCTATGAGGGAACCACAGCCCTGCTGCGTCTCGCCGACGCGGTGATCGGTCATTATGAGCGCGCCAAGACCGCCCGCGGGTATCTCGATTTCGAGGATCTGGTGGTCAAGACGGCAACACTGCTGCAGAAGTCCGATGCGGCGCTCTGGGTGCAATACAAGCTCGACCAGGGGCTTGATCATATCCTTGTTGATGAGGCTCAGGACACCAGCCCGCGCCAATGGGAAGTGGTGACTTCGCTTGCCTCCGAGTTCTTCGCCGGGACTGGTGCAAGAGACCGGGTCCGCACGCTGTTTGCGGTGGGCGACGAAAAACAGTCTATCTACTCGTTCCAGGGCGCTGTTCCGGCCTATTTCGATGCCATGCGCCGGGCCTTTTCCGGCAAGGCCGAGGCGGCCGAGCTTGAGTTTCATTCCGTCAATCTGCTGCTCTCCTTCCGCTCCACGCCGGATGTTCTTGGAGCGGTCGACAAGGTGTTTCACGACGAAAGCGCCCACAAAGGACTGTCGCAGGACGTGAAAGCGCCGGTCCATGAAGCCATCCGGCGCGACCCGGGGATCGTTGATCTGTGGCCACTGGAGGCCGAGGCGGAGATCGAGGAGCCGGACGACTGGCGCCAGCCGATCGACCACGTCGGTTCGGGCAGCCCGATGCTGAAGGTGGCCAGGCGTATTGCTGCTGAAATTGCCCAGTGGATGCGCGATGGCACGGCAAATCCCGGCGATGTGATGATCCTCGTGCGCAAGCGCGGGCCTTTTGTCGAAGCGCTCAACCGGGAACTGAAGGAGCTGGACATCCCGGCTGCCGGCAGTGACCGCCTTGTTCTGACGGACCATATCGCTGTTCAGGATCTTGCCGCTCTCGGCAGGTTCCTGTTGCTGCCGGAAGACGACCTGTCGCTTGCCTGCGTGCTGAAGAGCCCGCTGTTCGACCTGACGGACGACGACCTGCTGGAGGTTGCCCGGGAAACGCCGGAAAAGGTGCGCCCCGGAACGCTGTGGCAGATGCTGGTGAAACGGTCGGACAGTTCGGACAAATGGAAGGCCGTGCGCGCAAGGCTGGAAGACTGGCGCGCACGCGCCGACTTCGTGCCGCCTTACGAATTCTATGCCCGGCTGCTGGGGGCTGATGGTGGCCGGAAAGCATTTCGCGCTCGCCTCGGCGTGGAAGTCGATGACGTTCTGGACGAGTTCCTGGCGCTCACCATTGCCTATGAGCAATCCGGCACGCCGGGCCTGGAAGGGTTCCTTGCCTGGATGGCAGCGGCACCGACCGAGATCAAGCGTGAGTTGACCAATACCAAGGGCATGGTCCGCATCATGACCGTGCATGGTTCCAAGGGGCTGGAAGCGCGGATCGTCGTTCTGGTCGATCCGGGGGCAGCCCCCGTCAGCGCAATCCACGATCCGGCCTTCCTGCCGCGCAAGCGTCTGGAAAACGATCTTCTGCCACCGGCTCTGGTCTGGCTGCCGCCCAAGGCGGACCGGACGCCCTGGCACGACGCGGCGGTGGAAGCCCTGCGGGACGCGCAGGAGGAAGAATACCGGCGCCTGTTGTATGTGGCTCTGACCCGCGCCGAAGACCGGCTGATCGTCTGCGGCTGGGAACCGAAACGCGGTGCCCACGAGAACTGCTGGTATTCGATGGTCTCGCGGGCGTTGAAGCCCGAGGCGCGTGAACTGACAGCGACGGATGGATCCGTCTCCGCCTGGCGCTGGCAGAAGGACGGCGTCATCGCCGAGCCCGAGGCAGGCGCGGCGCCGCATACCTCCGCAGAGCCGCGCAGCGAAGAACTGCCGTTGCCGGACTGGCTCTCCAGTCCCGTCCGTCCGCTTGCCAGGAAGAAACGCCTTCAGCCCTCACGGGCATTCGAGGCGATGGAGGAAAAGGACGGCATCGAACCGGTGCCTGCGGTATCTCGCCTGCAGGCGGGCAGGGATCTTGCTTCCTGGCCCCTGGAGCGCGGTCGCCTGATCCACCGGCTTCTGGAGCTGTTGCCGGACTTGGCTGAAGACGCCCGCATGGCAGCGTCGGAAGCCTACCTCAAGCAGGCCCTGAAGCCGGAATTTGCCGAGCGCTTGCCTCACCTTCTGCGCGAAGTGGCTGCGATTCTCGAGATGCCGGAATTCGAGACGTTGTTTTGCGGTCATGCCCGCGCCGAAGTTCCGCTGGTCGGGACGATTCGGGCAAGCGACGGCACGGAAGTCGAGATATCCGGACAGATCGACCGGCTGGTGGTTGAGGATAACCGGGTGGTGATTGTGGATTACAAGACCAATTTCCATCCGCCGGCATCAGTTGCCGAAATCCCGCTCGAGTACCGCGCACAGCTTTGTGTTTACAGGGAAATGCTGAAGCAGATTTATCCGGACAGGGAGATTTCCGCCCAGCTTCTGTGGACCGCGGTGCCGAGCCTGATGGAAATCCCCGAAAAGGTGCTGGAAGAAACCTTCGCCGGACTGCGTCCTGACGGCACATCGGCTTGACGGCAGGCCCTCGGCTTCCTACGTTCTTGCCAACTGACGCGCTTACATCGGGTAGGCGCGATCCTGAGACCTACGAGATCTAGTTATGGCTACCACACAAGTTACCGACTCTTCGTTTGAAGCCGAAGTCCTGAAATCCGACGGCCCGGTCGTGGTCGACTTCTGGGCCGAATGGTGCGGTCCGTGTAAGATGATCGCTCCGGCTCTTGAAGAAATCTCCGAAGAGATGAATGGCCAGGTGAAGATCACCAAGCTCAACATCGACGAGAACCAGGACATGGCGATGAAATACGGCGTTCGGTCCATTCCGATGCTGATCCTGTTCAAGGACGGCGAGCCGATGGCAACCCAGATCGGTGCAGCGCCGAAGGGCAAACTCTCCGACTGGATCAAGAGCGCCCTTTAATTCCGAAATATATCTGCGGCTGACCGGCTGCGGTTCATATGAGCGCATCCGGCGGGTAAGCGAAAGCCTATCCGCCGATGCTCTTTGAAAAAACGCCAACCGGTCGTATAAGCACCCGCAAACAGTCTGAGCAAACGGATCATTCATGAGCGACGAAAACAAAACCCCGGAAGAGCAGCCGGCAGAAGCAACGCCGGAAACCGCAGCAGCGGAACAGCCGGAAGCTGTCGAAGCGGCCGGTGTCGATCCGATCGAAGTTCTGAAAGCCGAAAACGCGGATCTGAAGGATCGCGCGCTTCGCGTCATGGCGGAAATGGAAAACCTGCGCCGCCGCACGGAAAAGGAAGTCAAGGACGCCCGCCAGTACGCCGTGTCAGGTTTTGCCCGTGACATGCTGACGGTTTCCGACAACCTGCGCCGCGCACTTGAGGCGTTGCCGGAAGATGACCGCAAGAACGCCGATGCGGGTGTTGCTTCGCTGATCGAAGGCGTCGAGATGATCGAGCGCGATCTGCTCAACCAGCTTGAAAAGAATGGCGTCAAGAAACTGGACCCGGAAGGCCAGAAGTTCGACCCGAACTTCCACCAAGCCATGTTCGAGGTGCCGAACACCGCAGTGCCGAACAACACGGTTGTACAGGTCATGCAGGCCGGCTACGTCATTGGCGACCGCGTGCTACGCCCGGCCATGGTCGGCGTTTCCAAGGGTGGCCCGAAGGATGTTGCGGCGTCGGCTGAAGCCGGACAGACAGTCGACAAGAACGCCTGATTTCAACCGACCCTAGAGCTTTGAAGGGCTGCTCCGCATCCAGCGGAGTGGCCCCTTTTCTTTGGGGCAACCCTTTCGTCAACACAGCCAACCGGAGCCAGTCCTGCTGTCGACGCGACGCGCGAGGATGACAGCCCAACGATCAGTGTTTTCCAGAAAGCGGTCTGGTCGAACTTTCCTAATCCCTTGAGCGAGATATGCAGCCCCTCAGACGTAGGGCCGAGCGCCGGCGTGGCATGCTACGGGATGACAAAGACCCGGACCTCAGGTACTGCCTTCGGAAAGAAAGTGGCTATGGGGGACGGAATGCTGCTGCAAATGCTGGACTATCTCGGGGTGGCGGTATTCGCCATTACCGGCGGCATCGTCGCTTCGCGCAAGCAGCTGGATATCGTTGCCCTGCTGTTCTTTGCCACGCTGACGGGGATCGGTGGTGGTACCCTGCGTGACCTTTTGCTGGGTGTACCGGTCTTCTGGGTGGAGAACGAATGGTATCTGCTGGTGTGCTTCGTCGTCAGCGCGCTGGTCTGGTATTTTGCCGAGTGGATCGAAAAGCTCAGCAAACCCTTGAGATGGGCCGATGCTATCGGTATTGCGGCCTATTCTGTCATGGGAGCTGCCAAGGCCCTGACTGTCGGTGACACGATCCTGGTGGCGATCCTGATGGGTGTCTCGACGGCAACTTTCGGCGGCATCCTGCGGGACACCATCGCCCGTGAACCTTCCTCCATCGTGAAGCCGGAAATCTATGTCGGTGCGGCTTTTGCCGGTGCGGGTGGATTTGTTGTGCTGGTGCAATTGGGTGCGCCGCAAATCCTTGCCGCGATCCTTGCCGCAAGCTTTGCGCTGATCTTGCGCGGCGGAGCGATCCTGCGTGGCTGGACCTTGCCCGGACACCGTTTTGGAACAGGTTCAGATCCCAGCTAAGCCGGGATGGCTTTCCGTCCCGTGGCCTCAGCGGACAGTCCAGGAACGACAAAAGCCGGCCCACGGGGAACCGGCTTCACGATTATCGTATGACGGGTTTGGCGCGATCGGCCGAACGTGCCAAACCCTTGGAGGCAGCCGGTCTCGCCCGTAGGGTCGAACGGCCAGGGTGCCATCAAGGCACTAGTAGACAAGCCCCGAGCAGGCTGACACATAGTACATCAGCCCAATTGCGATTGCCGGAAGGCTTGCCGAATAGGCAAGCGTCGTCAGCATGATTTGCTCCTTCAAGATACCAATGAGAAACCCATGGCGGCCAAGCCGTCATCCGGGCGACCCTTTTCGGGCGCTCGCTTTCATGGATTCCCCCTGCTGTTCCGGGATATGGTGTGCACAGGCACGAGTTCCAGAGGTCACGTCCTCAAAAAAACGTGTGCAGCCAGTGCGTAGTCTGCGAGCCCGGTGCGCGGGGCAGGCAAAAACAGCGTGCGCTGGCCGTAGTAACGCCGGCCGGCTTTCGTGCCCTGTGTGAGGTCTTTCAGGTCGGCAGCCCATTCAAGATCCGGCCGCGGCGGTTCGCTCAGGTCGGTGGTGAACAGCCGTGCTTCCTGCAGCAGTTCTGTCGGCAATTGTGCTTCCGGATCCAGCACATCTACGTGACAGCCCGC
Organism: Labrenzia sp. C1B70; assembly: GCF_000475395.1. Classification (NCBI taxonomy): domain Bacteria; kingdom Pseudomonadati; phylum Pseudomonadota; class Alphaproteobacteria; order Hyphomicrobiales; family Stappiaceae; genus Labrenzia; species Labrenzia sp. C1B70. Next base: position 409,029 of record NZ_AXCE01000002.1, read on the forward strand.
AGGAGGATCCAGGTAGGTGAGGGCGTGATGGGTGCCTGTTTCGTTTTCCGGACCGGCAATGCAGATCATGTCCGCGCCTTCCTGCGCGGCATAGATCTCGTTCGTGATGCCGACATTGACCCCCTTGAGCGCGGGCAAGGCGGCGATCCTTTTCTGGATTTCCGGCGACACGCCGGCCAGAAGGATCGACGTCAGGTTGCGCACGGCCGCATAACCGCACACAAGCCGGGGCAATCTCGGGTCGTCGCCGATGACCAGCAGGCGGGACGTGTCTTCGCGGGACAGGTAACTTGCCCCGAGCGCATGAAGACCGGCCGTGCGCCAGACTGTAAGGCGCATGCCATCCAGAAGGGCGATCGGTTGTCCGCCGGAACCGGAAAATAATAGGTAGAGACTTGAGGACAGGCCCGTTTGTTCAGGAAGATCCAGCGCCAGGGAGCAGCCGATATAGCCGCGCTTGACGTCGCCTTGTTGGGTAAAGTCAGTCCAGGCCGGCTGTACGGTAAACGCGCCTTGCTGCTGGTTCAGCCGGCCGATGGGCAAGGGGGAAGCCTTGGGCGCGACTGTGCTTGAGCGATAGGCCCGGCGCAGCGTTTCAAGAACGGCCCTGTCTTCCAGGCAGGCATCGATCTCGTCGCTGGAGATAATACGCATGGTAATGTCGGCCGGTCAGGCGGCGTTGCGGTTGCCCGGTCCTGCCAGTCCCTTGAGATTGGATGCCGGCTGACCTGCGGTGTTCATTTCCCGCAGCTGGTCGGCTTCCTTGTGCCATTTCGCGGCTTCCCGGCGCTTCACGCGTGCTTCCTTGCGCCAGCGGCCCTGTTTGGCCCATGCACCAAGTCCACCGACGATGATGCCGACACCCAGACTTGCGAAGATGATCCAGAACAGCGGAATGTCCGGGATCGTCAGGCGCGGGTCCTGCGGGTCGAGGGGATTGAGCGACAGGGAGACCGTGTGCCGGTTCGCCACCGACAACGGGATCAGGACAACCGCGATAACGAACAAGATCACGTTCTTGAGGAAACGGGTCACTGGGTTCTCCCGGTTTTGGCCAGATCAGAAGTCGATTTTAAATGGCGTGCCGTGGCAAACGCAATCAGTCGTCGCCGTGGTCCACACCATCGTTCAACCGTATACGCATTTCCTTGCCGGTTTTGAAGAAGGGCACGAACTTTTCGTCCACTTCGACCTTTTGACCGGTTCGCGGATTGCGGCCGACGCGAGCGGGGCGGTTCTTGACGGAAAACGCGCCGAAGCCGCGCAACTCCACCCGGTCGCCGCGCATAAGCGCTTCGGTAACCTCATCCAAGATGGCGTTGACGATGTTCTCAACGTCCCGCTGATAGAGATGCGGATTTTGTTCGGCGATATGCTGAACCAGCTCAGATTTGATCATGAAGTGCCCCCTCGCTTACGGATTATTGTCTGCCGCGTCAGAAGCCTGCCAAACGGATACGAGCCCGTCAAGCGTAAGCCCTCGTGGAATCAGCCCCTTAGCTTCACTAACCGGCTCCAGAATGGCCGATCCGATGCCTTTTCCGAACTCTCGCGAGACCCGGGAGGAAAACGGCAGCTCTTCCAGATTTTCGTTGGCGCTCCAGGTGACGACTGGAAGATCTTTCGGAACGCCCTTCTCGCTTACTAGCCAGTCGATTGCGACATCTTCGCCGCCAATGGCATCGATCAGCTTTTCCGTCTGGGCATCGTGGCCCGTCAGAATGCGGCCGTCTGCAAGTTCCTTGGCCCTGGGCATGTCGAGAGATCGCCGCTCGGCGACCAGTGCAACGAACCAGTCGTAGGAATTGTCGACGAGCTTTTGCAGCATGGCGCGTGCCTCGGGGCTCGTCTGGGAATAGAAGTCGGGCTCGGCCTTCAGCGGAGCACTCTTGACCGCATCCATTTCCACGCCGACCGTTTCCATCAGTTTGCTGATATTGCCGAACTGGAACAGCACGCCGATGGAGCCGGTGATGGAATTGTATCTCGCGACGATGTGATCGGAGGCAAGGGCGATCATGTAGCCCGCGGAGGTTCCGATGGTGCGGATTTCGGCGACCACCGGCTTCTTTTCGGAAAGCTTGCGCAGCGCTTCATACAGCGCTTCGCCGCCGGTTGTGCTGCCACCGGGAGAATTGATGGAGATCACCACACCCTTGACCGCATCGGACTTGCCGATCTTCTCGATCATCTGCAGGGTCTTGCGGCTTTCGAGGATGACGCCTTCGATCGGGATGCGGGCGATATGCGCCGTCCGCTTGGACAATTCCGAAGCCCCGGAGACGTAGATAAGCCCCCCGATCAGTGCCGCGGCGATGACGACAAAAGTCGCGATCCGCCAGAAGGTCACTTTGCGTCTGAGGCGCCGTCTGTCTACCAGCGCGTCAACATCTACCGACATGAATACGATGTCCCCGACAAGAGCTTATGAAAACCAATAACATACATAGGGTGACCGTTGTAAGAAATGCAATCGGCTTCTCTCAGTTTCACATCAGATTGCGGCGGTTTCTGGCAAGCCGGCGCAGTTTCGTGTGTTCATGAGGCTCAATCGCCCAGAGGTTGAGGTCCGGTGCGGCCATGGAAGGCGGTCAGGGAAGAGCGGATCCGGCGCAGGTTTTCGCTTGTGGTGGCGGCCCGGACTTGCGCGACCGTCATGGCGATGGCGTCGACAATCACCAGGTGCGCGTATCGCGAGGCGGTGGGCTTGAAGATGTCCGGGTCCTCGGGAAGATCGACCAGGATGGGGATCTTGGAAATCATTGCAAGGCGAGAGCCTTTCGGTGCGATCGCGATCGTGGTGGCCCCATAGCCGCCGGCAATCTCGGCTGCGCTGACCAGTTCATCCGCTTCGCCGCTGGCGGAGACACACAGCAGAACGTCGTCGGGCCCGAGCGTCGCCGCGCGCATCTGCAGGAGATAGCTGTCGTGCAGGGCGACAGACGGGATGCCAAGGCGGAAAAAGCGGCTCGCCGCTTCACCGGCCACCATCGTCGACCCACCGCCGATCCCGGCGGTGAGAAGCTGCCGGCTTTTGGCGATCTTTTCGACGGCCCGCTCGATAACGGCCGGATCGACCTGCTGCCGCATGACATTGGCGGTCGCATAAAGCGCGCCCAGAACGCGGTCGATCGCCGTTTCGCTGGCAACCTGCTCGGTGGTCGATGGCGCGGAAATATACTGCAGGCTGACGGCAAGGTTCTGTGCAAGTCGCAGCTTGAATTCCCGGAAACCGTCACAGCCGAGTGTCCTGCAAAAGCGAACGACGGTCGGTGTACTGACGCCGCAGGCTTTTGCCAGTTCGGCGATCGTCATGTCCGAAATCGCGGACAGATGTTTTTGCACATAGTCCGCAACCTTTTGTTCCCGCGCCGGAAACTGGCCGGCGTGATCGCGGAGTGCGGAAATGAGATCGATAGCGGCATGGCCGTTTGTATTGTCGCCGGTCGGGGTTCGGATCTTTGCCTGCACACATGTCTCCCTGGTTGCGGGATTTGTAATTTGATTACACAAAATCGTCAATCAGCGCCTGATCATAGCCTCATTTACGCGAGAAATGTAATTTAAAAACAAAATACGCTTGACGAAACGCAATTTCTGCTCTGAAAATGTAATTAAGGTACATTTCGGTGGAGGGATTATGCGCGAGTGGGCTGCCAGAACCAGTGCCAGGCTGAATACGGGCGTCGAGGCTGTAATAGCCTTGCTGATGGCACTGCTTGTGCTTGATGTCTGGCTCGGCGTGGTTGATCGCTACTTCTTTCATTGGCAGTTGCCCTGGCCGGAGATCCTTGCGCGCTACCTGATGATCTGGGCAGCCATGCTGGCCGTCTCGTCCGGCATCGCCAGACGGGACCATATAGGACTGACGGCTGCCATCATGCGCGTGCCGGTGTCGTTGCGCCGCATTGTGCTGATGGCGATTGATCTCTGCGTTCTGGCGCTGTTTCTCTACGTGCTGTGGTACGGGCTCGGTTTCGCGCAAAGCGGCGCCAAGCGGCAGGCCATGATCTTCGGTATCAGTTTGCAGCCGTTCTATGCGGCAATCCCGGCCGCCGCCGCCCTTGCCTCGATCCAGACCGTTCTGGCGATGATCCGGGACAACGGCACCCATCTCGACAATCCCCCGTTTGCGGAGGCCGCAGCATGATCGTTGCCGCTGTCTTCATCGGATTTGTCCTGCTCGGCATGCCTATCGGCTTTGCCATTGGCGCGGCCGGCGTCATCGGCCTCATTCATATGGGCGGTGACCAGTTCCTGGCCATCGGGCCGAGCCGTATCTTCAACGGGTTGAACATCTTCCCCTTTCTGGCGATGCCGTTCTTCATTCTGGCCGGCGAAATCATGAACCAGACGGGTATCACCGACCGGCTGGTGAAGCTGGCCCAGGTGCTGGTCGGCCATTTCCGGGGTGGGCTGGCCCATACAAATATGCTCGCCTCCGTGTTCTTTGCGGGGCTAACGGGTTCGGCAACGGCAGATGCGGCGGCCTTCGGGCGCACCTTGGTGCCCGCCATGGTCAAGGAAGGCTACAAGCGCGATTACGCGTGCGCCGTAACGGCGGCCGGTTCGATCATCGGACCGACCATCCCGCCGTCCGGTCTGATGGTTGTCTACGGCTCGCTCATGGGCGTTTCCATTGGCGGGTTGTTCGCCGCAGGCATTCTGCCAGGTCTCGTCATCTGCGGTGTCTGCATGGCCGTCATTACCCTTGGTGCGGCCCGCAACAGCCTGCCCAAGGCGGAGCGCCGGGCCAATCTTAAGGAAATCTGGCAGGTCTTCGTTTCCTCAATTACCGCACTGCTGATGCCGGTGATCATCCTGGGAGGTATTCTCGGCGGTGTCGTCACGCCGACGGAAGCTGCTTCCATTGCAGTCGCCTATGCGCTCTTCATCGGTGCATTCGTCTACCGCACGCTGACCTTGCCCGCGCTTTACCAGATGCTCGTGCGCACAGCGCGCATCACCGGCGTGATCTTCGTCATCATCGCCTTTGCCGGCATCCTCGGCTGGTGGATGAGCTTTGAAAAAATCCCCCAGATGCTGGCCGAGACCATCCTGGGTCTGGCCGACAACCGCTATGCGGTCATCGCCATCATCATCGGACTTCTGCTTATCGTCGGCATGGTCATGGATATCACCGCCATCCTGATCATCCTGGCACCGGTTCTTGTTCCGCTCACCGCTCAGGTGGGTCTGGAGCCGATCCATGCGGGGATCATCTTCGTTCTGGCACTCAACATCTCGCTGATGACGCCGCCTGTCGGCGCGTGCCTGTTCGTTCTCTCATCGGTCACCGGTGAGAAACTGGAACGGATTGCCATCAAGCTGGGGCCGTTCCTGGTCGCAGAAGTGGCGGTCCTGTTCCTGTTCGCCTTCTGGGAAAGCGCGGCGATGATGCTGCCGCGTGCTCTCGGGTTTGCCCAATAACAAAAAAACAACCTGACAGAGGAATGGAGAAAATCATGAAGAAGTTCGCAAAGGGACTGGCGGTCGGGCTGACCGCTGCGCTTATGGCCGGCAGCGCGCTGGCAGATGGAAAGGTGTTGAAGTTCGGACACGACAACAAGACCGATCCGTTCGAAAATCCGGCTCATGCCTGCACCGCGGTGTTCTCCAACATCGTCAACGCAGACACCAACGGTGCCGTCGAAGTGGAGGTCTTCGGTTCCAACCAGCTCGGTTCGGCTGCCGAGCATGTGCAGCATGTGCGCGACGGCATCATCCAGGCAACACTGACGTCCACCGGCGCGCTGGCCAGCTACTACCCACGTATCGACGTTTTGAACCTGCCGTTCGCCTTCGCCGACAACGCCGCCACCTACGCGGTTTTCGACGGTGATTTCGGCAAGGCTCTGGCTGCCGACATCGAGGAAGCCCTTGGAGATGTTGTGGTGCTCGGTTTCCCGGACACGGGCGGGTTCTTCGCTGTTACCAATTCCAAGCACCCGATCGCGTCGCTCGACGATTTTGACGGCATCCGCATCCGCACCATGACGCTGCCGTCTCACCAGACCATCATTCAGGCGCTTGGCGCGCAGGCCTATCCGCTATCCTGGGGCGAGGTCTATTCCGGTCTGCAGACCGGCGTCATCGACGGTCAGATGAACCCGGTGCCGATCATTTCCTTCGCGAACTTCTCTGAAGTTCAGAAGTACATGACGCTGACCAACCACCTGTTCTCGCCCTACACGTTCATGGTCAACCGGGACTTCTTCGAAGGATTGAGCGAAGAGCAGCAGAAGACCCTGCGCTATGCCGCGGAAAGCTGCGTAACCGCCAGCCGTGGCCTGTCGCGCATCATCGAAGCCTCCGACAGGGGATTGGCAGGCCTGATGGACAAGATGGAAGTGACCGCTCTCACCGCCGACCAGCGCGCGTCCATGGCTGCAGCGGCCCAGCCGGCTTTCGAAACGCACGTGGCTGAAAACCTCGACCCGAAAGCCAACGAACTGCTTGGCCTGTTCAAGACCGAGGTCCAGAAAGCCAACGACAGCGTCTATATGGACTGAAGCATGGTCTGACATTTTCGCGCGCCGGCTTGCAGCGCCGGTGCGTGAAAAAAGAAGCCCCGCGGCGAACCGCGGGGCTTTTGTCTTTTCAGCGTTCAGACCTCATCAGGGAGCCGAAATCGGCTTCTGACTTTGCCACCGCCAGCCAAACCGGAACCGGTGGGCCTCAGTTGATCCCCGTCAGCTGGATCTCGAACGTCAGCACCTTGCCGGCCAACGGGTGGTTGGCGTCCAGAATGACTTCGTTTTCGGAAATCTCGATCACGGTCACGGTCATCATCTGGCCGTTCTCTGTCTGCGCCTGCAGCTGCATGCCGACTTCCAGCGGGATGTTGGCCGGAATGTTGGTCCGCGGAACAGCCTGGCGTGCGGCCGGATTGTGGGGACCGTAGGCGCTGTCGGGTTCGATGCGGACCGTCTTCTCGTCGCCAACCTTCATGCCGGGAATGGCCTGGTCGAGACCCGGAATGATCTGGCCGGATCCAACGGTGAATTCCAGCGGGTCGCGTCCTTCGGAGCTGTCGAAGACGGAGCCGTCGTCCAGCGTGCCCTTATAATGAAGACGAACCGTGTCGCCGCTTTTGGCTTCGGTCATGGAGCGTTTCGCAATTCTGTCTGTTGGGTGAGTTTTGAGGCCGCGTTTCGTTGGCGGGTGCTCGTCGTGAAACCAAGCCTAAAGGACGGGCAGCAAAAGTAAAGTCTGCCGGATCGTCAGCTTCTGGATAGTTTCGCGGACAAATCATGGCTGAAATGGTGCAGCCACGACGCCGATCGTTTCAAACGATGGCTCCGGCGCCGTGGTTCTTCTTTGTCGGATGGCGATTGCGCCGCTATTTCTTGCCGAAATTCGCACCTAGCCGCATCTGGATATAGTCATGCGCCGTCATCGGCTCATACTTACCTTCCGGCCCTGCAAGCACCGTATCCATGTTGGCCTGGGCGAAATAGGCCATCGAGTAGCGAGGACCGAGATATTCCTCCGGCTTGGGCATGCGCACCCGGTGAAGGTTTGACAGAAGCTTGTCGTCCGACCAGCGCATCAGCATGTCGCCGATGTTGCAGGTGATAACGCCTTCCAGCGGGGGCACGTCGGTCCAGGCAATCGCCCGGCCCTGGCTGTCCTTGCCCGGGCAAAGCTGTAGCCCGCCCTGGCCTGCCTTCTGGTGCAGCAGTGTCAGGCAGTCGAAGTCGGTGTGGGCACCGGCCCGCCAGAACTTGAAGTCCTCTGGCTTGGCATCTTCCATGCCCAGATAATGGATCAGCCGCAGGGTCGACTGGTATTCCGGTGTCAGCGGGTCATGTCCTTCGGTGAAGAAGTCCGGCGGAAACTGCAGCTTGTCGGCAAAGCAGGACAGAACCTTCATCGCCAGCGCCCAGTTGTGCCGCTCGAATGCCAGCATGGTCGCCTTGAATCCGGACAGTTCTTCGCCGGTCGGCCAGAGACCTGTCATGCGCGGCAGGGTGATCTGGTAGCTTTCCTTCTGGTCGGCAGTACCGGTTGAAGGGCGGACCTGCGCCTTGAATTCCCAGCCTGCATTGGTGCCGGGCCGAAGCGGATATTGTTCTTTCGTCTCGGCCGGCAGGTCGAAGAAGCCGGCCGACAGTCGAAAAGCCTCGTCGATCAGTTCCTGCGGGATGCCGTGGTTGCTCAGCTGGAAAAAGCCGATGTCCGTCGCGGCAGCCCACAGATCGTCGGTGATCTCTGCCTTGCGCGAAAAGAAATCCGACATGTCGACCTGGGGAATTGATCGATCGATCGTCTCACCGACGCCGCCGAAGCCTTTTTCCTTTTCCAGTTCAACGAGACCATAAGATGCAGAGGTGCTCATATTTCCGTTCTCCTTGAGAAAGAGGTCCGGGAGCAATGACCCGTGCTCATGGGCACTGACAGCTTCTACTCCACATAAGAATGTGCCTGCCCGACGCAGGCGATTTGCCATCAGGCCTGGGCGGCGCGGGCCCGGTGAGGCGCCGTTATTTCCTTTCTGCGTTCGATCAGTTGCCGGGTAACACGCCTTGCGTCCGAACCGAGCCCGGCCAGGTCCAGTCCGGGGATGGAACCGTCCCGGACGATCTGCCGCCCGCCGACAAAGCTGTGACGCAGGCTTGCGGCACCCGTCAGCACGGGAGCAAGGGCCGGATCGTGAAGTCCCATGTTGCGAGGGGCGGAAATGTCGAAAACGGCAATGTCGGCGATCATGCCGGGACGCAGCACGCCGATCTCCTCAAAGCCGAGCACCTTGGCGCCGCCTTCGGTTGCCCAGTTGAGCAGGCTTTCGGCTTTCAATGCCTGCACGCCCTTTGTCGCTCGGTGCAGCGCGAAGGCACTGTAGAGGGCAGCGCCCATGTCGGCGGCCTCGTTCGCGCCTGCGCCATCAACAGCCAGCGAAACTCTGCCGCCAAGGTCGTGCAGGGCGTCAGCTGGAGCAATGCCTGAGCCAAGCCTTGCATTTGCTTGCGGACAGTGCGCCATCCCGGTTCCGGTTTCTGCGAGCATGCGCACCTCGTCCCGGTCGCATTCCACCAGATGGGCAAACCAGACATCCGGCCCGAGCCACTCCTGCTCGGCAAGCCAATCAACCGGTCGCTTGCCGTATTTCGCCAGGGTGAAGTCGACGTAGGTCCGGTTTTCCGAAAGATGCGAATGAAGGCGCAGGCCTTTGCCGCGAGCAAAGCGGGCGATGTCGGCAAGCTCTCCCGCATCGACGTTGAACGTCGGCGTGGTCGGTGCGACGGCTACCCGCCTGCTGGAACCTGGGGAGGGGTCATGCCAGCGGTTTGCAGTCCGCTCGATGCTTGCCAGAAATTTGTCCAGTGGCTCGCTTGGTGACGGTGGCAGGCTCGGATCGGGAAAAGACCGGCCTTTCGTTCCACCACCCCGGGCCAGGACGAAACGGATGCCAAGCGCTTCCGCCTCTTCAAAAAGCACGTCCGCCGGATCGTAGTCATAGTGGTCGGAATAGACGTAGTGATGATCGCAGACCGTTGTCGTTCCGGTGAGAAGCAGTTCTGCCAGTCCGATCCTGGCCGATACGCGAAGGGTTTCCTCGTCGATCAGCGGCCAGTAGCTGTAGGGAACGTTCATGAGCCAGTCGTCAAGTGGCGCATTCATGCCTTCCGGCACGGCCTTCAGGACAGACTGGAATAGATGGTGATGGGTGTTCACCAGTCCCGGTGTGACCACGCATCCGCTCGCATCGACAATCCGTTCGCCTTGCCGGGGTTGCAAGTGGCCGATTTCCGCAATCCCGCCGTCGTGAACGCGGATTGCACCGCTGAGGCGGTCTCCCTCCCGGGTTCCGGTGAGGCCGTAGTCAATGTTGTTGATCAGGAAGCTCGTCATTTCTGTCCCTTCGGCAGTGACCAGGGAAAGAAGATCCGCTGTGCGAGGCTGACAAGCTGGAAGAGGACCAGCGACATGATCACGAGGATGACCAGTCCGGCCCAGGCCTGGGGCAGTTTGAACATCGACGTGGAGAACTGGATGAAGTAGCCGATGCCTTTTTCGGCGGCGACGAATTCGGAAACGACAGCGCCGATGACCGAAAGCGTGATCGAAATCTTCATGCCCGAAAAGATGTAAGGCGTCGCATAGGGCAAGCGGATTTGCGTGATCTCCCGGAAGGACGGCGCGCGCAGCGACCTGGACAATTCGATCAGTTCAGGCGGCGTGGCGGCCAGACCCGTCGTCATGGAAACGACCAGCGGAAAGAAGGAGATCATGAAGGTGATCACGACGCGTGGAGCATCACCGGTGCCCAGCACCACGATGATGATCGGGGCAACGGCGACGACCGGGACAGACTGGATGACCACCAGCAACGGGTAGAACGCTCCGGAGAGCAGACGCGACTTTGCCAGGCCGACGGCAATCGGAAGCGAGATGACAAATGAAACGGCATAGCCGATGAGGGCGACCCGAAGTGTTGCCCAGATATGCTCCATCCAGCGTCCGGCTGTAACGCTCTCAAATCCGCCCAGAATGCGGGAAGGGGCGGGCAGCACGAAAGAGGGAACGGAAAACAGCCGTGTCCCGGCTTCCCAGATGACCAGGATCAGGAGAAAGGTGATCAGGGGAAGTACGACAGGCATCCGGAGCAGCTTTTCGGAAACCGGCAACGGCCGCTCCAGACGCTCGGGCTTTGGGGAGGTCTTCGCCGCGGCGGAGTCCTGTGTTTCGCTGACAGTCATCAGGCGGCCTCCTTTCTGATCAGCAGCGAGCGGAGTTCGGCCGAGAAATCCTGCATCTCCGGCGTTCTCAGCGCGCTTTCGTCTCTCGGACGGGCGGTCGGCACCTGCAGGTCCGCGATGATGCGGCCGGGGCGCTCGCTGAGCACAAGGATCCTGTCGGCCAGCAGCGCGGCTTCCGGAATCGAGTGGGTGATGAAAAGGACTGTCTTCGGACTTGCTTGCCACAACCGAAGAAGTTCAAAGCCCATGGCATCGCGGGTCAGTGCATCAAGCGCTGAAAACGGTTCGTCCATCAGAAGAATGTCCGGATTGAGAAGCAGAGCCCGGGCAATGCCGACCCGTTGCTGCATGCCGCCGGAAAGCTCCGACGGCAGCCGCTTTTCAAATCCTTTCAGGTCGACGGTCTCGATGATGGTGCGGGCCTGTTCGCGGTCCTCCGTCGTCACCCGTCCGTATTTGTGGCGAACCGGAAAGACGACGTTGTCCTCTACGTTGGCCCAGGGAAGCAATGTCGGTTTCTGGAAGACGATGCCGACATCGTCCCTCGGCATCGTCACCTCTTTGCCGAAGACACTCACCGTTCCCTTTGAAGGTTTCATCAGTCCGGCGGTCACCCTCAGCAAGGTTGATTTTCCGCATCCGGATGGACCGAGCACTGCTACAAACTCATGCTGCGCAACGGTGACGGTGACCCCGTCCAGGGCGGTGACGGATCCCGAGCCGGTCAGAAATGTCTGACCGACCGAGGAAAAGCTGATCGCGTTGTTGGTGAGTGCCACTTGAGGGTTACTCCGCTGCCGGCAGGAACGAGCGGTTGACAGCGTCTTCAGGTTTAAGGGATGCCGGGTCCAGATCCTGCGCTGCTGCAACGCGGGTCCATGTCGCCGCCAGCCTGTCGGCATCGATTGTGCCGAGCGGGAATTTTTCAGTGACATCGTTAAAGGCAAGCTTGGACGCATCCAGCCAGGATCCCTTGACGTCTTCCGCCGAAAGCTCCGGCACCTGTGCGGAAACTGCCGCGGCTGCCTTGTCCGGGTTTGCATAGGCAAATTCGAGGGACTTCTTGAAGGCCGCAACGAAGCGCTTGGCGACGTCCGGGCGCTCCTCCAGGAACGTGTCGCCCGCAACTAGCGATGCGGAATAAAGCTCAAGACCTGCGTCTGCCCAGGGCAGCACGACCAGTTCCTTGCCGGCCTCCGTCGCCTGGCCGGAATAGCGCGAGACATCGGTCAGCCAGGCGATGATCGCGTCCGACTGGCCGGTCATCAGCAGCGGCCCCAACGCGCCGGGGTCGGATTTGGTCAGGGTGATATCTTCTTCCGACAATCCGTTGTCGGCCAGAACCAGAGGCAGGAACACGTTGGAGGAGGTGAAAGGCGAAGTCGCGATCTTCTTGCCTTTGACATCCTTGATCGAGGCAATGCCACTGTCCTTGGTGGTGTAGAAGGCATGCGGTCCCATGTTGAAGATGGTCATGACCGCGGTCACCGGCACGCCTTCGGTCGCCTTGGCTGCCATCAGGGCGCCCATGCCCGCGGAACCGATGTCCGATGCCCCCGTGGCGATCTTGGTGATGGCCTCGGAAGACCCGCGCCCCGGTTCGATCTTGATCTCGAGACCGGCTTCTTCGCAGAAGCCTTCCTGAATGCAGACATAGATCGGCGCCTTGTCACCGCCGGGCAACCAGTCGAGCTGATAGGTCACGAGATCGGCCGCAGCCGCCGGAAACGACCCAACCATTGCCGCCATGGCAACAACCAACGACTTACCGTCAAACATGCGCATCGGCACACCCTTTCGCTGTACTTTCTCTGGAAGGTTTTCGAGTGGCGGGAGCGTTTTGTTGTCTTCGGCCGGCATTCTCATCTCCTGGTCTTGGATGCGGGCGCGTTCGTGCCGGGCATCGTCGATCAACTGAAAGATGAGCAATGTCGGAACCGTTGGGCTCCACCGCTTCTACTCGACCTCTACGGGAAACCGGTGCGCGATTTTTGTCAAGAAAGCCTCAAGATGAAACCGCGAGAATAGTGATCAAGAGGCCAATATTTCAGCAGTTGCCTTTTAAATCGCCAGTCTTTTGATGTGTTTCTGTTCAACGTGACTGACTGTTTGCAAAGTCTTGCGGGGTGAGCGTGTTCATGCTCCCTTCAGGGGGAAGAAATCAAAGGAGCCTTGCGTGACTGATACTCATGACGACAAAGATATCGCGCTGTTGCGCCGGGCATTCGAAATCGCGCGACAGGCGCGGGAAACGGGCGATCATCCATTCGGCTGCCTGCTGGCAGGCCCGGACGGAGAGGTTCTGATGGAGCAGGGTAACGGTTATTCCGCCGAAGGGCAGGACATGACCGCCCATGCAGAAAGGCTGCTGGCGACACGTGCAAGCAAGCGCTGGCGCCCGGATTTTCTGGAAAGCTGCACCATGTACACGTCGGCAGAGCCGTGCGCCATGTGCTCCGGCGCTGTCTACTGGGCGGGCATTGGTCGGGTCGTCTTTGGCCAGACCGAAAAGTCCCTGAAGGAACAGACGGGCGATCACGAGGAAAATCCGACACTCGATCTGCCCTGCAGGACGGTGTTTGCGGCGGGGCAACGCAAGGTGGAGGTTGTCGGTCCGCTTCTGGAAGAGGAAGCGGCCGGCCTGCAGGCGGATTTCTGGGCAGGGAAATAGTCACCGCTTGTTGCGGTCTTGATGCTGAACCTTTGCAGGCCAGTCAGTCTTTTTCCGCAGCCTTTGAACCGGAACGCAGTGGCGCGCGGCTGAGGTCGTTGACCGCCTCTGTCGCCTTTTGCAAGAGACGCATGAAATCGTCAGCCTCTTGGCGGTCGAGCCCGCTGAGCATCACCTGTTGCGCCTTTTCCACCGCAGGGCCAAGCCGCGACAGCGCATCGGTTCCGGCGTCCGTCATGTGCAGCACCTTCGCGCGCCTGTCCTTTTCGCTCACGGCGCGTGACAGGAAGCCCTTCTGCACCAGCCGGTCGACAACGCCGGCTATCGTGGTCCGGTCATAGGCAATCAGGCCTGCCAGCGTTATCTGGTCGATGCCCGGGTTTTCCGCCACCCGGACCAGCGCCGCGAATTGCACCGGCGTCATGTCGAATCCGACGGCATCCACTTCCGTATGAAACACTGCCACCGCGATCTGCTGCAAACGGCGGATCAGGTGTCCGGGCATCTGTTCAAGGTTTCGCATCGCCGCCTCCAGGGAGTTCAAAAAAGGAAGTATGCTGATTATATTTGACAGCATGCTGATAATCAGTATGCTTTCTAATTAATCCGTTGTCGATGTTTGTTTGGACATCGCGGCGGAATTGTCAAACGCGAAAGACCCGCAATGCGGCAAGGAAGTCCGGGATTGAACACCGGCAGCTTTCGCGTGGCCCCATCATGCTGGCGCCGGCCTTTCCCAGAAGGAAGGCCGGTTGCCAAACAGCCGGAAAGTGGCGGAGGAGACGGTTTCATGCAATTTCATCTCGACGGCTTCAAGACCGGTGATCCGGACATTCATGAACCTAATTCCGATGCCACTGCGCTGGCCAACACAGACAGCCTGCCGGAAGAAGTCGATGTCCTCATTGTCGGTTGCGGTCCCGCAGGCCTGACGCTTGCCGCGCAACTTGCGGCTTTCCCGGACATCCGAACCCGTATCGTGGAGCAGAAAGCCGGCCCCCTGAAGCTTGGCCAGGCGGATGGTGTCGCCTGTCGGACAATGGAAATGTTCGAGGCGTTCGGCTTTGCCGAGCGACTGGAAAAGGAAGCTTACTGGGTCAACGAGACCACTTTCTGGAAACCGGACCCGGCGTCTCCGGACACGATCGCCCGCAGCGGCAGGGTTCAGGATGTCGAGGACGGTCTGTCCGAGTTTCCGCATGTCATTTTGAACCAGGCGCGCGTTCACGACTTTTATCTCGAGATCATGCGCAATTCGCCAAACAGGTTGGAGCCCAACTACTCCCGCCAGTTGGTCGATCTGGATATGGCGGTCGAAGCAGGGCAGGAGTGGCCGGTTACGGTTCAGCTGGAACGCACGGATCCCGGACACGAAGGTGAAACGGAAACCGTACGCGCAAGATACGTGGTCGGTTGCGACGGCGCCCGCAGTTCCGTGCGCAGGGCGCTGGGCCGCGAGTTGAAGGGCGACAGTGCCAATCAGGCCTGGGGCGTGATGGACGTTCTTGCCGTGACGGACTTCCCGGATATTCGCTTCAAGGCGTTGGTGCAGTCGGCCAGTGAAGGCAGCATCCTGATCATTCCGCGTGAAGGCGGATATCTGGTCCGCATCTATGTCGAACTCGACAAGCTGCGGCCGGACGAGCGGGTCGCCAACCGGAACATTACGGTCGATCATCTGATCGCCGCAGCCGGACGCATCCTTCATCCCTATTCTCTCGACGTGAAGGAAGTCGCCTGGTGGTCGGTCTACGAAATCGGTCAGCGGCTTTGCGACAAGTTCGATGATGTTCCGGCAGAAGGTGCTCCGGGCCGCTTGCCTCACGTTTTTATTGCAGGCGATGCCTGCCACACGCACAGCCCGAAGGCCGGGCAGGGCATGAACGTCTCCATGCAGGACACGTTCAATCTTGGCTGGAAACTCGCCCACGTACTGAAGGGACTGAGTGAACCGGACCTGCTTGCCAGCTATTCGGCCGAACGCCAGGCGATTGCGCAGAACCTGATCGATTTCGACCGGGAATGGGCAAAGCTTGTCAGCGCGCCGGTGAAGTCGGAAAGCAATCCCGATGGCGTCGAACCGGCTGAAGTTCAGAAATACTTTGTGCAGCATGGCCGTTATACCGCCGGGACAGCCTCGCGCTATCTCCCGTCCCTGTTGACGGGTGAGGGTGCGCATCAGCAATTGGCGGAAGGTTTCCAGATCGGCATGCGGTTTCATTCCGCCCCTGTCGTTCGTCTTGCCGACGCCAAGCCGGTACAGCTGGGCCATGTCGTAAAGGCAGACGGTCGCTGGCGGATCTTCGCATTTGCCGATAAAGGCGACCCGGCAGCGGAAACGTCGGCCATCCGTCGTCTTTGCAACTTTCTGAAAGACGATCAGAGCTCACCGGTTTTGCGTCATACGGCGGCAGGGGAAGATATAGACGCGGTTATCGATCTTCGCGCAGTCTTCCAGCAAAACCATCGCGATCTGGCCCTTGGGCGCATGCCGTCACTGCTGCTACCGGCAAAAGGCCGCTACGGGTTGAGGGACTATGAAAAGATGTTCTGCCCGGATCTCAAAAGCGGCAACGACATTTTCGAAATGCGCGGCATTGACCGGGATAAAGGCTGTTTGGTCATCGTCCGGCCCGATCAATACGTCGCCGAGGTATTGCCGCTGGATGCCCATGAAGCATTGTCGGGCTATTTCCAGGGCATTCTGAAAGAGCGGCGCTAAGTCCGCGTTTCCCAGCACAGGCGTAACGCGCCAGGCCGGATTGACGTCACCCGCCTGGGAACTTGGTATCAGCGTGCGCCGATACGCCAGGCGACGGCCATGGACTTGAGCGCGGCGAGAACTGCGAAATAGGGCATGATGACCAGAGGCTCGGCAAACGAGCCCAGTGCGAAGGCCATCACGAGATAGAACAGGGAAACGATTGTCGCAAAGAGGCTGGCTGAAACAGCCTTGAACCCGCCGCCGCGGGCCTGGACGAACACGACCACCGCCCAGACAATGGCAATTGCGAAGGCAATGCCGACGAATATGCTGACGATCAGATTGTCTTCCAGGAAATTACGCAGGTCATACCAGTCGAACATGCTCTTGCTCCAGATGGTGGCATGACCGGAAGCTAATGCACGTCGGAGCTGGCCGCATTCCCCATTTGGGGCGTAAGTTGGAGGGCGCGTTGCCTACACTACCCCCCTCGCAACGCAGAAACAAAAAGCCCGGCATTGCTGCCGGGCTTTTCGCTTTCAACTCTCGTGAGAGAGACGAAAATCTTAGTCTTCGGACTGCTGCTTCAGAGCTGCACCGAGGATGTCGCCGAGGGACGCACCGCTGTCGGAAGAGCCGTACTGAGCGACAGCTTCCTTCTCTTCTGCGATCTCGAGAGCCTTGATCGACACGGTGACCCGACGGGTCTTCTTGTCGAACTGGGTGATGCGGGCATCGAACTTGTCGCCAACGGAGTAACGCTCCGGACGCTGTTCCTCGCGATCGCGGGACAGGTCGGCGCGACGGATGAAGGCAGTCAGGTCGCTGTCTGCGATCTTGACGTCCAGGCCGCCGTCTTTGATTTCGATGACTTCACAGGTCACGACGGAGTTCTTGCGCAGTTCGCCAGCTGCACCCGATTCCATCGGATCGCCGGAAAGCTGCTTGATGCCGAGGGAGATACGCTCCTTGTCGACGTCAACATCCAGAACGACGGCCTTGACCATGTCGCCCTTCTTGAACTCTTCGATAACCTGCTCGCCCGGGCGGTTCCAGTCGAGGTCGGAGAGGTGAACCATGCCGTCCACGTCGCCGTCGAGGCCGATGAACAGGCCGAATTCGGTCTTGTTCTTGACTTCGCCTTCGACTTCGGTGCCGATCGGGAATTGCTCGGCAAATGCATCCCACGGGTTCTGCAGGGTCTGCTTGAGGCCCAGGGAGATGCGGCGCTTGACCGGGTCGACTTCCAGGATCATCACTTCGACTTCCTGAGAAGTGGAAACGATCTTGCCCGGATGGACGTTCTTCTTGGTCCAGGACATTTCGGAAACGTGGATCAGGCCTTCGATGCCCGGCTCCAGTTCCACGAATGCGCCGTAGTCGGTGATGTTGGTCACGCGGCCAGTGAACTTGGCTTCGATCGGGTACTTGGCTTCGATGCCATCCCACGGATCGGTTTCAAGCTGCTTCATGCCGAGGCTGATGCGATGCGTGTCCTGGTTGACGCGGATGATCTGCACCTTGACGGTCTGGCCGATGGTGAGAACTTCCGACGGATGGTTGATGCGGCGCCACGCGATGTCGGTGACGTGCAGCAGGCCATCGATACCGCCGAGGTCGACGAACGCACCGTAATCGGTGATGTTCTTGACCACACCTTCCACGGTATGACCTTCTTCCAGGCTCTGGACCAGTTCCGAACGCTGTTCGGCGCGGGTTTCTTCCAGAACGACACGGCGAGACACGACGATGTTGCCGCGGCGCTTGTCCATCTTCAGGATCTGGAACGGCTGCGGGGTGTGCATCAGCGGGGTCACGTCGCGAACCGGACGGATATCGACCTGCGAACGCGGCAGGAAGGCAACTGCGCCATCCAGATCGACGGTGAAACCACCCTTGACCTGGTTGAAGATCTGGCCGTTGACCTTTTCGTTTGCTTCGAAAGCAACTTCCAGGCGGACCCAGCTTTCTTCGCGGCGAGCTTTTTCGCGCGACAGAACAGCTTCGCCAAGAGCGTTTTCAACGCGCTCCAGGTAAACCTCGACTTCGTCGCCGACCTTCATTTCGCCGTCACGGCCTTTTGCGCCGAATTCCTTCAGCGGCACGCGGCCTTCGACCTTCAGACCAACGTCGATGACTGCCAGGTCTTTTTCGATCGCGACGACGGTGCCCTTTACGACGGCACCTTCATACAGGTCGTTCTGAACGAAGGACTCTTCGAGAAGAGCGGAGAAATCCTCCATGGAGGGATTGTAATCAGACATATATGCTCCTGGCGCCTTCAGGCGCGCCGCCGGCGGGTTGGTGTTGCACTCCGGATCTGTCCTTCTCCCGGGATCGCGGTTTCCGCTGATCCTGCCGCTATCGAAAGCGGGCCGGCGGGGCGAGAGGCGGAAAATCCGGTCTCGTCACAGGTCGCCGGAAAAGGCGCCCTGCCGAAATTCTCTGGTCGTTCCGTAAAGAACTGATGGCCTGAGGCCACATGCGTTCCGGATGCACAAACAGGGGCGCACCGGTGGTGAACCCCTTGTCCTTATCAGGCACCCCTGGCGCGGGAGATGATATCCACAGCCGCCTGGAACGCGGTCTCTATATCCATTTCTGTCGTATCAAGCAAGACCGCATCGTCCGCCTGGCGCATTGGAGCCACGGTTCGCTTGGAATCGCGCTCGTCCCGGCGCTTGAGATCTTCCAGAACGGCGGCATATTGCGCGTCCTGCCCCTTGGAGACCATCTCGTCGGTCCGGCGCTTTGCGCGGGCCTCGGGAGAGGCGGTCACGAACAGCTTCACTGTTGCATCGGGGCACACCACCGTGCCGATGTCGCGACCGTCGAGAACAGCGCCGGGAGGCGTCTGGGCGAAACGCCGCTGCAGCTTCACCAACTCGTCGCGAAGGCCGCCGAGAACCGCGATGCGTGACGCCGCTTCGCCGATCTCGTGCGCCGACAGGACGGACTTGTCCATCTGGGCCAGATCGAGATTATGGGCAATCTCGATGGCAACACCTTCGTCGCCAAGCGGCAGGCCATTGGCCAGAAGCGCGGCCGCAACCGCGCGATAGGTCAGCCCGGTGTCCAGGTGCCGCAGTCCGAAATGATCTGCCAGCCGGCGGGAGAGGGTCCCCTTGCCGGAAGCCGCCGGTCCGTCGATTGCGATGATCATGCGGCCTCGCTGGTGTTT
This sequence comes from Labrenzia sp. C1B70, assembly GCF_000475395.1. Taxonomy (NCBI): domain Bacteria; kingdom Pseudomonadati; phylum Pseudomonadota; class Alphaproteobacteria; order Hyphomicrobiales; family Stappiaceae; genus Labrenzia; species Labrenzia sp. C1B70. Next base: position 428,288 of record NZ_AXCE01000002.1, read on the forward strand.
GCGGAAATCTTAGCGCCAAGGCCGTCGAAGAGACCGGTGAAGGTCGGAAAGCTGGTCGCGATCACAGCGCCGTCGTCAACCGTCACCGGCTTGTGGGCAGCCATGCCCAGCACCAGGAAGGACATGGCGATGCGGTGGTCGAGATGGGTCACCACCGTGCCGCCACCGATCGCATCGGCACCACCTGTCACGGTCAGCGTATCCTCGGTTTCAACGCAAGGTATGCCGTTGGCTTCCAGCCCGCGGGCAACAGCGGCCAGGCGGTCGGATTCCTTCACGCGCAGCTCCTCGAGCCCCGGCATGAACGTATCGCCTTCGGCAAATGCGGCAGCAATGGCCAGCACCGGATATTCGTCGATCATCGACGGCGCCCGGTCGGCCGGAACAGTGATGCCCTTCAGCTTGCTGGCCTTCACGTGCAGATCGCCCACTTCCTCGCCGCCCGTCTCGCGGCGATTGACGATGGAAATATCGCCGCCCATTTCAATCAGGGTGGTGATGAGACCGGTGCGGTGCTCGTTCAGGAGAACGTTTTCGATGACGACGTCGGAACCCGGCACGATCAATGCCGCCACCAGGGGGAAGCCCGCGGAGGAGGGATCGCCAGGCACGTCAATGTCCTGCGGCTTCAGTTCAGGCTGGCCCTGCAGCTTGATCACGCGCTCGCCGGCCTCGTTCACGGATACGGAAATGTCGGCGCCGAAACCCTTCAGCATCTTTTCCGTGTGGTCGCGTGTCGGGATAGGTTCGATGACGGTGGTTTCGCCGGCGGCATTGAGGCCGGCCAGCAGAACGGCCGATTTGACCTGCGCCGAAGGCATGGGCACCCGATAGGTGATCGGCAGCGCCTGCTCCGGGCCGCGGATGGACGCCGGCAGACGGTCGCCGTCGCGGGCAATCACGTTGGTACCCATGTCGCGCAGCGGATTGAGCACACGGCCCATCGGTCGTTTGGAAAGGGAAGCGTCGCCGACAAATGTAGCGGCGATGTTGTGGCTTCCGAAGATGCCCATCGTCAGGCGCACGCCCGTGCCGGCATTGCCGAAGTCGATGACATGCTCCGGCTCAAGCAGGCTGCCGAGGCCGATCCCGTCGACGGTATAGCTGCCGTCCTCGAGCTTGGTGATGGTTGCGCCGACAGCACGCATGGCGTCAGCCGTGGCCAGCACGTCTTCCGATTCAAGCAGACCCTTCACGGTGGTACGGCCGACGGCAAGCGCGCCGAACATCAGGGATCTGTGGGAGATGGACTTGTCGCCGGGCACGCGGATCGTGCCGGTCAAGGGGCTGCCCAGGCTGGAAGTCAGAGGCTTGGGCGCAGAATCGTGTGACATTTTCAATGTCCGCAAATTGGATCGGTTGTCAAAAGGTGACACGTCCTATCATGTGGATGCGCCTGCGTCATCCGTTCAGACCACCCGAATCCGAACTTCGCAAAATTTCCCGGCATTAGCAGAACGACAAGCAGATTCAAACGTGTGCCGGTCTGCAGGGCGTGTGGGTAACGCGGTCAGGTGCTTGAAATTTGAGTCACAACGTGCAGAACAATAATCCGAAGAATGTTTTTCGATTGATTTGCCTTTGACACCGGAACGGCTTGAGGCTATGGGGCGGCCCACGAATTCAAGTCGATTGCATAACGAAGAAGGGTGAGCACAGTGGCAAAACCTGAACTTGGCACAAAGCGGCTCTGCCCGAGCTGCGGCGCCAAATACTACGATCTCAACCGGAACCCGGTCACCTGCCCGAAATGCGGCACGGTGTTCGAGGCGGTCATGACCTCCCGTGCCGCGAAGGCTGCGAAGGTCGAAGAGACGCCGGAAGACGATGAAGAAGAAGACGACGTCGCAGCTCCGGAAATCGTGACCTTGGAAGAGGCCGATGCGGAAGCGGAAGGCGGCGACGACGATGTGCCGGATCTGGAAGATACGGACGTCGATCTCGACGACGACGAAAATAGTGACGACGACGACGTCTTTATCGACGATGAAGATGAAGACGAAGAATCCGTCCCGGGCATCCGCGTCGAAATCGACGAAGATACGGATCGCTAAGCTATTGTCCGGACAGGCTTTTCAGTCTGTCCGGGCTTTTCCACAAGCGGCAGAAAAGATCCTGATATTTTCTGCTTGATCTTGTGTGGAGGTGTGACTATAACCCGCCTCCATCGACGCCGGCACCCAAACCGGCTCTCATATGGAACTTGGGGCCATAGCTCAGTTGGGAGAGCGCTACAATGGCATTGTAGAGGTCAGGGGTTCGATTCCCCTTGGCTCCACCATTCCAGTCTTTCTTCGAAAAATTTGCATTTTGAGCCGACCAGGCAGTAGGCCGTGTGCGGTTTGTCATTGCCGCGAGCGATCGCCGATTGACTGTTCTGCTGCCACCGGGAAGCTGTTCCCGAACCCTTGTATCGCGTCCCAGCGGGCGTTGGCACGGACACCTTCCACATATCCAGACCCATTGTCAGATTCGCCGATTAACGGCATTGAAACAATTCACCGCTAGTGTTTCCCGGCATGAGATAAGGTCGTTTCGGTCAGACAGCTCGACGGAAACGGCTTCTTTGTTTTCAGGATGTGAACAGGTTTTTCCGATGCCGGCCGAGCGCAATTTCAGCATATGGATCGACCGTCTTTCCAGCGGTTGCTGACGGTGGTTTCATGAAGGACGCCGGGAGCGCATCTACTGTCGTGGAACGCGACGGCAAACAAAAGTCAGGGTCGTCTTCCTTGAACCGTTACAATGCGATTGCAAAGCGCTTCTCGGGATTTGCCCTGATCTCCGGCATAGGCTGGTGCCTGGATTTCCTGACCATGGCAACGCTCACGCAGAGTGGCCTGCCCGTGTTCTGGGCAAACTTCATCGGTGCCTTCTGCGGCGTGACCTTCGTTTTCTTCGTTGCCGGCAAGCACATCTTCGAGAAGGCCGGCAACAGGTCGACGACAGTGCTCCTGGCGCTCTACTGGATCTGGCAGGTTGTCGCGGTAACCGCCGCCTCGGCTCTGACGGCCGGGTTGAGCTGGGCTTTGATGTCGTTGCTGGTCACAGTTGACGGCACTGCCTTCGTTGCCGGTTTGGGACTGAAGCCAGTGACCTTGTGCGGGGTCGCGGCCAAGATGCTGGTCACGCCTTTCACCCTTGTCGCGAATTTCTTTTTCATGCGGTTTCTGCTCGAACACCGCAAGTCAGATTGAGGTGCCCTTCATGACCGGCCGGGTTCTCGTTTTCATTCCCTGCTACAATTGCGAAGCGCAGATCCCGCGTGTGCTGAAGCAACTGGAGGCACCGGAAGTTCAGGCTGTCGTTGATGGTGTCCTGTGTGTCGACAACCGGTCGACGGACGGCACGCGCGAGGCGGCACAGGCGGGGTTGGCGAAACTCGGATACGCCGAAACGGCCTTGCTGCACAACGACGACAATTACGGTCTCGGCGGTTCGCACAAGGTCGCGATCAATTTCGCGATGGTGAACGGCTACGACTATCTTGTGGTGTTGCATGGTGACGATCAGGGCGCGATTGCCGATCTCGTGCCGCATATCGCGGCCGGCCGTCACAAGGATCTCGACTTTCTGATGGGCGCGCGCTTCATGAAAGGCTCCAAGCTGGAGGGTTATTCCTTGCTGCGCACGGCGGCCAACCACACCTTCAACCTGATCTTTTCGGCAATCAGCGGCCAGCGTCTCTTTGACCTCGGCTCCGGACTGAACCTGTTCAAGGTAGAGGCCTTCAAGTCCGGCTTTCACCTGAAATACGCCGACGACCTGACGTTCAACTATTACCTGATCCTGGGTGTTGTCCGGAACCGGTTCCGGCTGGGGTTCTTTCCGCTCACCTGGCGTGAAGACGACCAGATATCCAATGCCAAGCTGAGCAAGATGGGCTTTCAGCTTCTGCGCATCGTCAGCTTCCGTCTGTTCAAACCGGCCGCTTTCTTTGCGACCGATCACCGGCAGACACCGCGCGCCGCCTATCCCTCGACACGGATTGCCTGAGGTGAGGTCTGTGCGGACATCCTCACGCTTGCGGCAGGCCAGGTTGCCGGCCGGCCTTGCCCTGCATTACGCGGTCCTGTTCCTGCCGTTCGGTCTCGCGATCTGGTGGCTGGCCGAGCAGGGGCTGGGTGAGCTTGCGGGCAAGCCGTGGCAGGCGCTCCTTGTTGCAGGCGGCATCTATCTCGGCTCGCATTGTGTGCGCGCTGTTCGTCTTGCGATCATGGCTTCGCGGCTGCTCGGCATTTCCGGGCGCTCCAGCGCGCTGCTGCATCTGGTGACCAGCCCGGGTGCCCTCGTCATTCCCTTCAAGCTTGGCGAGATCCTGAGGCTGCACCAGCTCTGGTATCTGGGCAAAAGCTTTCCCGGCGCGCTGATCATCATCCTTCTGGAGAGGTTTTTCGACGGGTTGATGATCCTCGTCCTGCTCGTCGTCGTTTATGCCTACCACGGTCCGTTGGCCACCGGGCCGATGGTCCTTCTGGCCGTCACCTGCCTTGCAGTGCTGGCGGGCCTTGTCGTCTTCGTGCTTGGCCCCGGCATCCTGCGGGCCGTGCAACATTATGTGGTTCTGAACCACCGGAACCCGAATTCCTTGCGACACCTGGGTCAGCTGGACGGATTGCGTCAGATCACGACACGTGGGGCCGATCTTTTCCGCGTACAGGGACCGGTGCTGCTGGTCATGTCCATGGTCATCTGGGGCCTGGAAGCCCTGGCGGCGACTGTGCTGGCATACACCTCCGCCAATTTTGTCGAAACCAGCGGGATCGTGATTCTGGCCGAGCGGGTGTTCGAGGGGCCGGTTGCCAGTTTCCAGGGCGCCATCGGCGCCTGGAGCAGCCTGTGTCTTCTGTCCCTTGCGCTGGTCTGGCCGCTCGCCATGTGGATCTACCTTCCGCGAGTGCGCAACGAACCGCTACGTGCCCAGAACAGGACCGGTGCCTTATGACGAAAGCACTTTCCGTAATCCTAGACGACCGGGATCCGCCGGCAGAAAGCGTGCGGGCCGCGCTTGGCGAAGTCCGGTTCTCCGACATCATGCGCCGCCGCCAGACACTGGCGAAAGAACTGACGGCCATGTCCCTGGAGGCCGGTGCGGAAACGGTGGAACACCTGATGTCGCCTGAAAGCGGTGTCGAGCTTGCAGACCGCATCCGCGACTGGGGCGACGCCGCAATCTATCTGCGCGTGCCGCTCTGTCTGCCGCCGCTCGATCCGGAAGGCTTTTCGGTGCTGGTGCGCAAGGCCGGATACGCCTTGAAGACCATGCTCGCCAGCCCGGTCATCGACGATGAGGCCGTCGCCGTTCTGTTCCATGCCGAAGCCGCGTCGCTTCTATGCGCGGAAACGCCTGAGGCCCGCCGTCTCCTGCTGCTGTCGTTGCGCGATCGTACCGAGATCATCACGGACCACGCCCGCTTCATCGATATCCGCGAGCCGCGCAACCTGATGCTGTTTCTGTCCGGTGCGACAGAACTTCGGCATTTCAATTCCGCTCGTTCGGAAGACAGCGTCTTTCACAAGCAGTCCACCGACATTGCAAAAATGCGTGCCGAGCACGGCTTCTTCCATGCCGCACCGCCTGAACTGCAACGTTTCCTGCTGCCCACGTTCGGGTTCTGGGAAGACGGCAAGAAGGCCGGCTACCAGATGGAGCATCTGGCGATCCCGGATGCGGCGTTGCAATGGGTGCATCACTCGTTCACGGAAGGTGATTTCAAGGTCCTGCTCGATCAGATCTTCACCTACCTGAACGCAAGAACGCCGGGAAAGAAAGACGGAGCGCGGGCCGAAACCCAGATCCTGGAAAAACTGGACAAGCGGCTGGCGGGGTTCCTGGAGACGGAGCGCGGCAGACAGACCAACCAGATTCTGGAAAAAGCCGGCCCGCGCGGTGGTTTGCCCGACATGCTGGAGCAGGCGCGCCCCTTCATTCGAAAGGCGGTCGGCACGACGGATCAGCTGGTGTTTTCCCACGGCGATCCGTGCTTTTCCAACGTCCTGTTCGACAGGCGGATCGGGCTGATGCGGCTGATCGATCCGCGCGGAGCGTTGTCCGCGGATGATGCGATGATGCATCCGCTTTATGATGTCGCCAAGATCAGTCACTCCATTCTGGGCTGCTATGACTACGTCAACAACGGCCTGTTCCGCGTCTATCTGAACAAGGAACTGCGGTTGGAACTCGACTGGACGATCGCGCCTCCCGCGGATTGGGCCGAGCGGCACTTCTGCGACAGGCTGGAGGCGGAAGGCCTCGACATCGCCCATGTGCGTGCGGTCGAACTGTCACTGTTCCTGTCGATGCTGCCGCTTCACACCGACCACCCCGACAAACTCGTCGGCTTTGCGCTGATCGCGGCCTCGATCCTCGATCAGCTTGAAAGCGGACAGAAACGGCAGAGAAAGGCCAGCTGATGAGCGGCGTAGTAGCGATTACGATGGCCGGGATGGGCAGCCGTTTCACCAAGGCGGGCTACGACCGTCCGAAGTATGAAATCGAGGCGCTCGGCCGACCCCTGTTCGACTGGTCCATGCTCTCGATGGAGGCCTACCGCGAGGCGGGCTGGTCGTTCTGCTTTGCCGTGCGCAGCGGATTGAACGCGCCGGAGTTCCTGACAGCCCGCTGCAAGGCGCTCGGCATTCAGGTTGACGGCATCGTCGAGCTTGACGAACTCACCGACGGCCAGGCGACAACAGCTCTGGAACTTGTTGCCACGGCTTCGGAAAACCAGCCACTCGCCATCTTCAACATCGACACTTACGTGGCGCCAGGTGCGATGAAGCCGGCAGACCCGGCGGTTTGTGCCGGGCATGTCCCGTGTTTTCCCGGACCGGGTAACGGCTGGTCCTTCGCACGCACCGATGCGGATGGACGTGTGGTGGAGCTTCGCGAAAAGCAACGCATTTCCGATCATGCGACCGTCGGCCTCTACTGGTTCGACAGCGTCGCCCGCTACCGGGACGTCTATGCCCGCTTCTTCCGCAACAGCGGCGAGGAGAAGGGCGAGCGCTACATCGCGCCGATGTACAACCAGATCATCGCGGACGGGGCAGCTGTCTCCATCAGTCAGCTGGCGTTCGAGGATGTCGGAATGCTCGGTACGCCGGAGCAACTGGAGGCGTTCATCGCCTCTCCGCCGCCTTCCGCAGCAAAGTGGACGATTGCCAAATGATTGCCCTTTCGACTTATGCCTTTGCCATCTTGCTGTTTCCGGTGCTTGTCGCAGTCTGGTATTTGCGAAAGGACCATGCCTCCGGCTTTATCGGCTTGCTTGGCCTGTTGGCCGCCGGTGTGCTGATTGCCGTCAGCGCGACGCTGCCGCACCTGTTCTTTGATCACGAGCGTTACCTGCACGACCTTTGGACCGCCTTTGATACGGCAAACAAATCTGCCTATGGTCAGGCCTCCAGCGTCGATTATTTCAGTCCGATCGGACCGGTCTATGACTGGGTTTTCCGGATCGCGGTCGAGCTACGCCCGCAGGATGCGACTTCGGTTCCCCTGGCAAGTGCCATATTCGGGCTTGGAACCTTCGTTTTGGCGGTTCTCACTCTGACGCGACAGGTGAGTTTCGGCACGCTTGGCCTCGTTCTGCTGGTCGCGGTCGCGACAGTCGTGACACCGCGCGAACCGGACATGATCTTTGCCCAGACCAGCATGAGCTGGCTTGCCCCCTATAACCGTTGGGCGGCGGCCCTTGCAGCTGTCGTAACCGTGGCCTTTTGCTGCCCTCCTGGACGCAGGGGTGTGCCGGAGGCTTTTCTGCTGGGCTTTTCGATTGCCGTCGTCTTTCTGATCAAGGTCACATTCGGCGCCGCCCTCGTGGGCTTGCTGGTCGCGGCAACGGTGTTCCGGAACGTCTCGATCAAGCATGCTGTTGTGGTCTTGATCGGCCTTGCGGCGTCGCTTGCGGCCGCAGAGCTGGTGACGGGCCAGGTCAGCGCGAACCTTGCGGACATCAAGACCGTCTCCGGATTTGCCAAGGAAACCTGGCGCATCATCAAGCTGATTACCCAGCTTGGGGAGGCTGCGGTATGGGCCATCGGCAGCGCTGTGCTTTATCTCCTGCTGTGCGAAAACAGTGCTGAACCCAAACGCTTCACACCTGTCGTCCTGATCCTGGTCGCCGCTGCCATGGCCTGCGTTATTCTCATGCAGAACCATTGGCTGTCGGAAAGCCCGGTCTATGCCATGCTTCCGATCATCGCCGCACAGTGGGCCGGTCTTTTCCGCAAGGGGGAAACAGCGGCGGTCTCCGTCGAAAGACAGTCGAAGGCCCTGACGCTGAAGATCCTGTCGGTCCTCACCATTGCAATCGCCCTCATCTATCCGGCCCGTGATGGCGGTGCCATGGTCGCGCAATTCCTGCAAAGCCGGCAGTATCCGGCAGACGAACGGCTGGCCAATACCGGGCAGGCAGGCTTCGTGCTGCATCCGCGCTGGCTGGAACAGCCTGATGAGGAAGTAACTGTCGACTACAACAGGATGCTGGATGGTTTCAGCCTGCTGCAGGAAGTCGGGGCTGCAGATCCGGATGCCGGGCCGGTACTGGCTCTCAACTTCGCCAATCCGTTTCCGGCCCTTCTCAACAAGCCTTCACCCGCCAGGGTGCCGATCTGGTTCCACAATGGCAGAACCTTCTCCAATGAGATCCACCAGCCGGAAGAAGAGTTCTTCTCCGATGCGGAGTTCGTGATCCTCGGTCATGGCGACCCGTCCGGAGAAGCGCTTTGGGAAATCTACCGGCCGTATGTGCAGGAGCACTACGAAGAAGCTGCCAGCAGCCCTTCCTGGACCGTCTACCGAAAGAAAGGTCAGGACGGTCAGAAACTGTAATACCGATAAATCGGCCGGCACAAAGATAGACAGGCTTCGCGGTCAGCCGGCTGCGAAGCCTGTTTTAACGTCAGTTTTTCGGTGCGTTGTCGAGCAGGGTGTCGATCTCCGATTTTGACATGCGGACGAACTCGTCCGGCCGGATGGCGCGGTCGTCTACATAAAATCCTTCATGTCCGCACCAGGGCTTGCCGACGAAGATCTCGTCGTAGGGAATGTCGTGCTTTTGCAGCCACTCGATGATGATCGGCACCGTGTGCGCCGTGATCTTGCCGACATTGTTCTCATGAGTCCGCATGTTGCGTGCGGTCTGGATCACGATCTCGAAGCCCTGTTCCTTGTACTCCCGCAGCTTCTCGATGAGGGGCAGGTTCGGTGAGACGTTCCTGTAGTCGGAAGTGTCTGCCAGGGTCAGGGTTCCGTCCAAATCGATAACAAGGCGCTTTATGGGTTCAACTCCCCGCTGGTCCGGCTTCTCAGAAGCCGGAAGGTCATGAAAATTGTTGTTCGGGGTGTTGCTATAGCCAAAAATCATCAAGGCCGAGTAAAGCGCCCTCCGTCTGTCGTCTCGCCGTCGTGATCGGCTTTTATGATCAAGATGAAGCCAGGGTTGTCGCATTGTCCGGCTCCTGAAATTCGCAACGCTGTCACATGCCCGTAATACCCGCCCGCTAGAACCCGCTTTGCACACGTGTGCAAAACATGTTTATTCTTTCCACATGGCACTTCCGGGAGGGAGGTGTCGCAACACAGACAGCAGGCGAAATACGATGAGCATTCTCGTTTCCAAACTGCGCCAGTCCACAGCGGCTGCCGTCCTGGCTCTCACCACCGCGGCTTTTGCCGGAGACGCCCTGGCAAAAGACCTCACCATCACCGTCTGGGCAGGCGGTTCCAACGACAGCGACGTCTACCGTCTCGATGCCATCGAGATGGCGGCGGACATCCTGTCCCGCGAATATGCGATTGCTGGTGAAGACCTGAACATCACTGTCGAAAAGAAGCGTGACTTTGCCGGTTGGGAGGAATTCAAGCAGGCCGTGACCCTGGCCGCTGAAGCCGGCAGCGCCCCGAATATTGTTGTGACCAGCCACCTGGATATCGCTCCCTGGAGCCAGTCCGGCCTGATCGTTCCTGTCGAGGATTATGTCGACATGGACACCTGGCCGATCAACAACATCTACGAAAACCTGCTCGATATCACGACCTACAACGGCGTCGTCTACGGTCTGCCGCAGGATGCCGAAAGCCGTCCGTTCTTCTTCTGGCGCGAAACCATGAAGAAGATCGGTTACACGGATGAAGAGATCGACGCGCTTCCGGCCAAGGTCGAAGCCGGCGAATACACGCTCCAGAACGTACTGGAAGACGCCAAGAAAGCCGTCGACATGGAAATCGTCGAAGAAGGCTACGGCTTTTATCCGCGCGTTTCCAACGGGCCGGATTATGCCCAGTTCTACCAGTCCTTCGGCGGCGAACTGATGGACAGCGAAACCGGCAAACTGATCCTCGACAAACAGGCGATGACCGATTTCTACCAGTTCTTCGTGGACGCAGTCGAAGCGAAAGTGACCCGCAAGAACCACATCGGCACCGAGTGGGACCAGTGGTATGCGGAAGTGGCGTCCGGCAAGGCGGCCCTGTGGCACGGCGGCACCTGGCACTATGCGCGCTATACCGGTAAGGAAGGCCTGGACGATTTCTTCGGCAACATCCAGTTCTCGCTCATTCCGGCAGGCAATGAAAACGGCCAGGCCAACACCATCACCCATCCGCTGGCCTATCTGCTCACCAAGCAGGATGACGAAGACGATATCGAGATCGCCGCACAGCTGATCAAGATCGCGTCCGAACCGCGCATCAACACGCTGCACGCGATCAAGTCTGCACACCTGGGCATTGCCCGGGAGCAGTCCAACATCGAGCTTTACGCCAACGACCGTTGGGCAGCCGAAGCGACCCGCCGCCTGCTGCCGCACGCCAATGCACAGCCGAACAACCCGAACTACGGCAAGTTCTCGGAGATCATGTTCAAGGGGCTGGAAACAGCCTGGACCGGCACGAAGTCTCCGGCTGACGCAGTTGCCGAAGTGGAAGCGGAAATGACCGCCGTGCTCGGCGACGACCTGATCGTCCGCTAAGCCATCCATCCTCCATCTGCCTTGCCGGGCGGTCCGCCGCCCGGCTCACATTTCAAGGGGACAAGATGCGACGCGCGCACCTGCTCGGGCTGGGGTTCATGGCCCCTGCGCTCTTCATCATTGTGTTTCTGTTTCTGGCGCCGGTGGCGCTGACAATGATGTTTTCCTTCACCAGCATGAGTTCCGGTACCGGCATTTCCTCCGGCGGTGCCTATGAGGTTACGGAACGCACGATCCGGATGCTCAAGGACCAGGGGTTTCCGGAAGCCACGGCAGATCGTCTGGCCGAGGACACCTACAAGATCGACGCGGCCGGTATCGCAGCCGTCGAAGCCGAATACGGCAAGGCATTCGCGCATGAGATCGAAGCCAGTTTGTCCGGCAAGAGTTTTGCCGGCCGGCGTGACCTGGAGCGCGAACTGAAGCGCCTGAAGGAACGCCCGCGCTCGACACGCGATCTGAAGAAAGCCGCCGATCTCTTCAAGCGCTCGATCCTCAACACGCGCTTTGAAACGGAAGAAGCTTTTATGACGGGCATTGGCGAGCTGGGGCTCGGCCTTCCGGAAAGCGAAACCGACCAGCTTGCCAGGACCGCCTACACCGGCTGGGTCTGGACGACGGAAAACTACAGCCTGATCGCCTCGCTGCCGTCTTCGCTCCGGGCGGCCGGCAACACGCTGATCTACGTTTCGCTGACGCTGTCCTTCAACATCGGATTTGGTCTCTTCCTGGCTGTGACGACCTTCTATCTGCCGGCCGCGGCCGCAACCACATTCCGGACGATCTGGTTCCTACCGCGCATCCTGCCGCCCGTCATCTACGTGATGATGTGGAAGTGGATGGCCTGGGACACCGGTTTCCTGTCCAGCTTTCTGGCCAATTTCGGCGTGCCGCCGCGAAACTGGATGCTGCATTCGGACATCAATGCCTGGGTGGTTGTCATCCTCATCAACGGTTTCGTCGGGGCGTCGCTCGGCATGATCCTGTTTTCCAGTGCCATCAAGGCGATCCCCGAAACCATGCTGCATGCAAGCGAGGTGGATGGCGCCAATCGCCTCCAGCAGATCCGCTACATCATCCTGCCGCAGCTCAGATGGCCGATCCTGTTCACCACCGCCTATCAGACGCTCTCCTTGCTGACGTCCTTCGACTACATCTACCTGTCGACGGACGGAGGACCTGGCAAGGCAACCGAAGTGTGGGCGCTCTACACCTTCCACACCGCGCTGAACAACTATGGCGGCGTTCTGCAATACGGTCTCGGGGCTGCGCTGGCGATGGTCCTGGTGGTCATCGGCATTGCCGCATCGCTGATCTATCTGCGCCTCTTCAATTTCAACGAACTCGTGGCCAAGCCGCGTATCGAGCAATAGGGGAGAGACGGACATGAGACCCAACTTCCGCGTCTGGCCTGTCCTGGTGCTGCTCAGCATCCTGTCGCTGCCACTGGTGCTAATGTATTTCTACCTGGTGGTGGACACGTTCACCGACACCACGGCAGGTTCACTCCTGCCGGACAGCTTCACCCTCGAACACTGGAAATTCCTGTTCGAAACGCCTGAAACCGGACGGGCAAGCATCTGGCCGGTCACGGCCAACACCTTCCTGTTTGCCGGTTCCACCAGCCTGATCGTGGTGATGGTGTCGCTGACGGCAGGCTACGCTCTGTCCCGATTGAACATGCCGTTCCGCAAGTTCTTCCTTGGCGGCGTCCTGACCCTGCACGCCTTCCCGACAGTGACCCTGATCATCGCCATCTTCCTGATGCTGCAGATGAGCGGCCTCTACAACACGCTGATCGGCGTGATCCTGGTGAAGACGGCTCTGGAGTTGCCGCTTGGCATCTGGATCATGAAGGGCTTTTACGACACCGTGCCATGGGAAATCGAAATGGCGGGCATCACCGACGGCGCCAGCCGCTTCACCGTGTGGTGGAAACTGGTTCTGCCCCAGGTGCAGCCCGGCATCGCTGCTCTGGCGCTGTTCTCCTTCCTGGAAGCCTGGAAGGAATTCATCCTGCCGCAGGTTCTGGCCCCCAGTGGTGCGTCGCAGGTGCTGGCGACCTATCTCCAGAACATCATCGCGGACGACCGCAAGCCGGACTTCAACCTCTTCAAGTCCATCGGGCTGTTCTACGCCCTTCCGGTCATTTTCATTTACGTGGTTTTCAACCGCAAACTCATGAACATCTACGGCGGAGGCACGAAAGGCTGATGCGTATCGCACTTGAAAACTTCACCAAGAAATTTGGTGAGACCACCGTCATCGACAACATGTCCCTGACGATCGACAGCGGCGAGATGCTGGCCCTGCTCGGGCCTTCCGGCTGCGGCAAATCCACGACGCTGTTTGCCGTGTGTGGTATTCACCGCATGGACGGTGGCCGTCTTCTGTTTGGCGAAAGGGACGTCACGACTGTTCCCTCGCAGCAACGCAACGTCGGCGTCGTATTCCAGAACTATGCGCTCTACCCGCACATGACCGTCCACGAGAACATCGCGTTTCCGTTGAAGGTGCGCCGGGAGACCAAGGCCGATATTGACCGCAAGGTCCGGGAGATCGCCAGTCTCGTCCAGATCGGAGAGTTGATGGCGCGCCGCCCCGTGCAGCTGTCCGGTGGACAGCAGCAGCGCGTGGCCCTGGCACGGGCACTGGTCCGTGAGCCCGACATTCTGTTGCTCGACGAGCCTCTGGCAAACCTCGATGCGAAACTGCGTCTGGAAATGCGCTCGGAGATCCGGCGCATTCAGCAGGAAACCGGCATTACCGCGGTGCTTGTCACACACGATCAGGTCGAAGCCATGTCCATGTGCGACCGGATCGCGATCATGAAGAAGGGCGAGATCGTTCAACTGTCCAGCCCCTCGGAAATGTATGACAACCCCTCGTCGGACTTCGTCGCAGGCTTCCTCGGCAATCCGCCAATCGCGTTTCTGGACGGGGCAACGGAAGATGGTGGTTTCCGCCTGGCAAACTCGAAGGTCAAACTGCCGATCCCGTCCGGTATTGCGGCCCCCGGTCACGGCGCGCCGATGCGTCTCGGCATTCGTCCGGAGTTCTTTCAGCCGGACCACCCGCTGAAGGTGACCGGAAAGGTCAGCTTCGTCGAGATCCAGGGCCGGGAAGAGCTTTACGACGTCACCCTGGAAAACGGTGCCGTGCTGCGGTCGATCCAGCCGCATGGCGGCAATTACAAGCTGGGTGACGAGGTCACCTGGGGCATTGCGGAAGACCGCATTCTTGCCTTTGGTCCAGACGGCGGCAGGCTCTGATGGAAACGGCATTGCAAGCTTTCAAGCCGGGCCGCGCCTGGCTCGGCGAACCGAGATCCGTTCCGCTTTCCATCGCCCACCGTGGTGCCAGCGCCTATGCCTTCGACAACACCTTGCGGGCATATGAAATCGCCCATGAGCTTGGGGCGGACATGTGGGAGGTCGATGTTCGGCTGACCGTGGACAGGATCCCGGTTGCCTTTCACGATGAAGACCTCAAGGCAATCTGCGGACTTGACCTCAAGGTTGCCGACGTGACCGCCGCCCGGCTGCAGGCTCTGACCGCCGAGTCTGGCCGTGAAGCTCCCCTGTTCTCGCAGATTGCCGGGCTTGCAGCCCGTCTTGGCGCGGGCATCTATCTGGATGCCAAGGAAGGCGAGGCAGCCTCGCTGGCCATCGCGGAGCTTCTGGACCGCCGGATCGAGCGGGTGATCGTTGGCGCAAACACGCCTGACTATGCATCCGAACTGATCGCTGGCGGCTGTCCCTATCCCGTGTCCATTCTGGTCGGGGTGGGCAAGGATCCTTTTCCGATTGCCGATCAGTGCGGCGCCGAAATCCTCCATCCCTGCTGGGAGCGTGCGGGGCAACGGCCGGACCGTTTGCTGGATGAAGCGTTCTTTGCCAGGGCTAGTGAGCGCGGCCTGCCGGTGGTGACCTGGCATGAAGAGCGTGTCGATGTGGTCGAAGCTCTGGTGAAGATGCCGATCCTCGGTATCTGTTCGGATCAGCCGGAAATGGTCGCAAGGTTCGCCCGCTCGGCTGTCACAAGCCCGGAAATCGTCTGCCATCGCGGGGCCTGCAAGGTGGCTCCGGAAAACACTCTGGCTTCGGCAAAGGCTGCCTGGGCAGCAGGTTTCGACTATGTCGAGATCGATGTCCAGGAAACGGCGGACGGACAGCTTGTCGTCCATCATGACGCCACGCTGGACCGAACCACCAGTGGCAGTGGAGCAATCACGGAAAAGACGGGTGCGGAGTTGGCATTGCTGGATGCCGGCCGCAAGTTCGATCCGTTTTTCGAAGGAGAAAGCATCCCGCCCCTGTGTGCGGTTCTGGAAACGGCACTGCGAATGGGCGGCAAGCTCTATGTCGAGCTGAAACAGGCGGATCCGCATCAAACAGTGTCCAAGGTACTGCGAATGATGGCGGCCGAAGACGTGTTCTTCTGGGCCCACGATGTCGGGAGACTGCGAGCCATTCACGATGCCTTTCCGCAAGCGAAACTGATGGTGCGGGCGGAGGATTTCGAGTCCCTCGACACGTGCCTCTCCACCTTCCGTTCCGGGATAGTCGAATTCAATGCGACGAATGCCGGTCCGGCAGCCTTTGAGGCGGTGAGGACGGCCGGGCGCAAGGCGATGATCGCCTACATGGGCAACGACCCTTCCGAGATCAAACGCCTGCTGGCCTTGAAGCCGGATCTCTTCAACGTGAATGAGCCCTTTCTCGTCGCCCGGATGCTCGGTAAAAGCATATAAACGGAAGAAACATGCCTGACGCTCCTGGTCACAAGAAAACAGTCAATTCCTTCGACGTCGCTCGCCTGGCGGGCGTGTCACGGTCGGCTGTTTCCAGAACCTTCACCGACGGTGCCAGCGTCTCCAAGGAAACCCGGGACAAGGTGATCGCAGCCGCGCGTCAACTCGGTTATCGGGTCAACGTGCTGGCCCGCTCGCTGCACAAGCAGAAGTCCGACCTGGTGGGCGTCGTCGCCGCCGATCTCGACAATCCGTTCCGCTCGGAGCAGATAGACCTTCTGTCCAAGGGGCTGCTGGAATGCGGGTTCAGGCCGATCCTGCTGCGGGGAGAAAAGTCGACGGATGTTGCCGACCTGATCGGGTCCCTGCTGCAATACAGTGTCGCCGGGGTCATCGTCACGTCCGATACTCCGCCGGAAGAGATCTGCATCGAATGTCTTGAAAACGGTGTGCCTCTGGTGGTGGTCAACAAGCGTGACCCGGGAGCACCGGTCGACCGGGTCGTGACCGCTTTCGAGGACGGTGGCCGGAAAGCGTATGAACACCTGATCGCAAGCGGGTGCCGAAAGCTGGCGGTCGTCACGCCGGAACGCTCGTCCTTCTCCATCAACGGCCGCGCGCTCGCATTCGAACAGGCGGCCAATGACGGTGGTGTTCCGGTGATACGGATCGCCTGGGGCGCACAGACCTATGACGGCGGACTTGCGGCCGCGGAATTCGTTCACCGGGTGCGCAGCGAGGTCGACGGCGTCTTTTGTACAGCTGACTACCTGGCGCTGGGGGTACTTGACGGCCTGCGCCACATCCACGGGCTGCGCGTGCCACAGGACATTCAGGTGGTCGGCTACGACGACATTCCCCAAGCCGCGTGGAAGGCTTACGACCTGACCACCTTCTCCCAAAGCCGTCATGACCTGTGTGAGGCGACGCTCCATCTGCTGATGCAACGTCTGGAAAACCCTGATCTGCCGCAGCAGGTCAGGGTATGCGACGTGCATCTGGTGCAGCGGGTAACCACCCGGGGGCCAGCCGGCGATTGAGCGAGGTGCTGGTTCAGGGGGCACCAATCGAACTGCTGCTGCCCAACAGCATGTTGGATTAGCAGCGCCGGTCAGCTGTTGGGCGCCATATCCGGCCTTTCTCCGAAGGGCTGTCCCGTGCCAAGCTCCGGAGAAATCTGGAGCAGATGATGAAAAGCATTCTTGCAACGATCGATATTGAAACCGGGACGGAAACCGTTTTGTACGAAACGGACCGCCATCTGGAAGCGCCCAACTGGACGCCTGACGGGTCCGCACTGATTGTGAACGGTGGTGGCCGGCTCTACCGCTTCCCGCTCGACAATCCGGCGTTGATCGAGATCGACACAGGCTTTGCCAAAGCCCTCAACAATGACCACGGCCTGTCACCGGATGGAACGATGCTGGCGGTCAGTGACGGGACAGAGACAGGGGAAAGCTGCATCTACACGCTACCGGTAACAGGCGGCGTGCCACGGCGGATAACGTCGCAGACACCATCCTACTGGCATGGCTGGTCACCGGACGGAGAGACACTTGCCTACGTCGGCAAAAGGCCGGAAACCGGCGACACCTTCCAGGTGTTCACGATTGGCCTGAACAGTGGCGCGGAAAAACAGGTCACCCGTGACTTCGACCATTGCGACGGACCGGACTATACGCCCGACGGCAAGTGGATCTGGTTCAACGGTGAAAGATCGGGATCTGCTCAGCTCTGGCGCATCAGGCCGGACGGCAGCGACTTGCAGCAGATGACAAGCGACGAGCGGGTCAACTGGTTTCCGCATCCTTCGCCCGACGGCAGGTTTGTTGCCTATCTTGCCTATGAGGCTGGCACGACGGGACACCCGGCCAACAGGACGGTCGAACTTCGCCTGATGCCTGCCGACGGTGGTACTCCGCGTATCCTGCGGTCACTCTTCGGCGGGCAGGGAACGCTCAATGTTCCCTCCTGGGCCCCGGACAGCAGGCGCTTTGCCTATGTGAAATACGAGCCGTGACGGGACAGATGCGCGAGCGCTAGCGGGAGGCGGGCGGCACAAGCTGTGCATCGGCGGCTGTGGTCAGTCTCCGGACGCCCCACCGCAGCGTAACCGCAAGGCTGGACAGGATGATGAGCCCCAGGCCGACAAGTTGCAGTGCGCTGATCAGATGGCCGTAGGCAAGAGCATCCACCAGCACCGCACTGGCCGGATAAAGGAACAGCAGCACGGCAATGACAGGCGTCGTCAGTTTCGGCAAGGCCTTGTAGAGTACGACATAAACACCGCCTGTATGAACGAGGCCGATGATCGCCAGCCATCCCCATTGGTCTGCCGATAGGGTCAGTGGACCGGCCGGGCTGAAGGCTGCCAGCATCAAGGTGCCGGTGGCAAACTGAACGGTGGCAAGTTGTGGAGCGGAAATTCCCGTCAGTCCCTTGGCGATGATTGTCACGCCGGCATAAAGAAATGCGGCCGCCAGTGTCGCGGCGAGGCCAAGGAAATAGGACCGGTCTGCCGTCAGTTCCATTCCGCTCAGCCCGGTGGCCAGTGCAAGGCCGACCAGAGCGAGACCGATCCACAGGAGAGTGACCGCCTGTAGCCTTTCCCGAAAGACGAAGGCGCCCAGAACCACCACGAGAAACGGCTGGATGTGGAACGTGATGGTGGCAACGGCAATGCCGGTTCTCTGAATACCTTCGAAGAACAACACCCAATTGCCTGCCATCAGAACGCCGCTGGCAACAGCCATGGCCAGGATGCGTGGCGATAGTCTGGCAAGCCGGGCAAGATCACCCCGATACCAGCAGTAGAGAGCCAGGGCCAGGCCTCCGATCGCACATCGATAGAAGGCGACGGTAACGGGGGCCGCACCACTTTCCAGAACACACAGTCCGATTGTACCAAGCAGGGTCTGCGCCGCGATAAGGCCGATCACGCCTTCCGTCTGTCTGGTCATGGGACGTGTCCTGACTGGCGGCGATTGCACACCGCAAACTGATACAACATCGACGCATTTCCGCCGCTGATCTGTAAATTGAGGCCTCTTTCATTGTTTGGTCAAACGATATAATCTGAAGAAACTTGTTGAAAAAATTGAAGAATAATGCAGCTCGATCACGCTCTTCTGCGAACCTTTCTCGCCTGTGTCGACGCGATGAGCTTCTCTCGCGCGGCAACGCGCGTGCACAAGTCACCTGCAACCGTGTCCATGCAGATTCAGCGGCTGGAAGACCGCATCGGCAAGCCGTTGTTTGTGCGCGATACACGCAACCTCGCGCTCACGCGCGCTGGAGAGGAGCTGGAAGGTTACGCCAGACGGATCCTGCGCCTGCATGATGAGGCGGTGGAAGCCTTTCGCAGGCCCGATATGGAAGGCTCGGTGACCATCGGTGCGCCGGACGATTACATTGCCGCCATGCTGCCGGATGTTTTGCGACGGTTCGCAAGCCTGTTTCCGCGTGTGGAGCTGAATGTCGTCTGTGCCCAGTCGACTGCACTGCTGCCGCAGGTCGATGACGGCAAGATCGACCTGGCGATCGTTACGCGTACGGGCGGCACGGAAGGGCGTCTGATCCGCCGGGAGCCGATGGTCTGGATCAGCTCTCGCGATGGTCAGGCGCTGGAGCGAGACCCGCTCCCCGTAGCCCTTTACGAGCCTGGCAGCCAGGCTCGGACAGTGACCCTGGCGGCGCTGGGCCGCAGCGGCCTGCGATACCGCTCCGCCTATTCCAGTTTCAGCCATTCAGCGCTGGTCACGCTTGTCGAGGCGGGCCTTGCCGTTGCCGCCGTCGTGCAGATGGCGGTTCCCCCAACAGTGGAACATGTCGATCAGGATCGAGGTCTGCCGCCACTGGAGCCGCTGGACATCATCCTGGTACGCAGCAAACGGGCTGAATCCAGAGCTTGTGAAGCCCTTGCAACAGCCCTCCTGGAAGGGGAGGTGAAAACGAGATGAACGGATGTCCTGAAAGCACAGGACAGGCATCGTTCAGTCGTCGTCCTTCAGCCCGTCAAAAGCCGCCAGTGCTTCAGCGCCGTAGATCATGGACGGACCTCCGCCCATATAAACAGAGACGCCGATCACTTCGAGGATCTCGTCCCTGTTCGCGCCGAGGCGTGCTGCGGCACGAGCGTGATAGGCAAGGCAGCCGTCGCAGCGCGCGGTAATGCCGATGGCCAGCGCGATCAGTTCCTTGGTTTTTGCGTCGAGCGCGCCGGGAGCAGTCGCGGCTTTCGCCAGGGATCCGAAGCCTTTTGCGACCTCCGGAATGCCTTTGCGCACGGCGGCCATGCGTTCATCGGTTTGTGCAACGAATTCGTTCCAGTCGGAAACGGCCATACATCATCTCCATGTTGCCGGAAATCACGTCAGCCAGCCTAGGCGCGGACCGCAATACAGGCGTTGATGTGGCTCAAGCTTTGGTTGGCAGAGGATGACTTTGTCAGCCAGACAGCAAACGCTGCCGGAAACCGGGACGAAGCGATGGGCGCGGAGCCGATGTTGGTGACCAGACGGCGCCCATCGTCAATTTCAGCTCATGCGCAGTCTCAGTGAGCCGTCATTTCATGGACGATCTCGTCTCCGTTCAATGCCGCCGGATAATAGGTCGGCCAGTTGGTCAGCTCCTTGAGGATTTCCTGCCGGTCTTCACCCCAGTAAAGATGATAGTGATCGGACTTCGACGGTGCGATCCGGTGATCGCTGAACTGGATGAAGGCCGGGGCACTGTCATCACCTGCGGTTTTCCTGAAAATGAAGCGGACGCCGCGATTGCCTTTTTTGTAGTTCAGGATCTCGAAGCCGTCGGCAATGTACTGCCCTTCGAAGGCACAGGCTTCGGTCTGGAAGGTCACGCTGTCCGCGCCGATCACGATCCGGTCGACATCGGTGCGATAGCCCGTCTCGTAGTAGGCTTTGTACTCTTCAGCCGACTTGCTACCATGTTCGGCCTTGTGCGCCATGACAGGATCGAGTGTTCCATCCTGAAGGTATGGATAGACGGATTGCCATTCGCCTTGCCAATCGGTGAGCTGACGCGGCTGGATCTGGCTGTCCTCGAAGTAACCCTTGTAAATCTGCCGTTCGGCATCACTCGAGTGATCGTGTGAATGCTTGTGCGAATGGTTGTGTTTAGCCGAGTTGTCCTTGGCTTCCTGCGCCTGGATGGGAGCGGCCACGAGAAACGACGCTATGAGCGCACATGCGCCCGCCAGTCTACCAAACCGAGATTGCATGGATCTGATCCTCTGCTGATTGGGGGAGGGAAAGTATCAAAATGATTCGTAATGTTATTACATTACTAAAACTGCCTAACGCAATCCACGTGGCCAGGCAATGTCAAAGTTACAATTTCCAGCCAGCCAGCCAGCCGTCAGCCAGCCAGCCAGACAAGCAGCCACGCCGCGGAGTGGTAGATAATCAGAAGGGGGAAAGAGTGGGGTGTTCTTCTTGGGAAGACGTGCGTTCTGAAGGACAGCTGTCCGCAAGAGGGCGTGAAAGCCTGATAGCGAGTTGTTCGCTTCGTTTGAAAAGGTGCTGTAGATCGCTTCCGGGGATCAGGATCCGGGCAGGGCCTTCTCGATCGCGGCGGTCACGTCCGATGACGTCGGCGGCACAGGTGTCGGGAACCAGGCAAGGATGCTGCCGTCTGGCCCGACGAGATACTTGTGGAAGTTCCAGTAGGGGCGTGCCGTGGGGCCAAGCTCGCTTGCGGCCCATCGATAAAAAGGATGGGCCTTTTCGCCTTTCACGATCGTCTTGGCGGTAAGTGGAAATTCGGCACCGTACTTGGCTTCGCAGAATTTTGCGATGTCGCCGTCGGCGCGCGGTTCCTGGCCGCCGAAATCGTTGGACGGAACCCCGAGTACAAGCAAGCCGCGGTCCGAATAGGTTTCATGCAGCTTCTGCAAGCCGGCCAGTTGCCCACTGAAGCCGCATTCCGTTGCCGTGTTGACGATCAGAATGGCCTTGCCGGCATAATCCTTGAGCGCAATCGGTTCGCCATAGGGCATTTCGAAGGTGAAGGCATGGGCCGACTGAGCTGCTTCGCTTTGGCCCTCGAGGTCCTTGGCTTGAGCAAAGGCACAAAGGCACGTTGCCGCCAGACACCAGACGAAAGAAAGAAGCCGGTACATTTCAACACCCTCACGCTTTGGCAATGGTACGCGCCGGGGCTGGCAACAGATCAGCGCTTGTGTGCCGCAGTACCTGAATGCCGGTTGCCTTCTGTCTGCCGTTACCCGCCGCGGAACCCGGAACTCGACCGGCTGCCGAACCCGCCACGTGAAGCGACGGAAGTCCTTGTCTGGACTTTTGCCGGCTTGGGTGGCGTCTTCACCGCATCGTCATAGGTACGCCAGCTGCCGCCGCCATAACTGCCGACGTAATAGCCGCCGGATGTGTAGTAGCGTTTGCTGCCGCGTTCCGGATAGACCGGGCGGACGTTGCTCTGGATCAGTTGGTTGGTAACGGCGCCGGTCAGTGCCCCTGCCAGGAAATAACCTGCCGGAAATGGCGTGTAGTAGGAAGAGCCGTCGGTGGCACTGTCATAGGCGCAAACGTTGTTGCCGTGTTGCTCGTTACACAGGTTGACGGTGTCATAGCGTGGTCCGGAGGCCTTGTGGATTGACTTGCCGGCGGTAATTGCCTCGACACAAACCTCGTCCGGGACGTAGCTGTCGGCGACACATTCCGCCTCGGTCTTGTAGACCCGGCCATCCAGCGTCGGTTCGTCCGAGCAGCCTGCAATGGTCACGGTCGTCGTTGCCATGACCACCAGCTTGATCGACTTGGAGCGTTTCATGAATTTTCTCCCGACCTTCAAACGGTCTGATGAAATGCTTTGCGTGATACGGTTCGGGGCATCAGCGCAGGGCGGCCCGTACCGCCTCGGTCAGTAGGTGATGCAGGCGGCGTTCAGCAGGCCGACTGTCAGCGAAATGGCAGCAAGATTGGTGCTGATCGCCATTTCACCACCCTTGATCCGGTCCGTGACCTTCGGGAAGAACCGGCGGAAGACCTGGTAGACCACAAGCTGTGCGGCACAGGCGATGATGCCCCAGATGATGAAGTCGATAATGCTCACGGAATTCGCCGCGGCGCTGGCCAACGGCAATGAAAAGCCAAGGAAGGCCGCGCTGAAGACCACCGAAGCGGCAACGTTGTTTTCCTTGATCAACGCCATTTCGTCATGCGGGGTCATGACGGTATAGATTTTCATGAAAATCAGCAGCATGACGATGGCTGTAATGAAATAGGCAATAAAAGGAACGATGCCTGAAAGGGACGCCTGAAGGTCTGCCATATTGGTCTCCACTATTCAGTTCAGACAGAAAAATTGTGCCGCTCAAGCGGGAAGCCTAGCATGAACGCGACGCTGCGTTCCGCATTTTCCGGCTCTTCCATGTTGACGAGCAGCATTTCGTCCCGGCCGTCCTGCAGGGGGCGGGCAAAAAGCATGGCGGTCTGGAATATCTTGCGCCTTCCGCGGCCTTCGCGGTCGTCGCACACTTCCTCCCAGTAGGTCATCGGATCTTCCGGCGCAGTCGACGTATCGAACCAGGCCCGCTCGAAACGGTAGTCGCGATCTTCGCCCGGCAGTGAAAAGCTCGTCTGACGGATCGCGGATTTCACCCGGTTCCACTCGGTGTCGCCGGTCGGGTACTGCACGTCATAGAAGTACCACAGCATGATCTCGTCGACCCGCTCGTCGTTCTTGCCGTCGCCGCCCTGAAACTGGATCAGGAAGCGGTCGTCGTCAGGATAGAAACGATGCATGTGCGATTGTTCGCCAAGGTCGCAATGCCCCTGGGCGGTGATCATCAGCGTGGTGTCGGGACGTTCGATCAGACTGTCGGCAGGCAGCAGGCGAAGCGCGATCGGATCAAAGGAAATGCCTCTGCCGATGGTCAGACCGAGAACTTCCGGCGGCTGCCAGCCTTTGTCCTTCTTGTTAAACAGTGATCCGAACATCAGCTCCCCCCAGACCGGCCGTGATCTCGCCCGCCGCGAGACGTTTGTTGGCGAGATAATAGATCGAGCCGCCTGTCTTCAACGTCTTGGGGAAAGGTCTGAACAGGAAATCCGGATCGTCCGGCTGGGAAACCGCAATCAGCGTACCTTCAGCGCCTGAAAGGGCCTGTTCCAGTTTGTCGGTTTCGGTGCCGCCCCCGCTTTGGACGATGGCCGAATAAATGGTCGCGCCGAGGCCCGCTGTGGAAAGGGCCATCAGGATCTGACCCGCGCCGGGGTCCTGCGCGGCGCGTACCAGTGCTTCGCAGGCGTTCGACACCACCGGTTCGATTCGCGCAAGGTTGCCTGCGCGCCGGGCGGTGTCACGGTCCTCGAAATAGGCCGCAATGTGAACGGTCTCGTTAAGTTCGCGAATGGCAAGGCAGGTGTTGAAGGTTTCGGCATCCGAGCCGGCGTAGACCAGCACTTTCTGCGCGCCTGGAATGGCCGCACGGCGCAGCGACTGCAGGGCGTCCATGCGTTCGGCCCGGATCAGCCGTACGCCCTCCGGCACTTCCACGTTCTTGGAGTCCGCAAGCAGAATGATCTTGTCGTCTCCGTCCTGGCCGGCAACCAGGTTCTCCACCATCAAGGGTGTCTTGTCCCGGTGATAGCCGACAATCACCGTGGCGTTCTGCACGCGCTCATAGTTTCCGTTGCCGTCAGCCATACGCCTCACTCCTTCCACAAGGACACCCGTCAACCGGCCCAGGACGGCCGAGAAAATCAGCAACGCACCCGGGAAGAACCAGAAGGCGGCCACCATCCGGCCTGCTTCCGTCGACGGAGACAGGTCGCCGTAACCGACCGTCGAGGCGGTTGTCGCGGCAAAATAGATGAAGGTCAGCGGATTGCCCGTCAGGCCTGTTTCACCAGCCAGGAAAAACAGGATCCACGAGATCACCATATAGGCGCATATCAGCGTCGCAAGCAGCCAGAGCTTGAGCTCGAGGACGTGTTGGTAGAGCCGAGAAATGATGAGTTGCAGGATTGGCACCGCTGAAATTTGCCCCCTGTTTCGGTCGCCGGCTACTCTGACCAGAGCCCGCCCTATTGTCAATTCGGCATAGCTTTCCGAATAATCGCTTGAAACGGCTAGACGGGGCTTCTACTTGTTCGAGGCCGGATCCCGGCACCGGATTTGAAATGGAGGGCTTTGGATGAGTACGCGGCAATCTCCCTGGACACTTGCGGAGCTGAAGGAAGCTCTGGAGCAATCGGATTCCTTCGCGGCAGGTGAAATCAGCTGCACGGTGAGTTCCGATCAGGCCGGCGTGCTGGAAGTCCAGCTTCACTCGGCCGGTGAAATCACACTGTTCATGGTTGTCGGCGAAACCCAGATCCTGACGTCCACGGTTCTGTGGCCTTGCGATGCTCAGGAGGACCCGGCCTCCTTCGAGGCGATGATGCTGCGCAATCACAAGAAGCTGCTGCCGCTCTGCGCCCTGTCCATCGATATGATCGACGGACGCGAATATTACGAGCTCTTCGGCGCCATGTCCGTGCGCTCGACACTGGATTCGGTCGAGACGGAATTGCGCACCATCGCCAACAGCGCTCTGGAGCTGGCCGCCGACGTCGGTCCCAAGGCCGCTGCCTGATCCCGCCGCCAATTTGAAGAAGGACATTTGAAAATGAGTGTTTGGGGCAAATTGATTACGGCGTTCAAGGGCCACGCCCACAATGCCGCGGAATCCGTTCAGGACGCCAACCTGATGACGATCCTGGAACAGGAAATCCGCGAAGCAAAACAGGCGATCGGTGCAGCCAAGGACGAAAAGGCGCGCATGGCGGCCAACCGCAAGCTGAAGGAAAAATCCGTCGCCGAACTGATGACCGAAATCGAGCGGCGCACGGAAGCAGCCCGCAGTGCCAAGGCACAGGGCGACGAGCCGCTGGCCATCGAGATCATCGAGAGCGTGCTGAAACTGCGCGATAAGGCGGAAGCCGACCAGGCTCTGTTCGATCAGTACAAGTCCACCGAAGAGCGCATGGACAGCACCATTCGCCAGTCGATGAACAAGATCGAGACCCTGCAGCGCAAGATGGAAAGCGCAAAGGCCAACGAAGCGTTGATCAAGGCCCAGAAGGCGGCGTCCACCAACACCACGGCTTCCGACGGCCGGCTGGCCAGTGCGGTCGACAGCCTCGCACGCCTGGAACAGCGCCAGGCGGAACAGCAGGCCATGCTGGAAGCGGCTGAGGAAGACGCTCGCCTGGAAAGCGGCGCCGATCTGGAAGCCAAGATCAAGGCCCTGGAAAATCCGGCCCGCAACGACGTGCAGGCTCTTCTGGCGAAGCTCTGACGTCCCGCTTGCACCATGAAGCGGATCGCAGTTCCTGAAAGACCGGGGTGGAAGGAAGAAGCCGAGCGCCTCGGCTTCGGCTTTCACACCATGTACGGCGCACCGTACTGGGACGAGACCCACGCCTATCAGTTCACTCTGCGCGAGATCGAGGACGACCTCGAGGATCCCTCGCAGGAGCTCTACGGCATGTGCCTCGATCTGGTTGATCGGGCTGTCCGTGACGACAGTCTCATGGACAAGATGGCGATCCCGCAAAAGTACCGCTCCTGGATCCGCAATTCCTGGGAGCAGCAACAGCCCTCGCTTTATGGCCGCTTCGATTTCTTCTACGACGGCAACGGGCCAGCAAAGCTCCTCGAATTCAATGCCGACACGCCAACGGCGCTTTACGAAACCGGCTTCTTTCAGTGGATCTGGCTGGAGCAGCAGATGGCGGCTGGCGTTCTGCCGACCGACAGCGATCAGTTCAACTCCGTTCAGGACCGCCTGATCGAGCGGTTCGCCGCCATGTTCGCGCCCGGCTATCACATTCACTTCGCCTCATCGAAGGATCACGACGAAGATCGCGCAACCGTGCGCTATCTGGAAGACTGCGCGCGTCAGGCGGGGCTGATACCGCATTTTGTTGCTGTGGAAGAGATCGGGCTCGACGGCGAGGGCCGGTTCGCCGACGCCGACAGTTTCGTGATCGACGCCCTGTTCAAGCTGTATCCCTACGAAGACATGCTGCGCGAGGATTACGGCCCCTATCTGCCCGATGCGCCGATACAGTTGCTTGAGCCACCCTGGAAGGCCGTGCTTTCGAACAAGGCAATCCTGCCGCTGCTCTGGCAGATGTTTCCGGACCATCCGAACCTGCTGCCGTCCTACTTCGAGGGGGAGGCGGATGAGACATTCCTGAAGGGCCCGCATGTGCGCAAACCTTTCTTCAGTCGGGAGGGTGCCAACATCACGGTGCGCGGTCTCGGATCTGAAGAACTCAGCACACCCGGCGGGTATGGCGCGGAAGGCCACATCCTGCAGGCCTATGCGGAACCGCCGAAATTTGGCGACGACTACGTCATGATCGGTTCATGGATTATTGGCGGCCAGGCATCGGGCATCTGCCTGCGCGAGGACAAGGCACCGGTGACGCAAGACCTGTCGCGGTTTGTGCCGCATGTCATTCTGGAAAGCTGATTGCCGAAAACGCGCTGGTTGACGGGGTATGGTTGGATGTGAAACCGACCCGGCGGCCGGGCGCGACCGTTTTTTATGGGTCGTTCTTGTTTTCGTGCGCCTCACGGCCGCCGGTCGGTTCACAGGCAGGCTGTGTCAGCCCGCCCTGAAGCGGAACCCGGTATCAGGACCGGCCGGCGGCAACTGATCTCGGCGGTGCCATGCCGTCATCTTGTTCCTGTCCGAAAAACGTTCCACCAAGCTGTCCGCCGGCGTTGGACTTGTCAGCGACCCGCTTGATCTTTTCTGCCTCCTGTTCGGCTTCCTTGCGAAGCTTCGGGCTGAGGTCGTTCATGGAAAGGTCCATCTGGTCCTCCTGTGTTGGTTATGGGTCCATGGAATAAACGGAGCGCACACAGGATGGTTCCTTCTCCAGCCCGGAGAGGGGAGCGGCGGAACGGATTTCTGGACGGACAGAAACTCTGTAAATCGCGAAAAAGCGGGCTGTCTGGACGGTTCGTGTTCCAGGCAATTTTTTTGCGTAAAATTTAGGTCGCGGGATGGAGAGACGCAGCTCCTCAAGAAGCTGCGTCTCTCGGCAAAAGGCCGTTTACAACGGTTGGAACGCTCCGTTCCAGTAAACCAGCGCGCCCGATGACTGGCTTTGCCGGATTGCACGCACCTTGCCAATGACAATCGAATGGGTCGCCCGGTCGATCATCTCCTCGACCTCGCAATCGAAAGCGGCCGGAGCATCTTCCAGCAGAAGTGCCCCGGTTTCCGCCGTGCGCCATGTGGCTCCGGCATAACGTTCCGGTCCCTTGACGCCGCCGAACCCCGAAAAGTTTTCGGCAACCTTGCGGTGCTCGGGCCCAAGCGAAGACCAGCCGAATTTCGGATACTTCTTCAGCAAGGGCCAACTGGAGGAAGCCTTGTTGACGCATGCAAGCACCAGCGGCGGATCGGCGCTGAGAGACATTGCCGATGTGACGAGGAGACCTGAAATGTCCTCTCCCTCACCGACCGTGATGACGGAACAATTGCCCACCAACGCCCGCATGGCGTTGGTGAATTCTCTGGACGGCACGGGGTTCATCACCGGATACCGGCTTCCGCAAGCAGCGGCAGAACATTGTCGCGGAAATACGGGAACTCCTCGACATAGTCGACAAAGGAGAGCGTCGTTCCGGCAAAGCCTGTTTCGTGCAGTTTGAGGATGCCGTCGGCCACCTGCCGCGGAGTTCCAACCAGCGGGAACCCGCCGTGGCCCATGGCGAACAGGTTCTTGATCTGGGCCAGCAGGTCGTGCGGAAACGACTGCGCATGCGCGAACTGCAGATTGACCAGATTGTCCACCGCTTCCCAGTCTGCCAGATCGCCCATCAGCCGGTCTCGGAGGGCGGTCGCCTCTTCCTCAGTTTCCCGGCAGATGACGTGGCTGAAGGTCAGAACTCCCACATCGCGCCCCTTCTCCGCCGCCTGCGCTTTCAGTTCCTTGATTTCGTCGACGGACCGGTTGAGATCGATGGCCGGCGTGAACAGGTAGTCGGCGTTGTCGGTGGCAAAGGTCCGTCCGGTTGCTGAACCTGCCGCGTTCAGGATCGGTGGCCGGCCATTGACGGGCTTGGGGTCGCCGGCAACGTGCTTCAGGTTGAAGTACTTGCCCTCCCAGTCGAAATACTCCTTAGAGGTCCAGAGCTTCTCGACCACATCGAACCATTCCTGGGCGTAGCCGTAACGGGTTTCATGATCGTCGGGCAGGGTCAGGCCCAGGGCTTCGTATTCCGGCTTGTTCCAGCCCGCGACAATGTTCAGACCCGCGCGGCCATTGCCCACCTGATCCATCGTGGCAATCTGCTTGGCCACGACCACCGGATTGTTTGCAGCAGTATGCACCGTGGCGAACACAGTGATGTTTTTCGTTGAGGCCAGCAGCGCGGTTGCCCAGGTGACCGTTTCCAGCACGCTGCCGTGAAAGTCCGTCTCGCCGCCGTAACCGATCCAGCGGGCGATCGGCAGCATGAAGTCGATGCCGGCATCGTCCAGCATCTGGCCGAGTTTCAGGTTGTTTTCCCAGCTATTGACCCATCTGGACGGCGATTTGGTGACCGTCATCCCGGACGAGCAATTGGACGAAAACGTCCCGAGTTTGAAGCCGTTCTTGTCTTTCATCATGTTGGTAGGCATGGATCCCCTCCATTTAGGATAGATTTTCAATTGTATTTTTTATTTAAAACTATGTGCAAAAACGCCCTTACGTCAAACTGAATCGCAGCTATATTCGATCTGAAAAAACGAAGAGGGACCGATGACCGGCAAGTCGGACGATCAGAAGCTCAACTATCACTGGCACCTTTCGGAGAACGATGCGGAGGTCGTCTGCACTGAGCTGGAATTCGCGTTGATGCGCTGTTTCGAGGCGTTCGGGCGATGGCAGACAGAATGCCTGGCGTCTGTCAGCGACGTTGGGGCGACCGGCCCGGAAAACGCACTGCTGCATATCGTGCGCATGAACGACCGGGCAAAAAGCATCAAGGAACTGGCCCGGCTTACCAACCGCGACGACATTCCGAACATCCAGTATTCGATGCGAAAACTCGTGGCGGCGGGGCTGATTGAAAAGCAGGGCTCGGGCCGCACAGGCGTGACCTATCAGGCGACACCGGAAGGCAAGAAGATCACCGATGATTACGGCGCTGTGCGCAAACGGCTGCTGATTGAGCAGATCTCAAGTCTGCCCGAATTTGACAAGCGCCTGAAAGAGGCAGGGCAAAGCCTCAATATCCTGGCGGGCATCTACGAAGAGATATCCCGCATCGCCGCGACCTACCGCCGGTAACGGCGTTCCATACCATTGACGTGTATGGCCAGGCTCGTCGCGCTGTTCCAGCGAGGAGCCGTCTCGCTGCGGCTCTGCTGCGGTTGGTGAGGTAAGTTTGCGCACTGTTGCGTTACGGCTCTGGCAAGCGGGAGGAACTGTGATATGAGCGGGCCAGACGGCCTGGCCGAGACGGGCCACACCTTCAGCGCGGGTTAATTTTCAAAAATGTTGTCAGGGGTTTGTATCGGCGCCAACGATCTTTCGGCTGCCGGCCGGTTTTACGACGAAGTGCTTGCGACAATTGGCATGAAGCGGGTTTTTTCCGATCCCCGCGAGCTTGGCTATGCAGGTGCCGATGGCCGTATATCGTTGTTTGTCTTGTTGCCGTTTGACGGGCGGGCGGCCACATCGGGCAATGGTACGCAGGTCATGTTCTATGCGCCGGATGCCGAGGCCGTCAGGGCGTTTCATGCTGCCGCACTGCGGTGTGGTGGGCGTGATGAAGGCGCACCCGGCCCTCGTTCCTATCACCCGGATTATTTCGGCGCTTATGTGCGTGATCTCGACGGTAACAAGCTGAATGTCTCCGTCAGCCTGGAAAACGGCACCACCGCCTGAACACGCAGTGTTGATCATCAGGCAAAGGAGTTGTCTTGATCGGGCCGGCCATTTTGGGTGCAAGAGGCGCTGGCCAGTTTCAGGAGATGCCAGCCCATGCCCAGATCAAGTCAGCCGATAATCGAGTTTGTGCGCCTGCCGGACATTCCGCTGGAAGAGCTGGTCGCGCATATGTCCGACCCGCGTGTCGGCACCCACATGCCGCTTCTGACCTTCTCATGGGATCTCGAGATGGCTGCGAAGTTCGTCGCGGCCAAGGAGGCTTGCTGGCAACGCGACGGACTTGGTCACTGGGCGTTTCTGGCAGACGGCCGCTATGTCGGCTGGGGTGGTTTTCAGAAAGAAGGCGAGGAGTGGGATTTCGGGCTGGTGCTGCACCCGGCAGCCTTTGGCCTCGGCATGCCGATCACCAGAAAGGCGCTGGCCTTTGCCAATGAAGACCCGCGCATTCCATTCGTCACCTTCCTGCTGCCGCCGTCCCGACGGAACCTCGGTGCACTGCGGCGGATGGGGGCTCGTTTCATCGGCGAGACCGATTATGACGGCACGCGTTTCCTGAAATACCGCCTGGAAACATCAGGCCCCGTTGGCGCGGTCAGCCGGACAGCTTGACCGTCTCCACATTGACGTGACTTGCCTTTCCGGCGAACCAGCCGTTGATGGCGGCGCCAAGGCCAAGCGCCACGAACAGCACCGCACTCCAGGCAAAGCTTCCCGTCCAGCTTCGGATGAGCCCGACGATCAGTGGGCCGATGGCGGCAAGCGTATAGCCGACGCATTGGGCCATGCCCGAAAGCTGCGCAGCGGAATGGGAATCCTGTGTCCGCAACACGATGACCGTAAGCGCCACCGCAATCAGTCCGCCCTGGCCGATGCCCTGCAGCACCGCCCAGATCCAGACGGTGGACAGTGGCGCGAATTGCAGGCCGAGCAGGGCTATAACCGCTATGGCGCAAAGTGCGACGTTGATCAGCCGCTGGTCCTTGCCGCGAACGGCAAGATGCGGTGCTATCAGGCAGGCGGCAGCCTGCACCATCACCGACACCGACACGATTGCGCCGGCAGTGACGCCGTCCAGCCCGCGGGCACGGAGGATCGGTACCAGCCAGCCGAAGACGCAATAGGCAAGTGCGGATTGCAGACCCATGAACAGGGTCACGTGCCAGGCCAGCCTGTCACCCCACATGCCCTTCACCACATAAGTCGGACCCTTGGGACGTTTGCGCGTCGCCATGACCTGCGGAAACCACAGGACGGCCACCACGAGTGCCGGCACGGCCCAGATCGCAAGCGCGCCCTCGATAGAACCACCGAGGGCCGCTTCAAACGGAATGGTCAATCCTGCGCCGGCGGCAGCGCCCGCGCAAAGTGCCATGGTGTACCACCCGGTCACCAGTGCGGCCCTGTCGGGGAAATCGCGCTTGACGAGCCCGGGCAGAAGTACGTTGCCAACCGCGATACAGGCACCCGCCAACGCTGTTCCAAGAAACAGCAACGGCACGGAGGACGTTCCTCGTGCTGCCGTTCCAAGGGCCAGCAAAACCACGACTGCAAGCAATGTGCGTTCCGTGCCGATGCGGCGGGCAAGGCGTGGAGCCAGCGGCGAGAACAGGCCGAGACACACAACGGGCAGTGTCGTCAGAAGGCTTGCGCCCGTTGGCGACAGGCCAAAATTTTCGCGGATTTCCAGAAGCAGAGCCGACGCGCTGGAAAAGACCGGGCGCAGGTTGAAGGCGATCAGTACCAGGCTTGCGCCCAGCAGAAACCGCACCAGTCCGCTCTGCGTCGCCGGCTGGGATTGCTCAGCGGAAACGTCAATGTCTTCGGCATCGATCAGTTCGATCGAGCCGGGATCGATTTCAGATGCCTGTGTCATGAGCCGAGCAGTCGCTCCAGGTCTCTCAGGACAGGGGCCATGAACCGGCGGACGGCGGCCTCGGCCAGTTCCGGGTCGCCTGTCTCGATGGCATCGACAATGGCCGCGTGGGCCGCCATATCGGGTTCCTGCAGGTCTTTTCCAAGCGTAGCCTCGATGGTCTCGCCGATCAGACTGGAGAAGAATTCGTACATGTTGACCAGAACGGAGTTTTGCGAGGCCGCAACAACAGCCCGGTGAAAGGCAAGGTCGCGCTCCACGAAACCGGCCTTGTCGTGACCATCATAGTTTCCGCGCTCCGTGAGCAAGCGGCGCAGCTCCGAAATCACCTCTGGTGTCTGGCGATGAGCGGCCAGCCTGGCGGCCTCCGCATCCAGCGCCAGTCTGGCCTCGAACTGGTCACGCAGGGTCGCGCGACGCGCCATGGTCAATGGCCCGATGGCATCGACGACCGACAGCACATAGGTGCCCGAACCCTGCCGTGTTTCCAGGTAGCCTTGCGAAACAAGCACGCGCACGGCTTCGCGCACGGTGCCACGGCTGATGGAAAGCTGCGCCGAGAGCTGAGCCTCGTTGGGCAGCTTTTCCCCCACGGACCAGCGATTGCCCACGATTTCCGCCCGGATCGCCTCGGCTGCGCTGTCAACCAGGCTCGTTTTTGCCAGAGATTGCATTTGAAGTCACCAAATCATCAGATGACTTGATCATAGGGGTGATGACGCGGCTTGTCCATCGGCGAAATCGCGTGAGGGAAAGACGCCTTTTCAGGTGTTGTCCCTGTCGAACAGCTCATGTGCGGGGTCTCGGGGATGGCGGGGCTTCAGTTGCCTCGCACAAGGCGCATCGCCTTGATCGCATCTTGCTGGCCGAGATCCCTCAAAAGGTGTGATGCTGCGCATTGCAACAATGACAAATAATGTGACGTGGAAGACAGACGCATTCGCCGGGGACGTGGCTATTTGGCTGCACCGGCAAGCCTACGAAAGACGCCGATTACGCATACAGCTTCAGGGGCCATTGAGGGGGCCTAACCAAGGGAGAGTGAATGTGGCCGAGTCTTTTTTTCTGCCTTACGAATACGTCGACGTTCTGACAAATCCTGGCCTGCAGACCAGCGCCGGCCGGGTCAAGCTTACGCAGTACCTTTGCAAGGACCGTGGTAACGGCGGCAACGACAGCGCAACCAGTTTTTTCAAGAATTTCCGTTGGATCAAGGATCCCCACGGCATCACGCTGAACCAGCATGTCGGCGGCCGCGAGATCGACCTGGCGCTGAAAGGCCAGGGAAACGACAAGACATTCGTCAAGATCTGGAACTTCATGCTGAAGAACAAGGATCTTTTGGACAAGTACAAGGTTGAGGTCTGCGGCCGTGCGAACAAGGACGGCTCCAAGGATGTCGAGCAGACCGGCAAGATCAAGAAACTCTACTTCGACAAGATGTCCGATCAGGCGGCACTGCAGCAGATGGTGCAAGACCGCTTTTTCGGTATGGATTGCATAGGCTTTATCGCCAATTTCCTGATATTCACGGGTGAGTGGGACAAGTATTACGGTGTTTCACCCCGGCGGTATCCGGATCATGTTGCCAAGACCAACATCGACGACATCAACGAGGTCAAGCCACTCGATTTCATGGTCTGGAACGGACATGTGGCGATGATCGACTGGGTCTGGGAAGTTCTGGACGAGAAACGCGCGCGCATCGACATGTGCCAGAGCTCCAGCGGTGGTCCGCAATGCAACGAATACGTGATCCTGCGCCGTACCGGCGGCAAGGGTCTCAAGGGCGGTTGCGAATTCACGATCGACGGCGGCACCCCGGCCCCACCTGTGCGTGGCCATTTCACCATCTGGCGGCGGGAAGGGTTCTGGTATTGAGCACCAAGGTCCATTGGCGCGACAGGTTCATGCTGTCACCTGCCGCGCCGTTCAGGATTGCCCGTCAGACCAGGGATGGGTTGAGCTGTGCGAAAGCCTCCTGCCTCTGATAGGGAAAATGCGGATAGGAAGCAGTCCGCGCGCTCGAAGCATCAAGACGGGCAATCTGCTCGTCCGTCAGTGCCCAACCCGTTGCTCCCAGATTGTCGCGAAGTTGCGCTTCGTTGCGCGCCCCGATGATGACCGACGCGACAGTGGGGCGTTGAAGCAGCCAGTTGATCGCCACTTGCGGGACTGTCTTGCCGGTTTCTTCGGCAATCGCATCCAGGACGTCGACGACCGAATAGAGCAGATCGTCTTCCACGGGAGGTCCGAAACTTGCGGTCTCATGCAGTCGGCTGCCCTCGGGGATCGGATTGTTCCTGCGGATCTTGCCGGTCAGCCGACCCCAGCCAAGTGGGCTCCATACCATGGCGCCCAGGCCCTGGTCTGCGCCGAGAGGCATCAGGTCCCACTCGTAGTCCCGTCCGACGAGAGAATAATAAACCTGGTTTGCGACATAGCGCGGCCAGCCGTGTTTCTCCGCAACGGCCAGCGATTTCATGATCTGCCATCCGGAGAAGTTGGATACCCCGACATAGCGGATTTTCCCGTCGCGGACGAGCTGGTCGAGCGTCGACAGCACCTCTTCCACCGGGGTGAACGCGTCGAATGCGTGCAGTTGCAGAAGATCGATATGGTCCGTTCCAAGGCGCTTGAGTGCAGCCTCGACACCCCTGATCAGCCTGAACCGTGAAGACCCTGCCTCATTGGATCCATCCCCCAGGGGGAGGCTCATTTTCGTGGAGAGCAGGACCTCGTCGCGGCGGCCCTTGATTGCTTCACCGAGCACTTCTTCCGAAGCGCCTTCGGAGTAGTTGTCCGCGGTGTCGAACAGGTTGACGCCGGCCTCGAGGCAGATGTCGACAAGGCGGCGCGCTTCTGCGACGTCCGTTGTGCCCCAATGACTGAAGAGTGGGCCGGAGCCACCGAATGTGCCGGCACCGAAGCTGAGGGCGGGAACCTTGAGCCCGGAGTTTCCAAGATAGCGATAGTCCATGTCGGTGATGTCCTTTCTAGCTGGCAGTCTGGTGAGTGGAGATCGGGGAGGGCACGCGCCGCCGCTCAATCGCAAAGGAGGCAAGCGCGACCACGATGGCGAGGAGGGGGAAGCCCGCGGCGACCAGGGGCAGGTTTTCAAGTCCGGGCCCACGGGAGATGGCCAGGCCGCCGGCCCAGGCCCCAAGTGCGTTGCCGAGATTGAAGGCGGCAATGTTCAGGCTGGACGCAAGGCTTTCTCCGGCGCCAACGGCCTTCGACAGAACCCAGGACTGAAGCGGCGGAACCGTTGCGAAACCCGCCACGCCGAGCAGTCCCGTCAGCACCACGGCGGCGGTCTGGTTTCCAAAGGCGGCGGACATGACCGCCAGCACGAGTGCAAGGGCTGCCATGCTGCCGATGAGCGCGGTCTTCAGTCTGATGTCGGCAAGTTTTCCGCCCAGGAGATTTCCGGCGACCAGCCCCCCACCGAAGATCAACAGGATCGGGGATACCGCCGTGTCGGCAAATCCACTGACCTGCGTCAGCAACGGGGCGATGTAGGTGAACAGGGTGAAGACGCCTGCAAACCCCAGGACCGTCGTCAGGAAACCGAGAAGGACGGAGGCGCGCGACACGGCCTTCAGATCGGCCCGCCAGCCGGATTGTGCGGCGCGCGAACGATCCGTCGGCACGAGCAGAATGAGCACGGCCAGTGCGGCCAGGCCGATCAGCGTCACGGCCCAGAAGGTCATGCGCCAGCTGAATTGCTGGCCAAGCCAGGTTCCGGCCGGCACGCCGAGGATGTTGGCAAGCGTCAGCCCTGTAAACATGATGGCAATTGCGGACGCCTGCTTGTCCTTGCCGACCATGGAGGCGGCAAAGACCGAGCCGACACCGAAGTAGGTTCCATGAGCGAGGGCCGTGAGGATACGGGCTGCCATCAGCAGGTCGTAGCTGGGCGCAAGCGCGCAAGCGGCGTTCCCGATGATGAAGATCACCATCAGGCCGATCAGCACGCGCTTCCTGTTCCATGTCGCGGTGAAGACGGTCAGGATGGGCGCGCCGACCACGACCCCGAGGGCGTAGCCGGAGATGAGCATTCCTGCTGCAGCGACCGAGACACCAAGATCGCGGCTGACCTCTAGCAGAAGGCCCATGATGACGAATTCTGTGACGCCGATGCCGAAGGCTCCGGCCGCCAGTGCATAAAGAGCAAGGGGCATTTTGGATCCGGTCCATGAAATTTCGATGGACGGAACCTAGGCAGTGCTCATATCATGAACTATACGCCCGAAATGAATATAATAAGTGAATTGAAGTCATATGTCGCGCGCCAGCATAAACCGCAGCGGTGAGATGGAGGTCTTTGTTCAGGTTGTTGAACTAGGCGGGTTTTCCCACGCAGCCAGGCACCTGGGGATGACCCAGTCTGCAGTCAGCAAACTGATTTCCCGGCTCGAGACACGGCTTGGTGCACGGCTTTTCAACCGGTCCACCCGACGCCTGGACCTGACGGCCGAAGGATGTGTCTTTTACGAGCGTGCGCGAGAAATTCTCTCAAGCATCGATGAAGCGGAACGGCAGGCAGGGTTGGGCGAGCAGCCGGTCGGCCGCATTCGGCTGAACACCAGCGCCTCCTATGCGACCCACATTCTTGAGCCCGTCCTGCCTGTGTTCCTCGAGCAGTACCCAGACATCTCTCTCGAAATCGTTCTGACCGACGCCTTGATCGACCTTCTCGCGGAGCGGACGGATGTTGTGGTGCGGGCAGGGCCGCTCAAGGACTCCAGCCTGGTAGCACGCAAGCTCGGCGAAACACCGATGCTGATCGTCGCCTCGCCTGACTATCTTCAGCGTGTCGAGGAACCTGCCTGTGTCGCGGATCTGGAGGGGCACAGAAAAATCGGGTTCAACTATCCGCGGGAAGTCGATACCTGGCGCTTTCTGCGCGACGACGAACCGATAGCAGTCTGCCCGCCCGGGCGCGTTCAGGCGAGCGACGGCGAGGCCATCCGCCGGCTGGCGATCAACGGCCTTGGGCTGGCGCGTCTGGCCGCCTTTACCGTACGTGCTGACATCGCTGCGGGACGTCTGAAGCCGGTTCTTGAAAAGTGTTATGCAGACGACAGCGAAGCCTTCCACGCGGTCTACACCGGCCAGGGCGGCCCTTTGCCGGCCCGTGTCCGCGTGCTGCTGAATTTTCTCGCTGAACATGGCGCCGTGTCCTGACGCGCGGTTTTCGAACCGCCTTACTTGAAACACCCCAGATGAACGCCTTCGAAATCGCTTGAGCAGGCCACCAGGCTCATGAGGGATTTCTGGGCGTTGGTGAGGCCTGCTGCCAGAGCGGGCGCTTCAACGCGAATGGTGGCGGCCCGGTTGCCGGAGCGAAGGGCGAGCCAGTAGTAGGAGGTGCCGGTTTCGGTGTCCTCGCCGGACCGTACCAGAGTGTCCGGCTTGTCCTGGCTATAGAGAATGCTGGTTCCTTCCGCCTGCTCGGCCAGCTCTTCAAAGAGCTTTGCCGGGCCGGTCTGTTCGACAATCGTCAGTCCTTCGCCGAGGTAGCTGCGCGACCATTGTGTTGCGGCCATGGTTTCCACGGGCCAGGGGCGGCTGTGGCTCGGCAGGTGCGGGTTGGCGACCCGGCCTTTGGCGGCTTCTATTTCTTCCCAAACCGCGCGTGGCAGGTCGTTCAGCTTTTCGTCCGGAGCCATCAGCACATGGTTGAGCGGCCCCAGCTTGATGAAAGCGTCCGTTGCCCGTCCTCCCCGATAACCAAGCGACGACCAGCCGCCGTCTTTCGAATTGTGAAACGACAATAGCGGCTCGAAGATTTCGCCGTCGCTGACCAGCCGGTAGAGTGACATGGTATCGATGGTGCCGGACTGCTTGTCACGCGGAACGCCGCAGCCAGCAACGTTGAGCGGCCGGTCGGCAAGGTCGTAGAGCCTGATCCTGTCGCCCTCCGGTGTGCGGCCGTCGTTGGTATCTTCCAGCAGCGACGCATCGAGCAGGCCCAGGGGTTGCTCGTAGTGCAGCGCGGCCAGGCGGCTGCACACGTTCAGGATCTGGTTCTCGAACGGGATGTTCAGAAGGGCCGGGTCGAAGCTGGGCAATTGCGCCCTGATCGCAAAGAGCGCGGCGGGCGTATCGACTTCATAAAATCCTTCCGGGCCCATGCTGATGATCCGGTCCAGCACATGCTGACTGACCGAGTAGCGTGTCAGGTTCTTGACGATGTCGGCAATCGCAAGCCGGGTCAGCTCGAGCAGCTGACCCAATTGACCGCTGCGGACGGCGGCAACCGCAGTCTCTTCGGTAAAATAGGGCGAGTGGAAACCGACCCTTGCACCCGGTTCGATGGTGCGGTCGATGAAGGTGCCGATGCCGCCGGTCGGCCAGAAGGACGAGCCGCCCAGAAACGCCATGGCACAGGCCGAAACGCAGCTGTCTCCAGCTTCGACCACTGTTGCGATGGTGTTGTTTCTGAAGAAGTCCGCAAGCTTTACGCCGGCTGAATAGGAACCACCGGGGCTCGA
Source organism: Labrenzia sp. C1B70 (assembly GCF_000475395.1). Taxonomy (NCBI): domain Bacteria; kingdom Pseudomonadati; phylum Pseudomonadota; class Alphaproteobacteria; order Hyphomicrobiales; family Stappiaceae; genus Labrenzia; species Labrenzia sp. C1B70. Next base: position 467,315 of record NZ_AXCE01000002.1, read on the forward strand.
CAGCGAGACGACGGCACGCGGCCCGCCAAAATCGTTGTTGCAGGCCGCACCCGAACAGCGCGCCAGCTGCGCGAAGGCCTCCTCCACGCGGTCGCCATCCTCCGCCCGTATTTCCCCTTCCAACCGCAGATGCACCACCGGCGCATCGTCGCTGTAGCGGAAGGAGACAAGCGTCAACTCAGCGGATGAGGCGCTCTGGGCGAACAGCACCAGTGTGGCAAGAAAGAAAAAGGGCCGGGCAGGAAAACGGAAGGGCATGGCAAATCAGGCTTTCGAAATGTCACCAGGCTGCACCTGCCACCACGAGAGAAGTTCGGATTTCCCGAACAGTCAAAACCTGGAAAATTCCGCAGTGGAGGCAAAAGAGGTGCTGCCATTTGGCATGAACAGAAATCGGAAAAACCATAGCATGGGTTCTTGCGCGCTCACATCGCAAGATATGAAACCTGTCCTTTTAAGGCAGTTCTGTGCCGCGGCTGCTTGAAGCGCTGCATGGTAATCAGGAGCCAGTCTTCTTCTGGCGCGGTCTCATCGCCCAGATTTTCAGGTCGAAGATCACTTTTACCGTCGCGGCCACTGCCAAAGCACAAAGCGCGGCCTTGGACAGTGTCTCCATCGTGCCTTCGATCAACAGCGCATGGGCGGCGCTGCCGATGACGATCATCATGGCAAGGAGGGTGTGGAGGCGGCGCCAAAGACGCGGGGGGATTGGCAGGCGCCGTCGGACTGCGGCGAGCAATGCCGCGGCGAATACGGCCCACATGGCAAGCACGCCCCAGACGGAAAAGGGTGTCGGTGATCTGAAGAGAAGGGCGTCGATGACATCCGGTGGACTGGTGATCCAGAGCCCGCCGACATGCAGGATGATCGCCAGCACCAGCAACGAGCCGGTCCAGCGGTGCAGGCGCCTGCCCTTCAGGCCTTCAGCACCAGGGAGATAACCTCCAGCCAGCAAGGGCTGCAACAAGAGCAGCGCCATCGCTGCAATGCCGGCAAAGCCGGCCGCGATATAGACCGGCTGGCGCCATTGCAGCAGCGGGCTTGCCGCCGCCGCGAGCATCGGCACAAAAAGGATCGTTGCCAGGATGGCCCATATCAGAAGAGCACGAAGGCGGTTCATGCCGTCGGGCAAGTCCGGGTCAAGCAGGCTGCAGCACGAAATGTGCTTCCAGGCTGGTGTCGGCCGAGCTTCTCATCACCGGCCGCAGAAAGACGGTTTCGAACTCTCCACTGTCATAGGCCAGATGCCCGTGTGGCTGGCCGAAGGCCGGAACGATCTGCGGCATTTCCAGGCGGAAGACGCCATTGGCATCGGTGAGCGTCGCGCCATGGCTGCGCTGGTCGCGTTCGTTCCCTTCGGTCGTATGTGCCCAGATCTGAATGCGCTGGCCTGCCAGAGGGGCACCGTCACCTGCGCGCCGCACGGTTCCGTTCATCCAGAAACCGCCACCGCCAATCCTGTCGACAATGGGCGCACCGGGCCGATAGTTGTTGGACCCGCCCCGCATCGACGCTGTCGGCGCCACGCCTTTGGCCTGTGCGGGAACACTCAACCCGGATGCACCCGACACCAGCAGGGCGGTTCCGGTGACAAGCAGGTTTCGGCGGGTAATGAGACCGGATGTCATGAGTAATCTCCTGTCGGGCGTTTGGGCCCGGCTCCTTGTGGGTACCGGGCGCGTCCGATGTTCAAGTATAGGGTGTTTCCGGGCATTTCCGAGGCATCGGGACGTTTCATTCAGCGGATCGTGCTCACACCTGCGTGAGCAAACGGCATCGCATTCGGGTGGTTGGACTGTTGCAATTTTTCAATCGCTTGAAATTTTCTCGGGATTTCGCGTCTGCATGGGATTTTTCCGGATTTTCTTCGCCGGCAATGTGACGTAACGTTCGGCGCAGATGCAAGAAGCTGAGAGTTGCCTTGGTGTTGGCTCTTGGATGCAGGCCTGAGGGCCTTCGCAAGGCGCGGTAAAGCTGCCGCATTGTAAACTGATCCAGGACGCGGCCTTGGCGTTACGGTCAGCAGTCTTACCCGACCCTTGAACGACCAAAGAGTGAGACATTGAAGACCGGCTTCATTTTCCTCATCGCTGCAATTGTGACTTTTTGTTCATTGGTTCCTTCACTGGCAGGCAACGCTGCAGGTTTTGCCCCGCTCAAGCTGGAAGGACATCTCGTGAAATGGGGAAAGACGGAGCTCGGCACGCCGGCTCACGTCACCTATGCCTTCGTGCAGCAGCCCATCGTGCAGGAGAAAGCGCGAAATTGCGGGGCGATGGACAGTCTGGCGCGCCTTGCGCGCTTGAGTTCCCTGGGCCTTGAGGACGTGCGGCGCCAGGCGTCGCTCGCTTTCCAGCTTTGGCAAAATGTCAGCGGGCTCACCTTCGAAGAGATTGGGGACGTGAACGCGGCAGATATTCTGCTGGGCGTGCAGTCCATTCCGAGGGGATTTGCGTTCACCAACGTCAGGTTTCAGTCCGACTTTGCAGATCGTCCGAAGTCGAATGTGACCGACGTTTCAGACCGGGGTCTCGGAAAACCCGGCCGGCAACCGGAAGCACGGTCAGGTGCCACGGCGGCGGCCAAGCTTGCCCGCATCACCCGGTCTGCCGTTTGTCTCAATCCGGTTCACAAATGGAAAATCGGCTTCGACGGCGATTTGAAGACCTACGATTTGCAGTACACCTTCGCCCATGAAATCGGTCATGCGATCGGCCTCGATCACTACCTTCGCAAGAGCTCGATCATGCACTTCAAGTACCGGGAAACCTTCGAGGGTCTGCAGCCGAGCGATATCGAGGGCGTGCGGTGGCTATACGGTGCCCGTATAGATTGAATCGATCATCAAATTGACACGTTTTGCGGGTATGTCCCGTCATGCATCAATGGCTAACCTGCTGATATTTAATAGCTAATTTTATCAGGCCTTTGCCCGAAAAGGCCAATTTTGCTTCCTATCTGTTTGTCTACGCATCGGTGAGGGCGAACGGGTTGTCTGCTCTGCCGGCGCGGCAACAAGGGAGTGAATCATGAAACGCAACATCGTTCCGGCCACAATCGCCGCCCTGGCGCTGTCGCTCAGTCCCGCGCTGGCGCAGGAGACCTCTCAACCCCGCGAAGCAGACCCGATGATCCAGGAAACTATGCCCGAGGGCGATGCGCCTGAGATCGCGTTCGAAGGCGTGACCCCGTTCCTTGCCCAGCAGGAATCCGGCCATTGGCTTTCCAGCAACCTGATCGGGCAGGAAGTCACCAATCCGGCTGGTGACACGATTGGCGAGGTGGCCGCGCTTGAAATCGATGGCGAAGGCAAGGTCGTTGGTGTCGTGATCGAGGCAGGAGGGTTTCTGGGCCTTGGCACCAAGCTGGTCGGCGTTCCCTATGATGCGGTCGAGCACAGCAAGGTGGAGCCGGGTGACCAGAAGCTGGTGATCAAGGCCTCTCTGGACGAGGTTGATGCAGCTCCTGCGTTTCTGACGTCTCTGCAGATACGCCAGGCGGAAGAAGCTGCAAAGGCACGGCAGGAGGCAGAGCAGCTGAATGCCCCCGCAGTGGGGGAACCTCAGACGGCGCAGTAACCATGGCCGCCTGCGTTCTCATCTGGAACGCGCAAGGATGGATCGGACCGGGTCACGCAATGTGGTCCGGTCTTTTTTGAAAGTGTCGGCTTTCGGCTCCGTCCCTGAAACGCCACGGCGGATCTATTCCTTGGATTTCGCCCGGCAGCCCCAGCCGGAAGATTGCCCGCCCATGGCTTCGCACGTAGGATGCCGCCATGGGGCGCATTCTGGAAACCGAGCTCTATCCGCCGGTCAAAGCTTTTCTTGTTGAGCAGGGATATGAGGTGAAGGCCGAAGTCGGTTCGGCCGATATCGTAGCGTGCCGCGAGGGTGCGGATCCGGTGATTGTCGAACTCAAGACCGGGTTCACCTTGAGCCTGTTTCATCAGGCGGTCGTGCGCCAGTCGGTGACCGACGCAGTCTATGTCGCGGTCGTCCGGGGCAAGGGTCGGCAGTTTCTACAGTCTCTGAAGAAGAACCTGCAGCTTGCCCGAAGGCTGGGCCTTGGCGTGATCACCGTCAGGCTGCCGGATGGCGTTGTCGAGGTGCACCTGGACCCGGCGCCTTTCACCCCGCGCAAGTCCAAGCCGCGCAAGGATCGGCTCCTGCGGGAGTTTGCCCGCCGGGTCGGTGACCCGAACACCGGCGGTTCGACGCGCACCACGCTCGTGACGGCCTACCGGCAGGATGCGATCCGCTGCGCGGAACATCTTTCCACCAACGGCCCCAGCCGCGGCGCGGATGTGGCCAGGGCAACAGGCGTTGCCACCGCAACCCGCATGATGGCCGACGATCACTACGGCTGGTTCGAGCGGGTGGAAAGAGGCATCTACGCCCTGACGCCCAAGGGACTGGCGTCTCTGGGCACGCCGGATGAAGCTGCCGAGTAGCTGTTCTAGAGTCCGTCGATCGGCATGTTGAGTGCATAATATTCGAGGATGTTGCCATCCGGATCGGTGACCTTGAACAGACTGATCGGCCCTTCGCTGATCAGGCCGGGGGCCTTCAGCGCATCGGGGGCGATTGTCTCGACATGCTGCAGGGCCGCCTGAATGTCGTCGACCTTCAGATAGGGCACTGTGTTGCCGCCGAGCTTCGCATCCGGCGCGAAGGCCTGTTTTGAAATGACGGCAAACAGCCCACCGGCCACATCGAAGCCGATGAAGACGTCCGTCTCCACCGTGGGGGTGGCATTGAAGAGGTCCTGGTAGAACTCACGTGAACGGCGCAGGTCGCTGGACAGCACATAGACGCCAAGTCTTTGAACGGCTGCTGCTTGTGAATTTGTCATGTCTGTCTCCTGCGCATGAAGCGCTGTTCCGCTTGTCAGAAAAAGGATCGCGAGGATCCACAAAAGGTGTTTTGTCAGGTTTCGGGTCATGGTCTTCCGGACGCTTTCAACTCTGGTGTCCGGGTCCTATAAAGGCCCCCTGCTGACACCGTGTTGGCAGCATCGTGCCGGGGAGACGGGCCATGCGGCGCGCGGACAGACTGTTTGAAATCATCCAGATCCTGCGCCGGGTGCGCCAGCCGGTGTCGGCGCAGGCGATCGCGGACGAGCTGGAGGTTTCCAAGCGCTCGGTCTATCGCGACATCGCCACCTTGACGGCGCAGCGCGTGCCGATCCGGGGCGAGGCTGGTGTCGGCTATGTTCTGGAAGAGGGCTTCGACATGCCGCCCCTGATGCTGACAGCCGAGGAAATCGATGCCGCGGTTCTGGGGGCCTTGTGGGTTTCCACCCGCGCCGAGCCGGAACTCGCCAGGGCAGCGGAGAACCTGATCGCCAAGATAGAGGCCATCACGCCCGGGCCCTTGCGCCGCCACATTGCGGCAGCCGCGATGAGCGTGCGGCCTGTCAGCCCGGCATCAGAAGACAAGGTCGACGCGGGCATGCTGCGGCAGGCCATTCTGGAAGGCAGGAAGGTGTCGCTGGGCTACCGCGACGGCGATGGCAGGGAGAGTAAGCGCGTGGTCTGGCCCGTGTTGCTGGGCTACCGGGACGAAGGCCGCATTCTTGCGGCCTGGTGCGAGCTGCGCCAGGGCTTCCGCTATTTCCGCACCGACCGCATGACCTTTGCCGAGGCGCTGGATCAACGCTATCCGGAAAGCCGCGGCTCTTTAAAGGCCCGCTGGCGGAAGGCCATGGATGCCGAGCGGGAAAGCTATTTCCCGCGCGCCTGAGCGCAAGCCACTCACCCCTTGCGCCCCAGATAGACGGCCTGGGTCACCTCGCGCCCGTCCTGCAGGGGATTTGGAAACACCACCGGTTCGGCCCAGGCCGCGTCAAACGCCTGGCCAAGCAAGGCCGTGATGGCCTCGTCCGGGGCTTCATCCGACCACAGCCCGACGATCCCGCCCGGTTTCACGAAACGCTGGACGGAGCGCAGGCCCTCGGGCGTGTAAAAGCCTTTGGAGCCGCCATGCAGCAGCCGTTCCGGGGTGTGGTCGATATCGATCAGAAGCGCGTCATACTGGCGGCCGGGATGGTCTCTATCAAAGCCGTCTTCCGATGCTGCCATGGCGAAGAAATCGCCCTGCACCAGCCGGCAGCGAGGGTTGTCGGCAAGCTCGGTTTTCATCGGCACGAGGCCTTCCTCATGCCAGCGAATGACAGGCTCCAGCAGATCGACCACGGTGAGGTCGGCAACGCTCTCATGGGCCAGGACGGCCTGCGCAGTGTAACCAAGCCCAAGTCCGCCCACCAGCACGTCCAGCGTGTCGCCGCCGAGGGCCGCAAGCCCCTTGTCCGCCAGCGCAATTTCCGAGGCAGTGAACAGGCTCGACATCAGGTGTTCCTCGCCAAGGAGGATTTCGAAGACGTCGGTCTTCAGCGCCAGGATATGCCGGCGGCGCAGGGATATCGCGCCGATCGGTGTCGGCGCGTAGTCCAGTTCTTCAAACAGCCTGCTCATCTCAGCAATAGCGCTCCGGCCCGATGCTTTGCACGTCCGAGTAGCGGTCGCCGTGGGCCCAGCCAACGGGTAGCACGGCCTCGATACGCTCCAGATCCGCTGCCGTCAGGTTCAGGGCCGCACCCGAGATGCATTCCCGCAGGTGCTCCACGGAGCGCGTTCCGGGGATCGGTATCACATGCGGCCCGCGGGTCAGCAGCCAGGCATTCGCCAGCCCCGCCGCCGTCGTCCCCATCTCCGCTGCAAGCTTGCGGAAGCCTTCCATGATGCGCAGGTTCTCCGTCAGGTTCGGCTCCATGAACCGCGGGTTCGTGCTGAGGAACGGTAGCTCGGCGATCCGCTCACGCGGGACCGGGTGGTCCGTCAGCAGCGAGCGGCCCACGGGCGAAAAGGCCACCATGGCAACACCAAGCTCGGCGCAGGCCTGCACCAGCCCGAGGTCTGGCGCGCGCGTGGAGAGCGAATATTCCGATTGAACGGCCGCAACAGGAAACACCTTCATGGCACGCCGCAGGGTAGACGGCGCGATTTCCGACAGGCCGATGGCGCGTGTCTTGCCCTTTTCAACCAGCCGGCCGAGATTGGCCGCCGTTTCTTCCGGCGTGAAGCGCGGGTCGCGCCGATGGGCGTAGAACAGGTCCACGCACTCCACGCCAAGCCGCTGCAGAGACTTGTCCAGCTCGGCCTCAAGGTGCTCCGCCGAATTGTCGAAGCTGCGGTTGCCGTCCGCATCGGTGGTGATCGTGGCCTTTGTCGCGATCACGAATTCGTCCCGCGCACCCGGATTGGCTTTCAGATAGGTGCCGAGGGCGCTTTCCGATTTGCCCATGCCGTAGACATTGGCCGTGTCCAGATGCGTGACACCCAGATCGCGGCAGGCATTCAAAATGGCGTGGCTTTCCGCTTCGTTCGTCGGCCCGTACATGTCGGAGAAGGACATCGCCCCATAGCCGATGGCACCCACTTCCGGCCCGTTGGCACCCAATCTGCGTTGTTCCATGTGTCCCCTCTATGCGCTGGAAAAGCTGAAGAGTTCTTTTCTTAAGCCATTGTCCCGGGCGCTGAAAGGGCGGAAGTGGCAGCTCAGTGGGTGTTGGTTTCCGGTCAGGCGCGGCGGGCCTTTTGGAGCAGTCTTGTGCTTTTGGGCCGAAGCCGACATCCACCTGCCAAAATTATGCTGCGATGCGAACCGCTGAAGCCACCATTCGTTGCATCAGAGAAGACAGCTAGCAACCAGGCGCTGGCGCTGCGGACACAACTGTCTTCGCGGGTTATTTGCCAAAAATGCGTGACAATAAGCTTCGTGTTATCTTCGGGCTCTTCAGGGCGATAATATTAAACACCTCGACATCCTCAGCTTCTAAGTAATTCTCATGCCTGAAGCCAATCTCCAATGCAGGCAGGTCAAGCGGGATTTCAAAGGCGTAATCAATGTTTTCCTCTTTATTCACTTGAGCCAGAACGTGACGTTGCTTCAATTCGTTGTAGGTTGCTGGAAATTCTCCGATTTCGGATAGATCGAACCTGTCTTCACTGTCTCCGGCGTGAGTGACTTTCCAAATCTGTCGACCATTCTGCCATAACTCGGAAGAGCTCCACATAACCGTTTCGTTAACTTCGCAGATATATGTCCGATGCTTCTGGGACAGTTCGGCAACCTGATCTCGAACGCTTCGTCCAAAGCCTTCATCCTCTGACCATAGGATGGTCCAACCGGTGCTGTTGAGTCTTGCAGTCCACCAATTGCCATCTGGCATCTCTTCGGCCGGTTCACCCTTCGTTAAACCCAATTTGTCAATTAGCTCGTCCGGCAAAGCCTCGCTCGCAAGATAACAGATACGAAATCCCATATTAGTTCCTTTTGGTGGATCTCTAGCCATCTAGCGACTTGGTCGCTTGGGTGCAATCTAGGGTTTGGTATCAGGTAGGTTTGAGTTCCAAGCTGCCCTGCAGCAGTACGGCACTCCAATTCTGGCATTGGGTGGTACCTGATGGACACAAACGGCCCTGAGCGGTCGTTCAAGTAAACTGCTGCGGAAGACTGGTCTCAATCCCTGAGCGGTCCACTCAGGCAAGGGCAGCGTCCGTGAATACTCAGTTGCAGATAAGGGTGCCCTTAGCCGATGTGGCAATGTTTCGATGCCGGACTAGGCTTTCACATAATTCTCACTGCTTGTTAAAGTTGCAATTCGTCAACCGCCGTGCAAAAAACCTTTGAGATATAATTGACAAGTAATTTGATGAACCAAGATCAACCCAATGCGACGGCGGCCCCCAGCAGGCTTACCATCGGGATCGTGATGGCGACAGCTGCCCTAACGTCGCTACTGACACTTGCTGTGCTGTACGGTTGGACCCGCTTTCGAGTCCTGTTCTCGACGTTTCCTGCAAGCGACTGTTGGACTTACGCAGACAAAAGCATTTGCTTCTTCGAGAATACGATGACCTCGGACGGGATGATAGCAGTACTGTCAAGCTTCTACACTAATCTGATCGTAATCTTGATTGGTATCTTAACGCTAATTGGTATTATCGCGGCCTTGAGCCTTCGATACTCGGCAAAGCAACATGTCGAAGCTGAGTTGCCGGGTCTCACCAGAAACTTTTTCACCAATAGTTCTGGGAGAACTCTGTTAATCGAACAGATTTCAGAGGAAATCAAGGAGACGAAAGCCACCGTTGACGCGCTCAAGGCTAAATCGGGAGAGCACACTGAATTCATTGGCGGATTATCAGAGCGCATGGAGCGCCTCGATAGACTATTTGAAGAAATAGACACAGGCGAGACTGTAACCGAACCTGATAAAACAGCTGGTTAGTTTGGAGTTGATGAACATGGTGTCTAAATCACCTCGTAGGCCGCAACGCCCCGGAACAGTAGCCAGTCAAAGAGAACTTCCGCCACCGGGGCTTCTGGACTCGCCCGAGCAGGTGGTGAATTACTACCAGAGAATGGGGCTTCCAATGGATTCGTCCATTCCCATAGAGTCGATTATTGAATCCAATGACGAGCTCGAACTGAGCTTTATAGATCTCGGAATCAATGACGCTTACATAAAGCGAATAGCTGATAACAGGTTCGAAATCGCCGTGAACTCGAAACACCATAAAAACCGCCAGCGGTTTTCTATGGCTCATGAATATGCACACTACTTGCTGCACCGTGGGAAGATCGACTCGATGCCTGAAGGCGAGCGAATATTGCACCGAAACGGCGACAGGAACTCGATTGAGTATCAAGCCAACACTTTTGCGGCCGAACTACTCATGCCAGAAATCTTGGTGCGCCGAGCATTCGGCCTATCCGGTGGTAATCTGACGAAAATGGCCTTGGAGTTAGGAGTCTCAAAGGAATCTCTGAAGTATCGTCTCGGTGACCTGGGCTACGGCATAACATGACATATCACTTGCTGCTCAAAATGGGCGACGCTGAGATACGGGCCTGGAAGCACTTGAGCCCCGCGCGCAAAACTGAGCTGTCTGTTCACTGCGAGATTACCAGAGGGCGGAAACGTCCCAATAAAGACAAATCGGTGCCAGCTGAATACAACATCGCCAAGATTTACTCGACTATCACTGAAGACTTCACCAAGTGTCGCGTTTGTGTGGTGGACATCACGCGGGAGTCGACGTTGCGGTCAAGCGAAACGGAGGCGCTGGGACGTAGCGTCGACGGCTACGCCGCGTGGGTCGCAAAAGTGAATGAGCTTCATGCGGAGAATGACAAGGTTCGGCCGACACTCATAGTTAATCCAGGAGAGGACGATGACTACGAACAGTACGAGTCCGATATATTTGCCCAGTTCGATGCATTTAAGGATCGATATGACTTGATATCTTATCGAGCTTCGGTGCTTCACGACGAAGGCTTCGTCGATGACTTAACTATGCTAGCTAATAGGGCGAATGCCTTTATTGAGAATGATAAACGGTTTGAGATCGTTCTCGACTTCGAATTTGTCCAAGCTTCCACGGCATCGCTTCATGCCGCCTATGTGGCTCCGCTCATTAGAAGAATTCGTACCATCATTCCTCACGCAAGGATCGTCAGCCTTGGAACGTCTTTTCCAAAGAGCGTCACGGACGTTGGCGACGAAGAGCGCGACGAATTCCGACTTGAAGAGCTTACGCTGTACGAAGAGATAAGCCGGGTGCAGAACCAGCCGATCGAATACGGCGACTATGGCTCGATCAATCCCATACGGAACGACATAGAAATACCTGTAGGCTCATACCTAAGAGCAAGGATTGACTTTCCAACCGACAAAAAATCGGTCTACTACCATCGAGTTGCCCCCGAAGTAGATCCCAAAACGAAGAAGCTACTCTCACCGAGGAGCTCGATGTATAAGGCTGCCGCAAAACGCGTGGTGTCCGATCCAAGCCATAGTCCGCTCGACGACTCATGGGGATATGAAAAGATTGTAGAGGCCGCTACAAAGTCACCGGAGGGGAGCTCTCCAAACTTCTGGATTTCTGTGAGGATGGAAATGCATATATGCCGACGCCTTGACGCAATGGCGCGACAGGCCGCCTCCAGCGGAGTTGGGAACACCTAGTCTTTGGACCGGCGGCGACGGTATCCCATGGCTTGGCGCTCTTGCGTAGACGGAGGCGACAGGTCGCTTCCTGCGCTTTATGGCCATTCGTTCACCGCGCAGCGAATGCCCGCTCCCCGCCCATTCCAGCCTTTTGTTCCAAACGCAACGAAAGTCAGTTCCTAACCCGAAGTGAAGGTTGTCAAAATGGGCCCTTAGAGAACTTGGGTGTAAGCGCTCATTTCCCTGC